>JAJTYM010000009.1 GCA_021463345.1 Pseudobdellovibrionaceae bacterium | reverse complement strand
GACGCCCCCCAGGCCCGCGATCGCGACCGTTTTTCCGCGCAGGGCCTGCAGTTCAGCGGGGGTGAGGAGGCCCAGCGTCCGGCAGAAGGCCGTGGAGAACTCAAAAGGCGTCGTCGCCGTCCCGGTCATCTTACTTTTACCCACGTCATGCGAGTATGCATAGGTCGTCCATGCGGTTGAGTGGTTGACGGGTGGCGTTTCGCGCCGCTTTTTGCTGCGATGGCACTCACCAAAACCAGTCTTGACTGCCGTTCTCGCCGTCGCAAGAAGGGGTGTTGGCGAACATAGACAAATTGTTCACACCTGTTATCCGTATGTTCGGGCGCGGGCGATCTTCCGCGCGGTGCACTCCCGCCGGTCCCGCCCAAGCATTCATCGGTTCTGATTCAGAGCAGAGGCAGCCGCGCCGCGCCCACCACGCCGGCTTTATCGCCGAGTCTGGAGATCTTCACGGGCGCGGCGAAGTCCGGCGCCGTTTTGGCGATCCAATCGAGGTAGGTGTCGATCGCGCGCGGTACGAAGAGGTCTTGGGCGGGCAGCAGCCCTCCGGTGACCACGAGGATGTCGATGTTGAAGCCTATGGACAGATTATGGAAAAGCGCCGCGAGTCCGCGCGATGCGCGCGCGAAAACATGGAGAGCGAGTTTGTCCCCGCGCCGCGCGGCTTCGGCGAGCGCGACCGTGTCGGGGCCTTCGAAGCCGAGAGAGCGCGCGAGCCGCATCATACCCGTGCCGGAGGAATAACCCTCGACAGTGGAGGGATATGGGTCTTTCGCGTCTTCGGGAAGGGCGCTCCAATCGACGATGCTGTGGCCCCATTCGGAACCCATTCCTTTGCTTTGCGCCGGTTGGCCGTTGAGTATCACGCCGGTCCCCACGCCGGTCCCCAGGGTGATCGTCGCGTGACTGGTCGCCCGCTTGGCGAGGCCGATCCAACCTTCGCCGAGAGCGGCCGCGATCGCGTCGTTTTGAAAATGAATGGGGACCGTGATCCCTCGTTTGCGGAGCGCCTGATCGAGTAAACGCACGATCGGTACGATGCCCCAGCCTTCGAAATTCGAGGGGCGCACGATTTGCCCCTTTTCCACGTTGAGCGGGCCCGCGGCCGCCAAGCCCAAGCCCTCGATGGCCGCCGCCTTTTGTCTCAAAGTCTTGCCGGGCGCCGTGTCGAGGACGGCGAGAGACCCTTCGGCCATGGAGTCCACGCAGAACCGGATCTGCTCACGCGTGGATAAGGGCGTGTGCCGCGGGCTTTTCGATGGCCGTCGGTCGGAAGCGATCACATGGCCAGATTCGTCGACAAGGCCCGTCGCGATCTTCGTTCCACCCAAGTCGATCCCAAGAGTCAGTCGCTTTGTCCGCATCGTCGTTTCACTCCCGATAGGGACTTGTTTTTCGTGTAAAAACTCATCGCTCTCAAGAGCTCTTGCGTCAAAGCCGGCGTTTCGCTATAAACGCGCGTCTAATCAAGGAAATTCTTAAAGCGTGGCATCACTCGATCTGCTCGGCGCCTTGCGCTCCAACCCATTCGTGCTCGCGCCGATGGCCGGCATCACCGATTCGGCGTTTCGCACGCTTATGCGGCGCCTCGGCTGCGGCGTCGTGATCACCGAATTGGTGAGCGCGCACGGCATCGAATTCAAGAGCGAAAAGACGATCCGCTTGATGGGTTTCGAGGAAATTCAGCGCCCGTTCGGCGTTCAGCTCTTCGGTGAAACGCCTGAGATCGTTGCCAGGGCCGCTAAGTTCGCCGAGGGTTTCGGGGCCGACTTCATCGACCTGAATTTCGGTTGCCCCGTGCCGAAAGTCGTCAAGAAGGGCGCGGGGTCGGCGATCCTGAGGGATCTGCCGCGGGTTGCGGAGATGTTCAGGACGGTCAAAGCCGCGGTTTCGATCCCACTCACGGTGAAGATCCGCATGGGTTGGGACGAAACCAGCCGCAATGCCCTCGATGTCGCCGCGATCGCCTACGACGAGGGGCTCGCGTGGGTGGCGATTCACGGCCGCACGCGCGCCCAAGGTTACTCCGGGCAGGCGGACTGGGACTTCATCGCTTCGGTCAAAGCCAAGAGCAAAATCCCCATCCTCGGCAACGGCGACATCCATTCGGCGTCCACCGCCGTGCGCCGTTTGCGCGAGTCCGGCTGCGACGGCGTGATGATCGGCCGTGGCTGCCTGAAGAACCCTTGGATCTTCCGCGAGGCGGCGGCCCTTTGGGCCGGCGGCAGGTACGAGCACGACCGGGATTTCCAAGGTCTTTTGCGCGATATGCACGACCTTTTTCTGTCGCGGACGGACGAAAAGATAACCCTGCTGCAATTGAAGAAATTTGCCTCCTGGTATTCCACCGGCTATCCTGGGGCCGCGAATTTCCGCAAAACGATCTTCCAATCCCAGGCGGTGGGCGAGACCCTCGATCTCGCCCTTGCGTATTTCGCTGACCTGAAGTCGGTGCTGCAGGTCGATACAAGCCATGAAGCATTCTTAATGGGCGGGCACGGCTGAGGCCGGAACGAGAGGGACCCTTATGAGCCAGCAAGAACTCAAGATACGGAACATCGCGATCATCGCGCACGTCGACCATGGGAAAACGACCCTCGTCGATCACCTGCTCCGTCAGAGCGGTTTGTTCCGCAACAACGAAGCGGTCGATGAGCGCGTGATGGACTCGATGGATCTCGAGAGGGAGCGCGGGATCACGATCGCGGCCAAGAACGCCTCGTTCCTGTACAACGATTACCGCATCAACATCGTCGACACCCCCGGGCACGCCGACTTCGGCGGCGAGGTCGAGCGCGCGCTCACCATGGTCGACGGCGCGATCCTGCTCGTCGACGCGAGCGAGGGCCCGCTGCCGCAGACGCGCTTCGTCCTCAAAAACGCGCTCGCCCGCGGCCTCAAAGTCATCGTTTGCATCAATAAAATCGACCGTCCCGACGCGCGCATCAACGAGGTCATGAACGAGATCTTCGACTTGTTCATCGATCTCGACGCCACCGAGGAGCAAGCGGACTTCGACATCGTGTACGCGGTCGCGCGCGAAGGTTACGCGACGCTCGACCCGAGCGTGAAGACCAAGGACCTTTCGATTCTCTTCAACTGGATCGTCGAGAAGTTCCCGGGGCCGGCGTTCGACTCGAACGAGCCCTTGCAGATGATGATCGCCAACATCGATTACAACGACTACGTCGGCCGTCTCGGGATCGGCCGCGTGCGCGCGGGTTCGATCAAGGTCGGCGACGAGGTCGTGGTCTACCACGACGAGAACCGCACGAAGAAGACCAAGATATCGGCTCTGTTCCGTTACGAGGGCCTCAAGCAGGTCCCCGCCAAGGAAGTCCCCTCGGGCGATATCGCCATACTCGCCGGCTTCGACGAGATCAACATCGGCGACAGCATCACTTCGCCCCTCAATCCGAAGCCGCTCCCGCGGTTGCGGGTCGAGGAGCCGACGGTCGCGATCACGATGTCCGTCAACGACGGGCCGTTCGCGGGTCTCGAAGGCAAGCAAGTCACTTCGCGCAAAATCCTCGAGCGGCTCGAGAAGGAGCTTCGCCACAACGTCGCCATTCGCCTGGAGCCGACCGATTCGCCCGAGACGTTCAAGGTCTTCGGCCGCGGCGAGCTGCAGCTGGGCGTCCTGGTCGAACAAATGCGCCGCGAAGGCTTCGAGATGGTCATCGGCAAACCCCAAGTCGTCTTCAAGTTCGAGGATGGGCAGAAGCTGGAGCCGGTCGAAAACGTGGTGGTCGACGTCGCCGAGGACTACACGGGCGTCGTGACCGAGAAACTCGGCCGCCGCAAGGGCGTGATGATGAACATGTCGAACAAGGGCACGGGGCGCGTGCGTCTCGAGTTCTCGATACCGGCGCGAGGTTTGATCGGTTACCGCTCGGAATTCCTGACCGACACGCGCGGCACGGGCCTGCTCAACACGCATTTCGCGGGCTACGAACCGTTCCGCGGCGAGCTCATCCACAGGCACAACGGCGCGATGATCGCCGATCGCAAAGGCACGGCGACGGCATACGCGCTCTGGTACCTGGAAGAGCGGGGCCGTCACTTCATCCTCCCGGGAACGGAGTGCTACGAAGGGATGATCATCGGCGAGCACGCCAAGGACAACGATCTGATCGTCAACGTTTCGCGCGAGAAAAAGCTCACCAACGTGCGCGCCTCGGGATCCGATGAGGCGATCAAGCTCACGCCGATCAAACCGCTCTCGCTCGAACAGGCGATGGAATGGATCAACGACGACGAGTGCATAGAGGTGACGCCCAAGAGCATCCGTTTGCGTTGCCGCGAATTGGATCCGCACAAGCGCAAACGCTCCGCGGCCGCCGGCGAGTGAGAGCGGCCCGGCCGCCGTCGAGGGGCCCCGCCGCCGCGGGGGCTCACGGTCGTCGCCGGGGACTCCCGCTCAAAAACCAGGCTCGGCAAGCGCGTCGCCGAGAGGCGGCTCGGCCGTTTCCGACGATTCCTCGAACAAACCGGATTCGGGCGCTTCTTCGGGCATCTCATCCGGCGTCGCCTCTTGAAGCTCGGCTTCGAGCGCCGGGTCGATCGGGTCCTCGTTCGGATCCTCGATCGGCTTGAACATGTGGGCCAGCCGTTCGAGCGCTTGGGCTTCCGCGTCGGCTGTGATGCGCTTGTAGCGAGCCATGCGGCGCACGATCACTTGCAAACGGCTGCGAGCGAAGCGGGTCAATTCGCGCTTGCGAAAGCTCTGCGAGTATTGTTTGGGGTTGGGCAGAACGAACGCGAGCCATGCGCCTTCGAGCACGTCGACGTCGGCTGGCGCTTTGCCGAAGTAATATTGCGTCGCCTTGGCCACACCGTAAATGTCCGGGCCGAATTCAACGACGTTGAGATACTTCTCGAGGATTTCGTCCTTGGTGAGCGTCTTCTCGAGTTGGAGGGCGATCAACGCTTCGCGGGCCTTGCGGACCAGGGATTTGTCGCCGCTCAAATAGACGTTTTTCGCGAGTTGTTGGGTGATCGTGGAGCCGCCGCGCGCGAACCGCCCCGCCTTGAGGTTCTCCTCGAAACTCATTCTGAGCTCATGGAAGTCCAGGCCGTTGTGGCCGTAAAACCCCGCGTCTTCGGAGACGATCACCGCGTGGCGGATGTACGGCGAGATGTTCTTGATGCGGACGTACGCTTTATCGGTCGGGCACAGCGGCACGGAGTGCATTTTGGCCACGATGCATTTCTTGATGTCGTCGGGGCGTGGGGCGCTGAGCAGGGCCGCGCCCGCGAGGGCCGTCAGCAGGGCCAGGAAGCAGAGCAACCCGAGCGCGGAGTGCAGCAAAAACTTGAGCATCCCCATGGTTTTATATCAAGTCCCATGAATTTCCAAATGACTTGCGATAGCGATGCCTTGAGGCGGGTCCTGGCCTTCAGTCGTCCAGCAGCCCGCGCTCGCGGACCCAGCGCACGCTGTCGGCGATGGCTTCGCGCGATGGTCTTGGGCGCAATCCGAGTTCGCGTTTCGCTTTCGCGGCGTCGAACCAATGAAAAAGCGTCGCCGTCCACGCGTTCTCGGAATTGATCGGGCCTTTTCGGCCGATCGATTCGAGGAAATCCCCCGCTTTACCCGCGGCGTGGAGCGCGAAATCCGGGAGGGGGACCTGCGGTGGTCTCACGCCGGCCTCCTCGGCGATCGCGGCGAACAGGTCCTTGATCAGCAAATTGTCCCCGGCGACGATGTAGCGTTCGCCCGCGCGGCCCTTGCCCCACGCCGCGAGGATGCAGTCGATGACGTCCTCGATCGCGACGACGTTGACTCCGCCGGGCGGGTAAAAGGGGAACCTGCCGCGCGCCACCTTGAGTTGCACGTCGCGGCTGCCTTTTTTGGCGTCGCCGGCCCCGTAGACCGTGGACGGATTGATCATCACGGCGTCGAGGCGGCCTGTGCGCGCGGCGTCCCGGACGAGGAGCTCGGCGGCGTGTTTGGTCTCGAAGTAGCCGAGGTTCAGATGATGGATGTTGTACTCGGAGTCTTCGTTGAGCGGTCGTTCGCCGTCGAAGCTCGCGCCGATCGCGGCGACCGAACTCAAGTGGACCAGCCTCCGGACCTTGGCTTTCACGCAGGCTTCGATGACGTTGTGGGTGCCGCCCACGTTGATTCTCTCCATCGCCGAACGTTGCGCGCGCGTGTAGGCGACGAGGCCGGCGAGATGAAACACGGTGTCCACGCCCGCGCACGCCTCGACCAGACTTTCGGCGTTCGTGACGTCGCCTTCGCTCGTTTCGAGGCGAAGGCCGGCGAGGTTCTCGAGGTCGCTGCCTCGACGGTGCATGATCCTGACGTCGTGTCCCCCCTCGACGAGGCGCCGCACGAGCCAGCCGCCGAGAAACCCGGTGGCGCCGGTGACCAAGACTTTCATAGAACCCACCTCCACGCCAAAAGCTATAGTATGGACAGTCCGTCGTAAAACCTATTATCCTGGTCTCATCACGTCGTCACGGATTCGAGACGCGAGTTCCCCGGAGGCCGCATGTCCACGAACAACCTTCTGCAGAATGTTTACTTGTTCAAAGAGATGAGCCCGGACGAACTCGAGAGAATCGGCGCGATCGCGAAACTGTCTTCTTACGCCCAGGGCGACGAGATATTCAACCAGGGCGACGCTGCGCACTCGCTCTACGTGATCAAATACGGCTCGGTTCGCATCCGGCAGAAGAGCAAGGACGGGGACGGGGTCGATGTCGCGCACCTGGCGACCGGGTCGCATTTCGGTGAGATGGCGTTCGTCGACGGCGAGAAACGCTCGGCGACGGTCTTCGCGATCGAAAAGACGGAAATCATCTCCTTGGATTTCGGTCAGCTTCGCGAGACGCTCGATGCGAACCCGACGGTGGCGGTGAAATTCTACAAGTCGCTCTGCCATTTCCTTTGCGGCCGCCTGCGGATCACGACGAACGACCTCAGTTTCGCCCGGGAGAAGAATCTGCGTCACTTCTGATGGATTCGACGAGCCGAGCGGCTTTGGGAAAGGTCCCGCGGCTCGGGGCCGAGCCAGCGCCGCCCGAACGCGCGCCAGACCGACATCGATACCAGGATGCCGACGGACGCGCCCGCGACCACGTCGAGGGGGAAATGCACTCCCACGTACACGCGGCTGTACGAGACCAGGATCGCGACGGCGAACCAGATCCACCCGAGGCCCGGCATCGCGTAGGCCAGCGTGTTCGCGGCGGCGAAAGTGTTGGCGGCGTGATTCGATGGGAACGAAAGGCCCGTATGCCGGCCCGTGAGGAGCCGGACTTCGATGCCGGATGCCTGCGGTCGCGGCCGGTTGAAATGCGGCTTGAGCACGCGATAATTCACCATGTCGCTCAAAGCGACCGAAAGCGCCACCAGGACGATCGCCTTGGCGGCCCATCCGCGTTTTTTGAACACCCAAAGCGCCAGAACCGCGGCGAGCGCGACGATCGGCCAGGGCCCGGCGCGATGCAAGTCGGTGAGCACGGGCATGACGGCGTCGAGCAGCGGATTGTGCCACTCCCCGTTGACCCGTCGGAATAAACCCTGGTCGAACTCGACGAGCCCGTTCATCGCGATGCAACCTCGACTTTCGCTCGGAAACGCCTTTGATTGTGGCATCCGGGACCGGGGTTGTAAATTCCTTCGCCAGTCATTCCGATGAGTTTCGCATGATAGAGGTCAACAAGCTCAACGGCGCGATCGTGTACGTCAATCCGGACTTGATCCGGTACCTGGAAGACGCCGGTGACACCGTCCTGGTTTTCACGGACGGAGAGAAGCTCCTCGTCCGGCAGTCGCCGGATGACGTGATCGCGCGCATCGTTTCGTTCAGGAAACGGTGCGAGGGCGGTCCCGAGGCCCGGCCGATCGGGGCCTCTGGTTTCTGACCGCCATCGAAGGGAAGGCGAATGGATATCATCACGTTGCTCGGCCTGTTCGTTGGGATCGGCGGCATCATCGGCGGGATGTTGTTCGAAGGCGGGCATTTGGGCTCGGTCGTCCAGGGGGCCGCGGCCGTCATCGTTTTCGGCGGAACCGCCGGCGCTGTGCTCGTCGGCACGACCCGCGAGGACCTGAAGACGGGCCTGCGCCTTCTCAAGTGGGCGTTCTTCGAGCCCCAGGGGGACGATCCGGCGCGGATCGTGGGGGAAGTCATCGAGGCCGCCCAGGTGGCGCGCAAGGATTCGATCCTCGCGCTCGAGCGGAGGCTCAACGGTTTCAGCAACCCGTTCATGCAGAACGTGTTCCGCTTCGTGATCGACGGAGTCGAGCCGAACACGCTCCGCGACATCTTCGAGGCCGAGATCGCAATGGAAGAGGAGGCTTTGAACGCGGGCGCGAAGATCTGGATGGACGCCGGCGGTTTCGCGCCGACGATCGGCATCATCGGCGCCGTCCTCGGGTTGATCCACGTCATGCAGAACGTCTCCGATACATCGGCGCTCGCCGGCGGCATCGCGGTCGCTTTCGTCGCGACGGTGTACGGTGTCGGCTCGGCGAACTTGGTTTTCCTCCCCATCGGCAACAAAATCAAACGGCGCATCCAGAAGCAGATCGAGATCAAGACGATGGTGCTCGAGGGCGCCGTCGGCATCATGGACGGGATGAACCCGTTCATCATCGAGGAGAAACTGCGCGCGTTCACGCGCGGAGACGAAGGCTCCGAACGGGCGAAAGCGGCGTGAGCGCATGGGTTTGAAGAAGCGCAGGCATGTCGAGCACGAGAACCACGAGCGCTGGCTGGTGAGTTACGCGGATTTCATCACGCTCTTGTTCGCGTTCTTCGTCGTGCTCTACGCCACGTCCGAAGCCGACGTGAAAAAGCAGCAGCAGGTTCAGGAGGAGATGAAAAAGCAGTTCAGCGGCTTTTTCGGGTCCGGTCAGCCCGACGGACACTTCAACACGGACAGCTCCCACACGAGCCTGATTCCGTCCCCGCTGCCGACCTATCCTCCGGCTGGATCGGGCGTGCAGGAGGAGAAGGATTACGTGCAGCGCAAGCTGCGGCGCGAGCTCGACGAGGACGAATACCAGGACGTCGTTGAGGCGATCCACCCGGACGCCTACGGCGTGCGGATCAAGCTCGACTCCGGCTCGATCTTCCCTTCGGGGTCCGCCGACCTGCGCGGGGAGGCGGTCCTGGCTTTGGAGAAGATCGGGCGGTTGCTGCGGGACTCCAACCGCAAGATCATCATCGAGGGCCACACGGACAGCCAGCCCGTTGGCAAGGGGCCTTACCCGTCGAATTGGGAGCTTTCAGCCGCTCGCGCGACGAAAATCGCCCGATTTCTCGTGCAACGCCTGAAGGTCGACCCCTCCAAGGTGATCCCGATCGCTTACGCCGCCAACAAGCCGGTCGCGACCAACGCGACCGCAGAAGGGCGGGCGAAAAACCGCCGTATCGAGATCCTCATCATCAATGGAAACGAAGCCGGGTTTTAGGCCGTCCGCGCGCTTCTGAGCGATTGCCGCCCGCCGCCCGCGCGAAAAAGAGAAACCCGGGCAAGGCGCCCGGGCATCCGCTCCGATCAAGGGGATCGGATCACGCCTTTTTCGTGCAGAGGTCTTTGATCTTGCGCCAGTCGAGATCGATGCCCGTTTCTTTTTTCAGCTTCGCGGCGGCCGCGCGGAAGGCCGCTTCGTCGGACTGCTTGCCCTGCCTCTTCTGGGCGTTGAACTCGGTCGCGAACGTTTTCAGGTTGGAGACCTGCAGGGAGTCTTTCCACGTCTTGGCTTCGATGAGGGCGTCGACGAGACTGACTTCGGCGTCGCGCGCGTCTTTCGCCTCCGGGGAGAGGACAGCGTCCATCGCGTCTTGCTTGACTTTGCGGTTGGCGAGCCTCTCGAGAGCGAGGGCGTTCAGCTCAGCGCTGGCCGTGTCCTTGTCGGCGAGGGCCTCCGAAGCTTGCTTGTTTACTTTCTGGTCGCGGACCATGTTCGCGGCGAGCATTTTCTGCTCCGTGGGAGTGAGATTCCGCGTATTGGACGAAGAAGTCACTTTCACATGCGCCTCATTGAGTTTGGCTTTCAGGGCGGCCCTGCCGGTGCTGTTCGTAGCCGCTTCCATCGTTCGCCGCGACTGGTTGGCGTCGGCTTTTGACGGATCGGCGCCGCGGACGGCGTGGGCTTGACCGGCGCTCAGGGCTGAGAGAAGAGCGAAGCAGATAACTTTGTTCATATGGGAACCTCCGTGGATCATCTTTGTACACTTTTACGTTTTTCGTCGGCCTTCGCCCCGCGGGCACGGCCTATTTTCTTTTAAAATCCCGTTTCGGGGCGATCACTCGCCATAGCCGTTACAAAATACAAAATCGGTGCCGTCCGCCGGTTCACCGGGTTTCCGCCAAGAGCTCGTCGAGCATCTGATCGAGCGCCTGTTCGTTTTTGGCCGTACCCCGCTCGTAGAGGCCCGTCAGATAGACGGATTTCGTCAGCGCGAGGTAAAAATCGGTTTCCTTCGCCAGGTCTCCTATCTTTTCCAGAGAGGACAACACGATCGCGACCCGGGTTTGAACGGCATCGAGCGGCACCTTTTTTTGCTTGCGGTCGGCCGGGGCTTGCACTCGATCGTCGGGGGCGACATCCCTGAGAACTTCATCCTTGATGGCCTTCGACGCCTCTTCCATACGCGTCTTGAGGCCGAGGAAAACGTCGTTGATGCGCTTGATCTTCTCGTGGCGTTTGGCGCCCCTCATCGGGGGCTGACCAGCGACTCTTAGGAACGCTTCCGCTCTCTCGACCGCCTTTTCCCCGGTCTCGGGGCGCATGAAAATATCGGTCGTCAGCTGGAAGAGATTCTCGAGCTCTTTGCGTTTGGCGTTGAACGCGGCCATGTCGGCTTTCACTCGGGCGCGCGCGTGGGCCTTTTGGATGAGATCCAAGTATGTCTGCAGTTCCGCGCGCAGGGAGGGGAGAACACCCACCATGAGGGCGCCTCCGTTGAATTTTCCGTTCATTTTGTTGCCGAGTTCTACGTAATAATCGGGGGCTTCACCCGTCAGAGCTGGGAAGAACTGGCCCTCGAGGACCTCTTCGTAGAATTTTCGGCTGAAGGCCTCAGCCGTGCGGATGACGGCTGGATCGACGTTTTTCGCCCACCACTCCTCGAAATCGCTCTCCGTGCCGTCCGCTTTGAACATCTCGGGGCGGAGGTTGTGTTTGGCGACGCCGAGCAGGCCGCGGTATTTGCGCCCGTCGATTTTCCACACGCCTTCGTGGATCTGGAACATCGGCCGCGTATTGTAATTGATGGAACGGCTGAAGCCCTCGTCCGGGAACGCGTTCGTGCAGACGTCCCGGCCCAGGGGCTTCACGAGGCGCGGAGGGTAGAACGTCGCGTCTATGAGCTTCGTTTCGATGATGAGTGAGAGCTCCTTGTTCGGGTTCATCCACGCCGACTTCGGCGCCTTGACGTCCTCGCGCACGGCTTGGATATCGATCATGCTCATTTTCCGTTTGAGATGCGCGTTTTTGTCGCCGATGATCTTTTCCCACGCGCGCGTCAGGAAGCTCGTGTCGCGCCGATGCTGCTCTTCGAGGATCTGCGCGTCGCTCGGGTCCGCCTCCGGCCCGCAGATCATCGACGCCAGCATGTAATCCGACATCGTCGGGGTCAGCAGGCGGGCGCCCATCGATTTCGGATGATCGTCCTTGAGTTCCTGTTCGAAGATCGACGGTTCGGAGTCGACCCACCTCAGGGCTTCGAGGCCTGGGGCCGTGGGACGGGGATTGCCGAGCAGGAGGCGAATGGCCGCGAACGGGTTCCGCGCGGCGATGGTCTCGTAATGCCGTGACGGGTACTGCGCGTAACTCGTATTCCAGAGCGGATGCGTTTCGAGAATCTCATTGAGCAGGCGCACGGCTTTGCTCACTTCCGACATCCGGTGAATGAAGAGCATCTCCTCGCGCTCCTGTTCCGACATAGCCTGAAGGCGCGCACGGGCCTTCGAAGTGAGGTTCCGCAGAGCTTTGATCGGCACGTCTTTGTCGGCGGCGAGCAGCCCCAACTGGATCCGCCGGAGGCTCGCCCGGTCCGGCGGGGAGAGGCGGGATTGCCGGTCATCCAACTGAGTCTTGATGTAATCCACCGCGCGTTTCAGGGCGACTCCGGTCGTTTCTTCGCCCGCGCTCACGGGTTGGCCGTCCGGCCCGAGGCTCATCACGCTGATGCCGCGCAACGGCTCCGAGATGAAAAGACTGGAAGACTTGCCGTTGCCCAGCTTGCGGGCTTTGTTCTGGAACGCGACTTCGGCGACGAACCACTCGTAGAAGTTGTACGCGGCCGTGTACCTGTTTTGGAACTTCAGGACGTAGTCTTTCCACTGTTCGTGCGACGCGATCGGCGCTTCCAAGAGGAACTGGCGCCACTCGCTTTGGCGTTGGCCGTATTTCTTGATCGCCTCCGGGAGACCGGTCTGGTAATCGGTGCAGTCCTCCCCATCGGCTACGGGAGCGATCGATTTTCCCATGAGCCCAACTGGCGTCGCCGCCCGATCCGCGAGGTCCATCCTCGCCGGCGGCGTCGGATAGCAGATCTTCCTCTCCGGCGACCACGCCCAATTCGTTTTCTGCAGCCGCTCGAGTTCGCGGCTGAGCAAGGCGGTCGTGTCGCGCACGTCGACGCCGTGGATCCTCCAGGTGTTCCAGAACGACTTGATCCTTGGGCCGAGAACGGTCTGAATCGGGACCATCACGATCATCGTGCCGATCTGCAGGCCCCATTGAATGGCGTTCGGTGTCGCGAACAAGCTGGCTTTCCAGGCGATCGTGATTTTATTCCAGATGACCGGAATGAAGCGGCTCGCGCCGTTCGCGGCGACTTTACCGACGTAACTGGCGGCTCCCATCGCAGCGGGCATAGCCGCGTAGCTGCTGATGAAGTAGGATGCGACCATCGAAAAGATGTCCGGGAAGTATTGGTTCATCTTGCGGCCGACCGTCCATACCTCGTAGGCGCGCTCACAGGCCTCGGCGCTCGCGTCTTTGTCGACGTCCATGACTTTGCTTTGCACGCACAGCTGCATGTCCTTGTCTTTGAGGATGTCGCTGACGAAGACGCTCGCGCCCATGCCGACGCCCATGGCTATTCCCGGGGCGAGCGGGCCGAAGATCTTATGGAAGCGGTTGGCCGCCGGCAAAAGGGGGGCGTTGCCGAATACGCGCCCGGCCGCGGTTTGGTAGAGAGTCCGCTGCGTCCTGCCTTTGCAAGGATCGAATGTCAATCCGGTCATCCGGAAGAAGACGTCGGTCCCCTGGAACGCGCCGACAAATGTGATGATCGCGACGTATGCGACCGGGTCCGCGATGTTTTGTTCGTAAAGGCGTTTGAGGGCGCCTGGATCGCCGCCCGACATCATCCAGCTCTGTCCAAGCGTGAACAAGGCGAAACCGAGCGTTTCCAGCGGTATCTCCTCGATCAGTTCGTTGATGACGCCGTTGTGGCGGGTCCCGCAGTTGGTGAAGCTGTTCCAGAGCTCTTTGTTCTGCTTTAGGCGTCCCGTCCAGTTCTTCGGTGAGAATCTGCGGAGCGTTTCGTCGCTCGAATGCCCGGCGTACACGCGCATGGTTTCTTTTGTTTGCGGGTGGCGGAAATCGAAGAGATGCGTCGAGCGCTGTGGGCCGGCGCCCGGCGGATTCGCCTTGGGATCGAGCGAGCGCGTGCTGGGTGGAGGGGCCGTCGGGATCAGCGGCGCCCCGTGAGCCGATGTTTTTGGGACCGATTGTTTTTCCCGCCCGGCGGGCTCCTGGTTTCGCGCTTGCGCCGCCGGGGAGAACACGGCGGCAAAACCGTAGGCTGCGAGCAGCGCCGCGGTGGAGTTGCGAAGCAGGCGTTTGGCTTTCTGGGCGTCCATAGCTGGAAGCAATGTGCAAGGAAAGGGCCTTCAGCGTCGCTCCACGGCCTCTGGAATTATTTAATAAATTGATTAGAATCAATTATTTATGAATCTCTTCAGAGGCACCGAAAGAGACGATTTTCGGCTGCTGAACACGAGTGACGCAAATGGTTGGCGACTGTCAAAAACCTAGGTCAAATCGAGGACACCATCTAAGGGCTTCGGCGGGGGAAGCCTTTTGCCGAATCCCTGGACCCCTCCTCCACGCCGGAACTCGCGAACGCGTGGGTTTTCTCCCGCCCAGCGCTTCGTTTTTCTCTCATTCCTCGAGGATGTCGATGGCGATGATGTAAATGCGTTTGATCGGTCGGTCGGTGGGGCCGACTTTCACGTTGGCGATGTCGTAAACGACATCCATGCCACGGATCACTTCGCCGAAGATCGTGTATTTGTCGTCGAAGTCCGGTTGCGGACCGAGCGTGATGAAGAACTGGCTCCCGTTGGTGTTCGCGTCGCCGTTGTTGGCCATGGACAGCATGCCCGCTTTGCGATGGCGCAGGCTGGGCGTGAACTCGTCGAGGATGGTGAAGCCGGGGCCTCCGGTGCCGTTGCCGAACGGGCAGCCCCCCTGGATGATGAAGTTCTTGATCACGCGATGGAAAATGAGGCCGTTGTAGAACGGTCTTCTGGTTTTTTGGCCCGTTTTCGCGTCGGAGAACTCTTTGTCCCCGCGCACGAGATCGATGAAATGCTGGGCCGTGCGCGGGGCTTCCCGCGTGTGGAGCCGCGCCGTGAAATTGCCCATCGAGGTGCGGAAGACGGCGAGCGTTTTCTTTTTCACTTTGTCTTCGCGCCGCACATCGATGACTTGGGAAGGTACCGGAGGCCCGGGCGGTGCTTCGTTCAATGGCGCGTTCATGCCGTCGTGGCCGCGCGCGCCGAACGGCGGCGGAACCGCTCCAGGAGAAGGAGGGATAGAGGGAGGCGGAACCGATCGACCGTCAAGGCCGGTTGACGGAGCGTTCGCGCCGCCTCCCGGGGAAACGATCGGAGCGACGGGTTCTCCGTACGTCGGAGCGACGGATCCTCCCGGCGTCATCGGAGGGGGCGTCCCCGGCGCCGCTCCTGGCGTCGTTCCTGGCGCCGTCATTGGCGGAGGTTGCTGGGCGGGTTCGAGCGATTGACCGGGTTGAGTGACCGGTTCGAGCGGGGCCTGATCGGCCGCATTCGCGCCGGTCAAGAGCGCCGGGTCGACCACGGCCTGCGCGTGCGCGATATCCGCGCGCGCAAGCGAGATCAGTGAAACCAGGAGGAGTGCGAATCGGGCCGCGCGCTTCGGTGATGCCATCAGTGCGAGGTTATCACGAAAGCGCGCGCTCGGGCTATGAAGGGCGCTCGCGCGACCCGCTGTTAGTCGAGGAACGGGGACCATTGCGGCTTGAAGTGATCGTGCCGGCCGAACGTGATCTGCCGTTCATTTTCCCCGTCGGCGTTCACGATGAAAAGCTGCCGGCTCCCGGTCCGGTTGGAAACGAACAGGACGTGCCGGCCGTCTGGCGAGAAACTCGGATCTTCGTTGTCGGCCATACGCCCGTTGGGCTTTTTGGCCGAGGTGAGGCGGATCATGTTCGTGCCGTCGGCGTTCATCGTGAAAATGTCGAAGTGCGTTTTATCGAATCCCGCGAAGACGATGCGCTTGCCGTCCGGCGACCAGCGAGGGGTCGAGTTGTATTCCCCGGCGAAAGTGATGCGTTTCGGGCTGGCCTTGTTGCCGCTGTCCATGACGTAGATCATCGGGCGCCCGCTGCGGTCGGAGGAGAACGCGATCTTGCTCCCGTCCGGGCTCATGCTCGGCTCGACGTTCATCGCGCCGCGGGGGCCGTTGGTGAGGGGGATCACGTTCTTGCCTTCGACGGTCATGCGGTAGATGTCCGGGTTCCCGCCCGATGAGACCGTGAGCAGGAGGTGCTTCCCGTCGGGCATGAACGCCGCTCCCGAATTGATGCCCTTTTTGAACGACAGCAGCCAGCGCCGTCCTGTGGCGAGCTCGTACGAGAACAGATCGGCGTTCCTGGTCTTCTCTTTGGCGTGGTAGGCGAACGCCGTGTACGCGATGGTTTTGCCGTCCGGGGCCCACGCCGGCGACTGCGCTATGGATTTATGGCTCGTGACCTGCTTCGGATTGGCGCCATCCCAATCCATCACGAAGATCTCTTTCTGCCCTTTGTCCGTCGAGCGCGAAACGACGAGCTTGCTCAGGAACATCCCGCGCTGGCCGGTGAGTTCCTTGACGATGTCGTTGGCGAAGGTGTGCGCGACCGTGCGCGCGTCATCGACGTTCGCTTTGTACGTCTTGCCCAGGACCACTTTGGCCTGCGGCACGAAGTACAGGTACGCCTCGAACGTGAGCTCGTTCTTCAGGATGCGGTAGCCGGCGCGGACCAGGAATTGCGCGCCGAGCGGCTTCCATTTCTCGAAATCGAACCCGCCGGTCGCGCCGGGCGCCGGCCGCAGGCCGGTTTTCGCCGGATCTTCCAGGAAGGCGCTTTGGTTGACGAACTCGAAGTAATTGCTGACCGCGAGGTCGTTGCTGACGGTGTCGAACAGCTCCTTGCCGACGCGGAGGGGGTTCTTCGCCGCGGAGGGGCTCCCCTGGTACTGGAAGGCCGGCAGCGCGATGAGGCTGCGCTTCAGATTCGCCTCGCCGACTTTGATGTAGATGGAACTCCCGCCGGCCTCCTGGGCCCGAGCGGGTTGCGCCGCGGACAGCGCGAGACCAGCGGTGAGGGCGGCGGCGAGGGCGGCGGTCAGGTTATGAGGCTTCATGCGGTCTCCTTTATTCGGGGAATCCGAGTTGGATCCCGTCCACCATGAAAATGTTGACGAGCTTTCTCGGTGGCGTCGGGAACGGCGACGCTTTTTCGATCGCGCTCAGGACGGTCTGGTCGAAAATCTGGTTGCCGGACGACCTGACCATGCGCTTTTTGATCACGTTGCCGCGCTCGTCGAGGTAGATGACGATCGATGCGCTCAGATTCGCGTTGGCGAGGAAGTTCGGCACGTCCCAGTGCCGTTTGACGTGGCTGTCGATCGACGTCAAATAGCCGTCGTTCTCGAGCTTCGCGATGCCCGTCAGAGATGAGCCCGGCGACAGCTCGTTGCCCTTGACCAGGGCCGGCGCCGCGGCCGGCTTGGCCTTGTTCGCCGCCGCTTCCGCCTCGAGTCGGCGCAGCGCCTCGAGGCGTTTCAGCGCGGAGTCTTGTTTCGCTTTGGCCTTATCGAGGTTGATTTTCACGCTGTCCGTCGGCGGCTTCGGCTTATCCGGCAGAACGACCTTGTCAGGTTTGGCGGGCTCGGGCTTTGGCTCGACTTTCGGTTCCGGTTTGGGTTCGGGCTTGGCCTCCGCTTTCGTCGGGGGGAGCTTGGCTTGTTTATCCGGAAGGCCGACCATGTCCACGCGGATGGCGCGTTCGAGGACGAGCGGTTCCGTGGGGTAAAACACCGCGCGCAGGGTGAGCAACGCCAGCACGCACAGGTGGAGCGCGACCGACATGCCGAGGTGACGGCCGAGGCCGTCGTCGCCCGGATCCATCGCGGGCCGGGGGGCGTCGTAGGGCTTCGGTGGCTTCAAGGCATTTGATCGGTTCACTGTCCCGACTTCGGCAAGGTGACCAGTCCGATGTTGAAAATCCCAGCCGCGCGGATCTCGCCCATCACTTCGGCGACGTAACCGTAATCGACCGTGCGGTCGGCCTGGAGATAGATCTGCTTGTTGGGCCGCTTCTCGAAGATCGCCGCGAGCTTGGCGCGCAATTGGCCGTCGTGAAGGCGCGTGTCGCCGACGTAGACGTGCTTGTTCTTGCGGATGACGAGCACGAACGGCTCGTCATCGGTGGGGACGCCGCTCGCCGCGGTCTCCGGCAGGTCGATGTCGAGGCCCTGCTGCATCATCGGAGCGGTCACCATGAAGATGATCAGGAGAACGAGCATCACGTCGACGAGCGGCGTGACGTTGATCTCGCTCATGGTCATCCGGCTTTTTCCGCCTCCCGAGCCACTGAACGCCATCGTTATTCCCTGAAGAAGTTCCGCTTCGCGATGTTGAGGAAATCGGAGCTGAAATTGGTCAAGTTGATCTCGAGCCGCCGCACCCGGCCGATGAAGAAATTGTAAGCGACGACCGCCGGGATGGCGGCGAACAGGCCGACGGCCGTGGCGAAGAGAGCTTCTGAGATGCCGGGCGCGACGACCGCGAGGCTCGCGGAGCCGGTGGCCGCGATGTGGCCGAAAGAAGTCATGATGCCGATGACCGTGCCGAGCAGGCCGATGAAGGGCGCCGTGCTGCCGGTCGTGGCGAGGAAATTCAGCCGTGACTCCACGGCGGCCAGTTCCGTGTCGACGGCCTTGCGGAGCGCGCGTTCCAAGTTGTCGAGGCCGCTCAGGCGAGGGGCCGTGCCGGCGGCTCCGCCGCCGCTGAGCGCCGAGTCGGCGATGCGCTGGAGCTCGAGGTACGCCGCTTTGAACACGCGCGCGATATTGCTGTCGGGGAAGTCGGAGATTTTTTCGTGAACGGATTCGAGAGAGATCGCTTTCCAGAACCGGTCGACGAAGGCGGCGTTCGCGGACTCGAAGCCCTTGAACTGCGACCATTTGCCGAGCGCGATCCCCCACGAAACGATGGACAGGGCCACGAGGACGAGGAGGAGGAGCTGGACGGGAAGCGAGGCCGCCAGGATGGAGTCCAGGACGCCGGCTTTCACGCCGACTTTGGCGGCCGAGGGAGCTGCTTGGGCAACGCTGATGAACATGCTGGTAAACATAGACTCAAAGGCTAAAACGGGCGGCGGCGCAGATCAACCCCGAATGCCCCGCGATGGTCCAGACTTGGGTCGGGTTCTCGCCGCCCGCAAACGCGCGTCAGTTCAGGAACCGCAGGAACGCTTCGGGCCGCGTCGTGATCAGGCCGTCGACGCCGAGTTCGAGAAGCCGCTCGACCGTCGTTTCGTCGTCGATCGGACCGGCGAAAACCCGGCGGTCGCGCCGATGGATTTCGGCCACGACTTCGGGTTTCACGAGCCATGAGCGGTCGCGCGAGGCCGGCGTGACGTAGACGTCTCCTTTGAGGGGGGCCGAGGTCTCGAGCCCGAATGGCAGAAGCATGAGAAGTTGGGTGATCTGCGCTTGGCTCGTTCCGAACAGCCAGGCCGCGCGCCGTGAGCGCATGTCGCGCAAGAAGCCGTCGATGTCGCTTTGAATCAGCACGCGATCGCCGGCCTTCGCGTTTTCGATCTCGGTCACGAGTTTTTCATCCGCGGTCGGGCGGTATTCGCGGATGTTGAGCACCAGACGGTGATTCGGAACGGCTGCGAGCGCGTCGCTCAGCCTCGGGACCGAAGCTCCGACGCCGAGCTCTTCATCGCGCGCGAACGAAACGAGGGGGAGGGGGGCCCCAGGGCGCGCCGCCGGCGCGGTGAGGTCGCGCATCACGACCAAGGTCCCGTCTCCGGTCATAGCGACGTCGAGCCAAAGGATCAGGTTCGGGTGAATGGCCGTCGTCTCTTTGATTTCGTCGAGCGAGACGAACGGCCGATCGGTCTTGCGGGGATCGGCGATCAGAAACCGCTTTTCCTCAGGTCGATCGTCGAAGAATGGGTGGCGAACCGGTGAAATCGGCTTGTTTAGCCCAGCGTCACGCATATAAACCCACAGCCCAGTCAGTCCGATTCCGATGAAGAGCAAAGATATGAAAAGAATTCGAATTGTTGCCGACATAATCCAAATATCTAAAATTTTTCGTTTTTCGTCAGACAAAAGCAGCTATTCCATTCGCCTAATTGCGACTAAAACAGTCGTAATTAAATTGACCGTCTAGTCATTCTCGATTAGATTTCAGCTGCATTCCAGTGCGTTTCCACGCCTTGCCTCCCGTCTGAAATCCTTCGGATTTTTGGGGCGGCTCGGCAATTTACGAGGCGAAACATACTGGATCGAGGTCCGGAAATGAACAAGATTAATCGCAAAGTCGAGTACGCGCTGATTGGGCTGAAGCATATGCGGTCCAAGCAGCCGGGCGAGTTGACCACGATCAAAGAGCTCACCGCCCTGTACGGCTGTCCGTTCGAAGCGACGTCCAAGGTCATGCAGATGCTGGCCGGCCGCGGCCTCGTGCGTTCCGAGCAGGGAGCGCACGGCGGTTACCAGTTGGTCAAAGATCTCAGTCGCGTTTCCCTTTACGAAGTGATGGAAATGGTCATCGGTCCGGTTGAAATCGCCAAATGCCTGCACGGGGAGCCTGGCGGCTGTGATCTGCGCCAGAGCTGCAACGTCGTTTCACCGATCACGCTCTTGAACCGCCGGATCATCGAATTCTACCGCGGCCTCGCTGTCGGGGAGCTTCTCGATGGCCGCGTCGCCGGCCCCAGAAGCCAGCCGGTCGAGCTGCGCGGTCTCGTCGCCGAAGCCGGTCATCAGCTGTCGGGGGTGGAGTGAACCATGGGTGACAAGAATCAGGCGCTCGACCTGGAGCGCGACTATAAATACGGCTTCATCACCGATATCGAAACCGATACCGTCCCCAAAGGCCTCAGCGAGGACGTCATTCGCCTGATCTCGGCGAAGAAAAACGAGCCCGAGTGGATGCTCGAGTACCGCCTCAAGGCTTATCGCCACTGGCTCACGATGGAAGAGCCGGCGTGGGCCAACGTGCGGTACCCGAAGATCGACTTCAACGACATCATTTATTACTCGGCGCCCAAAAAGAGAGGCGAGGGCCCCAAGAGCCTCGACGAACTCGATCCCGAGCTTCTGAGGACGTTCGAGAAGCTCGGGATCCCGCTTTCCGAGCAGAAGCGCATCAGCGGCGTGGCGGTCGACGCGGTCTTCGACAGCGTCTCGGTCGGCACGACTCACAAGGAAACGCTCGAAAAGCACGGCGTCGTCTTCTGCTCGATCTCCGAGGCCATGCGCGAGCACGAGGGGCTCGTGCGCAAGTACCTCGGCTCGGTCGTCCCCGTCAGCGACAACTTTTACGCGGCCCTGAACGCGGCGGTGTTCACCGACGGATCCTTCGTTTACATCCCCAAAGGCGTGCGCTGCCCGATCGATTTGTCGACGTATTTCCGCATCAACGCCTCCGAGACGGGCCAGTTCGAGCGCACGCTCGTCGTCGCCGACGAGGGCAGCTTCGTGAATTATCTCGAGGGCTGCACGGCTCCGCAACGGGACGAGAACCAGCTGCACGCGGCGGTCGTGGAGCTGATCGCGCTCGACGACGCCGAGATCAAGTACTCGACCGTGCAGAACTGGTACACGGGCGACAAGGAAGGCCGCGGCGGCATCTACAACTTCGTCACCAAGCGGGGGAAGTGCCAGGGCCGGAACTCCAGGATCTCGTGGACGCAGGTCGAGTCCGGCTCCGCGATCACCTGGAAATACCCGAGTTGCCTGCTGCTGGGCGAGAACAGCCAGGGCGCGTTCTACTCCGTGGCCCTCACGCATGACCACATGCAGGCCGACACCGGGACGAAGATGATCCATGTGGGCAGGAACACGAGGAGCACGATCATCTCGAAGGGCATTTCGACCGGGCACTCGAGGAACTCGTACCGCGGCCAGGTCAAGATCATGCCTTCGGCCGCGGGCGCGCGGAATTATTCGCAATGCGATTCGATGCTCGTCGGCGACTCGTGCAGCGCGAGCACGTATCCCTACATCGAGGTCAAGAACGACACGGCCGTCCTCGAGCACGAGGCGACCACGTCGCGGATCAGCGAGGACCAGTTGTTCTATCTGCGCTCGCGCGGTCTCGACACCGAGCAGGCGATCTCGATTCTCGTGCAGGGTTTCTGCAAGGACGTCTTCAAGCAACTGCCGCTGGAATTCTCGGTCGAGGCGGTGAAACTGATCGAAATGAAACTGGAGAACAGCGTCGGGTGACCGGCGGCGTTCCGAAGTCACGGTTCGGGGTGAAGGGAAATGGCGCAAGCGCTTCTGGAAATCAAGAATCTGTCCGTCGCCGTCGAAGGCAAGAAGGTCCTCAAGGGCCTCGATCTCACGATCCGCCCGGGAGAGGTGCACGCGATCATGGGCCCGAACGGTTCGGGCAAGAGCACGCTCTCGAAAGTCGTCGCCGGGCACCCGGCGTACGAGGTGACCGGCGGGACGTTGAGGTACGAAGTCAACTTCCAGATGCGCGACCTGCTCGAGATGGAGCCCGACGTGCGGGCGAAGGAAGGGGTCTTCCTCGCGTTTCAGTACCCGATCGAGGTGCCGGGCGTGTCCAACTCCGCGTTCCTGCGCGCGTCGTTCAATTCGATCCTCAAGCATCAGGGCGCGCAGGAGCTCGATGAGGCGCAGTTCGCCCAGTTCCTCGAGAAGAAGCTCGAGGTCGTGAAGATGGACCCGCGTTTTCTCGACCGCCCCGTCAACGTCGGCTTCTCTGGCGGCGAGAAGAAGCGCAACGAGATCCTGCAGATGGCCGTGCTCTCGCCGCGCCTGGCCTTCCTGGACGAGACCGATTCGGGGCTCGACATAGACGCGCTCCGGATCGTCGCCGAAGGCGTCAACCGCCTGCGGACGAAAGAGAACGGGATCGTCCTCGTCACGCACTACCAGCGCCTGCTCGATCACATCGTGCCCGATTTCGTTCATGTGCTCGCCGACGGCCGGATCGTGGAGACGGGAGATAAGTCCCTCGCGCGCCGGCTCGAGGAGCGCGGGTACGACTGGCTGGTGAAGTGAGATGGGCAACGCCGTCGACAGCCTCAGACAGATCTACGCCGAGCTGCAAGCCCATCGAGCGCTGCCGGCGCTGGCCGGGACCCCGCTCGCGTGGCTGGAGCGCGAGCGCGAGGCCGCGCTGGCCGATTGGAGCGCGCGCGAGTTGCCGACGCGCAAGGATGAGGCCTGGAAATACACGAGCCTGCGGGACGTCGCCGAGAGCGAGATACTCGACGCCGCCGGAGCCGACGCGCGGACCCTCTCCGCGCTCGAAGCGGCGGGCCTTCGCCCGCGCTCTTCGGGAAGTCGGACCGCGGCGAACCTGGTTTTCGTCAACGGGCGATTCGTTCCCCAATGGTCCGTTTTCCCCGAGACTCCCGGTGTGCACGTTCTGCCTTTGAGCGCGGCCCTGCGCGCCGAGGGCGCTCCGGTGCGCAGCGCTCTGACCGGGTTGCGCGAGATTTTCGCTTCGGCCGCGCACAAGGGCGCCGAAACGCCGTTCGCGGCGATGAACGCGTCCTTGTTCCGCGACGCCGCATTGATCGTCGCCGAGGGGTCCGTGGAACTCGAAGCTCCTGTTTTCCTCAACTTTATCCACACCGGCGCGTTTCCGGGAAGCGGCCGGCTCACGGCTTCGTTCCCGCGGGTGATCGTTCTGGCCGGCGCGCGTTCCTCGCTGCGCGTGATCGAGAGCCACGGAGGCGCTGACGGCGCCGGTTATCTCACGGCCGGGGTCACCGACTTGCACCTCGGCGAGGGCGCGCGGCTGAGCCACGTCCGCATGCAGCGGGAAGGCGACGAGAGTTTCCATTTCGGGACGACGCGTTCCTGGCAATCCCGCGGCAGCCGCTTGGAGAGCCTGCAGATCTCGCTCGGCGCGAAGCTCTCGCGCCAGGATCTGAAGGTGCGCCTCGCGGAGGCGGGCGCCGAAGCGACGGTCGACGGCTTGTATCTGACGCGCGGCCGGCAGCACGCCGACCACCATACCGCGATCGAGCACGCGGTCGGCGATACGACGAGTTCCCAGCTTTACAAAGGCATCCTTGGCGGCGAGTCGCGCGCGGTCTTCAACGGGCGCGTTTGGATCGCGAAGGACGCACAACGTTCGAGCTCTTCGCAGCTCAACAACAACCTTCTGCTGAGCCCGCGGGCCGAAGTCGATACGAAACCGGAGCTCGAGATCTTCGCCGACGACGTGAAGGCCGGGCACGGCGCGACCATCGGGCGCCTGGATCCGGAGCACCTGTTCTACTTCAAGAGCCGCGCCATCCCCGAGCAGATGGCCGTCGCGATGCTGGCCGAGGGTTTCGCGCAGGACGTGGTCACGCGCCTGTCGAGCGAGGCTCTCCGGGAGGCCTTGCTGCCGCCCGTGCGCGCGGCCGTGCGCGGCCTGAAAGTGGAGGCGACATGAGCGGCTTTCAACCGGAAAAGATCAGGGTTGACTTCCCGACGCTGTCGCGCCGGGTTCGCGACCGCCGCCTCGTGTATCTCGACAACGCGGCTTCGACTCTCAAGCCGCGCCCGGTGATCGATCGCATGACCAGGTACTATGAGGACGAAGTCTCCAACGTGCACCGGGGGGCGCATTACCTGGCCGAGCAGGGAACGATCGCGTACGAGGCGGCGCGTGCGAAAGTCGCCGCCTTCATCGGCGCGGCGAGCCCGGCGGAAGTCGTTTTCACCCGCGGGACGACCGAATCGATCAACCTCGTCGCGCAGACGTACGGCCGAGCGAATCTCAATGCCGGAGATGAGATCCTGGTTTCGGAGCTCGAGCACCATTCGAACATCGTGCCGTGGCAAATGATCGCCGGGGAACGAGGAGCGCGGGTCCGAGCGATCCCGGTCACCGATTCGGGCGAGATCGACTTCGCGGCGTACTCGCGCCTGCTGTCCACGAGAACGAGATTGGTGGCGATTTCATGGTGTTCGAACGCCCTGGGGACCGTCACCGACGTCAAAGCGTTCGTCGACGCCGCTCACGCGGTCGGCGCGCGGGTCGTCGTCGACGCGGCCCAGGCGATCCAGCACCTCGAAACCGATGTCCAAGCCCTCGATTGCGATTTCCTCGCGTTTTCCGGGCATAAGGTCTACGGACCCTATGGGATCGGAGTCCTGTACGGCAGGGCCGAGTTGTTGGAAGCCATGCCCCCGTACCAAGGCGGCGGCAGCATGATTTCGGAAGTCGCCTTCGAGAAGACGACGTACGCCCCGATCCCGCAGAAATTCGAAGCGGGAACCCCTTCGATCTCGGCCGCCATCGGTTTGGGTTCGGCCATCGACTACGTCAATGCGCTGGGCCTCGGGAATATCGAAGCCCACGAGCGCGGGCTGCTCGAGGCTGCGACCCGGGCCCTGCGATCCGTGCCGGGATTACGGATCATCGGCGATTCACCGAGGAAAGCCGCGATCGTCTCTTTCGTTTTTGATGGCATCCATCCGTCGGACATCGGCAGCCTCGTCGATCAGGAAGGCATCGCGATCCGAGCGGGCCATCACTGCGCCCAGCCGTTGATGAGGCGATTGGGCGTCCCGGCGACGGCGCGCGCGTCGTTTTCCGTCTACAATTCGCTCGAAGACGTCGAGGCGCTGAGGAGCGCGCTCGTCAAAGCCAAGGAGTTTTTCTGATGGCCGCCGCACAGGTCCCGAACAACAGCGACGCCGACGTCATGGTCCGCGTTCTGCCGACTCCGAACCCGAACGCCCTCAAGTTCGTCGTCAATCGCGACGTCAAACGCGTCGGCAAAGCGACGTTCACCCGCCCGAGCGAGGCGACCGGCTTGCGGCTGGCTTCGGATCTTTTCGAGATCGACGGCGTCCGCCAGCTGCACTTTTTCGAGAACGTGATCACCGTCACCCATGCCGAGGAAGCCGATGTCGACACGCTCCGGCTGGAGGTCACGGCGGTCATTCAGCGCGGCATGCCCGTGCACAACGCCGAATTCCTGCTCGAAGAGGAGCGCAAAAAGGCCGATCGCTCGAAGCTGCCGCCCGAGGTGCAGGAGATCGAGGAGATCCTCGACAAAACCGTCCGTCAGTACCTGCAGGGCGACGGCGGCGACTTGGAAGTGATCGCCCTCAAGGGCCACACGCTCGAGGTGCGCTATCAGGGAGCTTGCGGCACCTGCCCCAGCTCCATCGCCGGAACGCTGGACGCGATCCAGGGGATCCTGCGCGAGCAGTTCGACCCGAATCTCGAAGTCGTAACCGTTTGACCGCGCCGGAGAGAGCGCGCGCGCGCCTACTGGACGGCGTTTTTGCGCATGTCTTCGGGGGAACGCGGGGAACCGATCGGGACGCGCGCGGCCCCTTGAGCCGCGGGAGTTTCCCCATCGATCACGTAGTGCGCGGAATTGCCGACGGGCTCGCCGCCTTTCATGCGCCACGCGCGGAAGATCACGCGGTGCGGGCCGGGAGCCAGGGCTTCCAATTCGATTTCGAACTCGCGCCTGTCGCCGGCCTTCACGCCCGCGACGAGACCTTGCGTCTCGCCCGCCCGGACGCGCACGTTTTCGGACAGGATCCATGAATAGCGCATCTCGGAGACCGGAGCGCGCGCGCGCGCGACGCCTTTGAGCTTGAACGCGCCCGTGACCCGCGGGACGTCCGTCAACGCCTCGATCTCGCTCAGGATCACGCCTTCGGTCTTATGGATCTTATGAATCGCCGTCGCCGGATCGCGTTTGGCGGCGTCCCAGCGGGGATGGAGAGGATCCGTCGGATCCGGAGCCGCCAGGGACTGCGAAAGCGAGTGCAGGTCCTGCATCGCCACGATCCAGGCGATCGCGAGAATCATGAGCGCGCCGAGCGCGGCGATCGCCGCGCTCCTCCTGTCCCGCAGGATGTCCTGTTTCCGCTTCGGCATCTCTCTCCTCACGGGTCCGGGCAGGCCTTTTGGCCGTTGATGTAGAGATCGTAAGACATCGCGGTCCCGCCCGCGCCGGTCGAGTGGGGCAGGCCCATCACGTTGATCATATACCAGCCGGCGGGCGCGGTGACCGAAATCTGCTCGGTACTTCCGTCGGTCGATCGGCTCCGGCGGCTGGTCGCGAGGGCGTCGCCCAGCTTGCCGTACGTGAAACCGTTTTTCCATACGATCAGATCGATGTCGGCGGGCGTCCCGCCGAGTTGCGAGTACTCGACCCGGACCGTCAACGGGCCGCTCGCGTGGTAGTGCGCATGGAAGTCGTTGTCGTAGAACAGGTTCGACGCCTCGAACGATCCGTTCGTGCCGCCGTTCACTTGCAGCGTCTGCGGGCCGCAGGCGCCGGGGACCGCGACGGGCGTCGCGAAGTCGCGTTGGTCGCCTGAGAGCCCCTCGCGTGCCCGGATCGTCGCCCAGTCCTGGCCGCCCGCGACCGCTCGTTGAAAGGACAAGAACAACCCCGAGCTCCTGAATCGGGCCGATGCTGACTTGAATCCCGTCACGGCCCCGGTGAACACGGTCCAGACCTCCGCGAAGGGGGACTGAACGGTTTCGAACGCGAGATCGTTCCGGGGATCGCCGGCGCCGCCTTCTCCGGAGACGGGATGCGGGTCGATCGCGTCCCAGAGCAGGCGGCTGATCGCGAATTCTCGGAAGTTGCCCTCGCCGGCCGCCATGGTAGCGGGGTCGTCGTAAGCCTCGACAGTTTCGAGGTCCTCGTCATGGAACGCTTGCGTGCAACCGGTCCCGCAACTGACGTTGCCTTCGGTGTCGCGGTAGACCGCTTTGCCGGTGACGGCCGCTTGGAAGAAATTGGCGAACCCCTCGCTCCATGCGAGGCGCGGGTCGATCACTTCGTTCGGCGCGTGCCGCCCGCCCGGTGAATCGCTGGCGGAGTAGGAGGCTTCGATGAAATGCCCGTATTCGTGCAGGATGATGGAATTGTCGAAGTGATCGCAATCCGAGGAATCCACGTCGCCCGCGATCCCCCCGAGGATGTACAACTCGTTCGTGCCCTTGAGGAAAAAGCTGACCCCGCCGGCGCCGCCGCCGAGGTAGGCGTTCGGGTTGAAGCCCGCGGTCCAGTAAACGTAGGCGAGGGGAGCCACGGTGAACGTCGGGCAACCGGCGAACGCGGCGCACTCCGCGGCCGAGGCGTGAGCGCGCAGGAAGACATTGGCGTCCAAGATTTTGTCGAGGATGTTGAACGCGCCGGCGACGACGCTGCCGGTGGCGGGCGCGGTCATCGTCAGCGACGCGCTTTCGGCCGTCCCGACGGAGGTCGATATCGAGTGGTACGAATTGTCCGTGGGGTTGTTCATCACGTACGCCTTGACGTTGGCGTTGTTGGCGCGCGCGTTCACTTTGACCGTGTAGTCGCCGGTGCCGGCCGGGAGCTGAAACGAAAACGCCCCGGAACCGTCCGTTTCTGCGCATTGGACGATCCCTCCGGCCGCATCGAGGACCTCGACTTCGGCGTGCCGAACGGGGTTCGGCGTGCCGTTGACGGTCCCGTTGCCGTTGTTTCGAAACTGGTATTGCGCGACCCCCGAGATCGTCACCGGCGAGGGGAACGTGCGCGACGGCAGGTGCGGGCAATAGCTCGCGATCGGCGCCACCGGCGTCACCGGGATGTTCACCTTCTTGGTGGAGCAGGAGAAACCGAGGAAGCCGGCCAGCAGCCCGGGAACCGCGGCGATAGGCAAGCGTTTGAATGCGTTCACGACCCGCCTTTCGGAACACGAGCGTCTTGTCAGGCGATCTCCCCCTGGCGGGTCCTTCGCTCCCAGACCCTTGGCGCCCGTCCTCGCGGCGCGGGAAACCACGGCTTGAAACGGGGAAAACTCGTCCGACAAGGGGACTTATCGGATCGGGGGCGGCCCTCTTTGAGGCTGGAAATGGAGTGTCGCGGGAAACGGATCCGCGCGCGACATGATCAATCCCTCGACAGGGGGCGGGCGGCCTTTCGCGCTTCGCGCCCGCGCTTGTCAAATTGAGACGTCTCGGGGACAATGGCTGCGCCCGAGCCCGACCGGCGCAGCAAGCCCGGGCCAGCGCAGTGGGGGACTCGACTCGTGCAAAAGGGTTTCAACTCCGACGTCATGTACAGGGGCTTGACCTTCCACGTTCAAACCGAGGATTGGGGGCGCGACAACCCGTTCCTCGTCAGCCGCGTGTATCAAGCGGGCGCGGTGATCAAGAGCGTGAAGACCCCCTATTCCGAAGTCTTGAGCCGCTTGCAGCTCCGCGATCCCGAAGCCATACGTTTGGCCATGCGCGAGCAGCATCAGCAAATTCTGGACCTGCTCGTTTCTGGTCAACTCTTCTAGGCGTCCGTAGACTGTAGGCATGATTCTTTTCTCGCATGTCTACAAGACCTATCCGGGGCCGACGCACGCGCTTCGCGACGTTTCGCTCGAGATCGACAAAGGCGAGTTCATCTTCCTGACGGGCCCGAGCGGGGCCGGAAAAACGACCCTGTTCCGAATGCTTTCGGGCTTCGACAAGCCGAGTTCCGGCGACGTGCGGGTCGCGGGGTACGATCTCACGAAGGCGCGATCGGGCGAGATCGCGCATTTTCGGCGTCGGATCGGCGTCGTTTTCCAGGACTTCCGCCTCCTGAAAGGCCGCACGGTCTTCGAAAACGTCGCGGTGCCGCTGGAGATCCGCGGTGAGCGCCCGGGGCAGGTCCGTCGCCGCGTCGAGGATATCCTCGAGCAAGTGGGGTTGGCTTACAAGAGCCCGCAGTTTCCAGAGCAGCTTTCGGGCGGTGAGCAGCAGCGCGTGGCCATCGCGCGCGCGCTTGTGCACCAGCCGGGCGTGCTCATCGCCGATGAACCGACCGGCAACCTGGATTCCGCTTTGAGCGGAGAGATCATGGACCTGCTCGAGAAGGTGAACGCCCAAGGGACCACGGTTTTCGTCGCGACGCATGATCTCGGCCTCGTCAAGAGGCGTTCCAAGCGGCAGATCGAGATCCGCGGCGGTCAGATCGCGATGGATCGCTGACGATGGGTCGATTGGGGGAGCGCCGATGCGATTGAACGAATGTCTCCGTGGTTTCCGCCGCAGCTGGGTCCACCATACCGGAATGCAGCTCGCGACGCTGAGCGTGCTCGCCGCGACGTTCACCGTGGTCGCCTTCGTGCTGTCGGTTTCCTCCAACTTGAAGAACCTGCTGTCGCATTGGGGCGAGTCGGCGCGGATGTCGGTTTACCTCGAGGACTCCATCGCGCCGGGCGATCGGAACAAAGTGCGGGAGGTCCTCCAGAGCGACGCGCGCGTCGGGTCCGTGGAGTACATAGCCAAAGAGAAGGCCACCGCCGCGTTCAAGGAGAAGATGGCGAGCCACGCGCCCGATCTCTTGGCCGATTCGGAATTCGCCAATCCCTTCCCGGCGAGTTACCAGGTCACGTTGGCGAAGGACGTCCCGGCCGGGAAGATCGCCGAAACGTTCGAAGCCATCTCGGCAGGGCTCGATCCGCTCAAAGGCATCGAGGACGTCCTGTACGGCCAGAGCTGGGTGCGCAACTACTCCGCGTTCGTCGCGGCGCTCTCGGCGAGCGGCTGGCTGATCGTCCTGATCCTGGTCGCGGGCAGCGTGTTCGTCGTCGGGAATTCCGTACGGGCGTCGATCTCGGCCCGTCGCGACGAAATCGAGATTCTCGAGCTCGTCGGCGCGACCCAGTCGATGATCCGGGCGCCGTTCGTGTTCGAAGGGGCTCTCATGGGGTTGGTCGCCGCGGCCGTTTCGCTCGCGGTGAATTTCGGCTTTCACCTGTGGGAGGTGAAGCTGCTGCGGGCCTCGCTCGCGTTCGCGCGCATGGCGCCGGATCTCGCGTTCTTCGGCTTTGCCGCGAGCCTCGGGATCCTCGTTTCCGGCGCGCTGGTCGGCGCTGCGGGCGCTTACTTCACCGTCCGTCGCATAAACGACGGTTGGTCCGCGAGTCAGAGAGTCGCATGAGTCCGCGCGTGCCGCGCGCCTTCGGCGCCGTCATTCTGTTCACGGCCCTCGCGGCGGCTCCGGCCAGAGCCGATGAGCCGGGCGTGCGCGAGCTCGCGGAGTCGTTGGTCGAAACGAAAAAAAACCTGATCGACACGGAAGCGGAAAAGCGCCGCATCCTCGGGTCTCTTTACTCCATCACCAGGAGGATGAAGAGGATTTCCCAGGAAAAAGGCAACCTCACCGATGAGCTCTTCCACGTCCAGGACGGCGCACAGAGCATCGCCAAGGTGATCGCCGGCCTCGAAAACCAGATCGGGGAGCAACGCGGGCTCCTGCGCGCGCGCCTGCGGACGCTGTACAAACTCTCGGGCGAGGGTTACGTCGGCGTTCTTTTCTCGAGCGCCGATTCGCTGGAGTTCGACCGGACCCTCAAGTTCCTGAAGATCGTCACGGACGCCGATTACCGCCTGATCCGCAGCTATCAGAGGAACGTCGCCGCTTACGAGCGGCAAAGGCGAAAGCTCAAGACCCAGGTCGAGCGCTTGGTGGGCCTCGAACGCAGGATCCGCGCGCAGGAGGACCTGCTCACCACGGAGCACAAAGCGAAAAGCGAAATCGTCTCGAGCCTCGAGAGGTCGCACCTGAAAACCCTCCGCGCGCTCCGCAAGCTGCGGACGAAGACCGAGACCCTGCGGGCGCCGGTCGAGGACGAATCGCTCCTCGACCTCCTCAAAGCGTCGTTCTTCGAGAAGAAAGGGCGGATCCCCGCTCCGATCGCGGGTCGTGTCGTGCGGGACTTCGGCCCGATCCGCGATGAGCGCCATTCGATCCAGCTCGGGCATAAAGGGTGGCGGTACTCGGCGCCGGCCGGATCCCCCGTGAGTTCGGTCTTCGACGGCGCTGTCGCGCACTCGGGCTGGGTTCAGGGGTACGGCCACACCGTGATCGTCGACCACGGGGACCATTACTACACGGTTTACGCGCACCTATCGGGAGTGGGCGTGCGGGAAGGCGAACGCGTCTCCAAGGGCCAGGCCATCGCGGGAGCGGGGAGCGGGTCGCGTCGGGGCGATGACGGGATTTACTTCGAGATCCGTCACTTTTCCGAGCCCGAGAACCCGAAGCATTGGATCGCGGCCGAGAACGCGCCGGTTTCCGCCGTGCCGAGTTCGGACCCCGGCGAACTTGCGACGATGCCGCGTTTGGGAACACAATAGGGGAGGCGCGAGGACCGCGCCAATCGAGAGGGGATGGCATGAAAAAGATCTTCCGGCCGACGGCCGCGTTCGCGTTCGTGGGGCTGTTGGGCGCCGGGGCCCTGCTCACAGGCGCGGCCAACAGCGAAGCCGTCGCCAAGGCCGCCAAGGATCGCTACCAGGACCTGCAGATCTTCGCCAAGGTCCTCAATCTCGTGCAGCAGTACTACGTCGAGGACGTCGACACGCGGAAACTGATCTACGGCGGCATCAAAGGCATGTTGCAGGAGCTCGACCCGCACACGAACTTCCTCCCGCCCGAGATCTACAAGGAATTCGAAACCGAGACGAGCGGCGAATTCGGCGGCCTCGGCATCGAGATCACCGTGCAGAACGACGTGCTCACGGTGATCTCGCCGATCGAGGACACGCCGGCGTGGGAGGCCGGCATCAAGGCGGGGGACCGCGTCGTCGAGATCAACGGCGAGAGCACCAAAGGTTTGAGCCTCGCCGAGGCCGCGCAGCGCATGCGCGGCAAACGCGGCTCGAAAGTGAAGATGATGATCTTCCGCGAAGGTTTCGAGAAGCCGAAAGAGTTCGTCATCGCCCGCGGCGTGGTGAAGGTGAAATCGGTGAAGTACACGAACCTCGAGGACGGCTACGCCTACATCCGGCTGACGAGCTTCATCGAGAACTCGGCCGGCGAGATGGAAAAAACGGTCCGGAACCACGTCCGTAACAACAAGGAAACCAGGGGCCTCATCCTCGATTTGCGCCGCAACCCGGGCGGCCTTCTCGACCAAGCCGTCCGCATCAGCGATCTGTTCCTCGATAAAGGCGTCATCGTCAGCACGATCGGGCGCGACAGGTCGAAGGACAAGGAAGTCATTCACGCGCGCAAGGACAACAGCTTCACCGACTTCCCGATCATCGTCCTCATCAACGAGTATTCGGCGAGCGCGAGCGAGATCCTCGCCGGCGCCCTGCAGGACAACAAACGCGCGCTCGTGATGGGCAGCCGCAGCTTCGGGAAGGGTTCCGTGCAGTCCGTCGTCCGCCTGGGCGACGGTTCCGGCCTGAAACTGACGGTCGCGCGGTACTACACGCCGAACGGGGTCTCGATCCAGGCCGAGGGAATCAAGCCCGACATCGCGTTGGAAGACGTCGATCCGGAGGCGTTCCAGAAAGCCTTGATCAGGCGCGACGTGCGCCGCGAGCAGGACATCGCCCGCCACTTGCCGGGAGACCGCGAGATCAAGGAGAAGGAAAATCCGCGAACCAAGCTCCCCGAGGACCCCACGATCGCGTATTGGTGGATGAAAGACGCGGCGAAAAAGCGCGAGCTCACACCCAGGGAGAAGCTGTTGTCCGAGGATTTCCAGATCTTGCAGGCGTTCAATTATCTGCGCGCCTGGAAAGTCATGCGGGGCTTCCACGCCGTGGAGGCCGCGGCGGCCCCCTTGGCTGAGAGCCCTCAAACCGCGGCGGGGCCCGCCGCGGGCCAGAAACTATCGGAGTGACGCGCGATGATCACGCTTTGGGTCGCGGTCGCCGGCGCGGCCGGGGTTCTTTGCCGGTACGCCGCTGACCTCGCGGTGGCCAGGGCCGGCTGGCCGGCTCCGATGGGAACGTTCGTCATCAATCTCGCCGGCTCCATGATCGCCGGGTTCGTGCTCGTCGCCGTGACCGAACGCGCGGCGCTTCCCCCGCAACTCGGAGTCGTGCTGACGGTCGGCTTTTGCGGCGGAATGACGACGTTTTCCGCGTTCATGGCGCAAAGCCTCGTTCTCCTCGAGCGATCGCAAATCGGCTGGGCGGCGGTGTACATGGTCGCGAGCCCGGCCTTGGGGCTCGCCGCCGTGTTCGCGGGCGCGACGCTCGCTCGCGCCCTTCTTGCCGGCTGAGCGGCCCTCTCGGCGCCGTTACGAGTTCTTGTTTTCTTCCTTCTCGATCTCGGCGCGGCTCGTTTCTTTCAGGTCCGCTTTCGAAACAAGGAATTCGACGACCTTTTCCTCGGTGATCTGATAGGCCAGGCGCGAACGGCGGTCCTTGTCGTCGTAGAACTCCTTCACGCGGGCGGCGTCGATGCCGGTCTGCCGCGCGTATTCGGCGAGCTTTTCTTCGAGGTCTTTCGGTTCGGCGTAAAGGTTGTATTCCTTGGCGATCGCGTCGGTCAGGAAGCTCGACTGGATCATGAACCTCGCCGTCTCGTTGAAGTCGGCGTCCCACTTGCCGCGGTACTCTTCGAACTGCTCCTCGTCCATGCCCTGTTGGGACATGCGTTTCTTGAAGTCTTCGATGAGCGATTTCTTCTGTTCCAGGAGGAGCGATTTTGGCACTTCGACCGGGTTGCGCTCGACGAGCACCTTCATGAGGCGGTTCTTGAGGTCTTCCCGAATCCGGTTCGTCTCGCGCTTCTCGTAATCTTCGGAGATCGTTTTCTTGAGTTCCTCGAGATTTTTGTACGGTCCGAGGGTGGCGACGAACTCGTCGGTCCATTCCGGAAGCGTCTTCTTTTTGAGCTCTTTCAAGGTGACTTGGAATGTGACCGGTTTACCCGAGAGTTCCTTGGCGTGGTACCCCTCGGGGAACGACACTTGAATCGCTTTGGATTGCCCAGGGCGCATGCCGACGATGCCTTCCTCGAAGCCGGGTATGAAGCTGTTGCTGCCGAGCTCGAGCGGGTGGTTCTCGGCGTCGCCGTTCTCGAGCGGGCCGGTGAGCAGTTCGCCTTTGAAGTCGATCACGGCGACGTCGCCCATCTGTGCCGGACGGTCCTCGAAGACAGGACCGAGCTCGGCTCGCGACTTGCGGATGTCCTCGAGCGTTTGCTCCACGAAGCCGGGGTTCTGTTCGAATTTTTCTTTCTTCACCGGCAGCTTCTCGAAATGCGCCACTTTCACTTCGGGTCGAACCTCGAATTCGGCCGAGAAAGAGAAGTCGGCGTTTTCGTCGAGATCGTCGAACTCGATGGCCGGGAAGTTGATCGGGTTCAGGCTGTGCTCGTCGACGGCCGAGGCATAATGCGTCTGCACGATGTCCTGAACGACGTCCTGCTTGACGTTGGCGCCGAACATCTGACGAATGGTGTTGAGAGGCGCTTTGCCCTTGCGGAAGCCCTTGACGGCCGCGTGCTGCTGGAGGCCTTTGAGAGCGCGCTCAAATGCGGCTTGTACTTCGGCGGCGGGAACGACAATATTGAGCTTTCGTTCCAGAGCGGACAATGTCTCGAGGGTCGACTTCATCAGGGTCTCCTTAAGTGGGCGGAAAGAAGCCGGATTTATAGGGGAATCGCATGGCAAAGGCAAGGTTTTGCCATGCGTCGGGAAGAACGCCCTGTAGAGAACACCGGAGCTCGCAGCGAAGGGCTCCAGAGGCGGCGAAGACGTGGGTTGGAAGAGCCAGAAAATCCTCTTCGTGACGGGCAAAGGGGGCGTCGGGAAAAGCCTGATCGCCGCCGGTGTCGCCCGGGCCGAAGCCGCCCGCGGCCGTCGCGTGCTCCTCGCCGAGCTCGGGGAGAACAGCTACTACAAAGACTTTTGGAAACTCGACGGCGTCGATCACGTTCCTCGCCCCGTCCCCGGCGAGGGTTTCGATCTCGCTTTGTGGAGCGGCGAAAGCTGCCTGCGCGAATACGTTCTTCACTATCTCAGGGTCGAAAGCCTGTACCGCTTGTTTTTCGAGAATAAAGTCATGCGTTCGTTGGTCAACGTGGCGCCCGGACTTTCGGAGATCGCCATCCTCGGCAAGATCACGAGCGGCATTCGCAAGGTCGGCCCCCCGCTCGCCTACGATCTCGTCGTCGTCGACGCGTTCGCGACGGGCCATGCGTTGGCGATGTTTCGCGCGCCCAGGGGGATGATGGAGGCGATCCGGTTCGGTCCGATGGGGCACCACAGCCGCGACATACAGAAGGTCATTCAAGATCCCGGGTTGACGGGTTATCTCGTGGTCACGCTTCTCGAGGAACTCCCGGTCGTCGAGACCTTGGAGCTTCGGGACGCGTTGAAGGCCGAGCTCGGCGTCGATGCGGAGCTCGCCGCCAACAAGATCGTCCCGTTGCCGGCTTCGCGGGCCGAACTCCGGGAGTTGCGTGACCAGGCGCGCGGGGGGCTCAAAGAACTCAGTGGCTTTCTCCTCGGCGTCGAGGAGCGACAGGCGCGGTTCCTGGGGCAACTGCTCGACGCCGGCGCCGAGGTGCACCGGGTTCCGCAGGTTTACTCGGAAAAACCCGACGAACTCGTCAAGCGGGTCGCGTCCGCGTTTTCGGGAAGTGGCGCCGATGGGCTCTGAACCGCGGCCTTCACCCGAGCTGGATGAAATCCTCTCCTCGCGGAAAGTCATTGTCTGCGCCGGCAGCGGAGGCGTGGGAAAAACCACCGTCGCCGCCGCCCTCGGCGTGCGCGCGGCGCAGTTGGGTGCGCGCGTGCTCGTGCTGACCGTCGATCCGGCCAAACGGCTGGCGACGGCGCTCGGCCTGGACCTCTCCGACGATTCGGAAAAGCGCGTCCCCGGGCAGTCGTATCGGGGCGAGCTCTTCGCCGCCGTCATCGATTCGCGCAAAACCTTCGACCAGTTCATCGTCCGCCACGCCAAGAGCAAAGCCGCGGCCGACCGGATCCTGGGCAACCGCCTCTATCAACAACTCTCGACCACGCTGAGCGGTTCGCAGGAATTCACTTCGCTCGAGCGGTTGCTGGAAGCCGTCGAGTCGGAGCGATACGATCTCGTCATCCTGGACACGCCGCCCACCAAACACGCCATGGATTTCCTCATGGCGCCGCAGCGGATCCACTCGCTCTTCCAGGATTCGGTCACGAAATGGTTCATCGAGGCGGCCCGGCCCGGCTCCGGCGGGCTCATCTCGGGCCTGTTGAGCCGCGGTACGCGCACGGTCCTGAAGTCCCTCGAAACGCTCACGGGCGGCCAGTTCATCGAAGAACTCATCGATTTCTTCGCCGCGGTCCGTTCCGTGCAGGCGACCCTGCGCGACCGCAGCGTCGCCGTGCAGAAGCTGCTTTCGGGGCCGCGGACGAAATTCGTCGTCATCACCAGTTTCGACGCGGCCAAGCTCGAGGAAGCCAAGTACCTCCAGGCGGCGTTGCGCAAGATGGGCTTCGCGCTCGAAGCCATCGTGATCAACCGCGCGTTCCCGGTCTGGCTCCCCGAGGGGTCGGATGCGGACGAAGACGCGGCGGCCCTTGGCGTTTCCTCGGGGCCCGCGCGCGAAAAGGTCCTGGATTTCTACGAACGGTTCAAGCGGTTCCACGCGGTCAGATACGATCTTTACGAGGAGTTCGCCAAATCCGCGCGGGCCGGCGCGCGGATGTTCCGCCTCCCCGAGTACGACCAGGACGTTCATGGCTTGAGGGACCTCGAGCGCCTGTCCGCTCGGCTCGCCGAGGGGGCTGAAAACAAGTGATGGACCGCATGCGTGGAGCCGGGGTCGCCCGGGCCTGTTTCATTCTGATCGTCGCGGCGTCGTCCGTGTCGTGCGCGCTTTTGCGCTCGACCGTCGGCGCGGCGATGGGGATTTTCGAGGACCCGCGCTCCCAGGCGGCGGCGGGAGGTCCGATGTCCTACCGGCGCGGCGTGCGCCAGCTCGAGCAGGAGGATTACAAAGGCGCGATCACGGCGTTCGAAGAGGGTCTCCAGGCCGAGCCCACCTCGCCGTACACCCAAGTCGCGGTCTACAACACGGGTCGCGCGCTGGAAGGGTTGGGCCGCTGGGCGGAGGCCGAACAGAAATACCGGGACGTCGTCCGCGCGACCGCGCGCGCGCCGAAACTCCAGGCGCTCGCCCTTTACCGGCTTTCGTTTTGTTACGAAGCGAGGAACGACGACACGCGCACCGTCGCCGCGTTGATGGACGCGCGGACCCGGGTCCATCACCTGCCTGAAGAGATCGCGATCGCGGAGATGCCCGCGCGCTTGGCGGCCGCGTACGCGCGCGTCGGCAACATCGACGAAGCGATGAAGTATTACGCGCAGGGCGAGGTCGGGATCTCCCGGCTGCGGAATCAGGCCTACGGCGGCGAAGGCGGGGGCCGAGCCGTGCCCGAGTGGCTGCCGCGCACCCTGTACCACATGGGTCGAATGTCTTTGCGGACGATCGCGTGGGGCGATTTCGAGGACACGTTGCGCCCCATCGAGCGGACGCAGCTCTATCTCCTGCAGGCGGCGGAACTGGAGGCCGGCGCGTATTCGCGGGAGGCCGCGCGCGAGTTGATTCGCGTTTACGCCGAGATATGGAACGTCGTGAGCACGCCGCCGCCGGCGGACCCGGCCGATGATCCCGTGACGGCCAAGCGCGCGACGCAGGATCGGCAGTGGTCCTTCGTGGAAAAAGCGTTGGAGCTTTCGCGCGCGCTCAAAGCGGCGCGCGCGCCGGCTGAGAAGGACCGGTCGGCGCAAGTGGAGGAGATCTTCGCGTTCGTCGCCAACCAGGAAAAAAAGCTGCTGCGCCTGCTGGACCAGCCGCTCGAGGGCTCTGGGCTCACGCCCGAAGCCAAAGCCCGCCGCGAGCGGATCCGCGGCCGGGTCGTCGAACCCGATGATGCTTTGGAAAAGGCGTACGAGAAGAAAGCGGGGAAACGCGGCCCTCAGCCCTCCGTTCCCGCCGCGAGCGGAGGGGGGGACCCGAACTTATGATCGATCCGCTCGCCCGTTTCGCGGCCGGCTTCGGCGCTTTTTTCCGCGGCTTCGGTCTGCTCGGCCGCACGCCGGGCTTGTGGCCGTTCGCGGTCGCCCCGCTTGCGATCGGGATGACCTTCCTGGTTTCGGGCCTGGTGTGGGCGTTCGGGCACGCCGGCGCCTGGATCGGTTCGTGGGCCGCTGGCCTCGAGTTCGCGCCGGAGGCCCTGCGCACGCCGCTTTATTGGGCCGCGGTCATTTTTTCTTGGCCGGTCCTGCTCCTGGCGGTCCTCTACGTTTCCTACCTGTTCACGAAACTCGTCGGCTCGCCGTTTTACGCGTTGCTGGCCGAGCGCTCGCTCATCGCCCTCGCCCTCCTCGAGGACAAGCCGTTTCGTTTCGTCCCGTGGCTTCGGGTGTCCGCGCGCATGTTCGTGGTTTCCCTGTTGAAAACCCTATTGTTCGCGATGTTCGGCGCGCTTCTTTTCGTCGCGACTTGGATTCCCGGCGTGAATCTGGCGGCGGCGTTCGGTTTCTTGTTGATCGTCTCCTTCGATTGCGCGGATTATTCCTTTGAAGCCATGCAAATGGGGTTTCGCGACCGCTTGCGGTATTTTCGGGAGCATTTCGCGTATTTTTGCGGTTTCGCGGGTTCTCTCGGCCTTGTCTTTTTCGTTCCTGGCTTCAACTTCTTCCTGCTTCCGGCGGCGGTCGCCGGTGGCAGTGAACTGGTGCGTCGGATCGCGGCGGACGAGGCTCGCCGCGCGCCGATCCCCACAGAGCTTTGAAAGGGACGAATGGTCCAGGATCTCATTCACAAACAGATCGTTCACCATCTCGGGAAAGTCGGCGAATGGTTCCGGGAGAACAGCAAGGGCGTCGACGTGCCGGTCTACTCGAGCTACGACATCCGGGATTCCGGGTTCAAGGTCGTCAACGTCGACGCCAACGTTTATCCGGCGGGTTTCAACAACATCTGCCGGGCCGATTACGACAACACGGGCGCGATCATGAGGAACTATCTCGAGCGGCACTACGGGGGCCGTGCGCGGAAAGTCCTCGTCCTCACCGAGGAACACACCAACAATCCGTATTATTGGGACAACGTGCGCGTGCTGCGCTCGATCCTCGCGGACGCCGGCGTCGACGTGAAAGTGGCCATCCCGCGCGGGCACCCGGGCTCCTCCGTGTCGTTGAAGAGCGCTTCGGGCGAGGACGTCGTCGCCGACGTCGCCATAATGAAATCGGGCCGGATCTCCGTCGAGGGATTCGAGCCGGATCTGATCATCAGCAACAACGACTTCTCGGATTTTTACGGGGAATGGGGACCGACGATCGCCAGCCCGATGAACCCGCCGCGCGAACTCGGTTGGTACCGGCGGAAGAAAAGCACGTATTTCAGTTTTTACAACGGATTGTCCGCGCAGTTCGCGAAACTCATCGAGATCGATCCCTTCCTGTTGACGGTGGAAACGGAGCTTTTCCAGGGGTTCGACATCGGTGATGACGGCAGCCGTGACCGACTCGCGCAGTTGGTTCAGACGATGATCGACAGGCTCGGCGCCGAATACCGCCAGCGCGGGATCGCGGAGAAGCCCGTCGTTTTCATCAAGAACAACTCCGGGACGTACGGCCTCGCGGTCATTCGAGTCGAGTCGGCGGAGGATTTCCTCGCTCTGAACGCGAAGACGCGCAAGAAAATGAAAGCCGCCAAAGGCGGCCGCGACGTCGAGGAAGTCATCGTCCAAGAAGGCGTGCCCTCGACGACGAAAGCCGAGGGAGGAATCACGGCGGAGCCGGCGGTTTACATGATCGGTTGCCAGCTCGCCGGCGGTTTCTTGCGGACGCACGCCGAGAAGGGCCCGACCGAAAGCCTCAACAGCCCCGGCGCCGTGTACAAGCGCATGTGCGTGTCGGATTTGAAGGTGAGCGTCGAGGGCCATCCGATGGAGAACGTCTACGGATGGGTCGCCAAGCTCGGCGTGCTCGCGGTCGGCTTCGAGGCGCAGTCGATGAACGTGGAATTCAAGGGTTACACGCGCCGGCCCGCCGGAGCGGACCCCGAGAGCGCGTGCGGTTGAATCAGTGACCGGCTCGGCCGGCCCGAGCCCCGGCCCGCCCGACGTCGGGTCCAGTTCACGCGGGAGCCGTCGGATCCGGTGTTTCAGGTCTAAACGGCTCAAAGTTTCCGCCGATGAGTGAGACGGAGGAACGAGAGTGAACTTCCGTTTTTTCGGAGCAGCAGCCGTGGTTTTGACGTTCGCCGCGATCGGCGCCATCCGAGCCGCGCTGTCGTTCGACGGCGTGATCTACGTCTCCGCCGACAAGTACCTGGTCAATGAACGCAATCCCGCCGCTCTCAAGCGCGTCTTCGACTATTCCGCCTTTGAGGGGGAGCCGCTCAAGATCCGCTCCTTCAAGCGCCTCATCGACGATGCGCAGGTCGTCGCCAAAGACGGCGCGGTCGGGGTGGGGCTCGGGCATTTCGTCACCAAGGGCGATGACGGCCGCGGCGCGCTCGCCTGCGATTACTACGGCCGCGTGACGCTGAAATTCGAGGGCGAAGGCATCATGGAGTTCGGGGAGAAACCGGTCATGACGGTCGAAGCGCCTTGCTCGGTGTCGAGCGACCTCAACCGCATCGACCCGATCTGGATCCCGTTCACCCGATTGATCGCCGAGAACCAGGCTCCCGCGCGTTTCCTCGAGGCGAGTTTTCCCGACCAAGCGGGCGTGCGTTTCAAATTCGAGAACATGACCGCCGAATGGCCGCGGCAATGGACGCTCGTCTCGGTGAAACTCCACAACGAAGCGGCTCCCGGACGGGAGGTCGCCATCGACAAAACGGGCATGGGGCGAATGATCGAAAGGCCCATCGTCCTCACGTTCTGAAGTCGCGCCTGCCGACTGGGCCCCCGAACGCCGGGCTCACTCACCGTCCATCGCGAGTTGCACGAAGGTGCGCACAATGGCGCCGCTCGCGCCCTTGCGCGGGGAATAGGGCAGGCGATCGCCGGTGTGCCACGCGGTGCCCGCGATATCGAAATGCGCCCACGGGATATCGCTGTCGACGAACTGCTCGAGGAACGCGGCGGCCGTCGCCGAGCCCGCGTCGCGGCCTTTCGCCGAGACGTTCGAGAGGTCGGCGTAGGTGCCGCGCATGTCCTTCGCGTGTGAATCCGTGAGTGGCATCGGCCAGACGGGTTCGCCGGCGCCGTCGGCCGCGCGCTGGATGCGGCCCATGAGCTTCGCGTCGCGGGTGAACACGCCCGTGTGCAGATTGCCGAGCGCGACGACCATCGCGCCCGTCAACGTCGCCGCGTCGACGATCATCGAAGGCTTCCGCTCGCAGGCGTAAACAAGGGCGTCGGCGAGGATCAGGCGGCCCTCGGCGTCGGTGTTGTTCACCTCGATCGTCTTGCCGTTGCGGGCGGTGACGATATCGCCCGGTTTGTTCGCCGCCGGCCCCGGCATGTTCTCCGTCGACGGAACGAAGGCGATCGCGTTCACCTTGAGCTTCAGGCGGGCGATCGCGAGCATCGCCGAGATCACGGCGCCGCCACCGCACATGTCGTACTTCATCTCTTCCATGCCGGCCGACGGCTTGATGCTGATGCCGCCGCAGTCGAACGTGAGGCCCTTGCCTACGTAACAGATCGGTTTCTTCGACGAGCTCGCGCCGTTGTACTCCATCACGATGAAGCGCGGCTCTTGGACGCTGCCCAGGGACACGCTCAGGAACGCTCCCATCTTCTCGGCTTTGATGCGCGAGCGGTCCCAGACGCTCACTTTGAGTTTGGTGCCTTTGGCCGCCTTGGCCGTTTCTCCGGCCAGGATCGTCGGCGTCATGAGGTTGCCGGGGCGATCGCCGAGCCAGCGGCAGAAATTCACGCTTTCGGCGACGATGCGGCCGGTTTCGAGGCCGTGTTCGTACGCTTTCGGCTTGCCCGAGCTCACGACGAAGACGCGTTCGACCCCGCCCGCCGAGTCTTTTTTCGCTTTGTAGTCCGAGAACGAGTAGTCGGCCATGACCGCGCCTTCGGCCACGGCCCGCACGGTGAGATCGGCGGAAAGATCGTTGTTCGGGAGGGAGTCCATGCCGTAGGCGGCTGAGCGGGATTTCTGCGCTTTGAGCTCTTTGAACGCCGCGGCTGACGCTTGGCGAAGGGTTTCGTGGTCGAGCGCCTTGGTCTCGCCGAGACCGACGGCCAGGAGGTGGCGCGCGCCCGAGAGGTTCGTTTCGCGGAAAAACACCGTTTCGTTCGCGGAACCGGTCAGAACGCCCTGCTCGGCCGCCGCATTCAGCTTCGCCGAGATCTCGCGCGTCGCTCCCTCGACGAACGCCGAGCGGGCGGCTTTGGCGTTTGTGCCGTTCTTTTTGCCCTTGCCGCGCTCCTGCTTTGAGACGAATACGACGAGGGTGTCGACGTTAAGGTTCTCGAGCGCGGACTTTTTGATCTCGAGTTTCATGGCTTTGAGCTCCTGAATAAAACCGTGGAAAAACCCTGTTGACTTGGGTCGGATGGTTGCGCGAGGCATTAACCGGCCGGTTTGTAGGGATCTAAAAGACCTTCGGCGTATCACGTTTGCGAGCGTGTTGTGTAGCGATTTCCGGTCTTCAAGTCCGCTTTCAAAATGCCGACAAGGCCTTGTCAATCCTGAACTAGTTGGCACATTATTGATTGCGTCTTGAGCTGGCTGGGCCGTGGCCGCCGGAGCCGCGAGAGGAGAGTTGTGGCGTTGATCCCGATCGTTGTTGAGCAGACCTCCAGAGGCGAACGTAGTTACGACATCTACTCTCGGCTCCTGAAAGACCGGATCATCATGTTGGGCACCCCGATCACGGACGACGTGGCCAATATCGTGATCGCGCAGTTTCTTTTCCTGGAAGCGGACAATCCGGACAAGGACATTCAGTTATACATTAACTCACCGGGCGGTAGCGTGACGGCGGGCCTGGGGATCTATGATATGATGCAATTCGTTAAGTGCGATGTGGCCACGATCTGCATCGGCTTGGCGGCGAGCATGGGCTCTCTCCTGCTGGCTGCCGGGACGAAGGGCAAACGCTACATCCTCCCGCATTCGCGGGTGATGCTGCACCAGCCGCACATCATGGGCGGCGGGCTTTCGGGTCAAGCGAGCGACATCGAGATCCACGCGCGCGAGATGATCAACACCAAAAAGAAGCTCACCGAGATCTACGCGCGGCACACGGGGAAGGGGTACGACGAGCTCAATTCGATGCTCGAACGCGATTACTTCCTCGGCGCCCAGGAGGCCTCTGAATTCGGCCTCGTGGATCAAGTGGTGAAGTTCCGCAAGGGCACCCCTGAAGGGAACGTGAAATGAACAGAAAAGACGGCGCATCCGGGCTTCTTCGCTGCTCCTTCTGCGGGAAGAGCCAAAACGAAGTCAAAAAACTGATCGCTGGCCCGGGCGTGTACATCTGCGACGAGTGCATCGAGCTTTGCAACGACATCATCGCAGAGGAACGCGAGCGCGAGGAAGGAACCAAAGCGCAGCTGAAGGTGCCGAAGCCGATCGACATCAAGACCTTCCTCGACGATTACGTCATCGATCAGGAAAAAGCGAAAAAGTCGCTCGCCGTCGCGGTCCACAACCACTACAAGCGCATCAATTCGCTTGGCGGGAAGAAGGACGAGGTCGAGTTGCAGAAGTCGAACATCCTCTTGATCGGGCCGACGGGCTCCGGAAAGACGCTGCTCGCGCAGACGATCGCCCGCATCCTCAACGTGCCGTTCGCGATGGCGGACGCGACGACGCTCACGGAAGCCGGGTACGTCGGCGAAGACGTCGAGAACGTCGTGCTCAACCTGTTGCAGGCGGCCGATTACGACGTCGAAAAGGCGCAAAAAGGGGTCATCTACATCGACGAGATCGACAAGATCTCGCGCAAGTCGGAAAACCCGTCGATCACGCGTGACGTCTCCGGGGAGGGCGTGCAACAGGCGCTGCTCAAGATCCTCGAGGGCACGGTCGCCAATCTGCCCCCGAAAGGCGGTCGGAAGCACCCGCAGCAGGAATTCATCCAGGTCGACACCTCGAACATCCTGTTCATCGTCGGCGGCGCGTTCGTCGGTCTCGACAAAGTCGTCGAGAACCGCTTGAACAACAAGTCGTTGGGAATCACCGCGGACATCAAGACGCAAGCGGAAAAGGACAGCGGCGCGAACGTGCTGCAGTTGACCGAACCGGACGATCTCGTGAAGTTCGGCCTCATTCCGGAGTTCATCGGGCGTTTGCCGGTCGTCGCGGTCCTGGACCCGCTCGAAGAGGCGGCTCTGATCGATATTCTCGTCAAGCCGAAGAACGCGCTCACGAAGCAGTATCAAAAACTCTTTGGTTTCGAAAAAGTGGATCTTAAGTTCACCGACGGCGCGCTACGCGCCATCGCCGGCATGGCGCTCAAACGCAAGACGGGCGCCCGTGGATTGAGGGGAGTGCTCGAGCAATCCATGCTCGACATCATGTATGAAATCCCTAGTAAACCTAACGTCAAAGAATGTATCATTGACGAAGAGGTCATAACCCTCAATTCTAAGCCTAAGCTTGTCTACAGGACGGACAAGGAGCTGGAGGAGATCCAGTCTTCGAAAGCCAAGGATGATTCGGCCGAGAGCGCGTAACCAGGCCCGACCGGGCGCGCGCTCAAGCCGGGTGAACAGTCGCTCAGCGAGACGGTCCAAGGCGGAGAATGACGATCCTGTGACAGCTCCATTGGGTTCCGATGGCCTTTGGCGAGGCCGCGGAGGGGAAAGGAGACGCCATGGGAGATGGATCCGGCCGGGGTGAGACGTACAGGTTGCCTTTGCTGCCGCTCAGGGACCTGATTATTTTTCCGCACATGATGATGCCTCTGTTCGTCGGCCGCGAGAAGTCGATCAACGCGCTCGAAGAGGCGATGAGCAAGCAGTCGGACATCGTCCTGGCCGCGCAGCGGGACGCGAAAACCAACAATCCAGAGCAAAGCGACATCTACGAGGTCGGCACGGTAGGCACCATCATTCAGCTCCTCCGCCTGCCAGACGGCACGGTGAAGGTCCTGGTCGAGGGCAAGCGCCGCGTCCGCATCGAGAAGTACGTCTCCAACGACAACTTCTTCGTGGTCGAGGTCAAGGACCTCAGCGAGCGCGTGGAAAGCCCCGTCGAAACGCAGGCGCTCATGCGCTCGGTGAAAACGACTTTCGAACAGTACGTGAAACTCAACAAGCGCATCCCGCCGGAAATCCTCATGCGGGTGTCGACGATCGAAGCGGCGGGCGAACTCGCCGACATCATCGTCGCGCAGTTGAACTTGAAGCTCGAGGACAAGCAGAAGATCCTCGAGATCCCGGACCCAGGCAGGCGCCTTGAGCAGCTGCTCAATCTCATGACGGGCGAGATCGAGATCCTCGAGGTCGAGAAGAAGATCCGCACGCGCGTGAAAAAACAAATGGAGCGCTCGCAGAAGGAATATTACCTCAACGAGCAAATGCAGGCGATCCAGAAGGAGCTCGGGGAAAAGGACGACTACCAGGCCGAGTTGCAGGAATTGGAGGACCAAGCCCGCAAGAAGAAGTTCTCCGAGGAGGCCCGGGAGAAGACCTTGAAGGAGATCAAGAAGCTGAAGATGATGTCGCCGATGAGCGCCGAGGCGACCGTCGTGCGCAACTACATCGACTGGATGCTGGGCCTCCCCTGGTACAATTACTCCGATGACAAGCACGACCTCGCGGAGGCCGAGCGCACCCTGGACGAGGATCACTGGGGCCTTGAGCGGGTCAAGGAGCGCATTCTCGAGCACCTGGCGGTTCAGTCGATCACCGACGAGCTCCGCGGCCCGATCCTTTGCCTCGTCGGGCCTCCCGGCGTCGGCAAGACGTCGCTCGCCCGTTCCATCGCGAAGTCGCTCAACAAGAACTTCGCGCGCATCTCGCTCGGCGGGGTCCGCGACGAAGCCGAGATCCGCGGCCATCGCAAGACCTACGTCGGCGCGATGCCTGGCAAGATCCTCCAAGCGTTGCGCAAAGTGGACACGGGCAACCCGATCCTGCTGCTCGACGAGATCGACAAGATGAGCAACGACTTCCGAGGCGACCCGAGCTCGGCTTTGCTCGAGGTCCTCGATCCCGAGCAGAACTCGACGTTTTCGGACCATTACCTTGAGGTTGAGTACGATCTCTCGAAGGTGATGTTCGTGACCACGGCGAATTCGCTCCACTCGATCCCGCGCCCCTTGTTGGACCGCATGGAAGTGATCTCGATCGAGGGTTACATCGAGAGCGAGAAATTCCACATCGCGAGGAAGTACCTCGTGCCCAAACAGGTGAAGATGCACGGGTTGGCGGGGCGCAAAGTCACGTTCGCGGACCTCGCGGTCCGTCACCTGATCCGCTATTACACAAAAGAGGCGGGCGTCCGCAACCTCGAGCGCCAGGTCGCCAACTGCTGCCGCAAGATCGCCAAGATCCTCATCAAAGAGCAGGCGATCGCGGACGCGAAGACCAAAGGTACGAAGGACCGCGAGCCGGTCCGCGCGCTGAGGGCGGGCGGCAAGGGTTTCATGGTCACGCCGAAGAAACTCGTCGAGCTCCTGGGGGCGCATAAGTACAAGTTCGGCAAGGTGGAGGAGGAGAACGAGGTGGGCTTGGTCAATGGCCTGGCGTACACCGAAGTCGGCGGCGATCTGCTCGCGATCGAAGCGACGGTGGTCCCTGGCCGCGGCAAGTTCACGGTCACCGGCCAACTCGGCGACGTGATGAAAGAGTCGTGCTCCGCGGCGATGAGCTACGTGCGTTCGCGCGGACCTTTGTTCGGTCTCGACAAGGATTTCTTCGCCAACATCGACGTGCACATCCACGTGCCCGAGGGCGCCATCCCGAAGGACGGCCCGTCGGCGGGTTGCGCGATGACGACGTCGATCGCGTCGGCGATCACGAAGATCCCGGTCAAGCGGACCGTCGCGATGACGGGCGAGATCACGTTGCGCGGTCGAGTGCTTCCGATCGGCGGTTTGAAAGAAAAAACCCTCGCCGCTCATCGCGCGGGGATCAAGACCGTGATCATACCGAAGGAAAACGAGAAGGACCTCAAGGAGATCCCGAAGGAAGTCCTCAAAGACCTCAAGATCATCCTTGTCGATCACGTGGACCAGGTCCTCGTGAACGCGCTCGACATCAAGCACGCCAAGGAGCTCTTCAAGGCGCGCACTGAGCGGACGTTGGGGCTGCGCGCTCAGTTCACGGGTCATGAGACCCAGCATCATTGAGGCGAGGTTCCGGGTTCGGTCTTTGATTCGGGTTTGGAGCGGAGAGAGATGAAGCCTCGGGTCTTGCGCCCGGGGTTTCGCGTTTTTTCGGGGGTTCAGGGCCGCCAGAGCGCGGGATGAGCGCGCCGAGACGGTTTTTGTTTATCGAGTCGCTTTCATTGCCTCGGCTAGTTGAAAACGAGCATTCTAAAGGCATTCGTATCGGCGCCTGAGACGCATTGCATTGGTCGCCTAAAGCACTAAAAAATAAGCAAATACGATCGTGAGGGATTGACGAAGTGAAATCGGTTTGTAAGAACCAAATGGCTTACTAACAGATTTTTTAAGAAACGCCTTCGGGAGTTCCCTTGGCTCAGTCTTCCCCCGGCCCGACTTCAGGTCAGGCTAATGACGCTCTCATGGAGCTCGGCAAGCTTTACTACGAGAGATGCGACTTCGGGGTCGCCATCGAGAAATTCAAAGCCGCCGCCGCCGGTTTTTACGAGTCCCGCGGTTTCGAAAAGTACCTCAAGTGCCAGAACTACCTGCTCAAGATGTACGCCGAGCGGGAAGAGGCGGAAAACATCCGCTCGACGAAAGAAAAACTCCAGGATTTGGTCCTCAAGGAAGGTTTCGAGCTCAATTCGAAAACCTATTACACGCTCGGCATCTGCGCCTCGCACAAGGGGCAATACGACCTCGCGCTCGATTATTTCCAGAAGGCGCTCGCCATCGCGCTCGCGATGGATGACAAGCAGGACATCTGCTACGCGATCTCGGGTCTGGCGATCACCTACTACCACCTCGATCGTGTGCAGGAGGCGCTCAAGGAGATTTACAATCTCCAGGTTTTCTTCCAGGTGCTGCCGCTCCCCGAAGTGAAGCTATCGTGCATGATGCTCAACGCGCACATCCTGCGCAAGATGAAGAAGTACGACCAGGCGGTCGAGATCCTCTGGGAGTGCTACGACCTGCTGAGCGAAGAGAAGAACATGTACCAGTACTTCTGCTTGCTGTTCGGCATGGCGATCACGTACCGTGACGCCGGCGAGACCGACATGGCGCGGATGTACCTGCAGCTCGCCAAGCGTTCCATCGACGCGAAGAACCTGGCGTGGACGTACAAGCAGATCTGCCGCGAGCTCGAGGGGCTCGGCGTGACGAACAAGGAAGAGTACGATCTCGTCCTCGAGGCCGGTTCGAACGCGGTGACGGAGAAGAAGAAGGGCCAGATCGACTTCAAGAACCAGTTCATCCTGCTCGACATGCTGCGCTTGTTCATGCGCAACCCGGGCCAAGTCCATACGAAAGAAGCGCTCGTGAAGACGGTCTGGAAGCAGGATTACGATCCGGCCGTGCACGACAACAAAATCTACGTGACCATCAAACGCCTGCGGAAAATGATCGAGCCCGACTACGATAAGCCGCGCTATATCTTCCGCGCGAAGAACGGTTATTACTTGAGCAAGAACACGAAAGTGTTGGTCGAGCAGTGAAAACGATGCTTCAATCTGGCATCCGCCGACTGCTCGATTTTGGGGGGGGAATGAAGAAGATCGGACTGCTTTGCCTTCTGGCCGTGATCGTCTCAGGTCGGCCCGCGCTCGCGTCGTCCGCCTGGTCGTCGCCGATCGGAGGCGTCGTGGCTCACGGCGCGGAGGTTCCGTTCCCGTTCGGTACCGAGATCCCTTTCCCCTGGTCCTCGATCGAAGGCATGTGGGAAGTGCGCGACCGCGAAGTCGACGCCTATTTCAGCTTCCAGGTGCAGGACGACGGCACCGGCGCCAAAGTCCTCAAGGTCGTGCACATCGACAGGCTTGGCCGCAGGGTTTTCGGCGAGGGCGCCGGCTTTACGAACCCGGAGCAGAAGATCGTTCGCGCCGTTATGCGTGCCGCCAACTTCAACTATCTCATCTTCGTGCGCGTGTTCCGGGATGCGGGCTCGAAAGCGTCCGCCCACACGACGACCGTCCTCACCTTCCGCTATTTCGGTGAAGCCGGGGAGTCCGACTCCCGTGAGAAGCATTATGTCTTGCGCCGCGTTTTGACGTACCGCTGACCCAGGTTCGCGGATGTTTTCCGGCTCATGATCCTTGAAGTCTTGTCGAAAGCGGGCTCCGTGAGGAGCCTGCGTTTGCGATGCACCGAAACGACCCCGCTTCGCGATTGATCCACCTTCAGCAGCAGCTCGGTGTCTCGCCGTGCGAACTGGCCGAAGAGTTCGGCGTTTCGTATGGCGCCTTGGCCATGTGGGAAAACGGCGAGCGTTCGACTCCACGAGTGGCCCTGAAGATCATCGGGATTTATGAGGAGACCATCGATCAGGAGTTGGCGTTGAAAGCCCATGAGGGCGTCATACGCCGTTTGAGCTCCTCTTGGTCGGCTCACATGCTGGCGACGCTGGGCAAAGGGGCGAAAAGCCGCGAGAGGTCGGAAATCCGGCGACAGCTGGAGGACGCCCTGTATTCCACCCTCCTTTGGTTCTTGGATTGTTTGATAAAATGGAGTCTGTCATATGATTTTTCGCCTGGAGAGATCACGTGGATTTGGGCTCGACACCGATGGTCAGTTTGCTATAACGAACCCCGTGCTCGCGTTCCTAAACCAGCAAGTTCCGATAGTCCGTTAGCTCAGTTGGTAGAGCATATCCCTTACAAAATAGTTGTGAGCGGAGTTGCCAAACGAATGACAACCGCAAGTTGTCGAGCTGAGGAGCGTTTTGAAAACGGCGTTCTCTCAAATTGGTGGAATGGTAGAAACCAAGAAACCAAATTCTAAGTCACTAAAATCGAATAGGCGCTTAGCTCAGTTGGTAGAGCAATACCCTTACAAGGTATGGGTCGTGGGTTCGAGTCCCTCAGCGCCTACCATCTCCTTGAAACCACAAGATAAATCAAAATCGCAAATTGGTAGAAAGAATCACCTTTACAAGGATAGGGTCGGCGGTTCGAGCCCGTCACGGACTACCATCTTCACCTGATGTCGCGAACGAATTCGGGATCCACGGAATTTTCATTTGAAAGTTGCCCGGATTTCTTTCTGAGAAGCGGGCATGCCAAGAGCCGTGAGGGACGTGACGCCCGATCCCTCATCGCCAGCGTCGAGGGGATCATAGATTGGGCGCTGTTCGAGCGCCAATGGTGCAAAGAAGCGGCGATCCCGAGCCAGAATGGAATGGCCCGCTTCATCGAATGAAGAATGGAAGGGATAGATCCGAAACTGAATTTGTGATCCGTTGCCAGACCCGGGGACGGCGAGAGGAGAGTGGGGATGTGGTTAGAAATTGAGAAAGACCTGGAGAGAAAAATACTGGAAATCGCCTCGACGGAAGATCCGGCTCATGACGTTTTGCATTTCAAAAGAGTCGTGAAGATCGCCAAAGAGATTTGCGAGATGGAAAAGGCGAAAGCGGAAATCGTCGTTCCGGCGGCATGGCTTCATGATTTTGTCATCATCCCAAAAAACGACCCGCGCCGGGAGCGGGCATCACGGTTGTCGGCGGAAGGCGCCATTCTTTTTTTGAGGGGGCTTTCGTATCCTGAGGCTTACCTCGAAGAGATAGCTCACGCCATCTTGGCCCATAGCTTCAGCGCGAACGTGGAAGCGAAAACGTTGGAAGCGAGAATAGTTCAAGACGCCGATAGGCTCGATGGTCTTGGAGCGATTGGAATCGCCCGATGTTTCGCGACGGCGGGAGTTTTGAAAAGGCCGTTCTACTCGGAGGAGGATCCTTTTTGCGAGAACCGAGCCGCCGATGACCTGCGGTTCACCGTCGATCATTTTTTCATGAAGCTCTTCAAGACGGCTCAAACGTTGAAAACCGACGCGGGTCGTGCGGAGGGCGCGAGGCGGGTCGAGGTGATGAAAAAATATTTGAAAGATCTGGCTGGCGAAGTTCGGTAGTCGCTATCGGTCCGATCGAAAGAATATATGAAATACGCCATCGCCGAGCGTTGGCGCGTGCGCGAGCCGAAAGCGCCGTTTGAGGTCAACCGCTTCTCGCATGAGTTTACGCGCGCGTTCCAGTTCGGGAGAGGAGACGCGGCAGTTTTCCCGAGCCTCGACGTCTGGCCGTTGTCTGGGGCCCGCACCGTCTTTGGGGGCGGGCGGGCGATGCCGATCCAGCGAAGATGCGGGTGACCCGGTCAGTCTCGCCTGCCCTCGTTCCTATGCGCGTTCATCGGTCGGCGACTCAAAATTCGCGGTTCCTGATCCGACCTCCCGTCCGTTCAAAAGGACCCGGTACTCGATCGGGAAGGATTTCGCCAGCATGGCGCTGACTCCGCAGTACCTCGTCTGGGAAAGCGCGACGGCTTCATTCAGTTTGTCCGCATCGACCGCGCCCTCGACGTTGAAGGTCAGAGAAGCCTTCGCGAAAACGGCTGGGTGTCCTCCCGAAGAAGGTTGGATGTCCACGTCCACGCGAAAACTTTCGGGCGGCTGCTTGTGCTTTTTCAAGAGGGCGATGACATCCATGGCGGTGCACCCGCCCAATCCCAGGGCTACAAGTTCTTTAGGGGTCGCGCCCGCGTCTTTTCCCATGGGCGCTTTGGCGTCCATGGGAACGACGTACCCTCCGGCGGTTCCCGCGAATTCCATCGCATCTTTCCAGACTACGCTTGTTTTCATACTCACCTCGATTCCTCTCCCCCATCGCAAGGCAAATGGCGGGCCATGGGATTCAGGCGCAAAACCCATGCCTGACCCCATCGCTGGGCCATATAGTCACGAGCGATGACAGCGTGTCTCATCGCGAGGAATGGCGGGAACCGGATGGGCGCTCATTTGGAGCGCGCGGCGCGGGTGATCTCGATCAACGCGTTCAAAGCGTCCGTCGAGGTGAAAATGCCGAGAAGCTTGCCGTCTTCGTTCACGATGACGCTGCCGATCTTATGGCTCGACATCTGAAAAGCGACTTCGTCCAGGGTTTCCTGGGCGTTCACCGTGACCGGATCCCTCGCCATGACATCGGCCGCGCTGATGAGGGATTTTTCCTTCAGGTTCAGGCCGGCGATGACTTTGAGGTCGCGCTCGCTCACGAGCCCGGTGACTTGACCGTTTCTGACGATCGGGATGTGGCGAACTCCGTGCTCAGTCATGAGCTTGCTGAGCTCCTCGACCGTGGTCTCTTCAGAAGCCGTGACTGGATCCGGGGTGGTAAACTCCTCAACGGGAAGATTCAGCTGCTCCACGCGCCTCCTTACAGTGGCTTGCAGGCTTAACAAAGCGGGTGGATCGAGTCAAATGCCTCGCGGCGCTTGTCCGTCCATCGGGGGTCGGTTACAAGTGAGGAGCATCCGGCGATTGGAGTTTCACATGCACCTCTTCGTTCAGTTCCCCGCGTTCTCGAACACGGCCGCTATCGATAAATACATTGAAAAGCGGTTGAAGACCCTGCAGAAGCGACTCGATGCGAGGTACAAAAACCCCACCATCACCTTGCGTGGCGTGGTCGTCGGTCGCAAGCCGGATGGCCAGGCGAAGGCGTTCGAAGCTGAGATTCTCGTGAAGATCCCGAGATCGAAAGCCCCGTTCGTCGTGAAAAAGCGCAACAGCGATTTCCGCTCGGCGCTGAACGATGCGGCTGACGCGATGGAATCCATTTTGAAGCGCGACAACGAAAAGTCCGAACGCAGCCGCAAGACCGCCGGCAAGTCGCCGCGTCCCGCGCGCGAAGCGAAGAGCGGCGCGGCCCCGAAGCGGTAGCGGACGCACGTCGAGCGGCGCGGGCCATGGGGGTTTGAAGCGGGCGCGGAAAATGCTATCCTTGGTTCACGAGGTGGTTTTCGTGCGTGCGCGCCAGTCCTGGATCAAGGTCTTGTTGGTCATTTTCATCCTGGATATCGCGCTCATCGCGGCTGGGTACGCGATTTACAGGTTCGCGGTGCATACCGATGTGGCTGCGGACATTCAAGTGCGCTTGCGCGAGCTCGAGAAATCCATCGATTTGTATTACGTCGACTGCAAGATGTTCCCTACCGAGGATCAAGGGCTCGAGGCCTTGCGGTTCGCTCCTGAAAAAGAGCCGCTTTGCCCCACATGGCAGGGGCCCTACGCCGATAACGCGAACCTGATGGACCCTTGGGGCCGCGCGTTCATTTACGGCCGCGATGGCGACTTTTATTCCCTGAGAAGCCTGGGAGCCGACGGGGCGCCCGGCGGCGACGGGGTGAACTCCGATTTGGCTCTCGAAGATCTTTGATGGGACTCGCGTCCTCCATCGTTCATGGCGAGCGCGTGCGGCCGCGCGGCGCTGAATCTCAGCGCGTGATCCATTTCGCGGAAGAAAGGCGAGCGCGGGAGTTTCCGGACCCGATCGACCCACTCGCGGGCGAGGCCCAGAACGATGCGCGGGATTGTGACGGGCGCGTCGGGTGAGCGCTTGGCGTGCGCTCGGCCCGCTCGGAACGCCAGGTCGTAGAGGTTGAAGAAAAACTTCATCGCGCGCCCGGGGGCGAGCCCGCGCTCCGCCATGTTGCCCTCGAGCGTTTGCCTGGCGCCCTGGAAGCGCCAGGGAGGAACCAGCCCGTCCCGCTCGCGTTTTTCGAGGGAGCGTCCCTGGAGGAACCCTTTCTTCAGCAGCGAGAACGCGCTCATGTCGAGCCGGTGCTCGACGCCGAGCCGCTCGGAGAGGATGAGTTCCCGCCCCGAAAGGAACAATCGCATGTTGAGATCGGCTTCGGTCTCGTCGAACGCGATCGAGTCGTTGAAGCGATAGGACGCGCGCAGGGGATCCGCCTTGAAAGAGGCGTTGCCGCCGATCAAATTCATGGTGCGCTCGCGGTCGGTCTTCGAGGCGCTCAACCAGTGATCGCCGATCCAGTGGTAAGCCTGTTCCACCGTCGTCGAGCGGCGCTTCAAGGCGTAGCGTCCTCCCACGCCGATCGCGTCCGGGTGCCTCTTGTGCAGGTCGAAGTGGCGTCTGAGAATGAACGGCTCCTCGAGGAAGCAATCCTCGTCGAGGAACAACACGATTTCACCCTTGGCCTCCCGCAAGCCCAGGCTCCGCGCGTGGTTCACGCCCGGTTGGCCGGCGCTGAAGCATCGGAACCGCGGGTCCAGGCCGGTCATCAAGCGCTCGACAGCCGTTTTGGGCGAGTTGGCGACGACGAGGACTTCGAACGGTGGCGGGGTCTGTTGCCGCAGGATTGAAACGAGCAGGTCGCCTAGTCGGCGGCTCCCCTTGCGGGTCGGGATCACGACGCTGAGCTTGGGAGCGGAGGTATCCTTCATCGTTCGCCGCCTTTGTCCGCCGGTTCGCCGGCGATCGGGGCGTGGGGCCTGTGGGAACGGCGGATTTTCCGGAGCGGCCGAAGCAGCACGCGCCCAACGGCGCTGCGTTTCGCCAGATGCATGAGCAGCCGGAGCCGTGTGTAGCGGCCCAGCAGGGGGAAAAACGCCCGGTAGAACCCCTCATCCAACGTCAGCAGGTAGAAGGTCCGCGCCGATCGCGTCATCGCGATCTGCCTGCGGAGGCGTGAATTCGCGTGCTCGGCGTCGGCGTCCGAAGAGCGAAGGTGGTAGACGGGCTTGCGGCGCATGCGCCAGCGCAAACCGAGCCGCGCCAACTGCCAGCCCAGGAACATGTCTTCCATCCCGTAAGAGCGGAAGCTTCGCGCGAAGCCGCCGACCGCGTCGAAATGCTCGCGCCGCACGATCAGGCACGATGCGGAGACGTATTTCCAATGCATCGGCAGGGCCGCCCATTCGAGCTCCGCGTGAGCCCGGTCCCAATCGCGGTTTTCGGAGCGGTCGCCGTCGCGTCGCGGGTCGAGATCTTGATAGCGCGGCCGCTGACTGCTTTTACGAAAGGGGATAGGCATGCGTTCGTATTGGAGAACGTCGACTTTCGCGTGCTGCGCGCGCGCATCGGACAGAAAGTCGTGCGGCACCAGAACATCGGAACCCAAAAAAACCAGGGTTCTCCCCCGGCTTTTCTTGACCCCGAAATTCCTGGCGATCCCCGTCCGAGACAGCGCATCGCCGCGTCGCCGCGGATACGGCCGCGGCAACACGAAGTAGCGCAGGTTGAAGCGCATCGGGGAGCGCATGAGGTGCTCGCGGATCCGGGCGAGCGTGCCGTCTTCGGATCCGTCGTCGACGATGATCACTTCGAACAGGTTGGCGTTGAGATCTTGGCGCTGGAGGTGGCGAAGGGTGTTGATCAGGCTCTCTTTCCGGTTGAGCGACGGGATGACGATCGATAATTCCGGTTCGGGGTTGAGCGAGGCCGACTGAAGCACGGGTTCGCCTTCGGGCTCGCTTTCAAACCATGCCGGCAGGCCGTCGACGGGGCGGTCAAAGGCGCGCGAAGGCGGGAGCGGGAGATCGGGCCGCTCACGCTTGGCCCGCCGCCGCTCCGCTCGTGCTTCGTCGCAACTGAGGAAGTCGCTGTTGGGGCCATCGGAAAACGGGAAATACAATTCGGCCGCATTCGCGAGCGGTTCAGGCAGAGATTCCGCGAGCGCGACGATCCCGTGCAGACGGGTCGGGACCAAAAGCGCGCGCACTCGCCCTTCCGACGCGGCACCGAGCCTGGCCAGGAAATCGTGATCGGCGGCCTGCCATGGAGCATCGACGATCGCTTCGATTTCGCCGCCTTTGCAGATCCAGTCGGTGATGGCGTCGGCATTGCCACTCACTCCGATGGACGGGTGCAATCGCAGGACAGGTCGCAAGCCGGTTCGCGCCGAGTCCTCCACCAATCGCTCGCGATGAGCGTAAAGGAGGGTGTTCGGAGGGAAAACAACGGTTCGCAAACGAGCATCGGCCAGTCGGCTCAAAGCTTCGTGCGTCGAGGCGAGGCTCCGTTCCTCATCGTGGAGGCAGCCCAGGGGACCGCAAAGACGGCAAGAGGTCGCGCAACGGTTCATCACCGCTATGTACCCCGCCCGCTCGAAGCGCGGCGGCGCGCGCGGGCCCAGGTTTCGAGCTGGGGGAGGAGCGGGCGCGCGGTATTCCGTGCCGGGCATGACTCCTTTTGCGCCAAGCGGTTCGACTTCCAAGCGTTTCCCTTCGCCGAATGGCCCGGAGCTTCTCTTTTCAGAGAGAGCAGGGCCGGTGGCTCCGGCCCACGTCCGAGAGCCTGCTGGGGCGGTTCATAGCGTATAACGTTTTCTTCGCGCACCAAAGGCGCAAGTTCGTTCGACTGGAGAAACGGTAGGTGCCGTCCGAGGCGGACGGCATCCTTGTTTACGGAGCGACGGTCGCGGGGCGCGTTCCATCGCGAGGTGTGCCTTTCGGTTGGTTTCGAGCGCCCGGATTGAACGCAGGCATCTCGAGCGGTTCGGCCAACGGCGGGGAAATCACATCAGGAATCTTTGCGCCACGTTGACGAAGAGGCAGAAGCTCGCGAACGAGAGCATGAACATCATCAATACTTTGCGCGCGGTGTAGGTGCGTGCGGCTTCCATCTTTCTAACCTCCGGGCGACGTTCTGGATGCGAGGCGATTCTTTGGATTGATCACCTAACTCATCGGTAAACCGGACTTTGGTTTTAGGGAAAAAGACAGGGGATCAACATATTTTTGAGTTTTAATATAAGTATATGAAATTATACAATAATATCTGATTCTTGAGGGAGCCTGCTTGTTTTTTGAGAAGGTCTCCGCTACATTGTGTCGTCCGGGATGCGCAGGCGATTGCTTGTGTTTCGCTTAAAACGAAACGTGAGAGGAAAGTCCGGACTCCGTATGGCAGTGCAGGGGTTAATGACCCCCCGTCGCAAGGCGAGGAACAGTGGAACAGAGAGAATGTCCGGGGCATTGAGCCCGAGGCCGGGAACGGGAAGCCTTGGGGGAGCCGCCGGAGTGAAAACAGCCAAACTCTGCACGGAGCAAGATCAAATAGGGGAGCGTTTAAGCGCGGCCAGCGCGAGGCTCCCGGGTCAGATCGCTGGAGCCGTCGGGTAACCGACGGCCAAGAGGAATAGTCGCCTCCCGCTCGCGGACGTTGTCGTCGTCGGAGCGGAAGACAGAATCCGGCTTATCGCGCATCCAGGTTCGGCAGCTTTCGGGGTGGTCATGAAAGTGACTGCCCCTTTTTTTTCCGCATGCGGGGACGCTGGCGAGGATCGATGAACTCGGTTGTTCGCGTGCGAAGTTCCCGATCTTTGAGAGAAGGGGTGAAAGTGAGAAAAACAGGTTCTGTCTGGGACGCCGTCGGAGACACGCCGTTGATCAGGATCGAATCGTTATCGCGGATGAGCGGCTGTGAGATTTACGGCAAAGCCGAGTTCCTCAATCCTGGCGGCAGCGTCAAGGACCGGGCGGCCAAGGGCATTATCGAGCGCGCGGAGAAAGACGGATCGCTCAAAGCCGGGGGGACGATCGTTGAAGGCACGGCCGGCAATACGGGGATCGGGCTGGCGACACTTGCGGCCGCGCGCGGCTACAAGACGATTCTCACCATGCCCGACAACCAGGCGCGGGAAAAATACGATCTCCTGCGCGCGCTCGGCGCCGACGTGCGCCCGGTCCCGCCCGTGCCGTTCGCGAACCCCGATCATTTTTACCACGCGGCCAGCAAGATCGCCGATGGGACCCCGGGCGCCGTTTGGGCCAACCAGTTCGAGAACACAGCCAACGGCGACATGCACTTCGCCACCACCGGGCCCGAGATTTGGGAGCAGACCGCCGGTCGCGTCGACACGTTCGTTTGCGCGGTCGGTAGCAGCGGGACGATTTCCGGCGTGAGCCGGTACTTGAAAAGCAAAAAGCCGGGCGTGCGGATCGTCGCCGCCGATCCGTTGGGTTCGGGCATTTTTTGTCACGTGCGGGAGGGAAAGCTCGAAGCCAACGGCAGTTCGATTTCCGAAGGCATCGGCATCATGCGGCTCACCGCGAATTATCTCGCGGCGAGAATCGACGATGCCATCCGCGTCGATGACGCGGGAATGCTCGACATGCTTTATTATCTCGCGAGCGCTGAGGGGCTCGTGGTCGGGACCTCCGCGGCTTTGAACGTCTACGCGGCTTTTGCCCTGGCCCTCCGTGAACGCGACAGCGGCAAAGTGTTCGTGACGGTTCTCTGCGATCATGGCACGCGCTATGCGTCGCGCGTTTTCGATCCCGACTGGCTGAAAGGACGCGGTCTCGAGCCGCATCCCAGGCGCGTCATCGAGCTGGCGGAGGGGCGGGGGTGATCACGCGCACGCCTCCGTTCGCGGTTGGCGTTCTTTGATGGAAATCGGGCTCGGCGGGCCCCGTGCGCGCTTCGGTGTTCCCTCGAGGCTCACGTTCGGCGATGAGCTCGTCGCGAGTGAGCGGAGGGCGGGTCGCGTCGAACCCGGAGAAGCCTTGCGCGCGATAGTCGGTGGACCGCTTGTCGATGTCGATCGAACCGAAGCGGTTCATGATCGCGGCGGCTTGCTCGACTTTCGCTTCCTCGATGTCGACGGAAACGATGGAGGACCCGCGGCGTAGCGCTTCGGCGTAGAAGTGCGCGTCCTCATGCGCGACGCCAGCGCTGGACAAAGCGCCCACGAGCCCGCCCGCCGCCGCGCCGCCGATGGCTGCGAGCAGGGGCCCCGCGGAGAGGATCGGTCCGATGCCGGGGATCGCCGCGCCTGCGAGCGACAACAGGAGGCCTCCGGCCCCGCCGACAGCGGCACCGGCTCCGACGCGGTTGGTGAGCTCATCCTTCCCGTCCGGGTGTTGCGCGCTCGGTCTTGGCAATCTTTGGGTCGGGCGGCCGCGCGCGCCCGGCGTGATCACGCTGATGCCTTCGCGCGGCGCGCCCGCGGCGGTCAGCTCGGCAACCACGCGTTCAGCGTTTTGAAAATGATCGAAGACCCCGATGACTGTCTTTTTCATGCTCACGCTCCTTCAACGACCGGACTCTCATGAGAGGCCTTCGGAGCGGTCATCCTAGTACGACGGGAGGCTTCGCGCTTGACCGCGATCTTCAAGAAATCTTGGCGATCGTGAAACCCGGCGAGCCGATCCTCGACGCTTTTCGGTACGGGTTCTGATGCCATGGGCTCGAGCCCATCAGTTCGGCAGGGGCCGTGCGTCCCGCACGACCGCATGGGAGCGTCGAGCCGTCGGCGGCCGGCGCGAATTGAGTTTTTTGGCGGCCGTGCGCAGCCAGCCCGCGTACGCGGGCACGCTGGTGTAGGCCACGGAGACGCCGCAGGTGCCTTTTGGGTCGTTCACGGGGCGACTCGTGATCCCGAGGACGAACATTTCACCGTCCACGGTGGCGTACGCGGGGCTGCCGGAGTCGCCGTGGCAGGCGCCGCGGCCCGTCGTTTGGTCGACGAGGAATTCGGTTTTCGCGTAGTGGAGTTTTTCAATTTGCACGTCGACCTTGTGCAGGCGTCCATTTCCGGATTTTTCAAGGCCGTTGTTGAAGCCGTAGCCGGCGAGAGTGACCGTGTCCCCGTCGGCGATGGAGTCCAGGCGCTCCAGGAGCCGCGCGGGACGGTATTCGTAGGGTGCGGCACCCGCGAATTTCACGAGCGCGATATCGCCGACATCCGTGCTTTTGCCTTGGTGCTTATCCCAAAGCGGATTGAGTTCCGCGTCCAGGACCGGGCGAGCCGCGGCGCTCCCGGTTCTGAAGCCGAAAACATCGAGTCCGAAAACGACGACCAGGTTCGATGGCGGGCCGGTCACGCAATGGGCCGCGGTGAGCACGAGGTTTTGACCGATGAAAGAACCCGTGCAGACGGAGCGTCGAGCCGTATCGTAAAGACCGACGACCGTGCTCGCGATCGGATCATCGAACGCCACCTCGACGCCGCCGATGATGCGCGAGCCTTCGTTTTCACCGAGAGCGAGCGGGGAGGGAACATCTTGCCCCGAGCAGGCGCTCAAAAGGAATAGCGTCGATAGCCCTAAAAGCGTCCTGTCGTTCATTTTTTCCCTCTTTGCTAACAACGGACGGGCCGTCGGAATTCCCTTGCCCGTCGCTCGAAGCCCGTTTGTCCTTCGGCGGACCGTAAAAGAGAAATTCTATTTTCTTTTAAGACCCATAAGGCGAGCGCGGCCCGCCGCCCAAGGGACGCGCGTTTGGGAGGAATTCAGGGGCTTTCGCGCCGGCCCACCCGTCAATGCCTTGAAAGTTTCTCCGCGTAGATCAGCAGCTCTCGTCCAAGGCGCGGGCGCGGGGAATCGCGCAGCCGCATCCAGTAGAGCGGGCGGAATTGGTTTTTCAAGCGTGCGCGCAGTTCCCATTCGCTGCCGCCGAACGGCGGTCCCGCCGGTTTGTCCTGCGCGAAAAAAATCCCGAGAAGATGGCCGCCGTCGGCGAGGCAGCGCCGCCAAACTTTCATGATATCGGCGCGGCGAACGGGATCGACGGCGCAGTAGAACGTGTGCTCGAAAACGAGGTCGAACCGGCCGTCCATATCGGAGGGGAGATCGAAAGCGTCGGCTTGCAGGAAATTGAGGTCTTGGATGTGGCCGTACTTCTTTTTCGCGCGCGCGATCGCTTCGCGGCTGAAATCGACGGCGGTGACGATATGGCCTTGGTTGGCGAGATAGGCGGCGTCGTTCCCGGAGCCCGCTCCGAGAACGAGCACCCGCGAACGCGCGCGTTTGAGCTTCGGGAAAAACCGCGGGAGCGCGGGATGCGGCTCGTTGAGTTCCCAGCCGGGGGTTTCCGCCCGGTAGATTTGATCCCAAAACTCGTTCTCGCGGGTTTCTGGTTTGGGGTCGAGCCAGGTCGGGATTTCGTGGCGTTGGCCCGCGATCGTGACGCTTTCGTCGTCGTACGCGTCGACCAGGTTGAAAAATTCGGTTTGCGCCGCGCGCGAGAAAACGAACGGGATTTTCCGGTCCGTGTGGCCGTGAAAGCGATCCCACTCGTCGAGGGTGAGCGTCCCGGGGCGGAAGGGTTCCGCTTCGCCGTAGGGGAGGAGCAGGCGCCAGCCGTCGCCGTCGCGCTCCACATTGGCGGCGACCAAGGGCGCGTCGAAAGACTCGACCCAGGCCTCCATGCCCGGCGCGCGGCATTTGCAGCGGCCGGACTCGTCCATGAACAAACCCCGCAAGAGATCGGCGCCGTAATCCGCGTCGGAAACGCGGGTTCCATCGAAGTGAAAATAGCCGTCTTCGTCGATTTGGATGAACTTGTCTGTCGGGGCGCCCACGGGCGAAGCGCCGTTCGTCAAATCGCCGCTGGTCGGGGCGTCGTTGGTCATGGCCTTTCGACCTCCGCTTCGGGGTTCAGTGGCTGTCGCGCGCGCCGCGCGCGGGCGACGGCGCGACGGGAGCCTCCCCGGCCGGCGTGTCGTCTTGGACCGAGATTTTCGCGCCGTTTTGAAACTCGACGAGCGGCGATTGGATATCGATCGCGGCCGAGCGCCAGGTTTGATCCTCTTTTGATTTTTTCAGGGTCAGCGTGCCTTGGAAACTCTGCTCGACGGTATCGCCGCCGGCGGTCGAATCGATGACCGTGTAGCGGAGGTGCGCGCGGATCTCTTCGTCGGGCCGGAGGATTTCCGTGTAAAGCTGGTGGAAACGGATGTCTTTCAAGGTCGGCCGCTGCTTCGCGACGAAAGCCGTGATCGCGGCCTCGATGTCGGTCTCCATTTCACGGCTTTCGCGGATGCCGTATTCACGAGTGGAGTTGGCCGTGGACCATGTCCACGCCATGAACACGAGCACGATCGCAAGGGAGATGTACTTCATGGCGAACCCGTTCCCTCTTTGTTCTTCACAAGCCTGAGAGTTTCGTACTAGATATCGTAGTCCACCGCGAATGTCTTCTCAAATCGGGGTTTTGGGAGATTCCAAGAGATGGCGAACAATCCTTCGGACGGCAATTCCAAATTCACCAACTTCAAAGAGTTGGCGGGTTCTTTAGGTCATCTGTTGCCGGGTTTGCGCGAATCGCTCCGTAACCCGCGGCGGATGGGCTCACTCCTCGAGGAATACAATCCGTGGCTCAGTCGGCGTCTCTTGGGCGTCGTGTCGAATTTGGCCGACCCTTACATAGCCGGCATGGGGTTGGGGATCGAGCGTTTGGATGAGAACGGCGTTTCGGTCAAGATGCCGTTGCGTTGGCGCAACCGCGGGGAAGGCGGCGTCGCGCATGTCGGCGCGCTGACCACGCTCGCCGAGTTCGCGTCGCGCGTGTACTGGGAGCGGAACCTGAACGTGAGCCGGCATGAAATGCGAGTGGCGCAACTTTCGGCCCGATTCCTCGGCGAGGCCGAGGGCGATACGCGCGCGATGATGAATTTTTCCGAAGCTGAGCGCGAGGCGGCGCTGTTCCGTTTTCGCGCGGAGGGCGAGGCGGTCGTGCCTTGCTGCGTGCAGGTTTTCGAGAACGCCGGGCGTTTGGTCGCCGAGGTCACGGTCGAATGGTGCATGACTCGACCATTGGTTTTGGGCGCGGGCCGCGGCTGAGCGGGCGATCCGGTCTGGGTAGGGGGATCAAGGGGATGGACATCCTTACGAGCGAAATCGACGCGTCATCGGCCGAGTTCCGAACCAACGCCGCGGCCCTCAAAGCCCAGGTCGAGCGGTTCCGCGCGCGCGCTGAGCAGGTGAAAGCCGGCGGCGGGCCGGATGCGGCCGCCCGGCACAAGTCACGCGGCAAGCTCACGGCGCGGGAGCGCATAGAGGCCCTCGTCGACAAGGACAGTGCGTTCCTCGAATTCTCCACGCTCGCGGCCTGGGACATGTATGAGGGCGCCGCTCCCGGGGCCGGCATCGTCACCGGTATCGGCCGCGTCGAAGGCCAGGAGTGCGCGATTGTCGCCAACGACGCCACAGTCAAAGGCGGCACGTATTTCCCGATGACGGTCAAAAAGCACCTGCGTTTGCAGGAGGTGGCGTTCGAAAACGGCCTGCCGTGCATCTATCTCGTCGACAGCGGCGGCGCTTTCCTCCCGTTGCAGGCCGAGGTTTTCCCCGACCGCGATCATTTCGGGCGGATCTTCTACAATCAAGCGCGCATGTCGGCTCAAGGCATCCCGCAGATCTCGGTGGTCATGGGGTCGTGCACGGCCGGGGGCGCCTACGTGCCGGCGATGAGCGACGAGAACGTGATCGTCAAGGGCAACGGCACGATTTTCCTCGGCGGTCCGCCGTTGGTGAGGGCGGCGACAGGTGAAGTGGTAACCGCCCAGGAGCTCGGCGGCGCCGACGTCCATTGCGAAACGAGCGGCGTGACCGACCATTACGCCGAGGACGACGAGCACGCCATCGAGATCACGCGTTCGATCGTTCGCCACCTGAACCGGAAAAAGCACGCGCCGTTCGCGGTTCGGCCGGTGGAAGAGCCCCTGCGCGAGGCGGAGGAGCTTTACGGCGTCATACCGGCCGACGCGCGCAAGCCGTTCGACGTGCGCGAGGTGATCGCGCGCGTGGTGGACGGGAGCCGTTTCCACGAGTTCAAGGCGTCGTACGGGAAGACCATCGTTTGCGGCTTCGCGCACGTCTACGGGATGCCCGTCGGCGTCATCGCCAATAACGGCGTGCTCTTCAGCGAAAGCGCTCTGAAGGCCGCGCACTTCATAGAACTCTGCGAACAGCGGGACGTGCCGCTCGTTTTCCTGCAGAACATCACCGGATTCATGGTCGGCCGCAAATACGAAAACGAAGGCATCGCCAAGCACGGCGCCAAGATGGTGATGGCCGTCAGCAACGCGCACGTGCCCAAGTTCACCGTGATCATCGGAGGCTCGTACGGAGCTGGGAACTACGGCATGTGCGGCCGCGCCTACCAGCCGCGCCAGTTATGGATGTGGCCCAACGCGCGGATCTCCGTGATGGGCGGGGAGCAGGCGGCCAACGTGTTGCTGACGGTGAAGCTCGACCAACTCGCCGAGCGAGACCAATCGATGTCGGCTGGGGAGCAGGCGAAGTTCAAAGCGCCCACGCTCGCCAAGTACGACGATGAAAGCTCGGCTTATTACTCGACCGCGCGGCTTTGGGACGACGGCATCATCGATCCGGTCGACACGCGTCGCGTGCTGGCTTTGGGGCTGAGCGCGAGCCTCAACAAGCCTTGGCCCGTCAAAGAGCAGGGTGTCTTCCGGATGTGAAATGGGCAAACGGCGCGGGAACGGGCGCGGCGGGTTTCGCCGGGCGCCGCTCGGCGGGAGAGGGGCTGCGAACTCATGCAAATGCGAAACGTGACGCTTGAGAAAATGGGCGAAAAGACGGGTGCGGTCGCAACGGTCGCGCTCAACCGCCCCGACGTGCGCAACGCGTTCCACCCGCGGATGATCGAGGAGCTGACGTCGCTCTTCCGCGACGACTTGAACCGGGACGCGGGTTTGCGAGCCGTCGTCCTGCGCGGCGAAGGCAAGGCGTTTTGCGCCGGCGCCGACCTGGGCTGGATGAAATCGATGGTCGGTTACACGCTCGAAGAGAACAGGGCCGATTCGGAGAGGCTTTTCGCGATGTTTTCCGCGATCCGGGCTTGCCCCGTGCCCGTCGTCGGCCGCGCGCACGGGTTCGTGATGGGCGGCGCGCTGGGTCTGATCGCCGTTTGCGACATCGTCGCGGCGGAAGCGGGGACGCGGTTCTGTTTCTCGGAAGCGAAGCTGGGCCTGGCTCCGGCCGTGATCAGCCCGTTCGTGCTGGAAAAGATGCACGCGGCGCACGCGCACCGGTACATGCTGACGGCCGAGGTTTTCGGCGCGGCGGAGGCGGTGGCGGCGGGGCTCGCGCATTTCACCGGCGACGACGCGGCCGTCGACGGGTTCATCTCGGCGGTTCTCGGAGCCGTGCGGGACAACGGCCCGGCGGCCGTGCGCGCGACCAAAAGCCTGCTGCGCGCGAACGCGTCGCGCACGGATTGGGACGAGCTCAAAACCCAGGTCACGCGAACGATCGCCGAGCTTCGCGTGAGCGATGAAGGGCAGCAGGGCCTGCGCGGTTTTCTCGAGAAACGCGAGCCTCCTTGGAGGGCGAAATGACGCGCAGACGTTTCCGCAAAATCGCGATCGCCAACCGCGGTGAAGTCGCGGTCCGGATCATCCACGCCTGCCACGAACTCGGCATCCGCGCGGTTCTCCTTCATTCCGAGGCCGATACGGGCACGCGCGCCTACCGCATGGCGGACGAGGCGGTTTGCGTCGGCCCGGCCCCCACGGCGGAGAGCTATCTCCGGATCGAAGCGAACGTGAACGCCGCCCTGAGCGCCGGCGCCGACGCGGTCCACCCCGGGTTCGGCTTTTTGTCCGAGAACGCCGATTTCGCCCAGGCCTGCGCTGACGCGGGCCTGACGTTCATCGGCCCGAAACCGGCGACGATCCGCGCGCTCGGCGACAAGATCGCGGCCAAGAAGCTCATCCAGGATGCCCGGGTCCCGGTCGTGCCCGGGTACATGGGGGCCGATCAAAGCGTTGCATCGCTCGTGGCGGAAGCGGAGCGGATCGGTTTCCCGGTGATCGTCAAGGCGGCCGCCGGCGGCGGCGGCCGCGGCATGAAGGTGCTGCGGGACGAAAAAGAAGCCGTCGAACTGATCGCATCGGCGCAACGGGAGGCGCAGAGCGCGTTCGGTTCTCCGGTCGTGTTCCTCGAGAAGTACCTCGATCGAGCCAAGCACATCGAATTTCAGGTGTTCGGTGATTCCACCGGGCGTTGCACGCATCTTTTCGACCGCGAATGCTCCGTGCAGCGCCGGCACCAGAAGATCGTCGAGGAGGCGCTCTCGCCGTCGCTTGACGAAGGCCTGCGCGGGCGCATGGCGAACGCCGCGGTCTCGTTGGCGCAGGCGGCTGGCTATGTCGGGGCTGGGACGGTCGAGTTCCTTCTGCAGGACGGCCGGTTCTACTTCCTGGAGATGAACACGCGTCTCCAGGTCGAGCACCCCGTGACCGAGATGGTTCTCGGCGTCGATCTCGTCAAGGCGCAGATCCTGACGGCGTCGCAGGAATTCGCGCTCTGGGACCGGGCGGAACTGCGGCCGCGCGGCCACGCGATCGAGTGCCGGCTCTACGCCGAGGATTCCTACAACCGCGGTCTGCCGAGCACCGGCACGCTCGGCGGGCTCGTTTGGCCCGAAGGGCCGGGCCGCCGTTTCGAGGTGGGGTTCGCGTCGGGTGACCGCGTGACGCCGTACTACGATCCCATGATCGCCAAGGCGATCGTCTGGGACGAATCGCGCCCGAGAGCCATAAAAAAAATGCTCAAAGTTCTCGAGGAGACGGTCGTTTTCGGGGTGAAGTGCAACATCCCCTACTTGCGGGCCATCCTCTCGCACCCGGAGTTCGTCGACGGCGTCATGACGACGCAATTCATCGCCACGCATTTCCCCGAGGGGATCGAGGACCCGGGTCTGACCGACGCGGAGAGGCGTTTCGCCGAGCTCGCCTGGAAAACGGCGGAGGCGGGCGCCGCGCCGGTCGCTTCGGATCCGGCGTCGCTCCCGTGGGCGTCTCATTGGAGGGCCGTGTGAAATCGTTGATGATCGAAATCGACGGCAAATCCGTGCGCGGGCTCGTTGAGAGGATCGGCGGCGCGCTCTGGGTGCACATGAACGGCCGCACGTTCAGTTTCGAGCCTCCGAAGCCGGCCGGCCGCAAAGGCAAAGGGGGTCCGGCCGCCCATGGGGACATGGCGGCGCCGATGCCCGGCAAGATCAATAAGGTCGCGGTGAGGGAGGGCGAGAACGTGACGGTCGGCCAGCTCATCGTTGTCATGGAAGCGATGAAAATGGAGTACACTTTGAAGGCGCCGGTCGCGGGCCGGGTCGTGTCCGTGCGATGCGCGGCCGGCGAGCAAGTCTCCCTCGGCCAGGCGCTGGTGAAAATCGAGCCGGACCGGAACGGCGAAAGCATGAAAGTGGACGTATGAAGAGGGTCACGATCGTCGAAGTCGGCGCGCGCGACGGTCTGCAGAACGAGCAGAAAGCGCTGTCCACGGGGACCCGCCTGGAATTCGCGCGCCGCCTCGCGGAGTGCGGCGTGAGACAGCTCGAGCTGGGCGCCTTCGTCTCCCCGCAGTGGGTGCCGCAAATGGCGGATTCCGGCCCCTTGATCGCCGAGGCGCTCGCGCTCCAGGCCGCGGGACGGTTCCCGCGGGATGTCGAAATTTCCGCGCTCGTGCCGAACCCGCGCGGGATGGAGGACGCGATCCGAACGGGCGTCAGTTCGGTCGCGGTCTTCGGCTCGGCGAGCGAGAGCTTTTCGCGCAGGAACATCAACTGTTCCGTGGATGAGAGCTTCGAACGGTTCGCGGTCGTGATGCGGATGGCGAAAGCGAACAAGATGAAGGTTCGCGGCTACCTGAGCATGTGCTTCGGATGCCCGTTCGAGGGCGAAGTGCCCGAGACGCGCGTGGTGAAACTCGCCAAGCGGATGGCTGCACTGGGCGTGTACGAGATCTCGATCGGCGACACGATCGGCGTCGCCGATCCGAAGCAGGTGAAGAACCTCGTCGCGAAGCTCATCAAGGCGGTCGGCGCGAGGAAGCTCGCGATGCATTTCCACGACACGCGCGGCACGGCGCTGGCGAACGTGCTGGCAAGCCTCGAACTCGGCGTCCGCACGTTCGACTCCAGCCTCGGCGGCCTCGGCGGGTGCCCGTATGCGCCCGCGGCGACGGGGAACGTGGCCACCGAGGACGTCGTCTACATGCTCCACCGCATGGGGTTCCGGACGGGGCTCGACATCGAAAAACTCATTTCACTCAACCATTGGATGACCGCCGAGATCGGCCACGAGCTGCCGTCGCGACTCGGCCGTGCCGGAACTCCGAAAGCGAAGGCCCCCGCCAAAAGGTGACACGCACCTTTTGGCGAGGGCGAGTCCGCGCATTTTGGTTCGTATAGGTAATGCGGGATTTCACTCAGCTCTTTTTGTGTCCCGTACAGCGTTTAAGGCGGGCTGTCCGCGCGAACTGTTTGCGAATGTTCGCCCGGTTTTTTGCGGTTTCTGGGGCGATTTCGGCCCGGATTCTGCTTTGTTTAGCCAGGGATGCGGCCGCCGAGCGTTCGGTGGGGCGCCGGGCGGCCGCACAATGCTTATTTTTTGGACGAGAGTGAAAGAATGCCATTCGACGGTCGCCCTTGGTTTCGACGGATCTTGCTCGCGAGCACGGTGCTCTGGCTCGTGCTGGGGGCCGGCCTCTGGGCGCGTTTTGACAGCCGGCCGAGCCCATTGCCGGAGCGGATGGTCGTGGCGGCGGGAGTCGTCGATCGTTCGGGCCGCGTGTTCGCTTGGGTTGAATCGCCGTTCCCGGCGCGCGCAGATCAGGACGACATCCGCAGGGAAATCGAGACGGTCGACGCCTACGCCTCGGCGCTCGGGCTCAAATTCGAGCCCGTGCGTTTCCTGCTGAACTACGAGAACCCGCAGCGTTACATGGTCACGGCCCGGCGGATCGAGCTCGGTTCGGCGCTCGCGGAGGCGCGAGGTCAGGTGAGGCACGCGTATCTCAAATCGTGGGCCCTGCAGAACACCCGCGCCGAGCTCGCGGCCGCGGTGTTCCGGCGCGATGTGATCGCGGATCTGTTTTTGTCGATCGCTGACGGCGGGCTCGCGCTCGGTATGCCGGGCGAACGCGGTGAGTTCGGTTATGAAGATCCGTCGACGACCACTTTCTTCGAGCAGCTCGCGGCATTCGGCCGCGTCTGCCGTTCGCCCTGGAAAACCAACGACCTGCTTGGGATCTGCGAAGGGGTCCGGTCGTCGCGCCTTCCAGTGGTCGAGGAAACGTCGCCGTTCAGTGTGCGGCGCGCGGTGGGCGAGGCAGTCTGGCGCTCGATCGAGCCGCTCAACGCGTTCGAGCGGGTGGAGTTCGCCAAGGCTTGGGCCGGGTACTTGACCGCGAGTGATCAGAGCGGGGATGCGGTGTTGATCCCTGAGGCGTCGTCGCTTTTGGCGTGGCACGAATGGGCGCGGGGCGAAGTCGAAACGTTGCTTCCGCCGGCCTCGGAGAGGTTGATGCTCGCCCCGCGACTCGCGGCCCGGATCGCCGCGCACCGGCCGGAAGCGTTGAAGCGGGTAGGGCTCGATCGTCGCGAATGGTTCAAATTGGACATCGCCGCGAAGTTCGAGTCGGCCGAGGCGGTCGCGGATTTCGAGGCTTCGGTTTTCCGCCAAAAGGAGACTTTCGCGCGGCTCGCCGCCAGGACCGCGATCGTGAACTTGAACGACGAATTCCTCCTGTTGCCGGGTGGGGTCCGTTTGGAGCCGCGGGATCTCGCGCGGATCCGGTCGCGCGCCGTGATCTGGGACGCGTGCAAAGCGCCGAGCGTGCGGGACATCCTCGGGTTCCCCATCGCCACCGATCGCGCTCTCGTGGTCGAGAACTGCGGTCGCGAGGAGGGGGTCGCGCGTTACCGGTCTTTCATCCGCTACGGCGTCGAGGGTTTCGCGTTGGATAACCCGGATCGCAAGTTCGTGCAGGTGCACCGCCCCTCGCTCGAATTCGCCATGGAGCGCGGCTGGCTGCGGGCGAGGGACTTCATCGGCGGGCTGATCGGGCAAAACCCGCCGCGCCCCTCGGGTGACCGCAAGCTCGGTCTCGCGGAAGCCGATTGGAACCCGCAGATGAAAGCGTTCCGCGTTCTAGGCGTCGTCGAAGCCGTCGAATGGTTTCGACCGTCCATGCCTCCGGAGCGGGCCGGCCGTTCCGCTTCAGGTCCGTGAGACCGCGCGTTTTTGCAACTTGTTCGATAAACAAATTGATGGACGGTGAAATTTAAATCGCCATGTCAGATCCAGATAGACTTAATAAAATTTGTTTGATATGAAGCGGCGCTTCGCTTCGACCCACCTTTCTTGTAAAAGGAGTGTTTTATGATTCGCATGGTTTTGGCTCTTGGCGCCTTGCTCGTGACCACCACGGCACAAGCTCAATACGACGGCGCCGTTTTCCGACAGGTCGATCAGTGCGCGTACGAATGTTCCATGCGCTGCGAGAACATGCTCGCCGAGCTTGAGCGGCGCATCCAGCGCGCCCGCGGTGGTTGCCACGCGCAACGGCCCATAGATCAAGACCTTTTTCAGGAGGCGTACAATTGGGCGTACGGTTCCAATGGTTTGAACTTGATGTCCACGGAAGCTCGTGAATTCGCCCAACAGATCGCCGATATGCCCAACGGGCGTCGCGCATTGCCGGTCTTCCAATCGGCCTATGCGTGGGCTTATTCTTCGAGCGGTTTGAACTTGATGACCACCGCCTCCCGCGAGTGGGCTTGGGCGATGGTGCGCCAACCCAACCCCGACCAGGCGCTCTCCTGCTACAAGCAAGCCTATGCGTTCGCGTATTCTCCGAGCGGCTTGAACTTGATGACCGCGGCCGCGCGCGAGCACGCCGAACGCACCTGCCGGATCCGGTGAGTCGGGAGCCAGGGCGGCTTTTCGGCCGCCCCGGCTTTCAATGGCGGTCTTTGAGCGACTTGATCGCGTTCGTCTCGTCGACGAAAACCAAGGCCGGCTTGTGCTTGTGCGCTTCGGCTTCCTCGATATCGCAGAACGAGGCGATGATCACGACGTCGCCCTTCGCCGCCAGGCGGGCGGCGGCGCCGTTCAGGCAGATCTCGCCCGATTTCCCGTGAATCACGTAGGTCGAAAAACGCGCGCCATTGTTGCAATTGTAGATGTCGACCTTTTCGAATTCCCGCAAACGTGCGGCCTCGAGCAGCTTGGGATCGATTGAGATCGATCCTTCGTAGCTCAGGTCCGCGCCGGTCACCGTCGCGCGGTGGATCTTGCATTTCAGCATTTGGATTCTCATGGCGGGCTCCTTTTTACGAGTTCATCTTCAGTGCGAGGTTCAATCCCCGCAGGACGAGGTCCGGGACGATCGTGTCGAACAGACCGGATTTTTCGAACAAACCTGAAAAGCCGCCCGTGCCGATGACGACCGGGGGCTCGCCCCGGAAAACCTCTTCGCTGATGCGGGCCTTGAGTTCTTTGGCCATGCCGACCTGTCCGAAAAAGAGCCCCGACTGGATGCTCTCCACGGTCGAGCGGCCGAGAGCTTGCCGCATGGGCACGATCTCAACGGTCGGGAGCTTCGCGGTTTTTTCTTCCAGCGCTTCCATCGAAAGGCGCAAGCCCGCCAGTATCACTCCGCCGAGGAACTCCTTTTCCCTCGTGATCGCTGAGAACGTCGTGGCCGTGCCGAAATCTCCCACGATGATGTTGCGGTCGGGGAAGAGCGTCGTCGCCGCGATCGCGTCGGCGATCCTGTCCGCGCCGACCTCGAGCGGGTTGCTGTACTTGATCTTGAGGCCTGTCTTCGCGCCCGCCTGGAGGATGAACGGCTGCTGGCTGAAGTACTTCACGCAGCAATTGCGCAGGCTGTGGATCGCGTCGGGCACGACCGAGCAGAACGCGATCCGACCGATGCGCTCGGGAGCCACGCCGTTTTCGCGGAGAACCCCGCGCAAGAAAAGGCCGAGCTCGTCGCTCGAGGCGCGGAACTCGGAGGTCCTGCGGAATTGGAATTCGAGCGTGTCCCCGTCGAAGACGCCGCCGTGGATCGTGGTGTTGCCGACATCGAGGCACAGGATCATGGGCGCTCCTGGGCGGGGCGGTGAACCGCGCGTCCGCGGATGAGCTCCTCAAGTTTCGCGGCGAGCTCGAATTTGGTTTGCGTGCGCGCGACTTCGGCGCCATCTGCGTAAAACGTCGCCGGGTGGAGACGCGGATCGATGTCTTCGGCGTCGTTGTGCACGATCAGATCCGTTCCGAGCGAGACGCGTTCCACGGCGCGTCGGCGTTCGCCCGGGTTCGCGCCGACCGTGAGCTTGAAGCCGACGACCACCATCTCCGGTCGTCGCGCGTATTCCTTGATCCGTGGCAGGATCTTGTGGTTTTTCTTCAGGCTGATCGAGACCGATTCCCCGGAGTCGAGTTTCGTTTCGCCGTTCACCGCCGTTTGGAGGCCGTTCACCGTCAGGTGATCGATCGAGTAGTCGCTCACCGCCGCCATGTGGATGACGGCGTCGTATTCCCGCTCCAGGAGCAGACGCCGAATCGCTTCGTCGAGATCGCGGAAGGTGACGAACGGGACGAGGGCGACCGCGCCAATCCCCCCGCCGCCTTCACGCGCCTCGGGCCGTTTGCCGTCACGGGCGTGCAGGAACGTCACGTTGTGGCCGAGCGTCGAGAGGGTTTCGGCGATCAGGGCGCCGGTCAGGCCCGAACTCGTATTGGTGATGCTTCTCACGGCATCGATCGGTTCCTTGGTGCCGCCGGCGGTGACCAGGATATCCAAAGAGTTTTCCACAGATCGCTTTCCGGGAAGCGGGGGGATCGTCGCCCCGGAGCCGAGCGTCTCTCGTTCCGGCAGGCGGCGTTCGATTTCGTCGATCAACAGGTCCGGGTCGAGAAGTTTGCCGACGCCGACGTCGCCGCAGGCGAGTGCGCCGCTCGCGCTCCCGAGGACCTCGATCCCCCATTCGCGCAGTTTCACGATCGAAGCCTGAGTCGTCGGGTGGTCGTGCATTTTCGTGTTCATGGCGGGAGCGACCAAGTACGGCTTCTTGAAGTCGTGCGCGAGGAACAGGGTGCTGAGCAGGTCATCGCCGATCCCCGAGGCGAGCTTGTTGATCGTATTCGCGGTCGCGGGGCAAAGAACGACGATGTCCGCCCACTTCATCAGGTGGATGTGGTTCATGTAAGCGCCGGGGGCGAACGTCTCGGACTCGACCGGGCGGCCCGTGAGGCCTTCCAGGGTCGCGGCCCCGACGAACTCCAACGCCGCCCGTGTCGCCACTGTCTGCACTTCGCAGCCGGCCTGCACGAGGCGCGAGATCACGTGGCAGGCTTTGTAGGCCGCGATCGAGCCGCTCAATTGAAACAGCACGCGCGGCCGCGCGGCCGACTTCGCCTCAACGCCTGACATTGTCAATCAACCTCACTCCGCCGATATGGACCGCGCCGTACCGTCGATCGCCGCGGTCGGCGATGTAATCGACTTTGAACCCTTTTTCCTCCAGGCGGCGCGCGACTTCCCCGCCTGGCAGCGCCGACAGCAAGAGTTCGGGAAAGAGCCTCGCCGCGCGCCGGGCCTCCGGCGACAGCCGCGCATTGCGCGAGCTCATCGCGAGCCCGTCTTCCTCACGCAGGGTCGGGCAGGAAACGATTTCGATGTCCATGAAAAACGCCGCGACCATGCCCTGGACGAGCTCGAGTTGCTGCGCGTCCTTTTCGCCGAAGTAGGCCCTGTGAGGCCGTACGATGTTGAGGAGTTTCATCACGACCGTCAAGACCCCGTCGAAGTGGCCTGGCCGATGGGCCCCGCAGAGCTCGCGGCTGAGTTCTTTTTCGCCGATCTGGTAGCGGTAGCCGTCGGGGTAGATTCGCGACTCGTCGGGCAGGATCGCGTAGTCGACGCCGAGTTTTTCCGCCCAAGCGAGATCCGCTCCCGGCGTCCGCGGATATCCGGTGAGATCTTCCCGATTGTCGAATTGGGTCGGGTTGATGAAGATGCTCAAGACGACGACGTCGCACTCCCGGCGCGCGCGCTCGAGGAGCGAGGCGTGGCCCGCGTGCAGGGCGCCCATCGTGGGGACGAAGCCCACGCGCGCGCCGGGCGCGATGGCCGTGCGCCGGACTTCGCTCCAGGAATCGAGGTCGTCGAACGTTTTCATCTCAGAAGCTCTCCTTCGGGGTCGGGAATTCGCCCGTTTTCACGTCCTTGTCGAAGCGATCGAGCGCCTCTTTGACCAAAGTCGCGCCATCGAGGTACTTGCGCACGAACTTCGGTTTGAAATCCGTGTTCAGGCCGAGCAAGTCCTGCAAGACCAGGACTTGGCCCGACGTATGCGGCCCCGCTCCGATCCCGATGGTGGGGATGCGGATGTTGTCGGTGACGAATCTGGCGACGTCGCTCGGCACGCATTCGAGCACCAGGGCGAAACAACCCGAGTGTTCGACCGCGCGCGCCTGCGCCAACAGCCATTCGGCGGCCCGCTCATCGGTCGCTTGCACCTTGAAGCCGCCGAGCGCGTGCAAAGATTGGGGAGTCAGACCCAGGTGGCCCATGACGGGCACGCCGGAGTCGACGATATGGGCGAGGGTCGGCTCGCTGCCTTTGACTCCCTCGATTTTCACCGCCTGCGCGCCGGCTTGCATGATCTTGGCGACGGCCCCGAGGGTCGCATCGAGGCTTCCGCGATGAGCGAGGAACGGCATGTCGCCGACGATGAATTTCTCGGGGGCGCCCTTGCGGACGGCCGCCACGTGGAGGGCCATCAGGTCGGGTGTCGCGGCCAACGTGTCGGCGTGCCCGTGGATGGTCATCGCGACGCTGTCCCCGACGAGGACGCAATCCACGCCGGAGGCGCTGAGGATTTTTGCGAACGTCGAGTCGTAGCAGGTGACCATTGAGATCCTCTGGCCCCGTTCCTTCCATTTTGCGAAATCGAGCACTGACTTCATGACCGGCCTCCTTGGTTTTCGCACGGATTCCCGCGGGCGGCGGCGATGAACGCCCGGTACACGAGCGCGTACGGGTCGCTGTCGAGTTCGCGCAGATGTCTCCGCATCGTTTCGTCGTCGTTCCTGGCGATCGGCCCCGTGAGCGCGTGCTCAGCGTCCCGACGAAGGTTTCCCGCGACTTGGGCGAGATACGGGAACAGGGCGTCCCGGGGCAGCCCGAGGCGGGATTCGAATTCCACGATGACTTTTTGCCAGAGCAGCGTTGTGAAGTTCCCGCTCATCACACAGTACGCGTGATAAAGCGGCTTCAGAGCGGGATCGAGCTCGAAACTGGGGTTCGGGAGGCCCGGCAACAGGTCTGTGAGCGCCGGGCCGCCTTTTTCGATCACGAACGGGATCGCCTTGTACGTGCCGAGATCGTAAGGTTCGGCGCTCGTGAACGTCATGAGCGGGTGCGCGCCTCTCGCGCGCGGGGTCACGAGCGAGCCGGAAGCGTGCACGACCGTCTTGCTGGAAAAAAGCGCCTCATGGTCGTGGAGGAACGGCTCAATCGCGGGATCGCTGATCAAGCAGAGCGCGTGGGAAGAGGCCTGGGCCAGCTTCGCAAGGGAGCTTGGATCCCCTTTTCTCGACCACGAGTGGGTTCGGAGCCCGAGCAAGCGGAAGTATCGCTCTAAATGACGGCTCACCCGGCCGGAGCCGATGAGCAGGTAAGTCGGTTGCATAGGTACCTGTCCTCGTGGATCAAGTCCTTCAGACGCCCATTGTACGCCGAATTCGACCCCATTACTACCCCCGCGCCGGGTGTTCGTCCAGGGGGACCTGTCCCGCTTGACCTGGATATCGCGTTTCTGTACGACCGTACGCGTATGAAAAAATACCATGTCGCAGGGATCGTCTTTTTTCTCCTGGCGAGCTCCGCGCTCGTCATCATGTTCGGGGTCGGTCCCAGGCCGGTTGGGTTCATCAAACCCTCGTTTTTCGATCATCCGCGGGAAATCGGAGCGGTGGCGTATCGGAGACTTTACGACCCGCTCGGCCGGCAGGATCTCGTCGCTTTCGGCGTGACCCCGGGCGTGGCCGAGCATCGCGACGTCGTCGCGGGCTTCCTGGCGACGGCGCTCGCCGAGAAGCGGCCGATCGAAGTCGTGTTTCAGGAGGACCGTCTGCCCGCCCTCGACGCGCCATCGGGGACGGAAGTGGTTCCTTTCCGCTTCGAGGACGAAGCGGCGCTCGCCGAGCGCGTCCGCGCGTACACGCGAGGCGGGAAGCGCGTGCTGATCTACACGACCAACGTTTTCACCTCGCATCTCGTGAAGGGGAACCCGATCCATCGGCTGGAGCGGCACTGGGGCAAGCCGATCTACGCGATTTCGACGGTCGGGATCGCCGTGCGTCGGGAGCAGGAGTTCAAGCCGGACCCGCCTTGCGTGGCGTCCGAACGCGACGGCCAGGGCACGGCCGACCTCGGTTGCGCCGCGGTTCTCAAAGGCCGCACCCTGTTCCGGAAAAAACTCGATCCCGCCCGCCTGATCGCTTTGATGGACCAGCGGGGCGTCTCTGATTTCCTTCTCTTCGTGAACGTCCCGAAGTCGTGAGTGCGGGACGCGCCGTCGTCGCCGTCAGTTCCCGAGCTCGATCTGAAGAGCGATCTCGTGGGCGAGGGGGCGGCGGGTCGCGCGGAAGTACGTGCGCGGGGAGTGCTCGAACAGGTCCGAGAGTTTCGCCATGTACACGCACGCGAACCGGTCCACTTGGTGCGCGAAATAGCTTTCTTCGTTGCCGGCGCGCATGATCTCGCCCCAGTAGGGGTTGAACGACGATTGCTGTTTTTTGATGAGCGCGCTGATGCGTTTGTCGAGCTCCGCGATTTGCGATTGCAACTCGGAGACCAGGTTCTCGTCGGCCTCCTTGCCGGTTTCGATCTTGGTCGAGATCACTTCGACGAGCCTCCGTTCGAAGGGCTCCTTTTTTTCCATCAGTTCCGCGATCTCGTCATGATGGGGCTTGGCGGCCTTGTGCCGCTCGATCTCCTCGTCGAGTTCCTCGATGACCAGCGCCGTGCGCCAATTGCAGTCTTTTTTGAGGCGCAAGATATCGCCGTAGATGTGATCGCCGATGTAGAGGATGTCGTCGCCCTCGACGCCCAGGTCCTTGGTGAACTTGTCGGCGCACCCGCCCTGGTAAACGCCCCTTTTGAGCTTCTCGTCGAAATTCGTCATCGAACCGTCGGCCGGGTCGACTTTGAGGAAGCGGAGGTTATCGTAGAAGAAGCGAGGTTTCTGCGAGAACGTGACGACCACCTCGAACAGGTCCTGCCAGGTGCGGCCGTTCTTCAGGAACGGGTTGACGGCGTGGTCGAGCAGGAGTTTGGAGTAATGGAAATCCGAGTTCGTCAGGATGAAGAATTTCTTGTCGTGCCTGATGTAGCGCTCGAGCCCCTCGACGACGGCCGGGTCCTTGATGATGTATTTGTCGAGGTTGCGCGCGACCTCGTCCTTCAGGCTTCCGTCGCGGTGGCTCTCGTCGAGCGTGTTGACGACGTCGGCCGCGATCGTGTCGTAGTCGGGCAGGCCGGCGCCCTCTGGCGAATCCTTCAGGTCCACGAGCTGCGCGAAGAGAGTCGCCACCGAGATCGAGAACGCGGTGTCGATCGACGAGTAGCTCACTTGGTCAGACAGGTCGATGTAGATGGATTTGTACAGCTTCTGCTGGACGGGGAACTCGATCAGTTTCGTGCCGTGGTAGCTGGCGCGGATCGCGCCGTGGCGGCTGACTTTGAGCAGGTTCCCCTTTTTCTTGTCGATCACCAGGCCGCGGATCGCCAAATCGTAACTGAAGGGGAACTTCAAGGTCGATTCGGGGTAGCCTTTTTTTGCGACGAGCTTCTTGAGCATCGTTTGATGCGCCAGGAGCTCGAATTCTTGGCTGTGGTAGCGCACGAGGGTGTGATCCATGTCGAGGCCGATCCACCTGATCTTGCGCATGTTGAGAGTGCGGTTGACGAACACGTTCTGGGTCATCAGGCCTTGCCTTCGGTCTCGAAGCCGAGAGAGTTCCAGCGCAGCATCCCGCCCTGCAGGTTGTAGGCGCGCTCGAAGCCCTGCGCGATCGCGAAGGCGGCGGCGCGCGCCGAGCGTCCGCCGCTGCGGCAGACGAAGACGACCGTGGAGTCGCGCTGAATCTCGTCGATGCGCTCGGGAAGCGTATCGAGCGTGATCAGTTTCGCGCCCGGGATGTGGCCGAGCTCGTCGACGTATTCGCCGGGCTGGCGCACGTCGATCAACTGGACCTGGCCCGTTTTTTCGCGCAGGTCTTCCGCGCGGACGTCCGTGACCTGCGGGAGATCGGGATTGGGCTTGGCTGCGGGGAAACTCACGAACTTCTCGTTGTTTGACATAATCCGGTCATCATACCGCAGGGGAAGCGCGATTCAAGGCGTTTCAGGCGCTCCGCCCAGGGCTCCGGCGATCTTTCGCCTGAGTTTTTCCGAAGAGACTTCGCCCAGGAAGAACGAGTGCAAGCGCCCGTCGGCTTTGTACAGGAACGTGGCGGGCAAAGCCCCGGACCAGCCGGGATTGAGTTCCTTCATGAAGGCGCCGACGTTTCCCCCGATGCGATACGTCTCGAAATCGACCTTTTGCTCGGCGAGGAATTTTTTGACGGCGATCTCCTCGGCTGGGTCGTCTCCTGAGACCAGGATGACCCGCGCGTCCCCCGTCGCGCGCAATTCGACGAAGACGGGCATCTCGCGTCGGCAGGGCTCGCACCAGGTCGCCCAGATGTTGACGACCGAGAGTTTCGCGCCCGGCGCGCGGATCTTGGCGAACAGATCCTGGGGGGAGATGGGGACGACCGCGGGGGCGGAGGAGAGGTTTTTTTGCGGCGGGGCGGGTCGCGCGCGTTGGCGAGCCGCGAAAAAAGGTTGGCTCCAGCCCCAGAAAAAGAGCGCCGCGGTCAATGCCCAGACCAAACCGAAGGCGAACCGCGGCGATTGAAAAACATTTTTCATCGGCCCATTTCACACATAGATTCATCCGATGTCCACCGACCTGACGCCCTGTCAAACCGAAGCCCTCCAAGCCCTCGAAGGCGCGGAAAACGTTTTCCTCACCGGCGCTGCCGGGAGCGGGAAGAGCTTTCTCGTGCGTCGCTTCCTCGTTTCGCGGGAAGGCAAGCGATTCCCCGTTTTGGCGAGCACCGGCGCCGCCGCCGTGCTCGTGGGCGGTCGCACGTTCCACAGTTTTTTCGGGCTCGGCATCCTCGAGGGCGGAGTGGAGGCGGTCGTCGAGAAGGCCGCGAAGAATCGCCAAGTCATCAAGCGGCTCAAAGAGGCGCAAGGCTTCGTCCTCGACGAGGTCTCGATGCTCTCGGGAACCGTTCTGCGCGCGGCTGAGATCATCTGCCGGCGGGTTCGGGCGAGTGACGCCCCCTGGGGAGGCTTGCGCGTGATCATGGTCGGCGATTTCGCCCAGCTGCCGCCGATCGAGCGGGGGAGCTCGCGGCGCAAACCATGGGCGTTCCTCGATCCCGTCTGGGAATGGTCGTCGTTGCACGTGCGGTACCTGCGCTCGCAGACCCGTTGCCGGGACGATGAGTTCATGCGGATCCTGAACCGCGTGCGGGAAGGCGTCGTCGACGGCGAAGTGCGCGATTACCTCGACTCCAAAGTCGTGCCGCCGATGCCTTCCTTCAGCGGCACGAGGCTTTTCCCGCGGCGCGAGGAAACCGAGCGGTTCAACCTGATGAAGCTCTCCGGCCTCGGAGGCGAGCAGAAAACGTTCGAGTCGGTCTTCACCGGTAACGCCAAGGCGGTCGAGCAACTGCGCAAGTCGGCCCCGGTGCCGGACCTGCTGCATCTCAAGGAGGATGCGCTGGTGATGTTGCGGCAGAACGATCCGCAGGGCCGGTGGGTGAACGGCAGCACGGGGCATGTGAAGAGCATCGGAGCGGCGTCGCTCGTGATCCGCTTGCTCAGCGGCCGGACGATCGAAATCGAAAAAGCGACGTTTTCCATGCTCGACGCCGACGGCGCCCCGGTTGCGGTCGTCACGAATTTCCCCGTCTCGCTCGCGTGGGCGACGACGATTCACAAATCCCAGGGCTCCACGCTCGACCGTTTGATGGTGAACCTCAAAAATCTCTGGGAGCCAGGGCAAGCCTACGTGGCCCTCAGCCGCGTTTCGACGGGTCATGAGCTGTGCATCGAATCCTGGTCGCCGCGTTCCATCAGGGTCGATCCCGACGTCACGCGTTTTTACGCCGCGTACGCCCCTGCTGGCGAAGGCCGTGACCGCGGCCCTGGTGGAACCTCTCCGGCGCCGTGATAATGCTGGGCATCAGTCAATGCCGAGCCTGGGTAGGAAACGTCTGTCCCGTGCGCCGATTTATGGTATCAAGTGGGCGTTTTGCGGTTCAAACAAGGGGAATGCTATGCAAGAAAATCCGATCGGATTGCTCGGCCTTGAGTTCATCGAATACACAGCGCCCGACGCGAGCGTTCTCGAAAAGGTCTTCGCGCAGTTGGGGATGCGGGAAGTCGCCAAACACAAGACGCACGCGTTGCGCCTTTTCCGCCAGGATCGCATCAACTTCGTCGTCAACGAGACCAGGGGCGGCTTCGCCGCCGATTTCCGCGGGAAGCACGGTCCATCGATCTGCGCGACCGGTTTCCGCGTGAAGGACGCCGAAGCGGCGTTCGCGGAAGCGGTTCGTCGCGGTGCCCGGCCTTATGAGGGCGGCATCGAGGCGAAGAGCGGCTGGGACTTGCCCACGATATACGGCATCGGCGATTCGCTGATTTATTTTCTCGAGGGCGCGCGCAACGGCAAAGTCTACGACGATCACTTCACTTACACCGCGGCCGACCGCGCCCCCAAAGGCAAGGGGATGCTCGTCATCGATCATCTCACCAACAACGTCCCCAAAGGCGAAATGCAGAAGTGGTGCGACTTCTATACGAAGATCTTCGGTTTCCAGGAACGCCGCTACTTCGACATCCGCGGCAAATCGACGGGGTTGATCTCCAAAGTGATGAAGTCGCCCTGCGGGACGTTCTCGATCCCGATCAACGAGCCGACCGAGGCGAAATCACAGATCCAGGAATACCTCGACGAGTATCAGGGCTCTGGGATCCAGCACATCGCCCTGCTCACCGAGGACATCCTCGCCGGCGTCAGCGATCTGCGCTCGTCGGGTCTGCCGTTCCTGCAGGCGCCGCCGACCACGTACTACGAGGCCTTGCCGCAACGTCTGCCGAAGCTCGTTGAAAGCCCCCGCCGCCTGCAGGAACTCAATCTGCTCGCGGACGGCGACGAACAAGGGTACCTCCTGCAGATCTTCACGCAGAACCAGCTTGGGCCCATCTTTTACGAGATCATCCAGCGCCGGAATCACGATGGTTTCGGTGACGGCAACTTCCAGGCGCTGTTCGATGCGATGGAAGAGGACCAGCGCCGCAGAGGGGTGCTCTGAATGCATCACTACACGCAGGGGAAACCCACGCGCCAGGCTCATAAAGGGATTCCGGAAGGGCGTTTTGAGGAAGAGCAGGGGCTTGAGGGCTTCTACGGACCGGTCTCGCATTTGATCAAAGAGAAGCCGAGTACGCGTTGGGTCGAAATCGAGGGTCCTCTCAAGCCACGTCTTTTCGATTTGGTGAAGTTCGGGCCCGAGTCGGGCGCGCAGCGCCTGCTGTACAACAACGACATCACGATCTCGAACGTATGGATGGCGCCGGAAACGCCGGAGAAGATCGTCGCGCGCCGAAACGCCGACGGCGACTGGCTTTATTTCTGCCACAAGGGTGGAGGCCAACTGTTGTCGGAGTACGGTTTGCTCCCGTTCTCGCCGGGCTCGTACATCGTCGTTCCGAAGTGCATCACGCACGCTTTCCTGCTCCGGGAGCCGACGAATTTCCTGCTCATCGAGAACCGCACGAGCCACTTCCGCGAGCCCGACCGCGGCATGGCCGGCCGGCACGCCGTTTACGACGCCAACGCCATCGGCAAGCCGGACCTCGATCGATTGTACGCGGTGATGAGGGAGACGGGCGCCAACCCGCGCGAAATCCACGTCAAACACGCCGACCAGATCACCAAGATCAAATACGACGCGAACGTTTTCGACGCCGTAGGTTGGAAGGGCGACTTGTTCCCGTACACGTTGCACATGGACCACATCATGCCGTTGATGAGCCATCGGGCGCATTTGCCGCCGAGCGCGCATTCGAACTTCGTCGCGCGTGGTTTCGTGGTCTGCTCGTTCCTGCCGCGCCCGCTCGAGAGCGACGCCGACGCCCTCAAGGTGCCCTTTTACCACCAGAACATCGATTATGACGAAGTGCTCTTCTACCATGCGGGCGATTTCTTCAGCCGCGACAACCTGCATGCGGGCATGATGTCGTTCCATCCGGCCGGATTCCCCCACGGGCCACATCCCAAAGCGGTGCAGAACATCGCGTCCAAGACGCATACCGATGAATACGCCGTGATGATCGACACGCGTTGGCCGCTCCACCGCGACCCGGCGCTCGAAAAGGTCGAGCATTCGGACTACTACCTCTCGTGGCGGAAGTAGGATCGGTCCTGACAGCCGAGCAAGCGATGCGTTTGGCGATCGCCGAAGCCCGCAAGGGCTTCGGGTTCGTCGCGCCCAACCCGCCGGTCGGCTGCACGATCCTCGATCGCGAAGGCCGTTTGCTCGCGGTCGGATATCATCGGCAAGTCGGGCAGGATCATGCGGAGACAGACGCGCTCAAAAAAGTCTCGGATCCGAAGGCGCTCGAAGGGGCGAGATTTTTCGTCACGCTCGAGCCTTGCGCCCATGAAGGGCGCACGCCTTCTTGCGCGAAAACCCTCGCCAAGTTGCCGATCGCGAGCGTCGTCTACGGCCTGCTCGACCCGAACCCTCTCGTGGCCGGCCAGGGCGCGCGGATCCTGGGAAAAGCCGGGGTTGAAGCGGTTGAAATCAAAGATCTCTCGTCGATCCCAGGCGCGTCCTTGCGGGAGCTCCTCGAAGAGCTCGAGGAGCTCGCCGAGATCTTCCTGCACAACATGCGCGCCCGAGAGCCGTTCGTGGCGCTCAAGGCCGCCGCAAGCCTCGATGGCATGATCGCCATGGACACCGGCGAGAGCAAGTGGATCACCGGCGAGGAGGCGCGGCGTTTTTCGCACGAGCTGCGCGCGCGGTACGACGCGGTCGTCATCGGCCGGAACACCTACGCGGCCGATAACCCCGCGCTCGACGCGCGGCTGCCGCGCTTCGCGGGTCGAACCAACAAGGTCGTTCTGCTCGACCCGGCGGGGAAGTCGCTCACGAGCCTCGCGAATTCGAATTTGCTGAAAGCGCGGCCGCCGGCGGGCATCTTTGTCGCCGTCGCCGAAGGCGTCGGGTTGGAAAACCCGGCGGGCGTCGGGATTCTCGAAGTGCCAGTCGACGCGGACGGCGCTCTTTCCGTGAACGGGCTGCTCGAGGCCCTTTGGAACCGCAAAGTGACTTCGCTTTTCGTTGAGGGCGGGGCGCGGACGTTCGCGGCGTTCCTGAACGCCCGCCGCGCGCATCGCCTGCATTTGTTCACGGCCCCGGTCCTCTTGGGAGGCCGCCACGGCCTGGGTTGGACCCGCCACTCGGGAGCAGCGGAGATGAGCGGGCGCCTCCCGTTGAAGCGGGTGCGTCGCCTGGCGCTCGGCGATGACCTGTACACCACCGGTCGCATTTATTGAGGCTCGCCTCGGCGTGCGTCGGCGGCGCGCCGCCGCCAGGAGGCTCCATGGCTCGCGACGGGAGTCATCAATGCGGGCTTTACCGTTCTCCTCGAATCTGCGAGATTGAAGCCGCCGATGACGCGACAAGGAGGCGGCCATGCACCCGGATCTCATCTTCCACCAATTCTTCGAGTCCGAATCCTCGACATACACGTACTTGCTCGCTGATCGCGCCGGGGGAGAATCGGTCCTGATCGACCCGGTTTATGAAACCATCGATCGGGACCTGAATTGGGTCCGTGAGCTCGGCTTGAAGCTCGTATACGTGCTTGATACCCACGTGCACGCCGATCATGTCACCGGGGCGGGCGAGATCCGCCGCCGGACCGGGGCGAAAACGGCACTGAGCGCGTCCGCCGGCGTCGCTTGCGCGGACGTGAGCCTGCGCGACGGCGATGAGCTCGCGTTCGGTCGATTCAGGGTCCGTGCGCTCGAAACGCCCGGCCACACCGATGGCTGCATGAGCTTTTACTGTGAAGGCAGGGTTTTCACCGGGGACGCCCTGCTCATACGCGGTTGCGGTCGCACCGATTTCCAGCAAGGTTCGGCCGAACGCTTGTACGACAGCGTTCACCAGAAACTTTTCGCGTTGCCCGATGAGACGCGGGTTTGTCCAGCCCACGATTACAAGGGATTGACCGCTTCGACCATCGGTCTCGAGAAGGAATTCAACCCTCGGCTCGGATCCGGGAAAACCAAGGGTGAATTCGTCAGGCTCATGAGTGAGCTTCGGCTCGCACAGCCGAAAAAGATCCACGAGGCTTTGCCGGCCAACATGGCTTGCGGGGAGAAAGGCGGCCCTCCATGAGCGGCGCGTACCTCTGGGCGGCCGTCGGTGGGGCGTTGATCGGCCTCGCGGCTTCGGCTTACCTGGTCTTAAACGGTCGGGTGATGGGGATCAGCGGGCTGATCAGCGGCTTGTTCCGCCCGCGGGATTCCGATTTCAAGAACCGTGCGGCGGTTTTGCTCGGCCTCGTCGCCGGCGGCGGCGTCTTGGCGCTCGTGTTCCCGGAGTCCCTTGAGAATACGACTTCGCGTTCGCTCGGCCTGGTCTCCGCGGCGGGGCTTCTGGTGGGGTTCGGAACGGCGATGGGCAGCGGTTGCACCAGTGGCCATGGGGTGTGCGGCATCAGTCGACTTTCGATGCGTTCGATTGTCGCGACATTGGTGTTCATGGCGACGGGATTCGCGACGGTTTTCGCCCTGGGTCGTTGAAAGGGGGATGTTTTGCGAACGGTTCCGGTTTCGTTCTGCAGCGGCTTCATTTTCGCACTGGGCCTGGGCTTGGCCGGTATGACGCAGCCGCAGCGAGTGCTCGGCTTCCTGGATTTGTTCCGCGCTTGGGACCCGACGCTGATATTCGTCATGGCCGGCGCGATCGGCGTTCACTTTTGGGCGTACCGTTGGGTCCGTGGCCGTTCGAGCCCCCTGCTCGCTCCCAGGTTCGAGGTGCCGACGATGAATGGAATCACGCCGCGTCTGGTCCTCGGGTCGGCGATTTTCGGGATCGGTTGGGGCTTGGGCGGGTACTGTCCCGGTCCCGCGGTGACGGCGCTGGCGTCGGGCGAGCCACGTCCCGTGGCGTTCGTGGTTTTCATGCTCGTCGGCATATCGATTCACTCGCTGTCGGGGTCGGTTTTGCGCGCGGCGCCCGAACCTTCGGGCGGCTCGTGAGCGGTGAACGCCCGCTCAGGGCTGGCGGCGAAGCTTGCGGACGGTTTGCCGCACGATCGCTTCGAGGACGCGAAGCTCTTCTGGAGTCGGTTCGTTTTCGAGGAGCACGCGGTTGAGCGTGCGGAGCGCGTTGGCGCGTCGATCGCCGAGTTCGAAACCAAGTGTCTCGAGCCAGGATTTCAACGTTTCTTCCGGGAAATAACGTGGCGCCCGCCGCGCGCGTCTTCTCTCCTTCTCGATCTCACCCGCCGATTTCGGGCGTTGGTTCATGGGCTGCAGGCGCGAGTCCCTCGCCGCGGCCATCGGGTCCTCGGTCTCCGCCAGGAGCTTCGCGCGCAAGGTGTAGAGCGCCAACAAAACCGCATGGGACAGGTTCATCGAAAAAAAATCGCCGAACGTCGGGAGGGCGCAGACGTGGTGCGCGCTTTTGATCTCCTCGTCGTCGAGACCGTGATCCTCCGGTCCGAAGACGAGTTGCAGCGGAACAGACAGGTCGAACAGCAAAGGTTTTCTTTGCGCCTTCAACGCGTCGAGCTTGAGATCGAAGCGCTCGGGCGCGCGAAGCTTGCCCGCCCGGCCGCTGAACGCGAAGCGCAGTCCTTCGCCCTCCGAGGCTTCGAAGGCCGCGAGGGATGGGTAGACGCCGGCCTCGCTCAGGATCGCCTGGGCTTTGGTCGCGCCCTGTTTGGCGTCTTCGGTGAGGCCGCATTGGGGAGCGATGAGCACTAGCCGCGAAACGCCCATGTTCGCCATGGCGCGCGCGCACATGCCCACGTTGCGCGGGTAAATCGGTCGACAGAGAATGACTCGAAGGCGGGCGTCGAGGTCCATCTCAAATCACGGAGACGAGTTTCAGGCCGTCTTCGATCGCGCCCCCGAGCTCGGCTCGGTGCCGGCCGATGGCTTCGAGCTCGCCGCGCAGCCGGGTTTTCCAGGCCGGGGCTTGAGGCAAACGCTCGGCGAGTTCCAGGGCCTCGAGTTTGAGCAGCCATTCATCTGGCGCCTCCAGTTCGAAGGTCCGCACGGCTTGATCGAGTTTCGTCGCGTCGATCACGGCGGATTCGCGGATGGACAGCAACAGGTCGAAGAGTTCGAATTTGCGTTTCTCCTCGGGGGAGCGGTGTTTGGGAGGGACCGTGCGCGCATGGAAATCGTCGGTCGTGCCGTACGCCTCGCGGTCGGCGGGGCCGCCGTAAACCGAAGCGACTTTGGAGCCGACGGCCATGTCAAATGCGCCCCATTCGGGTTGGAAGAGGACCTTGTCGCCAAGGCTGACCGTGCAGTCCGTGAAAGTCATTATGAGCAATTCGCCCGATGCCGATCGCGTCCAGCCGGCGACTCCGCCGCGGACCCGGATGCCCGACTCGAAGTCGAGTTCCGTGGTCCGGCCCATGCGCGCGCCGAGGGCGCCAAGTTCGGCGTCCGTGAACGCCGTGAGCGGCTTCGGGGAGTGGTTTTTGAGGTAGCCGAGCGGCGTGCCGAAGCCGTGGGCGTGATGTTTGACCCCGTGCCCGGCAAGCTCGCCTCCCTGCCATGCGAGCTGCGCCGGGCCTTCGAATTGCAAATAGGCGACTCTGTGTCCATCGGGCTGCGCGCCCGCCGTCGCCGCAATCCAACGCACGAGCGTGCCGCCGATCTGCAGGCCCGAGTCGAGCTCGATCGTGTTCACGGTCCGTGCCGCGAGCGCTTTCTCGAGGCCGTCCGTTCCGCCTTTGCGGAACGCCATGGTTTTGGCGAGATCCTCGAGGACCAGGCTCAGGTTTTCGAACGCGGGGGTGACGAAGAGCTGCGGCTGGGGCTCGGTGATGTCGTACGCGTACTCGACGCAGTCGACGGTGAGCGGGATTTTTCTCACCTCTGGCCGCAGGCAGCCGCGCGCTTCGCCCACGGACGAGAGCAGACCAGCTCCGAAGATCCTGGGCGCGTTGAGGGGGCCGATCAGGCCGTATTCGGCGGTCCACCAGTTCATGCGTCCGAGGCGCGCGGCTTCCGAGACGTGCGTGATGCCCTTGGTGACTTCGTCGAGGCGCTTTTCGGCGTCGGCGATCTGCCGCGGCGTCGATTCCGGGTGCTCTTTGAGATCCGAGAGGACGCGGATCGCGTCGTATTGCGCGAGATCCTGGTGGCTGATGATGGCTTTGCGCGCGACTTGCGCGTAGGCCTTCAGGTAGGCCGCGAACTGCTCGTCGACCAGGATCGGCGCGTGGCCCGCGGCTTCGTGCACGATGTCCGGGGCCGGCGTGTACATCAGGTGCTGGAGAGTGCGCATGTCGCTCGCGATCGGCAGGTAGCCGAGTGATTGCAGCTCCATGAAGGCCGCGGGTGGGATGAAGCCGCTCACCGGCACCGCGCGCCAACCGAATGGTTCCAAATGGCGGCTGATGTGGTCGATGCTCGGGATCCTGTCGATCGAGATCCCGGTTTTCTTCAAGCCGTCGATGTAACAAGGGTGCGCGTGCTCCGACAGGAACGAGCGCAGCTGGCGCAGGATGTAACGCCAGACCGCGTGGTCCGCGGGCGTATAGCGCGAGTAGTCCTGCTCGACGACGTAGCGTTTGAGATGCGAGGGAAGGTCAGCCATGGTTGATCCCCTTTGTTTCGACCTCTCCGGCTGTCAGAGGTACGGGTCGCTCTTCGCCAGGTGGTTGCGGATGTAGTCGGCTATGCCTCGCTCGAGAGGCCACTGCGGCTTCGAGACGCCCAAGGCGAAGAGTTGGCCCATTTCCGCTTTCGTAAAGTACTGGTAACGCGGTCGCATTTCGACGGGAATGTCGATCCAGTCGACCTTCATCGGCGTTTCCATATTGGCGAACGTCGCCGCCGCGAGATCAAGCCACGTTCGCGCCTGGCCGAAACCCATGTTGTAGATGCCCGAGTGCGGCTTCTTCTCCATCAGCTCACCTATCCAGCGGGTGACGTCTTTCACGTAAACGAAGTCGCGCATCTGCTTGCCGTCTTCGTAACCGGGATCATGCGAGCGGAAGAGCCGCAGCTGTCCGCGCTCGCGGATCTGATGGAACGCCTTGAAGACGACGCTCGACATGTCGCCCTTGTGGTATTCGTGCGGACCGTAGACGTTGAAGAAACGCAGGCCGTACCAGCAGTCCGGCGTTTTCGCTTGTTCGCCGACCCAGCGGTCGAACGCGGCCTTGGACTCGCCGTAGGGGTTGAGCGGTTTGAATGCGCTCGGCGGCGTCGAGTCGTCGAAGCCCTTCTCGCCGCTGCCGTACACGGCGCCGCTGCTGGCGTAGATGTAACTCTTGTCGTGCGCGAGGCACCAGTTCCAGAGGCGTTCGGTGTAGAGCGTGTTGTTTTCACGCAGGAACTCGGTGTCGAGTTCGGTCGTTGAGCTGCATGCGCCCATGTGCAGGATCCATGTGACGGCTTCGCGCGCTTCGGTTGTCTCGAGGAAACCCCAGAGCTCGTTTTTGTCGAGAAAAGACGAGTAGCGTCGCTTGCGAAGAGGTTCGGGCCGTTCCCTAAGAGAGACGGAATCGACGCAAACGATGTCGGTGATCCCGCGCTGGTTGAGTTCCCAGACGAGAACACTGCCGATGAACCCGTTGGCGCCGGTAACAATAATCATTTCAGCGTTCTAGCGCACCCATCCGACCCCGTCAAAGCCACCGCCCCCACGCGCCCACCCCGCCAAAAGGTGACACGCACCTTTTTGTTCAGAACCGCGTTAAATAACGCGGTTCTGAACAAAAA
>JAJTYM010000008.1 GCA_021463345.1 Pseudobdellovibrionaceae bacterium | reverse complement strand
GGGAGGGACGCCACGAAGGAGCCCGTCAGGCGCGCGCGGACCTCTCCCCGACACAGGATCTCGGCGCGCAAACGCGCGCGCGCGCGTCCTTTGCGATCGAGCATCCGCAGGAACGCTTCCCCCGCGCCCTCCTCCGCCCAAACGGCGCGCGCCTCGAAATCGGCGTCGACCAGCTTCAGGTATTCGATCCGGCTGTCCTGGATGACGAGGTACGAGACCGCCCGCCCGACGAGGCGACCGGAGACGAGCGACCAACAAGCGAGCACAGCGAGCGAGTGCAGGCTCCCGCCGAAGGCGGTCCGCATATGGTTGATGTTCGGCGCCAGCGGAGCCGCCAAGCGGCTCTCGCTCCCGCTGATCGCGACGACGCGTACGCCGATCGCGTCCGCGAGCGGGATGTCCCTGCGAAGCGCGTCCTCGAGTGCTTTTTTGACGTCGGCCATCACGATGATCGTGCAACAAGACCCGCCGCAACGCAAGGCCGGCGCGCGGCCGGTTGTTCAACACGCTGGGTTTAATGCGCCGGCGACGGCTCCGGCGCACGATGGTTCGTGGACCGGGCCATCATGGGCGTGAAATTCGGCGCCGAGTCGCGGCGGAAGTTCTCGCTCACGAAATCCCAGTTCACCAGATCCCAGAACGCGTCGATGAAAGCGCGGCGTTCGTTGCGGTGATCGAGGTAATAAGCGTGCTCCCAAACGTCCAGCGCGAGCAACGGCACGTCGTCGCCGACCAACGGCGTGTCGGCGTTCGCTGTGGAGACGATGTTCAGACGGCCCGTGCGCTCCAGGACGAGCCACGCGTAACCGGAGCCGAAGACGTCGGCGGCTTTTTGCGAGAACAACCGGCGGAAATGCGCGAACGAGCCGAAATCGCGCGTGATCGGATCCAGCAGCTCCCCAGGCGGCTCTTCGCCGGCCGAGGGCGCGAGGCAATTCCAGAAGAACGTGTGGTTCCACGCCTGGGCCGCGTTGTTGAACAGCGGGCCGCTGCTCGTCTTCACGATCTCCTCCAGGCTCAGATCCTCCTGCCAGGCGGTCGGCGCCTCCAGCAGCTCGTTGGTTTTCTCGATGTACCCTTTATGGTGTTTGCCGTAATGGGTCTCGAGGGTTTCGGCGGAGACGTGCGGCTCGAGCGCGTCGAACCCGTAGGGAAGCGGCGGAAGTTGAAAGCGCATGTGATGACTCCTCTCACGCCGGAGTCTATCCCAGGCCCCGCTCCCGATCGGCGGGAGGACTCGCAAATTTCGTGATTTGTACGCGACAATTCCCCGCCGCCGTCACGGCCCTGAACGCGGCAGGATTTCCCTCGCGTACGTCAGAGCGTCCCTGCCGGCGGGCACCGCCACGTCGACCGCGATCCCCTCGCGGCCGGCGAACGAGCCGTCCGGCGCGAGCAGGACGGCGGTGGGGACCCGGATCTCGATCCCGCTCTGCGGAAGGCGAACCAAGCCGAAATCCAGCGAACTCGAGGCGCCCGCCGTCGCCTCCCCGATCAACCGCACGTTCGGCATCCGTTTCAAACGAAGCAGGAAACGCTCGCAGGCCCCGGAACAGCCGCGATCGGCCAGGACCAGGAGTTGCCCGGGGTAAACGCCTCGGCCGGGGGAAGACGGCCCGCTCCATTCCTCGATGCGAAGCCCGGGCGTCGGGCGGGCGCGGGCTTTCAAGTACTCGTCGCGGTAGGCCGCGAACTCCCGCGCGGCGGCGGGATCGGCTTCGGGCGCGCGCGACCTCGTCCACGACGCGTTCATCAGCGCCGCGAGCGAGGCCAAATTGCGCGAACGGGCGACCGAGCCTTCGGGCGCGGGCGCACGCGCGGTGCCGAACAGCAGCGCCGCCGCCGCCTCCGCCCCGGACTCATGACCGCCCGGATTCCCGCGAACGTCGAGGATCGTGACCGCCGGGCGTTCCGCGCGGAGCGCGAGGATTTTTTCCCGGAGCCCGTCCCAAGCGGGCGTTCCGGCCGGCGCGAAGTGCGTGAGGGAAAGGACCGGGGTCCCCGCGCCACTCAGGCCTTCGCCGGCGCCGGCGACGACCGTCTCCGCCCACGCTTTGTCCCCGCGGGAAGCCACGTTGGCGCCGACCGCGCCGGTCTCCGCCAGCCTCTCGCGCCTGGCTTCCGAACATGGCCTCCCGTCGAGCGAAGCCGAGAATTGGTCGTCGGGCAGGAGCATGAGCGCGCCGTCGATGCGCTCGCAAACCGTCCGCGTGTCCCACCTCGCCCGGCCCCGCGCCAAACCGCGGATGGCGAAACGCGCGAGCAGCAGATCGGCTTTGGGAATCAAGTCGCGCGCCGCATAGACTTCTTCGAGGACGCCCGTCGCGTGCGCGACGTCCACGAGAAGCTCTCGCTTGCCGAGCTTGGCTCTGGGGGGCGTCTCTTTGCGCTTGTCGAGACGCCAGCGCTCGGCCATCGCGCGCCGCGAGGGCGTCGTTTGGTTCCGCGCCGGCCCGGCGCAAGCGGCGGCGGAGGCGACGAGGAGCGATGCGAGCGCCAAGAGGCGCAAACGACGGGGAGACCGCATGGTTCAAGCCTTCCGGCGCGCCCGCGATCCGCCCCGCGCCGCGCGCAAGGGCAGGAGGGAAACCCTCTCGTCGCCGCCGCGCGCGACCTCTCTCACGGAAAACCGCTGCGGCTGGAGAGCCTCGATCAAGTGGCGGATCGCGGCGACCGCGTTCATCCGGGCGCCGCAGGTGAAAAAATCGAACGCGGCGAAGCCGTGTTCGGGCCAGGTATGGACCGACGCGTGCGACTCGGCGATCACCACGACGCCCGTCACTCCCTGCGGGCTGAACTTGTGGAAGACGTCGTTGAGGATCGTCGCGCCGGAGAGGCGAACCGCTTCGAGCAGCCGCGTGCGAAGGGCGTCCAGGTCGTCGAGCGCGGCGCCGGGGCAACCGTGAAGATCCAGGATCACGTGATGGCCCATCGGCTGCCTGTCCATCGGCCGCATGCTTCGTCCTCCGCTTCTCTCCGACGCTACCACGGCGGCGGCGGGCGGTCCTGCGGCTTTCGCGCGCCCCCGGCCCTAAGTCCGGCCGCGGGCCCGAACCGGGTCAGGCGCCGGCCCGCTCCAGCTTCCGCGATATCCATTCGACCACCGGCATGTTCGACAGCAGGTAAAGATCGAACAGGCGCGGGTGAGCGACGTAGAGGTCGGCGAAAAGCGAGCCCGCCCCCAGGAAGAGAAGGTGGAGGACGTAGCACCTGCCGAAGCGTCTCGACCACTGCAGCGACGAGACCCAGCGCGCGGCCGCCGATGAAGCCAAAGCGGAATTGACAGGCTCGGCGAGGGAGGCGCGCATCAGGAAGACGACGCAAACGAAGTGCGCCCAAAAGACAGCCGGAGGCTTGCGGAACATGAAGCACCCGAAGCCGGGCCCGACCGGCACGTCGAGGTAACTCCCCCAAAGGGGCGCCGCCAAAGCGAGCGCCGCGCACCAAACGAACGCCTCGCGCCGCCGGATCCCGGCCGCGAGCGAGGACCGCAACGCTTCGCTCCCCCCCCACTCGCGGCCCCAGGCGAAGAACGACCAGATCAACCCGGACCATGGCAGAAGCGGCCAACCGCCGCCTCCCGCGCGGGTGCAGAAACCCAACAGCGCTTCGAACGCGAGGCCGGGCGCATCGGGCGGTTCGAACCACTCCCACAACGGCAACCAGAGCAGGGCGAAGCCCGCGGCCCCCAGCGCCCGCGTCGCGGCGGCCGAGTTCCGCGCGAGGTAAACCGGGAGCAGCGCCGCGAGCAGGAACGAGTAGACGTCCCATTCGAACGCGAGCGAGAAAACCCCGTCCGCCCCGTTGACCCAGGCGAGCGCGAAGACCCCCGCCGTCAACAACGCGAGCAACGCCAGCCAAGTCCGCTCGCCGCGCGCCTTGCCGCCGTAAAGGAAGCTCGAGACGGCGACGATCGTGAAACCGCTGAAAGGGATCCAACGCGCGTACGCTTCGAGAAGATGGTAAACCGTCCGGTCCGGGGGCAACGGGTTGACGTCCGTGTAAAACACCGTCTCCGACGAATGAAAGGTCACGATCGCCGCCATGCTGAACAGGCGGATCAGATCGAGCCCATGGATCCTTCGCGGGACCCCTCGCGACTGGTCGACCACCGTTCACCGCCTCATGGATAATAGAGAGCCTGCCGACCCGCGCCGCCGGCGACGAGGGTCCGCGGCAGGAGCGCGAACTCGCCGCGGTACCTGAGGGCGACGGAGCGCAGCTCCGGCTCCAGATAAAGGAGATTGAACGCCTTCAAACGGAAATGCCAATCCCTCTCCCCGGAGTCGCGCAGGATCTCCGTCACGGCCGCCGCCGCCGGCGCGTACGGGTGGCCTTGCAAGGCTTCGTCGGGGAGCGCGCGGTGCGCGACGACCCATTTCCGCTCCACGGGCCGGCCGCCGCGGTAAGTGACGCAGCTCACTCGCGCGCGCAGGACTTTGCGCTCATCCACGCGGGAGGACAACGAGCGAAGCGCGCGGTCCTCCGGCTTCCCCGGGCCATCGTGCAGGCGGTACACCTTGAACGCGTCGGCCGCGAGGTCCCAACCGAATCCGAAGAGATCCTCTGGCAGCCCGCCCGCGCCGCGGGCGCGGGCCACCCGCTCAGCGGCCGCGCGCAACGAAGAGGGCCATGTTTCGGGCGCGATCGCGAACCGCGCGTGCGAGACGGACTTTCCATCCGCTTTGTGGCTGAACAGAACGCGTTCGAAGGCGTGGAACCCGTCGAGCGGCAGGTCCCAGCGGGTCAATGTCGCGAGAGCCTCCCTGCAATACTCGCGTTCCGGCCCCGACATCGCCGACAGCAGCGGCCCGCTCGAGGCCTCGCGCCACTCCTGCAGCCGCCTCACGAACCCCCCGACGTAACCGCGGTTGCCGGGCCCGAGGACGAGCGAAATGGGGAACGCCCGGGCCAGGCTCGGCAGCGCGGCCGCACCGGCCAGCGCGAGAAGGAAGTCCCGCCTGCGCGTCGCTCCGCTCATAAGAACCTCTTCGGCTTATAAATGGAATTCACGTATTCGGACCGCAGTTCCGCGTCCCCGAGGAGATGGCTGAGATCGTTCATGTTCACGAACCCGCGGTTGCTGATCCACGGGGGGAGCTTCGCATGATCGAAAGAGACGGAGCGGCCGCCGGGCTCCGCGTACACGAGCGGGTCCAAGGGGCCGAACGCGAAGCGGGTCGCGAACCCGGCTTCCCGGAGCGTGCTCAGCAGGATCTCGTACGGCGCGGGCCGGGGCCGCGGCCCGCCGTCGAGGGTCTTCCAGATCGGCCCGTCGAGAACGACGAACCCACCCGGGTTCAAGCGCTCACGGACGCTGGAGTAGAACTCGCGGCTGAAGAGCTTGAGGAGGTCGAAACTCACGGGATAGGGGAAGTCGATGAAGATCGCGTCGTACGTCCGCGGCGATGTCCGCACGAAACGGAACGCGTCGTCGATGACGACATCGGTCCGGGGATCGAAAAGCGAGCGGCGGTTGAGCGCGACCAGTTGCGCCTCGCTCTTGGCGAGTTCGATCATTTTCGCGTCGAGCTCCACCAAGGTCACGGATTTCACCCCGGGGACGCGCAGGAGTTCGCCGGCCAGCAAGCCGTCCCCGCCGCCCAAGATCAGCGTCGTCTCGGGGGTCTGGCGCCGCAAGTGGATCGCTCCGTGCGCGAACGCCTCGTGGTACGACGACCAGGTGGACCTGCTGAACTGCGGTTGTTTGTTCAGGTACAGCGTGTAATCGCGTTCGAAGCCCTCGACCTTGCGGGTGACGTCCTCGTCGATGATGTCGATGGACTGGTACGGGGTTTCGATCCGGCGCACGGGCCCCAGCGCCGCGATGAGCTTGCCCACCTCGCGCAGGGCTCCCCAGTCGTGCGCGAACTGGCGGATCTCGAAGTAGTGGATTTTCAGGTACGCCTGCTGCGCGAGCGGGCCGAGATTCGCCGCCGCGTACAACGCGAGGCTCGCCGGCAGGAGCCAGGCCACCCGCGGCGACAAGAGCCGCACGCCGGCGGCGCGGAGCAAAACCGCGCAGACCAGGAAATTGCCGAACGCGACGAGCAGGACGCCGGCCGAAGGCCCCGTGACGGGCACCAGGAACAACGGCACGGCGAAACTCCCGAACAATCCCCCGAAGTACGCGAACGCCAACGGCCGCCCGGACTCCCGTTTCGCCGCGAGCCCCCGGCTCCGCATGAGCAGCGGAAGTTCGAAACCGCTCAAAACGCCGATCAGCAGCGCGAGCGGAAGGAACGCGGCGATGACGACGGACGGCGCGGCGGATTCGGCGAGAGCGGCGAGCGAGGTCTTCCAGTACAATTCCACGTACGCCGCCCCGCCGTAGACGAGGACCGACGTGAGCCCTCCCAAAGCGGTGAGCGCGCATTCGATCTTCAGGAGCGTCCACATGGGCGCGCCGCCCGCTCGGCGCGCGCAGAGCCAGGCGCCGATCCCCATGCCCAGCAGGTAAGAGCCGATCGTCCAGCTCTGGCTGAGGACGTCGTCGCCCGCGAGTTCCGTCAGGAATTTGGCGACCAAGAGCTCAAAGCACATGCTGCAAAAAGACGTGACCAGGATCAGGGCATAGGCGGCCGGCGCGGAGAGGCCGGGCTCCTCATAGCCGCGTGTCGCCGGCTCGACAGGTTCCGGGCGCGCAGGCTCGCGCTCGCTCTTCGGGCTCGACACGCTCCAAGCGAAAAGGATCGCCGCCAGGGCGTTGCAGGCCGCGGCGGCCTGCGCTGCGCCGAACACGCCCAAGAGCGGCAACAGAAACAGGGGGAAAAGCATAGACCCCATGAACATGCCGAAATAGTCCGCGGCCAAGATCCTCGTTCCGCCGCGCGCGGAACGGGGGACATCCATCAACAGCGGGAGCTCGAAACCGGAAACGTAACCGATCGCGATGACGGGCAGATAGCTGAGAACCTGCCAGAGCCATGCGACGCCTCCCCGCGCGACCGGGTCGCAGAGCTCGACCATCGCAGGGCCGAAAGCGCCCAAAGCCACCATCAAGACCTGCAAAACGAGAAACGCCCGGCGCGAGCGGAAGCGGTCCGGCGCGTGCGCGTACGAATACGCTCCCATCCCGAGCGAAAACGCGAACAGCCCGATAGTCGTGCTGTAACGGAGGAGCGTCCCGCCGAGCGTGGCCGTCAGCGTCTGCGCGAGCGCCAGTTCCTGCACGAAACTCGAAAACGCGACGAGCGCCGAAACCGCTTCCAGAGCACGCCGCCGGCCGCCGGTCCGGGTCATCGCGACCCGGCCCCAGGCGTCGTCCCGGCATGAGACACCGGTGGCCGACGCCGCCGGTCGCAACCCGTGGATCCAGCCTTTACAACCGCCAGCCGATCTCGAAGAGAGATCTCGTCGATTTTTCGTTTCGGTCCGGATTTCATAATGTTAGATTAGAACAAAGAACCTGGCTCAAGACAATACGCGAGGGCGATGGCTATGTCGGCTATGTCTCAACAGTCCCGATTTGCGGCACGGCCCCCCGGCCGATCCGCAGCCGGCTTTTCCCTCCTGGAAATCATCGTCGCGGTGGCGATACTCGGTATCATCACGCTCGGCATCGCCGGCGCGATCAACGGGATGCTCAAAGCGCAAATGATGATTTCCGACAAAGACGAAGCCAATGAGTTCGCGGTCTCCCTCGGTCGCTATCTCTATACCGAAGCCGCCTGCACCGAGGCCCTGGCCAACGTCCAGCTCCCCCCCATCAGCACCCCGCCCACGAAAGTGCCGGTGGCGATCGCCAACTACTCGGGGTTCGGTGCGAGCGCGCCCACGGTGAACGTCAGCGCCGGGATGCAGATCAGCCAACGCCTGAGGATCCGGGAACTGAACCTGGCGAACAAAGGCACGCCACCTCAGGCGGTCGTCATCCAGACCGCCTCCGGGCCCCTGAACTACCAACGCCAAGTGGCCCAGATCGAACTGCTGATGGAGCGGCAGGATGACGGGAACTGGCGGGGGTCGGCTCCGCGCTACTACGAGTTCCCGGTGCTCATCGATCCGCTCGACGGCGGCAGGATCAAACGCTGTTCGGCCGAACCGACGAACCTGGACTACTGCAACGTCACCGGCGGGGCGCTCGCGACGCTGCCCTCGGGCCAGCAGATCTGCCAACCCGCCCCCGGCTCACAGTGTTTCGTGAAAGGCACGTTCGCGACGACCGTTTGCGACCCGAACGGCTACGGCTGCCCCGCTCCGATGCTCAACCCGGTGACGGGCACCGCGGGCTGCCCGTTGGGCGCCAGCGGCAATCCGATCGCGCCGACGCAATCCGGATTCATGGACGTCACTCTGCCGATCAACTGCGGCAAGAAGTGCTCGGTCGATGTCCGGCAAATGACGACCTTCTACCTTTGCCAAGAGTGCCTTTGAACTTGAAATCCGAACGCGGGTCCGCCCTGCTCCAGGTCATCATTCTCGGATCGCTTCTCGCGGTCATGACGCCGGTCGTGTTCCAGCTGATCGGTGATTCGCAAAAACGCCAACAGCAGCGCCAGCAACGAGTGGAAACGCTCGCCTTCATCGACGCCGTCCGCCACCAGATCGAGGACCCGCATCTCTGCCCCCTTCTGATCGGCGGGGTCGTCGTCCCGCCCGTGGCGGGCGCCGAAACCCCGATCGCCGTCCAGACCGGCTACGGTCTGACGCCGGGCCCGGCCGTCGCCGGCTGGCGCTTGCGCGACGGAGGGCCCGAGATCGGCCGGCTCTTCCTGCGGACCGTGGTGCCGGACCTCAGCGTCGTCCGGCTCGACAAGCCGGGACCGCTCCTCTCCAAACACTGGGTGCGGATTTACATCGAACCCAAAGACCACGGCTGGAACCTGACGGACCTGCCGGACCCGGGCAACTCGATCATCAACGCGACGAAACCCAGGTTCAAGGAGTACGCGATCGATCTGCACGCGAAAGTCGATCCGGCGACGAACCGGATCGCCCAGTGCCACGGGACGAACTCGATCGCTAACGCCTGCGAGATGTCGGGCGGCGGTTACGACGGCTTGCACACGAATCCGCGGCGACGCTGCAATCCCGATCAGCGCTGCTTCTTCCAGCCTCCGACGATCGTCAGCTCTCCCGCCGACTGCATCGAGCCTTTCACGAAAGTGGAGCAATTGAGCGGCCCCCCCGGCCCGACGACGTACCTCTGCTCCTGGTGCTGGGATGGCGTCACGAACCCGTGACGGGGATGGCCCGGCTCAGCGGGCAAAACGCCGGGGCGAGCTCCGCGGCTTCAGAACGGCTCCGCTTTGATCTGTTGGTACATCTTCCCGAAGAATTCCTCGTTGTCGTCGAATGAATTGGCCGATCCCGAGAAGACGATCAGGTAATTGCCGTGGCCGTCCCGGCGCGGCAGGAGGACCGCGTGGAGCTGTTTGCCGTCGCTCAGCGTGCCGGTCCACCAGGTCGCCTCGCCCAAGCCGCTGCCGCCGACGGGCGCGAGCGTCCGCGGTTTCGCGAGCGCCGTCAACGCGGCTCCGCGCGACGCCGGGATCGACGCGGACTCGCGCTTGAGGAAATCCACCACCTGGGTTTGCGTCACCGGCTCGGCTTTGGCGAACATGGTCAGGCCCATGCGGCCGGAGCGGCCCGCGATCACCGCCATGCCGTCCTCGTAATCGATCCGCGCGTATTGCATCCCGCCCGGGAAAGGGATCTTGATCTTCGCGTCCCGGGCGAAGGACGCCTTGGCTTCCTCGTTTTTCCGGATCGACGAGTTCGCGTCGGGCGACGGCTCGGCGCCCACCCCTCCGGCCGCCGCCGGCGCGGGCCGTTGCGGCGGCGCCTGTTTGCCGCCCCCCGAGCGCATCGCCTCTTTGCGGGTGACGAGGCCGCCCATCGACGGGGGCGAGACGACGTCGCTCCGCTCCCGCAGCCGCTTCTTCCCGTACCACATCGTGGCCAGGAGCAGCGCGACCATCGCCCCGATGAAGATTTTGGCGAACCGCTGGTCGATCATGCGCTCATTCCGTCAAGCTTCGTCGTCCAGCTCATCGTCGCCGACCACGCCGAGGTTGTACTTCTCGACCCGGTAGCGCATCGAGCGGAACGTGATGCCGAGGAGCTTGGCGGCCCTTTTTTTCACGCCGCCGGCGGCGTGGATCGCCTTGATGAGCAGTTCCTTCTCGATCTGGCCGACGATTTTCTCCAGATCGATCCCGTCTTCGGTGATCTCGATATCGTGGCTCGAAGCCATCTTGCGGCCGGCGGGGGTGTTCACGAACGGCGGCAGCGACTCCGGGAGGATCGTGGCCCCTCCCTCGAGGGCGACCGTGCGCTCGATGATGTTCTCGAGTTCGCGCACGTTGCCCGGGTAGTCGTACTTCCGGAGCAAGTCCATCGCCTCGCGCGAGATCGCGCCGATCTGCTTGCCCAACCGGTGGTTGTACTTGCCGAGGAAATGGTTGGCCAGGCTGGGGATGTCGTCGCGACGCTCGCGCAAGCCGGGCGTCCTGATGTTGATGACGTTCAAGCGGTAGAACAGGTCCTGGCGGAACGTGCCGTCGGCGACCATCTCCTCGAGGTTGCGGTTGGTGGCGGCGATGATGCGCACCTCGACCTTGGTGTCCTCGGTGGCTCCGACGCGGCGGATGACCCGCTCCTGGATGGCGCGCAGGAGCTTCACCTGGATCGTGAACGGGAGCTCGCCGACCTCGTCGAGAAACAGCGTGCCGCCGTCGGCGGTCTCGAACAGGCCCGGCTTGTCGGCGACGGCTCCCGTGAAGGAGCCTTTCTTGTGCCCGAACATCTCCGACTCCATCAAGGATTCGGGGATGGCTCCGCAGTTGACCGTGACGAAGGGCCTGTCTTTGAGCGGGCCGTTGTAGTGGATGGCTTTGGCCACCATCTCCTTGCCCGTGCCCGACTCGCCCGTGATGAGCACGTTGGTGGGCGTTTCGGAGACGCGCTTGATCAGATCGAAGATCCGGTGCATCGGCTCGGAGTTGCCGACCAGGTTCTGGAAACTGAACTCGCGCTCGAGTTCCTTCTTGAGGACGCGGTTCTCGACCTCGAGGTTCCGGCTGCGCAAAGCGTTGGCGATGTTGATGCGGACTTCGTCGATCTTGAAAGGCTTGGTGATGTAGTCGTAAGCGCCCATCTTCATCGCTTCGACGGCGCTTTCGGTGGTGCCGAAGGCGGTGATGAGCATGAAGAGGATCTCGGGGTGGCTCTCCTTGACGTGCCTGAGGAGCTCGATGCCGGTGACGTTTGGCATCTGCAGGTCCGAGATGATCATGTCGACGGTTTTCTTCTTCAGCATCTCCTGGGCTTTGGCGCCGTCCTCGACGCAGGTGACCTCGTAACCCTCTTTGCGGAGCATGATGTCCAGGAATTCCCTGATGCTTTCCTCGTCGTCGACGACCAGAATCCGCGGCTTCATCGATTACCCCTCTCACCGGTCCTGCCCCTGGAGGCCATTAAATTCTCCTGTGCGCCCATCCTTTCCGCAAGGCCTGAATTGTCACTGGCTCTTGGTCCGTCCGCCCGCGCGGGGAACTCGAGGGTGAATTCGGTGCCGACGCCTTTGGCGCTCTCGACGAAGACCCTGCCTTGGTGGCTTTCGATGATCTTGTGCGTGACCGCGAGCCCGAGCCCGGTGCCCTTCGGCTTCGTGGTGTGGAACGGATCGAAGATCTTGCGCAGGCGATTCTCCTCGATGCCGACGCCGTGGTCGCGGATGAGGAGGATCACGTGGCCGGAGCGGTCGAGCGTGCGCACCTCGATGACCGGCTTTTCCGCGTCGTTCATCGCCTGGTAGGCGTTGATGACGATGTTGAGGATCGCCTGCTTCAGTTTGTCTCGGTTGCCGGAGATCCGCCGCGCGGACGCCAGGTCGACCCGCTGCTCGACGTCCCCGCGCAACGCCGCGTTCAGCCTCGTCATCTCGAGCACGTCGCGCACGAGGGCGCTCAGGTCGACCGATTCGTCCCCGATCTGATCGGGCTTCACGAAATCGAGGAACTCGGTGATGAGGTTGTTGAGGCGGTCGATCTCCTTGAGCACGATCCGCATCAACCGCCGCTCCTCCTCCTGGCGGCTGGTGAACGACCCTTCGAGGAGTTGGATGCTTCCGCTGATACTGGCTAGCGGGTTGCGGATCTCGTGCGCGATCCCGGCGGCGAGTTGGCCGACGGCCGCCATTTTCTCCGACTGCCGCATCTGGAACTCGAGGCGCCGGACCTTCGTGGAATCCTGGAACGCGAGCACGTGGCCCTTGAGAGCTCCGTCCTCCTCGAAAAGCGGCGAGACCGTGATCTCGAGGATCAGCTTGTCGCCGTCGGGGTTCCTGTAAGTCCAGTCGAACCGTTCGGCGCGACGGTCTCCAGCCGTGAAGGACAGGGAGCGGATGCGGTCCATGATGCCGGCGAGCCACGACTCGATGCTCGTACCGACCAGCCCCTTCGCCGGCGCGTCGAGGATCTCGGCCGCGGCGCGGTTGCCCTGCAGCACTTCGCCGCCTTGGTCGATGGTGAGCAGGCCGGTCGCGATGTTCTCGAGGATCAGCTGGTTGAGGCTCTGCAGCGCGCGCAGGTCCTTGCCGCGGGCCTTGAGCTCGCTGCCCATGAAATTGAGCTGCTCGCTCAGGATCCCCGAGAGGAACGAGACGGCGATGAAGGCGATGTTGTTGAGCCCGATGGCGAAGAAGAGGGTCTGCCCCCTCACCTCCGGCCCGAAGATGAGCAGCAGGCTGAAGCAGATCGAGGTCCAGAGCGAGAGCAGGAAAGCGCCGCGCCGGCCGAAGACGAAGCCGGCCAGGATGATGTTCACCAGGTACAGGAAGAGGAAGATCGACTGGTTGATGCCGGTGAAGTAAATCAGCCCGGTGATGAACGCGCTTTCCAGGAAGAACAGGGAAGCGGTCGTCACCCAATGCCGGAGGAACCACTCGAAGCAGGCCAGGTAAGCCGCGTTGACGACGAACATCGCCGTCATCATCGCGTAGATGGGGAACAGCACGCTCGTGTTGACGAATTCGGGCTGCAGGCCTTGGAAAACGAGCGTGATCAGGAGGATGGCGAGCAGGAACGCGAGGCGGACGCCCTGGATGATGAGCATCTGGGTCCGACTCTTCGTGAAATCGAAGCCGAAGCCCGATTCGACTGGAGTTCCCGCCTCGCCGCTCACCCCTCAACCCGCCCCGGCGGCGCCCGCGAGATTGAAGATCGGCAGGTACATCGCGATGACGAGGACGGCGATGATGCCGCCAAGGCCCACCATCAGGAGGGGTTCGATGATGCTGGTCATCGCGCCGACCGCGGCATCGACCTCGTCCTCGTAGAAATCGGCGATCTTGTTGAGCATCTGGTCGAGATTGCCGGTCTGCTCGCCGACGCCGATCATCTGGGTCACCATCGATGGGATGTACTTCTCCTTGGAGAGCGGGACGACGATCGATTTCCCCTCGCTGATCGAGTCGCGGGCGCGCAGGAGGGCCTGCTCGACGACGTGGTTGCCGACGACCTTGGAGGCGATGTCGATCGACTCCATGATCCCGACGCCCGACCCGAGCAGCGTCGCCAGCGTCCGCGTGAAGCGGGCGACGGCGCCTTTCTGCACGAGGTCCCCCAAGATGGGCATGTCGATCATGACCGCGTCGCACGTGGCGCGGCCGGCGTCCGTCCGGTAGTAGTTCACCAGCATCATGACGGCGCCGACGATCGCGCCGACGATCACGTACCAGTAGCTGACGAAGAAATCGGAAGCCGCGATCACCATCCGGGTGAGGCCGGGGAGCTCCTGGCCGGAGTTTTTGAAGAGATCCTGGAACTTCGGGATGACGAACACGAGGATGGCCGCGACGACGCCGCTCGCGACGACCATGACGATGGCCGGGTACAGCATCGCGCCTTTGACCTTGCCCGCGATCTTCACCGATTTTTCGATGTAAACGGCGAGGCGGTTGAGGACGAGGTCGAGGCCGCCCGACTCCTCACCGGCGCGGACCATGTTGACGTAGAAGCGGTCGAAGACGCGCGGATGGTCGGCGAGCGCCTCGGCCAGGCGTTTGCCCTTGCTGACCTGGGCGACGACATCCATCAAGGCGCTGGCCAGGCCCGGGCTGCGCGCGCCGCGGGCGAGCACGTCGAGGCTCTGGATGATCGGGATGCCGGATCCGAGCAGGGTCGCCAGCTGGCGGGTGAAGATCTGCAGATCCTTGGCTCTGACCTTGTTCAGGCCGACCTTCTTGACGACGGAGGCCTTCGCCTCCTTCGAAACGACTCGGAGGGGCACGAGGCGCTGCGCGCGCAGCTTGATCCGCGCCTCGGCCTCGCTGGCGGCCTCGATCTCGCCGCGGAAGCCCCTGCCGTTGGCGCCTTTGGCCTCGAAACTGAATTTCGCCATCACACACCCGCTTTCTTGAGCATCGCATCGAGGTTCTCGGGCTCTGGGCTCGCCGAGAACGCCGTTTTCGCGTCGATGCGTCGGCGTATCAGGAGGTTCATCAGGCTCTGGTTCATGGTCACCATCCCGGTGTTCTCCTGCCCGACCTGCATCATCGAGGCGACCTGGTGGAGCTTATTCTCGCGGACCAGGTTGCGGACCGACGGGGTCATGACGAGAAACTCGATGGCGGCGACGCGCCCGCCCTGCAGCGACGGGAGCAGGCGCTGGCTGATCACGCCTTGCAAGCTGAAACTCAGCATGATGCGCACGCGCTCCTGTTGCTCCGGCGGGAAAACGCTGACCAGGCGGTTGATCGTCTGGATCGCGGAGTTCGTGTGCAGGGTCGCGAACACCAAGTGGCCGGTCTCGGCGATCGTCAGCGCCGACTCGATCGTGTCGAGGTCGCGCAACTCGCCGACCATGCAGTAATCCGGGTCCTGCCGGAGCATGTAGCGCATGGCCGTGCGGTAAGCCTCGGTGTCGGTGCCGATCTCGCGCTGGTTGACGATGCAGTTCTTGTGCGCGTGCACGAACTCGATCGGGTCCTCCAGCGAGATGATGTGGCCCCAGCGCTCCTCGTTGATCTTGTCGATCAGGGACGCGATGGTCGTCGACTTGCCGGAGCCCGTCGGTCCGGTGACGAGCACGAGGCCGAACGGCAGGTTGGTGAGTTCGGCGACGGCCGGGGGCAGGCCCAGCTCGGCGTACTTGGGGATCGCGACGGGAACCTTCCGGAACACGCCCGAAACGGCGTTCCTCTGGAAGAAATAGTTGGCGCGGAAACGCGCCATGTTCTTGATGTCGAAACTGAAGTCGAGTTCCTTCTGTTCCTCGAAACGGCTCTTCTGAGCGTCGTTGAGGACCGAGTAGCAGAGCTTGCGCGCGACTTCCTTGGTCAGGGTGTCGGTTTTGACCCGCACGATGCGGCCGTTGACCCGGAGCGCGGGCTGCGAACCCGCGACGATGTGCAGGTCGCTCGCGCCCTGGTCGGTCGCGAACTTGAGGAGTTGGAGAAGGGTGACCATATTTTACGCCTTGTCGTCCGCAACCGTTGAGAAGGCCAGCTGTTCGATCGAAATCTGCCCGCGCTTCAACTTCATCAGCGCGGCCTGGCGCAGGCTCCGCATGCCGCCCCGGATCGCCGCCTGCTTGATCTCGAGCGACGTCCCCGACCCAAGGATCACTTCGCGCAGGTTGTCGGTCATCGTCATCAATTCGTAGATGGCGATCCTGCCCTTGATGCCCGTCATGTTGCACACGCTGCAGCCTTCGCCGCGGCAGATGTCGTACTCGTCCACTTCCTCGGGCGCCGCGCCGAGCTGGATCAGGACTTCGGGCTCCACCTTGTGCGGGACCTTGCATTTCTCGCAAATCTTGCCGGCCAGGCGCTGGGCGACGACCAACGAGACCGTCGACGTGATCAGGAAGCCCTGCACGCCCATGTCGAGCAGGCGCGCGACCGTCGATGGGGCGTCGTTGGTGTGCAGCGTGCTCAGGACCAAGTGGCCCGTGCTCGCCGCCTTGAAACCGACTTCCGCCGTCTCCAGGTCCCGGATCTCGCCGACGAGGATGACATCGGGGTCCTGGCGCAGGAAGGAGCGCAACGCCTCGGCGAACGTGAAGCCGATGTCGGGATGCACCTGCACTTGATTGATGCCGTCGAGGTTGAACTCGACCGGGTCTTCCGCGGTCGAGATGTTCATCTGCGGGTCGTTGACGCTTGCGAGCGCCGAATAAAGCGTCGTCGTCTTGCCGGAGCCCGTCGGCCCGGTGACGAGTATCATGCCCTGTGGCTCGTTGAGCTTTTCCGTGAAGACCTTCAGGTCGTCTTCCTCGAAGCCGAGCTTCGTCATGTCGAGCTTCAGGTTCGACTTGTCGAGCAGGCGCATCACGATCTTCTCGCCGAACAGCGTCGGCACGATCGAGACGCGGAAGTCGACTTCCATCCCCTGCGCCGTCTTCACCTTGAGGCGCCCGTCCTGCGGCTTGCGGCGCTCGTCGATCTTGAGTTTGGACATGATCTTCAAACGGCTGACGAGCGCGGCCGCGATGCCGGCCGGCGGCTGGACTTTCTCGTGCAGCAGGCCGTCGATCCGGAAACGGATGCGGAAGCGCTTCTCGTACGGCTCGATGTGGATGTCGGACGCCTTGAGCTTGATGGCCTCGGCGAGCATGAGGTTCACGAACTTGACGAGCGGCCCCATCTCCTGGTCGCCCGTTTCGAGCAGTTGCGCCTCGAGGCTCGCCATGAAATTGAGCGCGTCGTCGGTCTGCTCGAGTTCCGTGACCGTCGAGCCGAGCGTGTGGTTGGTCTGCCCCTTGGGGTAGTACCTGTCGAGCGCGCGCTGGATCGCGATCTCCGGCGCCACGACGACCTCGATCCTGCACCTGGTGAGGAAATTCAGGTCGTCGCGCACGAACACGTTGCTCGGGTCCGAGAACGCGACGACGAGGATGTTCCCCGATTTGTTCACCGGCACGACCATGTGCTTCTCGCAGATGTCGCGCGTGAGCGTCTTGAGCGCGTCCTCGGGGACGTCGAACTGATCGAGGTCGATGGCGGGCACGCTGTATTGCTGCGAGAGGAATTCGGCGAGTTCCGAGTCCTTGATCGCGCCCATGCGGACCAGCGCCGAGCTCAGCCGCCCGCCGTGCGCCTTCTGCTCCTTCTTGGCCTCCTCCAGCTGCGCGATGTCGATCAAGTTTTCGCGGACGAGAAGCTCGCCCAAGCCTTTGCGAGAACCCACGGATTTTACCCTTTCGTTCGGGCGGATCCGGAATCCGAAAATTCCCACGCCCTCTCGACAGCTTAACGTCATGCCTCGAAGTTGGTAACGGGACCAACGTCCGAACCCTCGCGGGCACGGCGGAGCGCGAGCTCCGGGCACGTGGATTCATCGGAAAACACGCGGCGGGGCTCAACCGTCGAAGGCGCGGATTCGCCCGCGCGGACGGTCGCGCGTCGAGCCGCTCCGCCCATCCGTCGCGGTATGGGGCGGAACCGATTCCCGTTCCGGGACGGGCCTCGACACAGGGCCGGTTCGGCCCGCGGCGGCGCTCAATCCCCGGTTCGCAGCGCCGCCTCGGCGCGCCGGAGATCCTCGCGGATCTGGGCGACCAGCTCGTCCTTGGAAGGGAACCGTCGCTCGTCGCGCAAGCGCGCCGCGAACTCGATCGTCAACGGCACGCCGTAGAGATCGCCCTGGAAACCGAGCAGATGGGCTTCGATCGCGACGGGACTCGCCGAGGAGGCCGCGGGGCCGCCCGCGGATTGAAACGTGGGGTTGCGGCCGACGTTCACCGCGGCCATGCGGCGCGCGCCCTGCGCCGCGACCCACGCGGCGTAGACGCCTTCGGCGGGAATGGTCTCGACCGCGGTGCGCAGGTTCGCCGTCGGCACGCCGATCGTGCGCCCGCGTCCGGCGCCCTTCTCGACGATCCCGGAAACGTAGAAGCGCCGGCCCAGGAGTTTCGCCGCGAGGGCGACGTCGCCCTCGGCGACCGCGGCGCGCGCCCGGCTGCTCGAGACCAGATGGCCGTCGATGCGGATCGGCGCCACCACGTCCACTTCGAAGCCGAGTGTCGCGGCTTTGGCGCGCAACACGTCGAGCGTGCCGGCTTTGTCGGCTCCGAAGGCGAAATCGTAACCGACGACGAGCAGATCCGGCCGGAAAGGCCGGAAGATCCAGTCTTGAATGTAGCGCTCGGGAGGCAGCTGCGAGAACTCGCGCGAGAACGGTTCGACGACGAGGAGGTCGACGCCCGCCTTTTCGAGTTCGCGTCGCTGATCGTCCGGGTCGAAAAGACGCTTGAGGTGCCGGTCGGGGTACAAAACCTGCACCGGATGGGGTTCGAACGTCATGACGGCCGCGGGAATCGACCGTTCCCGCGCGCGCGCGAGCACGCGCCGGATCAGCTCGCGGTGCCCGAGATGAACGCCGTCGAAATTGCCGATCGTGAGCACAGAGCGCGTCAGCGGCGCGTCCAATGCGCGGATGCCCTGTAAAACTTGCACAGTGACCTCGGAGTCCCTACCGGAGCGCCGGCAGCCGTTCGCTGCGGACGAGCCCCAAAATAGCAAACTTATCCCATGCTTATTGATCTTTTTGAAAGCAATAGATACATTGCGTCATCCATGCGCCACCATCTGTCGGATCTCAAAAAAACGGCTTATTACGCGAGTCTCGTCGCCTGGAGGACGCGCGCGTTCTGGTTGCGCGCGCTGCTTTGTTTTTCGATCGGCGCGACGTTTTTGATGCTCGACGAAGCGAACAATTACGACATGCGTTTTCAGATCCGCAGCGCGCGCGTCCCGGACCCGCGCGTGGTCATCATCGACATCCCCGAACGCGACTGGACGGCCCTGCACGGAGCGGAAACGCGCAATCTGATCCGGCCGCTCAAAGAGATCATGAACTTCAACGACAGCTTCTTCTGGGCGCCTGAGCTCTGGGAGCAATTGCTCGCGACCGCCCTCGAGCAGGAACCAGCGGCCGTCGGCGTCGCGCTCTATTTCGGCGACGCCATGCGGACGACGGACCTCACCGAGCGCCAGCGCGGGATCTTCACCGACGGAAGAGTCGTTTGGGGCGCCGATCTCGACGCCGCCGGCCGAGCGCTGGTGCCCGATATCGCGACCACGCATGGGGCCGCGGCGGCGATCAAGAGCGTGCGCGCCGACGACGACGGCACCGTCCGCCGGTTCTCCTCATCCCTCGTGCGGATCCCCGGGATGCCGCTCCAGCTCGCGCGCGTCGCGCGGGGGGCGGCCGCGCGCGACGGCCGCTGGGACACGCCCCAGTTGATCAACTTCATGGGGCCGAGCGAGACCTTCGTGACGCTCAACGTCCGCGACGTGCTCGAACGCCGCGTCCCGCTCGAGATCCTGCGCGGCAAGATCATCCTCATTGGCTCCAGCACGAGCCCCATCGATCAGCTGCAGACGCCGGTCGGGCGCATGAGCCGCGCGGAGGCCCTCGCCAACATCACCGACAACGTGCTCGGCGACAAATCGATACGCCGCGCGCCCGACACCGCCTACCTCGTCGGGCTCTTCGCCCTGATGCTCTTCTCGGCGTGGCTGCTGTCGAGTTACCCGCAGACGGTGGCGCTGATCCTCTTCGTCTGGGCCGGCACGCTCGTCGCGGCTCTCTCCGCTTGGGCCTTCGACTCGCACTACGTCTGGGTCCCCGTGCTCTCACCGCTCGCGCAGCTCGGCTTCACGTACATCATTTTCCTCAGCTACCAACTCGCGCAGAACGAGCAGAAGACTTGGCGCCTCGAACAGGAGCGCCGCTACCTGATCGAGATCGAGAAACTCAAAAACAACTTCGTCAGCATGATGTCGCACGACCTGAAGACCCCGATCGCGAAGATCCAGGGGATCGTCGACCGGCTGCTGCTCAACGCCCCGGCCGAGATCACGCCCGACCTGACGGCCCTGCGCCGCTCGTCCGACGACTTGCACAGGTACATCCGGTCGATCCTCCAGGTGACACGCGTCGAGGCCAGGGATTTCAAGATCAACAAAGAGGTCCTCGACATCAACGAGCAGATCGACAAGGTCGTCCAGCGCCTGGCTCCGCTCGCCAGCGAGAAACGCATCCGCCTGAACCAGAGCCTCGAACCCATGTTCTCCATCGAGGCCGACCCCACGCTGATCCAGGAGGTCATCCTCAACCTCATCGAGAACGCCATCAAATACACGCCCGCGGGCGGTTCGGTGGCGATCACCTCCCTGGAACAGGACGACAACGTCTTCGTCATCGTCGAGGACAACGGCGTCGGCATCGCGCCCGAGGACCGGGAGCGCGTCTGGGGCAAATTCACCCGCGGCAGGAACATGGAGTTCGACGCCAAGGGCACGGGGCTCGGCCTGTATCTCGTGAAGTACTTCGTCGAGCTGCACGGCGGGCGCGTCTTCCTCGAAAGCGACCCCCGGCCGGGCGGCGGCACGAGGATCGGCTTCTCGGTCCCGGTCGCGGACGAGGGGGCGTCAACCGCCGAAAACACGGTGCCTGGGGAGTCGCTTTCCGTTACAACCGGGTTCGCCGGCGCGGGGGCCGGAGACGCCGCCCCCGATCAAGGAGGGAACGCATGAAAAACCATTTGAGCGCGCTCATCGTCGACGACGAGGCGGAATTGCGCAAGACCGTGATCACGATCCTGCAGAACGCGCTCCCCGACTTCGAGTTCGCGATCGGGGAGGCGGCCGACGGCCTTCAAGCTCTGGAAACGTACAAGTCCGCGGCTTGGGACATCGTCCTCATGGACGTGCGCATGCCGAAGCTCTCCGGCATCGAGGCGCTCAAATTGATCAAGGACCACGATCCGCGCACGTTCGTCGTGCTGATGACGGCGCACGCGAACCTCCAGGACGCGGTCGCCGCGGTCAAGGAAGGCGCCTACGACTACCTCGAAAAACCCGTGCAGCCGCAGAAACTCGCCGAGCTCCTGCGGCGCGCGTACGACGCCCGCGAGATGGTCTCCCGCCTGGCGATTTCCAACCCGATCCTCGACGACGACGTCGACAGCGAGTTCGTCGGCACCTCGCGCAAGATGCGCGAGGTCTTCGACCTGATCCACCGCCTGGCGAAAGTCGAGACGACGGTCCTGATCCGCGGGGAGAACGGCACGGGCAAAGAACTCGTCGCGCGCGCGATCCACTACAACTCGCCCCGCAAGAACGGCTCGATGGTCGCGATCAACTGCGGCGCCATCCCCGAAGCGTTGATGGAGTCCGAGCTCTTCGGGCACGAAAAAGGGGCCTTCACCGGCGCGCACGAGCGCAAGATCGGGAAATTCCAGCTCGCCAACGGCGGCACGATCTTCCTCGATGAGATCGGCGAGCTCCGGCCCGACATGCAAGTGAAGCTGCTGCGCGTGCTGCAGGAACGCAAATTCGTGCCCGTCGGCGGCAACCGCGAGGTCAAGACCGACGCGCGCATCATCGCGGCGACCAACCGCAACCTCGAGAAACTCATCGAGGAGGGCGATTTCCGCGAGGACCTGTTCTACCGCCTGAACGTCATGCCGATCTTCCTGCCGCCGCTGCGCGAACGGACCGATGACATCGGGGACCTCGCGCAGTACTTCATCAAGCGCTTCAACAGGCAGCACAACCGCGCGATCGTCGGCATCGGCGACGACGCGCTCCGCGTGCTGCGCAATTACCGTTGGCCGGGCAACATCCGCGAACTCGAAAACGCGATCGAGCGCGCGTTCATCGTCGAGAACGGCGACCGGATCACCATCGATTCGCTGCCCGAGCACCTCGTGCGCAAGAGCAGGGAGAGCGTCGATCTCAACCTGAGCCGGGGATACGCGGGCCCGCTCGACTTCGAGGCGTTCAAGGAGAACGCGGAGCGCGAGTTCATCATCAGCGCGCTCAAGGCCAACAAGGGCAAGATCAACAAAACGGTGGCCGAGGCCAACATCCCCAAGAACACGCTCCTCAGGAAAATCAAGAAATACGGCATCAACGTGAAGGAATACTCGGGGGAATGAGCGGGCGAAGCGGTTCGCCCGCCCTCAGAGGCCGACGCGGCCGGCGCCGCGCGCGAGCAGTTCCCCGGCTTCGATCATCACGCTCGACGCCGGGATCGCCTTCATGCATTCGTGCGTGCCGAGCGGGCACGCCTTCGCCCCGTGTTTCCCGCACGGGCGGCACTTGAGGTTCAGCTGCACCACCCGCGCGGCGTCCTGCCAGGGCCTGTAGCCCAGGGCCAACGTCGTCGGCCCGAAAACCGACACGCTCGGGACCCCGCACGCCGCCGCCATGTGCATGGCACCGCTGTCGTTGCAGATCAAAAGATCGGCCAACGCGAGCAATTCCGCGCTTTGCGCCAGCGACGCGCGCCCGGCCACGCTGGCCGCGCCGGCCGCACCGGCGATGGCGGCGCACAGGCCCGCTTCGGCCGGCGCACCCGTCAACACGACTCGAAAACCCATTTTCCCGAGTTCCTTCGCGCAGGCGACGTACCCTTCGCGCGTCCACATCTTCGTCGGCCAGACGGAGCCCGGGGCGAGAAACGCGACTCCGGAGCCGCGGTCCCCGAACAGCGCCAACTCGCGCGCGAGCGCGGCGGCCGCGGCGCTCAAAGACGCGGCGGTCGCGGGTTCCGCGCGCCCCTCGTGCAGCCGCGCGAGCCGCGGCACCGCCATCGACGCCCACGGTGGCACCGGCCCCAAAACCCGCGAATCGAGCGACGCGAGCTCAGGGAACGATTTGAGATCGGGCGGCCGCGGGTACGAGCCCAAAGCCTCCCGCACCACGGCGTCGTGGTTCCCCAGCAGAGCGAGCTGGCGCAGCGCCTCCGGCAACGCCATCGGCCGCTCGACCCGGTCGTCGAATACCAGCCGGTTCCAGAAGTTCCGGTATCCCGTCTTGCGTGCGGAACGCAACGAGCGCGCGAGATTGTGCGTGCGCAGCGACTCATGCGGGCAGATCACCCAGTCCCAATCGCGCTCGCGCAGGCGCGCGGCGGCCGCAGCCACGCTGGCCGCGTCGGCCTTGTCGACCTCGGTGACCTCATCGACCAAGTCGAATTCGAGGAAAAAGTCGCCGAGGCCCTTGCGGCAATGGAGGTGCAGGAGCGCCCGCGGCTCACGCCCCCGCAGGCGTTTCAGGAGCGGGATCCCGAGCAGCAGGTCCCCGACGAACGCCGTCTGGAGAATGAGGATCCGCCGTGCATGGAGCGCTTCCGCTTGTGACAAACCGATCCTTCCGCGCGGGTTCGACGGTGCCCGGCGCGAGCCGCGCCAGGCCCTCGACCACCCCGGCTTTGAGGGCCGCGAGCGGGACGAGGTCGTGGCACATGGGGGACTTCGCGCACTCGCGTTTCCAGCAAGGCGCGCAGCCCGCCGTCGTCGTCACTTTCACGCCCCGCCCGTAGAGTTCGATCTCCTGCGCGCACGTGGGCCCGAACCAGGCGACGACCCACTTCTTCGTCGCGATCGCCATGTGCATCCCCAAACTATCACCCGTGACGACGATGTCACAAGCTTGAACGCTGATCAGGCCATCCCGGAGCCCCTCTCCCGTCGGCGTGCGAACCACGCCGAGCCCGTGCGCGATCCTTTGGTTGCGGAGCTCATCCTCCCCGCCGCCGAGAAGCGCGATCCGCACGCCCGGCACCGCCGCCAGCTCCCGGATCAGGGCGCGATGCGTTTCGATGGACAGCTTTTTGTGGGGGATCGTGGAACTGCAACCCGTATTGATCCCGATGAGCGCGCGGGCCGGCCCCTTCCACAGGCGGCGGCGCGCCGCCGCCTCGCGGGACTCCGCTTCCGTCAACGCCACGACGTACTCGTCGCTCGCTTCGGGAGACCCGTTCAGGACGCCCGGGAGCTCGAGGGCCTCCCGGCTCAACCGCGTCTCGGGCTTTTGATTGACGTGGAATTTGCGATGGTCGTCGAGGCCGAGTTCCCACAGTTCGCTCGCCGCCGCGGTCGCCGGCAGGATCGCGCCGGTGCGCCCGTCGTGTTTGAAACCGTAGACGCGGTCCACGCCCGCCCGCCCCATCACGCCCATGGCCTTCAGGCTCTTGTCCACGCACAGGCCGACGTCGAACCTCAGGGCCGAAAGCGCGAGCAGATCGTCGCGCTCGGTGGTGAGGACGCGGTCGATGCACGGGTTGTTCCTGAGCAGTTGGTCAGCCGGCTTCTGCGTGACCCAAGTGACGTGCGCGTCGGGGTATTTCCGGCGGATCCCGGCCAGCAGGCTCGTCGACCGCAGCACCGCCCCCAAAGCCTCCAGGTGGACGATCAGGACCCGGACCGTCGGGACGCTCAACGAGGGGCAGAGGGAGTCGCAAATCGCGTTCTTGCCGCACGGCTTATAGCCGCTGAAATGCCTGCATTCGATCATCGCCATGGGCTCCAGTGTACGCCGCGCGGCGGCCGAACCCAACGCGACCACGGGCCAGAATGCCGGCCCGTCCCTCCCCGGCGCGGCTCACTGCCCTCTGTCGATGGACTTCACTTCGGCGACGACCTTGCCGATCCTGATCTTCGCCTCGATGCGGACGATGAACTTGCGGTCGTCGTCGGTCAGCCAGAAATAAACGTCGCCGATGGGCTTGAAGACGCCGTCGATCTCGATCTTCGGTTTCACGACGACCGTGTTCAGCGCGCCGACGTTGGTGTCGAGCTTCTCCCGGCGCAGGACCTCGCCGGTCACGACGATGTTCTTGCCCTCGTGGCCGACGCGGTAATGCACCTTCTTGCCGGGCTCGAGCCGGAACGTGCGCAGGTAAAACGGCGCGCTGAACACGTTCTGCGAGAACGGCTGGATCTCCCACTCGTATTTCTTGTCCTCGACGGTCTTGTCCGGCTTGACCTTGCGGTCCCAGACGTAGCCCCGCAGCTTCTTCCAGTCGAAGAAAGACGCGACTTTGCGGAGCTGTTTGGACTCCTTGACGTCGAGCGCGTAGTTGTAGGGGATCAGGTCGTCGTAATCGACGAACGTTTCCATGAAATCATCGACGGCGTAGAACACCGCGAACACCGACGTCGAGCGCGCGATTCCCGCGAAGTGATACGACTTGCGGCCGTTGACGACCTTGAAGGGGCGGACTTGGAGCGTGATGTCGCCGGCGACCACGTTGAAATAGCTCGCCTCGAGGGTCACCGATTCGCCCGCGCGGAACGGGTCGACGACCGGACGGCGGCCGCTGAACCCCTCTGCGTCCTCGATCTCGGGTTGGCGCCGCGCGGGGACCGGGGAAGGGGGTGAAACCGGCGGCCCCGGGGGCGCTTTGGCGCTTTTGGACTCCTTCGTTTTCTCGATGGGCCCCTTGCGCGGCGTTTTGCCTTTGCCCTTGCCCGTCGTCGTCGGCGCCGCCTGTTGCGACGGGGGCAGCACGTAGGCGGGCGCGTCCCCCGAAACGTACAAGCCGCCCTCCGGATGGCCCGGCCCCGCCTCGGGATCGAGTTCCCGAACGTCCAGAGCGTCGTCGTATTCCTTGTTCTCGAGGATCTGGTCGCTGTTTTCGACCTTGAGGATCTTCGACGCGCACCCCGGCGCCGTCGCGGCGAGCGCGACAACGGCGAAACACAACGGGACGCGCCTCAGTTCAGTCACGAAACTCTTTCCATCGGCGGTGGATCCACATCCATTGTTCGGGGTGCAGGCGTACGATGGTTTCCAGTTTATCAGTGTAGGCTTGCGTCCTTCGAGCGATGTTTTCTCCCCTTAGGCTTTCGTCGGGCGCGGCCGAAACAGCCATGGCGGGCTCGAAAACGACGACATGCCGCCCGTCGGGACGGCGGTACGCGTAGGACGGGATCACCGGAGCGCCCGTCCGGTCCTCGATCAGCGCGAGGCCCAAGGCGGTCCCGGTCTCCTTGCCGAAAAACCGGGTCCTCGTCCCCACCGGCGGCCCCATGAACTGATCGAGCACGAAGATCACGATCTCGTTGCGCTTGAGCGCTCTGAGGATCTCGAAAGTGCTCTTTTCCGGGGGGATGAAGCGGGTGCCGTGCTTCGCCCGCGCCCCGAACCACAGATCGTTGAGCCAGCGGGTCTTGAACAGCTTGGAGATCAGGTTCAGCTTGTAGCCCGCCCGGGAAACCGCCGCGATGCCGAGGTCGCCGTTGCCGAGATGGAGGCCGAGGAACAAAACCCCCTTGCCTCGCGCCAGGGCCGCATCGAGATGCTCCCGGCCGCGGAATTCGAATCGACGATCGAGATCACGCTCGTCGAAGAACGGGAAAAGCGCGAAGTCGACCAGGTTCCGACCCATGTGGCGCAACGACCAGCGGGCCGTCCTCACGCGCTCGGCCTCGCTCCATTCCGGGAACGCCAGACGCAGGTTTTCAAGCGCCACGTCCCGGCGGATGCGCAGGACATCGAACCACAGCACGCCGATCGCGTCACCGACCGCGGTCCTCGCTCCCTCGGGCAAGGACGCGACGACGAAGCTCAGAAATTTAAAGAAGCGTCCGATCCAGGCTCGCATGGAATCCGTCCCACGTCCCGCGAGGGACCGCTTCAAGGCGGCCCACGTACGTCGGGCACACCCATGTTTGACCGGTGTCGATCTTGACGGCGTCCTTCTCCGTGCAGATCACGAAGGAAGCGCCGGAACGCGCGACGGCCTCGCCGATGCGGGCGAGATCCCCGGGACCGAAATAATGGTGATCGGGAAAAACGACGTGCTCGGCCACTTCCGCCCCGGTCTCGGTTTCGACGAGGCGCTTGAACCCTTCGGGCCGGGCGATGCCCGAGAACAGCACCACCTTTTCGCCCTTGAACCCGTCCGGCCCCATCGCGCGCGGAGGGCCGCGCTTGGCCGTGCCGCGCGCGTCGCCGCCGCGGAACGCCTCCAGCAACAGGTAAGACGTGATCCGATGCTCCATCTCCACGAGCGGCGGCAAGAGCGCCGAATCCAGCTCAAGGCGCGCCAGGTCCCGCAGACGGGCGACACGCGCCGGGTCGGCGAGGTTCACTTTGGTGATCACGACCGCCTGCGCCCGCGCGAGAGCCGAAAAGGGCTCGCGCATGCGCCCCGCCGGCAACGGCAGGAAATGCCACCCGGGCTCGGATGCATCGAGCAGGACGATGTCGAACCGCCTTTTGAGCCGCCGGTGTTGGAACGCATCGTCGGCGAGGATGACGTCGGGCTTCGCTTCCCTGAACGCCAGGCGCGCCACCGTCACCTTGTCGCGCCCGACGAACACGGGCACCTGGCCCAGGCGGTTGGCGAGCATGGTCGGTTCGTCACCGTAGAGCTTGGCCAGCTGCGAAAGCCGTTTTCCCGAACGCGGGTCCACGCGGCCGGCCTCGGACTCGAAGATCGCCTTGTAACCGCGGCTGATCACCGCGGGGTTCTTCCCTCGCGCCTCGAGCTGACCGGCGAGCCAGGCGATCATGGGGGTTTTCCCGGTCCCTCCGGTCGTCAGGTTCCCGATGCTGACGACCGGCGCGCCGACGTCTTCGGCTCTGAGCCAACCATTGTCGTAAAGGCCGTTGCGCGCCGCCACTCCCATGCGGAAAGCGGAGCCCAGCGGACGCAGCCATCTCGAGAGTTTTTCGCCTCTCATGCCCTCGCCTCCCGTCCCAGGTAGCGGTCGAGGATCTCCGCCACCTTCCGCGTCGCCCCCTTTTCACCCAGGCGGCCGCGGACCTCGCGCAAGTCGGCTCTCACCCTGGCGCGCTTGCCGGGGTCGCGCACGAGCGCGAGGATCTCGGCGGCGAGGCGCTCGGGATTGGCGGCCTCCTGGAAAAGCTCGGGCACCACTTCCCGGCCCATGATGAGGTTCACCATGCCGAAGAACGGCGTGCCCTTGACCAAACGCTTGGCGAGGAACGCCGTGAACGGGTTCATGCGGTACATGACCACCATCGGTTTTTCGAGCATGCCCACCATCAACGTGGCCGTGCCGCTGGCGACGAGCGCGACGTCGGCGAGGCTGATCATGTCCATCGGCGGTTCCTTGACGATCTGGATCGGGACATCGATCGCGCCCATCTGCGCGCGCAAGTCTTCGCGCTCGAGCGTGGGCGCAACCAGGAGGAGGACCTTGGTGTTCGGGGCCCGCGCGACGACGAGCGAAGCGGTCTCGAGCTGCACCCGCAAGTGATGCTTGATCTCCGAGCGGCGGCTCCCGGGCATGAGCGCGAGCACGATGTCGCCCGGCCCGATCCCGAGCCGGCGGCGGCGTTCGGCGAGCGCTTTCTCGTCGAAAAGCGAGTCTGCGATCTCATCGAGCGCCGGATGGCCGACGAAGTCGACCGGAACGCCGTGTTTTTCGTAAAACCCTTTCTCGAAGGGGAAGAGCACCAGCATGCGGTCGACGTACTTGCGCACGAGCCGGATGCGACCCTTGCGCCACGCCCAGATCTGCGGGGAAATGTAGTAAACGACCGGAACACCGAGCGCCTTGAGGCGCTTGGCGAGGCGGAAATTGAAATCCGGGTAATCGAGGAGCAACGCGAACCTGGGCTTGCGCCGCTCCGCCTCAGCGACGATCTCGTGGAAGACGTCCCGGATGTCGGAGATGTGCGCGAGCACTTCCTGCAAGCCGACGACCGCGAGGTCCTCCGAACGGCCCAGGCATTCGAAACCGAGCTTTTCCATGTCGCGGCTGCCGATGCCGAACGCCTTCACGTCCGTCCCGCCCGCGTCCCAGGTCTCGAGCAGGCGCTGGGCGTACAGGCTGCTGGAAGCTTCGGCGGCGACGATAAGAACCGAATCGGACACGGGCCCATCCCTCACTTGAACGTTCGCAGCCGTTTGTGGATGTCGTCGCGCACGCGTTCGGCGAGCGCCATCGCCACGAGTCCGTCCTGGCCCGAGACGACGCACGGCTTGTTCCCGCGGATCGCCTCGATGAACGCGCGCGTCTCGGCGAGGAGCGCGTCGCCTTTTTCAAGGCTCCAGCTCTCGAGTTCGAACGGCGGATTCTCCCCCTCCCACTCCCCGGTCTTGGTCGTCAGGTTCACCTCGCCGGTGCCGAAATCGATCGACAGGTACTGCCGCCGCTGGAAAACGCGGAACTTGCGGGTCGCGTTCTGCGAAACACGGCTCGAGGTGACGTTGGCCACGGTGCCCGACTCGAACTCGACCCGGGCGTTGGCGATGTCGACGAGCGGGGTGAGAACGGGGGCGCCGACGGCGGAGACCGATTTCACCGGCGACTTCACCAGGCTCAGGATCACGTCGAGATCGTGGATCATGAGGTCGAGAACGACGTCGACGTCCACTCCGCGCGGCTTGAACGGCGCCAGGCGATGGCACTCGATGAAGAGCGGCATCTCGAGCTTGCCGCGGGCGGCCTCGAGCGCCGGGTTGAAGCGCTCGACGTGCCCGACCTGCAGCCGCAGGTCCTTCTCCTTGGCGATGCGCACAAGCTCCTCGGCTTCGGCGACGGTCGACGTCATCGGCTTTTCGACGTTCACGTGCACGCCTTGGCTCAGGAAGAATTTCGCCAGCTCGAAATGGGCCCGCGTGCTCGCCGCTATCGTCACGGCGTCGACCTCTCCGATCAGCTCGCGATGGTCCGGGAACGCCCGCACGCCCAGCTCCAGGGCCACCGCCCGGGCGCGCTCGGCGGACGCGTCGCAGACGCCGACCAATTCGGCCTCCTCGATCGCTTTGTACTTCTGCGCGTGGAACCGGCCGAGGTACCCGACCCCGACGACGGCGCAGCGGACTTTGCCCATTTGCCCTCCAGCCGTCACGCGGCGCTTATTTGGCGACGCCTTTGGCGGACGCCTTGAAGAAGCGGACGAAAAAATCCATCGCCGGCGTCATCTTGCATTCCTGGCGGATGCGCTCCAGGCTCTCCTCGACCGTGCCCGTCCCCTTGGTGATGATCCGCACGGCACGGTTGATCGACTCGATGTCCTCTTTCGAAAAGCCCGCGCGTTCGAGGCCGATCCGATTCGTCGCGCGCATGACCGCGAAACGGCCCTGCGCGATCGTGTACGGGAGGATGTCTTTGTTCACGGCCGAATCGCCGCCGATGTAGGCGTATTTGCCGACGCGCACGAACTGCGCGAACCCGCACATGCCGCTGACCTTGACGTGGTCTTCGAGGATCACGTGGCCGGCGAGCTGGCTGGAATTCGCGATCACGACATGATCGCCGACCTGGCAGTCGTGCGCGACGTGCGCGTACGACATGATCAGGTTGTGGTTGCCGATCCTGGTGAGCCCGCCGCCGCCCGGGGTGCCGATGTTGATCGTGGCGAGCTCGCGGATCACGTTGCCGTCGCCGATGACCAATTTCGTCGGCTCGCCTTTGTATTTGAGGTCCTGCGGCGGTCCGCCGACGGCGGCGTAAGCCGATATGCGGTTGTCCTCGCCGATCTCGACGACGCCGTACTCGCTGCCGACGGTGACGTGCGACTCGAGCCGCGTCCCGTCTCCGATCCTCGTGCGCCCCGCGATCACGCAGAAAGGCCCGATATGAACGCCCTTGCCGATCTCGGCATCCTTGGAGACGACGCTGGAAGGATGAATGGTCACTTCGCTTCCCTACCGTTTCTGGCTACTGCAATTCGCTCCGCAACGGGAACATCTTGGCCATGATTTCGACTTCCGAGACCACTTTGCCTCGCACGCGCGCCTCGCACCGGAACTGCAGGATCTGCCCGCGGTCTTTCATGCATTCGGCCGTGATCTCCAACGTATCGCCCGGGAGGACCGGTTGGCGAAAACGGGCGCCGTCGACGCCGGCGATCGCGACGTCCATCCGCGGGCCGTCCTTCTCGACGCACGCGAGCGCCGCGACCTGCGCCATGGCCTCGATCAACAGGACGCCCGGCATGACCGGGCGATGCGGGAAATGCCCGGGGAAGAACGGCTCGTTGAACGTCACGTTCTTCGTCGCCCGGATCCGCGAGCCGGCGCGGTTGGGTCCCGGCCCCGGAACGAACTCCTCCACCCGGTCCACCAGGAGGAACGGGAAGCGGTGCGGGAGCATCCGCATGATGTCAAAAGGGCTCAGGTACGGCTGGCTCTCCATCATTCACTCCGTCCGGAATCACTTCGCTGTTTTCTCAAACGCCTTCACGACCGTGTCGGTGAGGTCGATCTCTTTCTTCGCCCAGATCACGCTCTGTTCGGATTTCTCGAGGATCATCGTGTAGCCGCCGTCTTTTGCGACTTTGTCGATGACCTCCTGGAGCTTGTCCAGGATCGGCTTGGTGAGCTCCTGCTCCTTCTTTTGGATGTTGAGCTGGCTTTGGCCGAGGAGATCGCGGTATTTCATCATCTCTCCCTGGAGCTCGGCGGCCTTCGCCTGCTTGGCTTCCTCGGCGAGGACGCTCTTCTTTTTCTCGAAGTCTTCCTGCATTTTCTTGATGTTCGCTTCTCTTTTCCCCAGCTCCTCTTTTTTGGCGTTGAACTCCTTCTCGAGTTCCTTTTTCGCCTTCTTCCCGGTCGACGTCTCCTGGATCGCCTTCTGGATGTCGATGTACCCGATCTTGACGTCCGCGGCCTGAGCCACGGAACCACCGCCCGCGAGAAGACCCGCGACCAGAACGGTCCGGAGAATGGAGGCCTGGAGAATCCGCTTCATGTTCATTGTCCTAACTCCCTCATTGTATCCCATTGCGTTCATCTTGATATCCATCTTGGCATTCCTCGCTGAAAACGTCCGTTGCTGAAAAACGCGCCATCGCCGCTCGAGCCCGCCCCATCAGAACGGCGCACCGATCGCGAATTGGAAGTTGCTCGCCGCCTCGCCCGGCTGACGATCGATCGGGAAACCCCATTCGAACCTGAGCGGGCCGATCGGCGAGAACCAGCGGAAACCGAACCCGACGTCCGAGCGCAAATCGCTCAAGCGCAGCGTATCGTTGGCGTCGCCGACATCGAAGAAGACCACGCCCTTGATGCCCGCCTCCGAAATCAACGGGAACTCGATTTCCGCTTGGTAGAACAACTGCTGCGTGCCGCCGTACGTGACCCACGCGAGTCCCTCGGCCTCGGCGGTCGAGAGGGTTCCGCCCGTGGGCCCGCCCGGGCAGCGCGCGTCGGCGGCGTTGACCTCGCGGCAGAACACCTTGCGAGAGAAACGCTTTTTGCCGATCGAGTACCAATCGTAACCGCGCAGGCTGTTGGCGCCGCCGAGCGAGAACAGTTCGTTGAACGGAATGCTGCTGTCGTCGCCCTCGTTGGACCGGATGAAGGCGTAACTCAAGTTGTTGCGGAAAACGAACTCCCACCAGACTTTTTTATAGATGCGGCCCGTGACGCGGCCAACCGTATAACGGTTGTCGCCCCCTCCCAGACCCGCGTATTCCATCGACGCGCTCGAGAAAACCCCGTCGGTCGGGGCGAAGCGGTCGTTGCGTTTGTCGTACTCGAGCGTGAACGTGCCCGACGACGTCCATCCGTTAGCGGTTTCCGGCGGGAACAAGTCGCGGTCGAGCGGGTCGTCCGGCGAAGGGTCCGAGATGCGCGTCTCGTCCAGCTTGTACCGGAAGTACCCGCGCAGGAACGGAGCCAGCGGATGGCCGACGCGCAACGCTCCCCCCTTCTTCTCTTCACGGTACTCGGGCGCCGTCCGGCGGCTCTGGTACGCGTCGAAGCCGACCGTCCATTCCGTGTCGAGGAAGTAAGGTTCGGTGAAATTCAGGTTGAAGAGCGACTGGTCCCTGCTCAAGTCGATCGAGAGACCCAGCCTCTGGCCGCGGCCGAAGAGGTTGATCTGGTTGATCTGGCCCTGGAAGATGAACTGCGAGTACGTCGAGTAACCCGCCCCCACCTGGATCGTGCCCGTGTTGCGCTCCTTGACCACGATGTCGACGTTCATCACGTCGGGACTGTCGGGCGGGGTGCTCGAGTTGAAATTCACCTCGTCGAAGTAACCGAGGCGCTGGACGTTGGCGACCGATTCGCGTTTGCGAGTCTCGTTGTAGAGCTCGCCTTCCTTGATCGTCAGCTCGCGGCGGATGACCTTGTCGCGCGTCTTCACGTTGCCGCTCGTGTTGATGCGGCCGAAGTAGACCTTGTTGCCCTTGTCGATCTCGAAGGTGATGTCGACTTCCTTGTCCTTCTCTCGGACGCGGGTGCGCGGGATCACGTTGGTGTAGGCGTACCCGAGGTCGCCGTACTTGGCCTGGAGGTTGCGCATGTCCTTGAGCAGCGTCTCATGCACGTACCAGCCCTGGCCGCCGCCGGTGGCGTCGATGTCGATCGAGCCCAGCAGTTCATCGCGGTCGAAAAGGAGATCGCCGGCGAAGTCGACCTGGCCGACCTTGAATCGATCGCCCTCTTCCACGCGGATCGTGACGTAGATGCCCTTCTTGTCGGGCGTCACGTACACCTGGGGGCGGTCGACGCGCGCCTGCACGTACCCTTCGTTGAAGTAGATGTAATTGAGCAGCTGGATGTCGCGGTCGAAGGCGTCCTGCTTATAGGCGCCGCTGTCGGAGATGAAGCTGAAGAAGCCGCCCTCCTGCGTCGCGAGCACGCTCTTGAGCTTGTTGTCCCCGAGTTGGCGGTTGCCGAGGATCGTGATCCTCTTCACCTTGACCTTTTCATTCTCCTGGACGTCGAACACGACCCGCACGGTCTCGTCGACGGCGACGTCTTCGACCTTGGGCGCGATCTTGGCGAGGAAGAAGCCCTTGTCCTCGTAGAGCTTCTGCATCTTCTCGGTCGCGTCCCGCAGGCGCGCCATGTTGAGGATCTCGAACGATTTGAGCCCCGCGGTCTCGCGCAGTTCGTCGTCCCCGATCTCGTCGTTGCCGTTGTAGAGGATCTCCACGACCGCGGGTTTCTCGACGACACGGTAAACAAGCTCTATGGCGCGATCCCCGGCGCCCGGGACGGCGTCGCGCGAGACCCGCACGTCGTAGAAGTAGCCGGTCTTGAAAAGCGCTTCGACGTCCTGGCGAACGAGGTTCAAGTCGAGCCGGGCGCCCTGTTTGCTCTGCAGGCGCGCCATCACCGCGTCGGTCTCGATCTTTTTGTTCCCTTCGATCCGGACCCGCTGGATCGTCGCCCCGGCCGCTTTCGCCGCCTGGCCGGCTTCATCGAGAAGATCGGCCCGGGGAAGCCCGTTGGCGCGCGGAACGGCCGGCTTCGTCGCCGATTTCACCGCCGATCCCGTGGCCGGAGCCGGCCTCGGGCGCCGCACGTTCCTTCGCGGTTCGCGCGCGCCGCCTGACTGGGTGTTCGGAGCCGGGGACGAGACCGGCGAGGGAACGCCGGGCCCCGGTCGGTTGCCGGCTTCAGCTTGGGGATCGGGCTTCGCGGTCCGCGTTTGCGGGGCGGGCGTCGGCGACTGAGCGCGCGCGAAGGGCGCGGCCAAGACGATCGCCGCGACGAAGGTCGCGACGCAAACAGGCATCGCGTTGAGCGTCGGAGGCACGAGCAGAGGCGTTCGAAAACTCTTTTTGAACCGGCCCAACAGCTGAATTCCTTAGTTATTTAAAGAGGTTAAAAGATTTCGCATGAAGCCTAACGCGATTCCTGAACGTTGTCAAAAGCTCTAGGGAACGCCGCTGCCGAGATAAACCGCGACCTGCCCGCAAAGTCGGCAGAGGCGAAGACGCGGTTCCGCAGAAAGCGGTCAGAGACGAGCGCTCACGGGGACTTCGCCCACAGACCGTCGCGCATATGGAGGACCTTCGGGAATTTCCCGGCGAAATTCTCGTCGTGGGTGACGACCACCAAAGTCAGGTGGAGCCGTTCCTTCAATTCGAAGAACAAGTCCTGGATCTTTCCGCCGTTGGACGTATCGAGGTTCCCCGTCGGCTCATCCGCGAGCAGCACCTCCGGCTTGCGCACCAACGCGCGCGCGATCGCGACCCGCTGCTGCTCGCCGCCGCTCAGTTCCGACGGATGGTGGTTCAGACGGTGCGACATCCCCAGCGTGTCCAGCAGCTCCTCGGCCGCGCCCCGCGCCTCCTTGGGCGATTGGCCCGCGATCCGGCAAGGCATCATCACGTTCTCGAGCGCCGTGAACTCGCCCATCAGGTGGTGGAACTGGAACACGAACCCCATCGCCTGATTGCGGAAAGCCGCGAGGTCCTCGTCGGATCTTTTCGTCAGGTCCTGGCCCCTGTACAGGACCTTGCCGAGGGTCGGGCGATCGAGCGTGCCGAGGATGTGCAGCAGCGTCGACTTCCCCGCCCCGGAACTGCCGACGATGCAAAGCGCGTCCCCCGCTCGGATCTCGAGGTCGATGCCCTTGAGGATCTCCAGGCGCGACGCGCCCATCGGATACGACTTCGTCACGGAATGCGCCGTGAGCAAGCCGCTCCCGGCGGCGCGCGCGCGCGCGTTGGCGCCTGGTTTCATGTCGGCCCAAGAATCACTCATAGCGCAATCCCTCCACCGGGTCCAAGCGCGAGCCGCGGAACGCCGGAACGAACGTCGACGCGAGCGAGACCAGGAACGACGCGGCCACGACCGCGGCGACGTCGACGAAGCGGAACGAAACGCCCACGTGATCGATTTTGTAGACGTCGGCCGGCATCAGCACCCAGCGCGCCTGCGCCCAAACGAAGATCCACGCGAGCACGAGGCCCAGGAGGATGCCCGCCGCCGTGCCGATCGCCCCCAGGATCAAACCGTGGATCGTGAACACCTTCAGGACGTCCTTCCGCGCGAAACCCATGGCCCGCAGGATCGAGATGTCCGAGTATTTGCGCAACACGCTGACGAGCAGGTTCGAGCTGATGTTGAAGCTCGCCGCGACCACCATCACCAGCAGGACGACGAAAAGCACCGGCCGCTCGTATTTGATCGCCTCGAACAGGTTCTCGTTCACGTCGTACCAGCTCGCGGCGAAGGCCCCCGGTCCCAACTCCCGCTCGAGCCTGACGGCGGCATCCCGCGCGAACAGCGGATCGCTCAGCTTCACGCGGATGCCCGAGATGCCGCCCTTGACCGCGGCCATGTCCTGCGCGGAGGCGAGATCGGTGACGACGAAATGCTCGTCGTAATCGTTTTTGCCGAGGTCCAAGACGCCGGTGACGACGAGTTCGCGGACGATCGGCTCGAAGGCCGTGGAGTCCTCGCGCGCGGGCTTGGGCACGACGATCTTGAATGAATCGCCGGGCGCGAGGGCAAACTTGCGCGCGATCCCCTTCCCGATCATGGCCGCCGGCCGCCCGACGCGCGGCAGGAAATCGAGCGCGCCCGCGATCACGCGCGGCCCGATGTCGAGGACCTCGCCGACCGTGTCGGGTTCGACGCCCTGGACGGACACGTAGGTGATCTTGCCGTCGCGCGCGAGCAGCGCTTTCACGTCGAGGACCGGGGTGTACGCGACCGCCTGGGGAACAACGCCCTTGACCTGCTCGAAGAGGGACTCGACCGTGTCCACGCGGGCCGAGCGGCGCAGGATCAGCAAGTGCCCGTAGACGTCCTGCACCGATTTGGTGAGCGTCGCCTCGAACCCGGCGACCACGCCCATCGCCACCGTCAAGCTCGCCACCCCGATCGTCATGCCGAGGAGCGAAAGCAGGGACGCCATCGACAGCAGTCGCCGGCCCGAGGTCACGAAGCGGAACGTGAGCCAGGCGTGAAACACGTCCTCACGCCCCCTTTTGCGGCTCCGCGGCCGTCGTCGAGCGCAGGTACGCGTAAATGAAATCGTCGAGCTCGCCGTCCATCACCGCGTGCACTTGGCTCGTCTCGTGGTTCGTGCGGTGGTCCTTGACGAGTTGGTACGGGTGCATGACGTACGAGCGGATCTGCGAGCCCCACTCGTTGGCCTTCTTGGTCGCGTTCATCGCGTCTTTCTCGGCGTTGCGCTTCTCGATTTCGCGCTCGTAGAGCGCGGCTTTGAGCATCTTGAGCGCCTTGTCGCGGTTGGCGTGCTGCGAACGCTCGTTCTGGCACTGCACGACGATGCCCGAGGGGATGTGGCGCATGCGCACGGCGGAATCGGTCTTGTTGACGTGCTGCCCGCCGGCCCCGGAGGAGCGGTACGTATCGACCTCGACGTCCGCCATGTCCACTTCGACATGGATGTCGTCGTCGACTTCCGCCCAACAGAACACCGACGAGAAGCTCGTGTGCCGGCGCGCGTTCGAATCGTAGGGGGATATCCGCACGAGGCGATGCACGCCGCTTTCGGCCTTCAGGTACCCGTACGCGTACGCCCCTTCGATGAGGAGCGTGGCCGACTTGATGCCGGCCCCCTCCCCTTCGGTCCGCTCGAGCACGGACGGTTTGTAGCCGTGATGTTCGGCGTAACGGACGTACATGCGGAACAGCATCTCGGCCCAGTCCTGCGCCTCAGTGCCGCCGGCCCCGGCGTTGATCGAGACGTAGCAGCCGTTGGGATCGAGCTCGCCGCTGAGCATTTTCTTGATCTCGAGTTCGCCGGCGAGCGCCTCGAGCGCGACGATCTCGGTTTTCGCCTCGGCGAACGTCTCCTCGTCGCCGGCCTCGACCGCCATCTCGAGCAGGACGGAGGCGTCATCGGCGCGCGACTTCAAGCCCTTCCAGTCGTTGACCGACTTCTCGACCAACGCCTTCTCTTTGTTGATCTTCTGCATCTCCCCGGGCTTGCTCCAGAGATCCGGGTTCTCCGACTGCAGGATGAGCTGCTGCAGCCGCTTTTCCTTCATCTCGATGTCAAAGATACCTCCGGAGTTCGTCGGCACGCGCCTGAACGACGCTCAAACGGCCCTTCACATCCGAAAGCTCAGTCGCGATTCCCATCTATCCCCTCGCTCTTTCCATCCATCCTGAATCATGATCCGCGCCGCTCGTTCAGCGGCGAGAACGTTTGGCGATGCGCGAAAATCCAGATTTAGCAGTTTCAGGGGGCTCGCACAAGCGCTCAAAGATCCGGTCCTGGAGAGCATACATGCGGCGCGCCTCGGCGGAACCGCTCTCGTGGTCGTACCCCAGGAGGTGGAGGACGCCGTGAATGACCATGTAGCCGAGCTCTTCCCTGTAAGCCAACCCGTGCTCCTTCGCCTGCCGCTGGAGCACTTCAGGGCAAAACACGAGCTCGCCGAGCATATGCCGCCCATCGCCCTCGAAACTCAGAACGTCGGTGGCGTAATCCCTGCCGCGGCAGGTCTTGTTCAGCCGGCGGGCCTCTCCGGGCTTCAGGAAAATCAAACCCAGTTCTTTGCCGCGAACGCGGCCGGCGGCTCGCCCGAGGTTTCGGGTCAAGCCCGCCACCCAAGCCTCCAGGAACCGCCGCGGCACGCGGGTCCCGGACCGGTTCACGATCTCGGGCCTCATGCGGTCGCCGGCCCTTTGCGCGCGCCGGACTTGAGCGGTGGCGGCGCGGACGGGCCCGGAGGCCGGTCGCCCGCCCCTCCGCCGGCTTTCCTCGGGTAATCGATGCGCTGATGGTAGATGCCGAGCAGGATGCGGATGAAGGCTTCCTCGATGAGCATGAGATCCTTGAGGGTCAGGTTGCACTCGTCGAGCTGCCCGTCCATGAACTTGCGTTGGATGATGTTCTTGACGATGTTCTGCAGGCGCACCGGCGTCGGCTCGTCGAGCGAGCGCGACGCGGCCTCGATCGAGTCCGCGAGCATGATGAGCGCGGCTTCGCGGAACTGGGGCCTCGGCCCCGGGTAACGGAACGCGTCCTCCGAGACCGAGTCGATCGATTCGTCCTGGCCTTCGAGCGCGCGATTGTAGAAAAACGCGATCAACGTCGTCCCGTGGTGCTGGACGATGCCGTCGATGATCGGCTTGCCGAGTTTGTGCTGCAAACCCAGCTCAACGCCGTCCTTGACGTGCGCGATGAGGATCGTCTTGCTCATGTGCGGGCTCAGGTGGTCGTGCGGGTTGTGCCCCGGCTTCTGGTTCTCTATGAAGTAGGCCGCGTGCTCCGTCTTGCCGATGTCGTGGTAATACGACATGACTTTGGCCAACAGGGGGTTCGCGCCGATCTCCTCGGCCGCGCTCTCCACCATCGAGCCGACGACGAGCGAGTGATGGTACGTGCCGGGCGCCTTGACGACCATCTCCTTGAGGAGCGGATGGTTGAGGTTGGAGAGCTCGAGCAGCTTGACGTCCGTGGTGGCGTTGAAGAGCGTCTCCAGCAGCGGCACGAGCATCATCGCGACCAACGAAGAAAGGACGCCGGACAGCATCCCCGCCGGCGCGCACCACGCGAGCTGGCGCAGGAACGTGTCGTCGCCGAAACGCTCCACCGTGAGCACGAGCGCGATCGTCAACGCGTTGACGAGGCCCGCCCGCAGGCCGGCCCTGTAGATGTCGTTGCGCGTCTTGCAGGCGTACACCCCGCGGGCGGCGGCCAGGCCCCCGACGATCGTCACCAGCACGAACGACATCTTCATGTCGAACATGATCCCCATGACCGCGGCCTGGAAGACGACGAAACCCCAGACGAGCTCGCCCGAGACGATCAGGAGACCCGTCAGCATCGCGCCCGCGGCGACGGGCGCGGCGAAGAGCGGCGCGGCCTCCGGGATCACGGAGCCGAAACGGCCGGCGAACGCGGCGTTCATCAGGAACATGAAGATCTTGGTGATCGTGACGACGACGACCATGACCGTGCCCATGATCGCGATGTCCTTGCTCTCCACCCGCACGCGGTTGAGCGTGAAACGGCGGAGATAGGAGAAGAACACGAGCAGGAAGGTCACGATCAGGAGCGCGCTCATGAGCGCCGTGAAATTCCGGTTGCGGTGCGAGCGTTGGTTCTCGATCTCGCGCAGGAGGGCGGCGTGGACCGGCTGGATCACGACGCCTTCGGACACGATCACCTGGTTGCGCTTGATGGCGATCACGACCGGGAGCACCTGGTCGCGGGCCCGCTGCTTGCGGACCTCCATCTCCTGTTTGTTGAGCGTGATGTTCGGCGTGAGCAACGACCGCGCGAAGTGGACGAGCGCGCGCTGGTCGGGCCCGCGCAGGCCCTTGAGGGCCTGCGCCCGCTCGGGACGGAAGTCCTCTTCCCGCAGCAGGTCGCGCACCTCGCGCGTCGGCAGGACGGTTTCGCGGCCCGGGCCGCCGCGCGACAGCTCACGGAGCGCGACCGTTTTCACCTCGGCCGGGATCAGGCGGTCGACGCCCTCGACCATCTTGTAACCGGACCAGCTCTCGAGCACCTCGACGACGAGGTTTTCGATGCGCGGCGAGAACTTCTGATGCGCGAGCCACTCGAAATGCCGGTCGCTCACGGGGCGGCCGAGGGCGGAATCGAACTGCGGCTTGAATTTGAAAAAGCCGCGCACCTGCTCCTCGCGCGCGAAATCGTCGCGCTGCCAAGCGACCTGGCGGATCTCGTCGCGCATGCGGCGGAAACCGGAGTAGATGCGGTTATAGGTGTCGTCGAAAACCGCGCGATCGTAATCGAAAACGAGCGGGACCGCGGACTCGGCGGAGCGCCGCTTCTCCTCGGTCGAAACCTCGTCGACGATCTCGAAGCTCATCGGCGACTTGATGTCGCGCACGGCTTTGTCGCCCACGCGGTAGGAATACGAGAGGTCGAAGTCGAAGAACATGAGGAACGAGAGCGCGAGCCCGAACAGGAAGAGCAGCGAAAGGCGGCGCACGCGGAATATCTCGTCGAGCCGTTGCGCCGTGCGCCCGAGCCAGGTGCGTTCGAAGCCGAGTTCGTTGACCCAGTTCAGGAACTCGAGCGAATGATCGATGTATTTCGCGCGGCGCTGCATCGATTCGCGGGAATGCGGCTTGGGGCCGCCGCCGCCGCCCGGGAATTTGGATCCGTTGCGTTTGTCGCCGAGCTTCGTCTTGTTGCCCATGGTCCCAGCTCAGTAGTTCCAGATCAATATAGTCCCAGCTCAGGTGCCGGCCGGTCTTGGTGAAAATCGGCCTCTCGTCTCCTTTCGGCGAACTCAGGAAAAAGCCGCGCAAAAACAAGACCAAAGCCGAGGCGCCGAACGCAAATCTGGATCGGACCGAGACCCAACGTCAAACTGCCATCCCGCATGCGCCACGTCAAAATCATTTGCGTATCAAGGTCTCCCACCCGAACTCCGACGAGCCGGACGGTATCACGCTCCCTTGGAGGATTTCACAATGCCGCCAGCGCCGCAACGCCCGCCGACCGTCCCCGCCGAAGCCCGCTGGATCGCGGGCGATCAGGAATGGGAATGCGGCGAACTCGACGCCAACGGGCGCAAGCAAGGCCCCTTCACCTACTGGCGCGCGGACGGCTCGCTCGTCAACCAATGCCATTTCAAGGACGATCGGCCGAACGGTCCATTCCTGCGCTACCATGAAACGGGCGAAGTCTCGCAAAGCGGCAGATTCGTCGACGGGCAACTCCACGGCGAACGCGTCTTCTTCCGCTCCAAAGGCGAGACGACCGAGAATTTCGTGAACGGTTGCGCCCCCGAGATCCATATGATCGTTTTCCGTTACGACATGGGGAACACGACTTCGCAAGCCTGTTACGACTGGAACGGCGACGAAGTCATGATGAACGGCAAACCCCTGCCGGCGCGTCCGGCGACCGTTCCCGCCGACGCCGTCTTCGACCACCATAAACGGATCTGGATGCAAGGCCGGCTGCTCGGCAACGACGGCGCCAAGCCGCCCGTCAAGGACGGCCTGTGGCGCGCCTGGACCGCGAGCGGCACGCTCGTGCTCGAAGAGCCGTTCGCGCACGGCAAGAAAACCGGCGTCGCCCGCGAGTACAATGCCGAAACGGGAGCGCTCGAGTCCGAAGCGACGTACGACGGCGAAGGCCGGAAAAACGGCCCGGCGCTCGAGACCCTCCCCGACGGCCATCTGTTCTACGACGGCGCCTGGGAAGCGCGCGGCCGCTTCGACGACGGCGCCCCGCAGGGGCTTTGGACCTACCGCCGGAACGACTCGGTCTTCTCCGTCGATTTCGGCGAACGCGCCGCCGCCGAGGATCTCGCGGCCGCGGGCCTGGCCAAAGACGAGCCGGGCGCGGCTGAGCGCTGGCGCGGGCTTTATCAAAAACACCTGGACGAGAACAAGCCGGCGGCGGCCCTGCTCGCTTTGATCCGTTACACCGCCGCGCGGGGCGAGCGCGGGGCGCTCTTCACGTTCCTGCGCGCCCGCTCGGTCCCCCTCTCGCCCGAGGCCGAGATGGAGCGGGCCGAGGGCTTCGCCCGGGCGCTCACGAAATCCCCCTTCAGCCACGACGAGCCGGAACGCGCCTCGGCCGCCTGCCTCGCGTCCTGCATGGGGGAAATCCTCCGCGGCGGCAATCCGGAGGCCCTGTTGCGCGCGGCCTCGGTTCACCTCGACCAGCAGGGCCGCTCGTTCCTCGCCGACGACCTGATCCGCGCGGCGATGATCTTCTCTCCCGAGAGAGCCGATTATAACTTCACCGCCTGCTTGGTCGCGATGAGCATCGGGCGCGCCAAAGACGCGCACCACTTCATGGCGCAGGCCAAGCTCGACGACCCCGGCAACGGCGCGTTCCTCGAAGCGTACATCGATACCTGCTTCCGCCCGTTCTTCTTCATCGACCCGACCGGCGACCTCGCCAAAACCGGGCCGCATTACCGTCCGGCCGAATGCGGGATCACGAAGGACTTGCAGGCCATCCGCGAAAAGGTCGCCGACAGCCTCGCCTGGCTGAGCGTGATCCGCCGTCGCGTCGTCGCGCGCATGCACCCCGAGGTCCGCGAGCACATCGCCAAACTCACCTGGCTCCCGCAGGACTACTCCGAGCTCGTCGGTCCAGCGAAAATGACGGAACAGGAAGGGAACATCGGCCGCGTCGCCGGCTTCAGCGTCCCGGATCTCCTCAAGGAGGCGCACAAGGTTTGGCGTTTCCTCTGCACAGCCTGCTGGGCGTGCGGCATGACCGAGGTCGACGTGCCCGAGACGATCTCCCCGCCCCCGGAGCTTTCACGCGTCGTGCCCGAAGCGTGGGGCCGCAGTTTCTACCTCAACGATCTCGACTCCAACGGCGAGTCCCCTCTGCCGGCCTTCTTCTTCCGCGACCGGCCCGTGGGGGAATTCCCCCGCGATCTCGCCGATTGGATCAGAAAAGACGTCGACGGCTACACCGAAGCGCTCGGCTTCATGACCGCTCCTCTCGCGCAAGGGCACTATGCCGAATTTTACGGCGGAGGCGGGGCGGGCGCGGTCGAAGTGGATGAGACGGACACGGCGAAGGAACTCGGCCGATACGACGAGCCGCGCGCGGCCGCTCACGCCGACGCGCCGGTCCTGAGCGAAAGCGGCGCCGAGGTGACGATGACGGAGTCCAGCATCGGGATCGGAGTCGTCGCGATGGACGACGAGAACACCGGCGATATCGACTTCGGCAACCACGACCACCCCGAAAGCGCGTTCGTCGCGCCGGAGCCGGACGAGCCGGTGCTTCAGTTGACGCAAATCGACCTCGCCTCCGAACTGAGCGTCCCCGAGTCGAACGCCCCCGAGCTGGGCGTCCCCGAACTGAGCGAAGGAGGCGCGCAGTTCCTCGCTTCGCCGCAGCCCGACCCCGGCCCGGCGTGGACCGAGCCGCAGACCGACAGCGAAGCGACCTTCGTCGGCACCCGCACCGATATCCGCTCCCTCGTGCTCAAAGAGACGCCCGCCCCGGGCGAAGCGGACCTCGAAATCACCTTCGACGACCCCGACAAGGACGAAGACGTCGCCTGACGGCGACGGCGTTTCAGCGGGTCATCTCGCCCCTGGCCGTCCCGGTTTTTCGTCTCTCTTCCGCCCATGCCATGCGCTGACCATCATGGCCTGAAAGTAACGCAGAGGCGCGGGAATCCCGGCCTGCCGCAGAAGGGATTCGGTCTCGGGCGGCGGGAGGATCGTTAGAGTCTCCCGCATCTGCTTGGGAAGCCCGGCGAGCGACTCCGGGGTGGCCCCCATCAATGCCTGCACTTGCTCCCACCCTTTGAGCATCGACGGGAATTCGGGGGAGTCCAAATCGAAACTGATTTCCGCGTTGACGAGGGCCCCGCCGTTTTTCAAATGCGCGGCCATGCCTTGAAAGAAGCCGAGCCTGTCTTCGCGCCGGATGAAGTGAGCGACCAAAACGCTCAAAACCGCGTCGAAAGGCTCTTGGCGCGGCAGTTCGTGAACGTAGCCATGGACGAAATCGCAGCGGTTCCCCAAACCAGCGGCTTTGATCCGCTCGCGGCAGACGTTGAGCATGTTCAGCGAGGGATCGAGGCCGACGAAAGTCCATTCGGGAAAAACTTGAGCCAACGAAAAGATCTCCGCCCCGGTGCCGACGCCGACGCAAAGGACCCGGGCACGCGGGGGCAAGTCTTTCAGGACGAGGCCCGTTAAAAAGTGAAGGCACTCCGAAATTCGACTCAGCTTGCTGTTGCGCTCGTCGTATCGCTCGGCCATCTCCTTGTTGAAAAAGTCCGTCTCCATCCTGCCGGGGGCGCTCTCATGTCGGTTCATTCCTTGTTTCCCTTTCACTGGCTCCGGAGTGCAATGGCGGTTTTATACCCCATCCGCTCGGGGCGGGTAAACTCCGGCGCGACCGCGCGCCGCCCGGACGCGCCGGGGCCGGGGCGACCGATTTTTTGGCGAAGATCCGACTGAGTCCATTGACGTCGCGAGCGGATCGGGTTCAGAGTCGGGGAACGAAACGACAAACCGCGTCCGCGCGGTTCTGCCAATGAGGAGCGGTGGCCGTTGACGGCCAACGTTGACGTGATGATTCGACCCCCGAAGGAATTCCGCAGTTTCGAGTCGCTCCTCGAGATCGTCGCGGCCCTGCGCGGCCCCGAAGGCTGCCCCTGGGACAAGGAGCAGACGCACAGGACGCTCACGCCCTACGCCATCGAAGAGGCCCACGAACTCGCCGAGGCGATCGAGGCCGGAGACGAGAAGGAGATGGTCAGCGAGCTCGGCGACCTCCTCTTGCAAGTGGCCCTGCACTCCGAGATCGGGCGCCAAGCGGGCCGTTTCGACGTCCACGACGTGCTCGAGGCGATCGGCACGAAGATGGTCCGCCGCCACCCGCACGTCTTCGGCGACGCGCGGGTGAGCGACAGCGGCGAAGTGCTTAAGAATTGGGACGAGATCAAAAAGCGGGAAGCGGCCGGCAGAAGCGCAGCCCCGGAAAACCGCTTCGACGTGCCGCTCAGCCTCCCCGCCCTTTCACGTTCCGGCAAGATCGGCGCGAAGACCAAGCGCCACCGTTTCGACTGGCCGGATTGGCAAGGCGTCCTCGCCAAGGTCGAAGAGGAGCTGGCCGAGCTCAAAGCGGCGATCGCGGGCGGGGTTCCCGAGGAGGTCGAAAGCGAGGTCGGCGATCTCCTGTTTTCGATCGCGCAGCTCGCGCGCCACCTGGGGACGGACCCCGAGCAAGCCCTGCGCACCACGAATCAACGCTTCGAATCCCGCTTTTTCACGATGAAAAAACTCGCCGAGCGGGACGGCAACGATTTTTCCAAGCTGTCCTCGCCCGAGCTGGAGCGCTACTGGGAGCGGGCGAAAGCCGAACTGAGGAAAACCTCGCCCTGAAGCGCGGCGCCTCGCTCGCGCCCATTTCTGAAGGAATTGCCCGGGGCTCGTGAACTTTCGCCACCGCCCGCCTCGGGAATCGGCCGGAAACCCGCCCTTCCCCCTAAATTCATGTCGTTCCGCCCCGTTCTCTGCTAGATTCCGCGCTCGTTCCAAAACGCACGCCGGCGAGTCACCGGGCATTCGGCCCTCGTTCTCACTCAGCGGCCACAGCCTCGTCCCCAGGAGCCCAAATGACCGACTTCGGCCAACTCGACTTGCCTTCCCAGCTCGCGCAGGCGATCCGGAAACTCGAGTTCACCACCCCCACGCCGATCCAAGCGCAAGCGATCCCCGTCGCGCTCGCGGGTCGCGACATCGTCGGCTGCGCGCAGACCGGGACCGGCAAGACGGCCGCGTTCTCGATCCCGCTGGTCGCGAAACTCGCCGTCGAGCACGGCAAAGACGCCGTGATCCTCGCGCCCACGCGCGAGCTCGCCCAACAGATCACCGGCGTGCTTCGCCAGCTCACGGAACAGATGCCGCGACTGCGCCCCGCGCTCATCATCGGGGGCGCGAGCCTGCGCGCCCAGACTCAGGCGCTCCGCCGCCACCCGCGCATCCTGGTCGCGACCCCCGGCCGCCTGATCGACCATCTGGGATCGAAAACGATCGCGCTCGACCGGGTGGGTTTTCTCGTGCTCGACGAAGCCGACCAGATGCTCGACATGGGCTTCGCCCCCCAACTGAACCAGATCCTCAAGCACCTGCCCAAGGAGCGGCAGACGCTCCTCTTCTCGGCGACCCTGCCCGAGAAGATCCTCGACCTCGCCAAGCGTTTCCTCAACGATCCCGCGCGGATCACGGTCGGCGTGGTCTCGCGCCCGGTCGAGCGGATCAAACAAGGCGTCGCGCGCACCACGGCCGACCGCAAGAACGACCTGCTCCTCGACGAGCTCAACGCCCGCAAAGGCTCGACGCTCATCTTCGTGCGTACGAAAAGCCGGACGGAGAAGCTTCACAAGTACCTGACCGAGTACGGCTACTCGGTCGAACGCCTCCACGGCGGCCGCAGCCAGTCGCAGCGCTCGGTTTCGCTCAAGGCGTTCCGCGCCGGAGAGATCCGCATCCTCGTCGCCACCGACATCGCCGCCCGCGGCCTCGACATCCCGCACATCGAACACGTCATCAATTTCGATCTGCCGATGGCGCCGGAGGACTACGTCCACCGTATCGGCCGCACCGCTCGCGCCGGACGGATCGGCGAAGCGCTCGCGATCCTGCTCCCTGAGGACGAAGCCCAGTGGCGCCGCATCCAGCGCCTCATCACACCGGAGGAGAAACGCGAAAAGACATTCTCGCGCCCTCCCATCGGTCCCCGCTCACGACGCTTCGACGACCGCAGAGACGCCAACGCCGCTCATGCGTCATCCCGCAGGGATGCAAATGTTCCTCCCCGCAGGGATGCAAATGTTCCTCCCCGCAGGGATGCAAATGTTCCTCCCCGCAGGGATGCAAATACTCCTCCCCGCAGGGATTCGGCTCGCGACGGGGCCCGCCCGTCTTACCAGGGTGGCAAACCTCGTTTCGATAATCGCCACTACGATAACCGCCGCGGCGTTGAGCGCGGTGGCCGTCCGGCCGCCCAATCACGGCCACGTTTCGCGCCCCAAGGCGAGCGGTCGGCGCGGCCCATGGATCGATCTATGGATCGGTTCACGGACCGGCCCCGGGAACAAACCGCCCGCCCACGACATCCGTTCGCTTCGCAAGAAAACGCGAACCACAGGCGCGGCGACAAGGCGCGCACGCGAGCGCACGCGCCGAAACAATGGTCGCACGAGGACGCAAAACCCCGCCGGCCGTTCACCCGCGGCGAGGGGCGCGGTCAAGAAGACGGTTTACCTCGATCCGCCCGGCGGCCGTTCGACGGCCCGTACCAGCGGCGCGACGCCGAGCATCCGCGCGCGGCGCGCCCTCGCCCTTTCGAGCAGGGGCGTGGCGCCCGCCCGAGCTCGCGGCAGAAGCGTCCGTTCTGATCGCTACGTTTTCGGCCTCGGGGAACGGCGACTGAGTTTGTTCCGGATTTTGCTCGCGAGGGCGGCGACGGTCTCTTGGTATTCGGGCACTTTCAAGACGTGCGCGACCGCCATGTAGGACGCGCCGCCGGCCGCGATCGCCAGTAGAAGCGCCGCCGTTTTCGCCAAGTGGCCGTCGCCCATCGCCAGCGCCGCGGGCTCGTACACGCGCAAGACGAAAACCATCAAAGCCGCCCCGATCGAGAACTTGCCGACCCCGATCAACAATTTCCAAACGTGCAGCGCGCCGACCCAGGAACTGTACGCTACGGCCAAAAGCGTCAGGTTCACGGCGGCGCTCGCGACCGTCGCGGCCGCCAAACCCTGGAGGCCGAAGGCGCGCGTGAAACTCGCCGCGAACAGAAGGTGCGCGGCGACCGCCACCGTCGCCGCGACGGCCGGGAACCAAGTGTTCTGGACGGCGTAGAACCCTTGGGCGAGGATGCGGACCCCGGCCGAAACGATCAGGCCGAAGGCGTACACCTGCAAGATCTCCGCGGTCATCCGCGTGTCCTGCGCGCCGAACTCCTTGCCTTGGAAGAGAACTTCGGCGATCGGCTCGGCGAGCGTGAACATCCCGACCGCCGCGGGCAGCGCGACGAACAGGATCAAGCGCACGTAGTGGTTGATGGTCTCCGACATCGCCTCGCGGTCCTGGGCGGCCCAGTAACGCGCCAGCGTCGGCAACAGGGCCGAGCCTACGCTCACCACGAACAGCGAAAGCGGCAGCTCGAGCACGCGATCGGCGAGGTAAAACGCGCTGTGGGTCCCCTGCGGCAAGTGCGAGGCGAAATGCAGGTTCACCATCTGGGTCACCTGCATGATGCTCATGCCGAACATGCTCGGCAGCACCGTTTTGACGACCCTCTTGGTTTCAGGCGTGTTCCAGCGGAACGACGGCTTGGGGAAATAACCCGCGCGCGCGACCGAAGGCACCAAAACCGCCATCTGCAGGAACCCGCCCACCATGACGGCGGCCGCGAGCGTGAGCTCTGGCGCGGCCCAGGCGTCGGAGATCAAGGCCGCCGCGATCAGCGCGATGTTGAGAAGCGCGGGCGCCAGCGCCGAAAGCGCGAATTGCTTGAGCGAGTTCAAGATCGCCATGAAAAAGGCGAACAGGCTCATCAGGACCAGGAACGAGAACATGACGCGCGCGAGCAGGACCGTGAGTTCCAGCTTGCCCGCGATCCTCGTGTACTCGTCCCCGCTCAGGACCAGGCGGAGGATATCGTCCATGAAGAGGATGCCCAGCAGACTCACCGTGATCGAGGCGCTCATGAGGATGGCGAACACGTTGTTGACGAGCCGGTGCGAGTCCTCGGTGCGCCGGCCCTGGATCAGCTCGACGAAAACCGGGATGAAACTGAATGAGAGCGAACCTTCACCGAGCAAGCGGCGGAACAGATTGGGCAGGCGGAACGCCACCAAAAACGCGTCACGGATCTCGACCGAAAAATAGCGGGCCGTCATCATGTCCCGCACGAGCCCGAGGACCCGGCTCAGCATCGTCCCGGCGGCGAAAACCAAAGCGGAGGCGGTGACCGAACGGCGATCGGCTTGGCGGGCCCCCGCATCGGGGGAGGCGGCGGCGGCCTTAGCAGGCGTTGCATCCGAGCTCAAAAGCCTTGTCCTCTCAGGCACGTATCCGGCCGCCCCTGTCCCGTGGCGACTCGGTCAATCCGGCTCTCAGGTCTGATTCCCAAGTGAAAATTCCCACCTTCCACAGGCGGCCTTGCAATGCCTCCCCGCCTATGGTAACCCTTCGCATTCACAGGATTTCAGGTTAATCTGGAGGTTTTACACTTGGCAACTCACAAGTCCGCAGAAAAGCGCGCCCGTCAGACTCTCAAAATCACCGCCCGCAACAAACAGGCCCTCGGCGCCGTCCGGTCGGTCGAACGCAAGCTCCGTGACGCGCTGGCGACCGCCGAATCCAAAAAGGCCCAAGAACTCCTCGTCGAGTTCGCCAGCAAGATCCAAAAAGCCGCTGGCAAAGGCCGCGTTCACGCGCGCAACGCCCAACGCAAAATCGGACGCCTCTCGCTCGCCGTCCACAAGCTCGCCTCTGGCCAGCTGACGTCGAATCAGGCGCGCCAAGCCAGCAAACGCGCCTAAGGCGTCACTCCCGGAATCCTGTCTCGAAAAGCCGCGTGAGGTTCACGCGGCTTTTTTTGTCCGCGGGCCGTTTCTCGGCCGTTCAAGCGGAACAGGTCTGAACGACGAAATTCTCCAGCCAGATGTGCGAGGCGACCGGCGAGGACTTGAGCGCGCGATCCGTGTCGAGAAGCGCGCGGAACGTGCGATCGATCTTCGGCGCGCTCCAATGGCGGCTCTGTTCGACGTACCGTTTCAAGAAAAACGGCGGCACGCCCGCCCGCGCGCTCAGGCGCTGACCGGAAAGGCCCTCGCGCAACCCCTCATTGACGAGCTTGAGGATCCGCACGTGGCGGCTGACGAGCGCGAGCGCGCCGACTTCGTTCTGACCGTTGTCGAGCAGGTTCGCGAGGCAGGTCAGGGCGCGGGCGCGGTCATTGCCGCCGATCGCGTCGGTCAGGTCGAAGACGCTCTCGATCCTCACCCGCGAGACCGCCTTGAGCACGTCGTCGACCCCGACCTGTTTACGATCGCCGAGGAACGACGCGAGCTTCCACATCTCCATGTTGATATCGGTCAGATTCGAACCGACCATTTGATGCAGGAGCGCGAGCGCGTCACGACTCATCTTCACGCCGTGCTTGTCGGCGATCCGCGCGATCCAGTCCGGCACCTGATTTTCGAACAACCGTTTGAACTCGACCACGACGCCGGTCTCGAGCGCCCGTTTGAAGTGCTTCTTACGCTTGTCGATCTTGGTCGCGACGAAAACCAGGACGCAGGAGTCGATCGGCTCGTCGAGCAACGGCCACAGGGAATTCCAATCGGCGTCTGACAGATCCTGGGCCTCCTTGACCACGATCACGCGTTGCGCGGCCATCATAGGCAGAGTTTCGGCGGCGTCGCGGATCCGCGCGCCGTCGGCTTCGTCGCCGTAAAAAACATTGAAATTGAAGTCGCGCAACCCGTCGCCAAGCGCGAGCGCCTCGAGCTCGGCCAGGGCTTCGTCGATCAGAAACGTCTCGTCGCCGTGGAACAAGTAGAGGGGGTGGATTTCCTCGCGGCGGATGGAACTCTCGAGGGTTTGAGGCGTCCAGCTCACCAGGAATTCTCCGTCAAACGATCATGCGCCTCGGCCATCATGTCCTGCGCGAGCGCGGCGATGGTCTGGTGGCGGGCGCTGTGGTTGTACGTGGCGTTGGCGGAGTTGAGGCCCGGCATCGTGATCTGTGGGGCGTTGTAGCTGCGCTCGCCTTCGAAGAGATTCGTCCACAACACCGTCTGGTCGGAATTGCGGCGAAGCGTGATCCGCGCCGTGACGCGTACGGAATAAGTCGACGTCAAGACCGTCCCGGCCGGCAACGTGTTGTTGGACGAAGCTTCGTACCAGGAGCTGGCGACGTACGTGATGGCCTCGACGACGCCCTCGACGGTCGCTTGGGCGTCGTTTTTCGGGATGATGCGCACGACCTTGGAACGTTCGAGTTCACGGATCAGCGCGTTCGTGAAATAGGTCTCGCTGCCCACTTCGATGGTTTGGTTCTTGAAAACCGGCACGGCGACGAGCGAATACCCGCCCGGCAACGCCCGGTCTCCGAAACCTCCATGATAGGCGCAGCCGCCCATGAACACCGAGGCGCAGCCGCTCAGGAACACCGAGGCTCGACCGAACAACGAGAAAAGGGCGGGCCGGCGACCCGAGCCGAGAGGCGGCTTGTGCTTGTCGTGAATCATCATGTCCATCTTCATCGCGTCAAGCACCAGAGACTACCGGCGGTTCATCGCCTTTTCAAGGGCGCTCACCTTGCCCGAGCCGCTGAAGTTCGCTAAAAATCGAAGCATGATGGACCGATCGCCAAAATCCGCCTACACGCTCATGACGCCAGGGCCCGTCCCCGTGCCGCCGGACGTGCTCAATACGTTGGCGGAACCGATGGAACATCACCGCACGCCGGAATTCAGGGCCGTCTTCCAACGCGTCATGGCCCGCTTGAAGGACGTTTTCGCGACGGGACAGAACGTTTTCATGCACACGTCGACCGGGAGCGGCGGGATGGAATCCGCGCTGGTCAACGTTCTCTCTCCGGGCGACGAAGTCCTCGCCGTGGTCTCCGGCAAGTTCGGCGAACGCTGGGCCGAAATGGCCGAAGCGTACGGCGCGCGCGTCCATCGGCTCGAGATCGAATGGGGCCATTCGGTCCGGCCCGAGCAGATCGAGCGCGGCCTGCGGGAACGCCCGGGGACGCGGATCGTCCTGACGCAAGCTTGCGAAACGAGCACGGGCGCGCTCCATCCGATCCGCGAGATCGCCGCGGTCACACGCTCGTCCGAAGCCCTTTTGCTCGTCGACGGCATCACGGCTCTGGGCGCGATGCCGTTGCCGATGGACGAGTGGGGCGTCGACGCGCTCGTCGGCGGCTCGCAGAAAGCGTTCATGCTGCCGACCGGCCTGGCGTTCGTCGCGTTTTCGGCGCGCGCCTGGGAAAGGGTCGAACGCGCGAGATGCCCGCGGTTTTATTTCGACATCCGCGCCGAGCGCGACGCCAACTCGAACGGGGAAACGCTCTTCAGCTCGAACGTGCCGCTCATCAAAGCGCTCGACGTCGTGCTCGAACGCTTCGCGCGGCAAGGCATGGACGCCGTCCATGCGCGCATCGCGCGGCTGGCGCTCGCCACCCGGGCCGCCGCGCGGGAACTAGGCCTGCGGGGTTTCGCTCCCCAACCGTCGCCCTCCCTGAGCGCGCTCGCCCTTCCCTCGAGCGTCGACGGTCAGGCGCTCAGAAGCGAAATGGAAAAAACCTACCGAGTGACCGTGATGGGCGGCCAAGACCGGCTCAAAGGCAAGATCGTCCGTATCGGCCACATGGGCGATATCCGCGACGAGGACGAGCTCACCATGATCGATGCCCTCGGCCGCGCGCTCATGGCCTGCGGACCGGCTCCGTCACTCGACGAACATCGGCTCGGAGCGGCGCTGGACGCCGCCAGCGCCGTCCTGGCGGGGCGCGCGTGAAGGCGCGCCGCAAAGTCCTCGTCACGGACCGATTCGACATCCGCGCGTACGCCCTCCTTGAGGCGTGCGACGCGCTCACCGTCGAGACGGCGCGGCAACCGCAGCCGAGCGAAGCGGAACTCGCCGACGCGGAGGCGCTCGTCATCCGCAGCCGCACCAAGATCACGGCCGAGCTCCTCGACCGCGCGCCGCGCCTGCGGCTGGTCATCACCTCGACCAGCGGCTTCGATCACATCGATCTCTCGGCGACGGACGCGCGCGGCCTCGACGTCATGTACACCCCCGGCGCCAACGCCGCGAGCGCCGCCGAGCTGACCTGGGCGCTCGTGCTCGCCTGCGCCCGTCGCCTGCCCGAAGCGGGGCGCGCGATCAAGGCGGGCGATTGGGCGCGCGACCGCCTGCTCGGCACGGAGCTGGAAGGCCGGACCTACGGGGTGATCGGCCTGGGCCGCATCGGCGGCCGCGTCGCCAGGATCGCGCAGGCGTTCGGCCTGAAGGCCGTGGCGTTCGACCCCTATCGCGAGGCGGCCGAATTCGAAGCCTGCGGAGTCGAACGGCTCGGCCTCGACGAGCTCATGCGCCTCGCGGACGTGGTGAGCGTGCACGTGCCCGCGACTCCCGAAACCCGGCCGCTCCTGCACGCGGGCCATCTGGCCCTGCTCTCGCCCGAGGCGATCCTCGTCAACACTTCGCGAGGCCAAGCCGTCGACGAAAACGCTTTGCTGGCCGCCCTGGAAAGCGGGAAGCTCAAGGCCGCGGGGCTCGACGTCTTCGCCCGCGAGCCCCTCAACCGCGCCTCGCCCCTGCTTTCGCTCCCCAACGTCGTCCTGACCCCGCATCTCGGAGCGACGACCGCGGCCGCTTTCGCCAAGAGTTCGCGCGAGGCCGCCGAGAAAACGATCGCCTATTTCGAACGCGGCGAAAAGGCGGACCCCCTGCACGCGAACGAGGCCGGGAACCGCTTCGGATCCGCTCCCCGTTGACTTCGCGCATTCAAAAACTGCGCCTTGCTTTTCCAGCCCCTTAGGAGAAAAGATCGTCTCTTCCGCCAAGGAGAAAGACGTGCCTGGAATTATCGTTGTCGGCTCGCAGTGGGGCGACGAGGGCAAAGGAAAAGTCATCGACGTATTCTCCGCCCAAGCCGATTACGTGATCCGCTATCAAGGCGGCGCCAACGCCGGGCACACGCTGGTCGTCAACGGCGTGAAAACCGTCCTGCACTTGGTGCCTTCGGGCATCCTGCACCCAAAAACGACCTGCATCATCGGCGCCGGCGTCGTGCTCGACGTCGAGGAAGTCGTGTCCGAAATCAATTCGCTCAAAACGGCGGGACTGCTCCAGAATCCCGAACAACTCAAAATTTCGGATTCGGCGACGGTGCTGCTGTCGTACCACCGGCTGCTCGACGCCGCCCGCGAAAAGGCCCTCGGCCACGAAAAGATCGGCACCACCGGCCGCGGCATCGGCCCGGCGTACGAGGACCGCGCCTCGCGCAAGGCCATCCTGTTCGGCGATCTCTTCGAACGCGGCAGCCTGCGCGCGAACCTCGAGCAGTCGCTCAAGGAAAAGAACTTCCTGCTCGAGAAATACTACGGCGCGGAACCCGTCGACCCCGAGCCGCTCTACCGGCGCCTGCTCGAACTCGCCGACCAGCTCGAGGCCTACCGCTGCAAAGACGCCTCGCTGCTCGTGCACAAGGCGCTCAAGAGCGGCAAAAAAGTCCTTTTCGAGGGAGCGCAAGGCACGATGCTCGATCTCCTGCACGGCACGTACCCATACGTCACCAGTTCCTCGACGATCTCAGGTTCGGCATGCATCGGTTCCGGCATCGGGCCGAACGCCGCGCAAAAAATCGTCGGCATCACCAAGGCCTACACCACCCGCGTGGGGAGCGGCCCCTTCCCGACCGAACTCGAAAATGAGCTCGGGGAACGCATCCGCAAAGAGGGCGCCGAGTTCGGCGCCACGACCGGGCGACCGCGGCGCACGGGCTGGCTCGACTTGGTCGCGCTCAAGTACGCCATCCGCGTCAACGGCATCACCAATCTCGCGTTGATGAAGCTCGACGTGCTCAGCGGCCACGACAGGATCGACGTCTGCGTGGCTTACAAGCTCGACGGCCAGGAAATCAAGGACCTGCCGACGGCGATCGGCGACCTGGCCCGCGTGGAGCCGGTCTACAAGACGCTGCATGGTTGGCATGAAGACATCAGCCAGGTCCGCAACATCCAGGACCTGCCGCAACCGGCGCGCGATTACGTCCAGTTCATCGGCAACGAGGTCGCGACCCCCATCGACGTCGTCTCCGTCGGCCCGGGGCGCGAGCAAACCCTCTGGATCAAGCCCCTTTTCAATTGAGCCGCCCGGAAAGCTTCACACGTGCGCGCGCGTCGATTGCGAGCGATTCGAGAACGAGAGCAGCAGTTCATTGAGGCGCCCGAAGTCGACGGGTTTCGACACGTGATCGTCACAGCCCGCGGCGAGGCATTTCTCGCGTTCTTCGCGGAGCGCGTGGGCGGTCAGCGCGACGATCGGCCGCCGAAACCCGCTCTCCCGGAGACGGCGGGTGGCCGTCAGCCCATCGAGCACGGGCATCTGCATGTCCATGAGGACCACGTCGTAATCCACGCCTTCCGCCGCGCGGAGCGCCTCCAGGCCGTTGCCCGCGACGGCGACGACCGCCCCCGCCCGGTCGAGCATGCGTTTCATCAGGAGTTGGTTGTCGGCTGAGTCATCGACGATCAACACGCGCAGGCCGTCCAAACGCGCGGCCTCGCGCACGGGTTTGGCCGACCTCGCGGTCACCGCCGCCTCGTCCGGGATCTCCAACGGCAGGGTGATGCGGAACCAGGTCCCGCGGTTCTTCTCGCTGGAAATGAGCTCCACGTCGCCGCCCATGGCGCGGGCCAGATCCCGTGAGAGCGCGAGCCCCAGGCCGGTGCCGCCGAACCGGCGGGTCGTGCCCGCGTCCCCTTGCTGAAACGGAGCGAACAACGCCTGCCGTTCGTTGGGCGAGATGCCGATGCCGGTGTCGCGAATGTCGAACACGAGCGCCGCCCCGTCCCGGGCGCCGACGGCGACGTGGACCTCGCCGCGCTCGGTGAACTTGACGGCGTTGACCACGAGGTTGCCCAGAACCTGCCGGAACCGCGTCGGATCGCTGGTGATCCTCCCCGGGACCGCCGGGTCGCGCGTGAGCCGCAGCAGGACGCCTTTCTCCTCGGCCTTGAGGCCGCCGACCTGCATGACGTCGTCGATGAGCTCATTGAGTTCGAAGGCTATCTTTTCGATCGACAAGCTCTTCGCCTCCAAGCGCGAGTGATCGAGCAGGTCGTCGATCAATTGCATCAACGCGGTTCCGTTGCGCTCGATGATCTCCAGGTATTGGTGACGCTCGTCCCCGGATATCGTCGCGTCCCTCAACATCCGCTGGAAACCGAGTATCGCCCCCAGCGGCGTCCGCAATTCGTGGCTGACATTGGCGAGGAACTGGCTTTTGGCACTCGACGCGGCTTCAGCGGCGACTTTGGCGGCTTCGAGGCTCGCCTCGGCGCGCTTGATGTCCGTGATGTCGACCAAAATGCCCCCCACGGAGGCCGCGTTCCCGTCCCGATCCCGCCGGTACTGCGCGCGCGACGCGAGCCAGTGCACGCTCCCGTCGGGCCAACGGATCCTGAACTCGTCGGCGAACATGTCTTTCCCGTCCATCCCCCGCGCGCGCTGGATCCGCTCGACCACCCTCTCGCGATCCTCCTCGTGCAGAGCGGAAATGAAGTCATGGAACGTCCAACGCGCCTGTCGCTGGTCATAACCGTACAGCTGGTCGTGACTCTCCGTGCGCGCGACCTCGCCGGTGGCGAGGTCGGTCTCCCAAGCCGCCATCTTTCCGGCCGCGAGCGCCATCTGCAGGCGGTCGCGGCTGAGCTTCAATTCGGATTCCGCCGCGATCAGGTCATGGATGTCGATGCACGTGCCGAACCAGCGTTTCACCCGGCCGGCGGCGTCCTTCCCGGGATGCGACTTGATGATGAACCAGCGGTAGCGGCCGTCTTTCCCCCGCATGCGGCAGCGGTGCTCGTAAGCGACCCCCTCGCGCGACGTGCGATCGCTTTCCGTGCGCAACCCGGGAAGATCATCGGGATGCACCAGGGTCCTCCAGGCGCGACCGAGGTCTTCCCGCGACTCGATACCGGCGTACTCGGTCCAGCGTCGGTTGAAATACTCCACCCGCCCCGAGGCATCGGACACCCAAACGAGCTGCGGGATGTGATCGACCAGTTCGATGCCCCCTTTGCGCCAACGCGTCTCACCGCGCGCGAGCAGATCGCGAACAGCGTAACCGCCGGCAGCGCCGAGAAACCCGATGATCATGATCCAAATCTCTGTCATGAGGAATCCGCCGTCGTCTCTAAAGACTGAACTAGAACTATGGGTGACCCACTCCGTCGAAGCACGGCGCCCTCTCGACCGAACCTCCGGTCGAAATGACTCCCGAGGCGATATCCGAAACGACGGCATCCGAAACAGCCATGCCGAGCCCGACGGCTTTGCGCGCATCGATCTCACGTCTCAACACCATGCCCCTCCCTTCGCTATCCCCCTCCCTTACGAAAATCCGTGGCCGCGTGCCGCAAAAAAATAATAGACCCGGGAGGAAATATCGAGGTTGTATTCAAAATGTGAATGGATCTACAAAAGCGAGGACGGCACGCGCGGAACGGCCATCTTCGCCCGAAGCCTTGCGCTGTCGCCACTGTTTTCCTCATCTTCACTTTGTTGCTTGGAGGCGGAATGCCGGATCAGATCCACGCTCGTCACATCTTGGTGACCCACGAATACGAAGCCCAGGACCTGATGCGCAAGCTCCAGGACGGAGCGGACTTCGGTGAACTCGCCAAGGCGTTTTCGCTCTGCCCGTCCAAAGCGCGCGGCGGCGATCTCGGAACGTTCGGCCGCGGCCGCATGGTGGAGGCTTTCGAAACCGCCGCTTTCGCTCTCCGCCCGACCGAAGTTTCGGCTCCTGTCCGAACGCAATTCGGCTACCACTTGATCCAACGGCTCTAACGCTTTCGCTCTCACGTCTTCGTTCGATCACTTTCGTTGGATCGCGTTCGGTTTTGCGGCGGAGCCGACGAGCGCCTCATGCTTTGCGGGCGGATTTCTTCCGCCCGCCACCGGCGAAGCCTTCCGCCTTCGTCGGACGACGCGGGCCGCCGCTTGTTTCTCGCTTGCCAAGCCCCCCTATCCCGATGAAGCCTTGTGCCGGGAAAACACGAAACGTTTCCTTAAAAGGGGGGGAATCATCATGAACATGAAGAAGACATTGTTATCCGCGATCGCGGCCTTCGCGATCCTGCCGGAGGCGAACGCCGCCGGCGTGCACGTCGATCCGGAGCTCAAAGCCTACATGAGCCGCCCGGAAGCGCGACGGCAGATCACGGTGATCGCGACGTTCGAAGATACGTTGCCGACGCCTGAGTTCCGTCCTTCCGCGCTCACCTACCGCGCGGCCCGCAAGCACCTCGAGCGCAACGCGATGGAGTCGCAGGCGCCCGCGATTCGCGCTCTGCGTGAGCGACGGGGCCAGGAATTCGCGGCGATACAGAACGTCAAACCGCTGTGGATCGCCAACGCGATGATCATCCGCATGAACTCGGGCGGCCTCAACCACCTCCTACAGCTGCCGCGGCTCAAAGCGCTTCACGCCGACCGCGAAGCCAAGCTGATCCAACCCGTGAGCCGCATGCCGGTCGATCCGCGCACGCTCGCCAGCAAGTACACCTACGGCCTTGAGAAGCTCAATATCCCCGCCGTGCGCGAAGAATTCCCGCAAGTGACGGGCGAGGGCGTGACCATCGGCGTGCTCGACACGGGTATCGACGCGGACCATCCGGACCTCCGCGGTCGCATGAAGGCGTTCCGCGACTTCGTCGGCAAAAAGCAGCAACCGTACGACGACCACGGTCACGGCACGCACGTCTCCGGCACGATCGCCGGCGGCAGCGCTTCCCGCACCGAGATCGGCGTCGCCCCCAAAGCGATGATCCTTTCGGGCAAGATCTTCACTGCGAAAGGCACCTCGACGACGGCGACCATTCTGCAGGGCATGCAGTGGATGGCCGATCCCGACGAAAACCTGAGCACCAAAGATCATCCCGTGGCGATCAGCAACTCGTGGGGTGGAGGCGCTCCGAGCCCGACCGATGATCCCAAAGACGACGTGTTCTGCAAAGCCGTCGACGGCTGGGTGAAGCTCGGCATCCTTCCGATTTTCGCCAACGGCAACTCCGGCCCGCAAGCCGGCACGGTCTCGACCCCAGCCGGATGCCCTGGAGCTCTCGCCGTCGGCGCGACCGACTCGAAAGACGGCGTCGCCGGCTTCAGCTCGCGCGGCCCGGCGAAATGGAAGACCGGCGAGATCATCAAGCCCGACGTCAGCGCGCCGGGTGTCGCCGTGACGTCCTCGGTTCCCGGGGGCAAGTACGCCACTTGGTCGGGAACATCGATGGCGACGCCGCACACGGCGGGCCTCGCCGCGCTGCTGTTCCAAGCGAAGCCGAATCTGGTGGTGAACGACGTCGCCGCTCTGTTGATGAAATCGACGACGGACCTCGGCGCCAAAGGCCATGACAACGACTTCGGCATGGGCCGTATCGACGCCCTTCGCGCGCTGAAACCGGCGATGCGGCGCTGATTCGTTTCCCAAGAACGGCGTGGTCCGCACGCCTTGAAATCTCGCGAAACGGCGCCCGAAACGGCGCCGTTTTTTATGGCCAACGGCGTGTCCCGCATTAGCCAAACTTTGACTCTGTATAAGGACATCTTCATGCGCAGTGCTTCGTCCTCACGCGGAACGCGTCAATGCGAGTAAAAGTTCGCTCATCGCGCGTTTTCAAGTTGACCAAAACTCGACCAAAGCCTCAGCTGTCCACCGACAAAAGCTTCAGACTCAACTTTTCCGGGGGGGAAAATGCTGAAATCCAGGCAAAAGGTCGCTCAATCCGTTCAACAACCCGTTCGCTTCGCGCTGGCGGCAGGCGCGGTTCTCGTCGCCACTTCGCTGACGCCGACGACGGGAGTCGCCGATCGCCACGCCCTTCACGGACATGACGGCAAGAACCGCTGCACGATGATCCCGCCGAACAACATGCGCTTCGCCCAAGGCTTCGCGGCTCAGGGCATCAGCGAGCAGATGTTCAACAAAATCATCGACCAAGTCGAAAAAGTGTACGCTCCGATCGTCCAATCCAAAGGGGGCAACCTCGTCATCGAGCGCAAGTGGAAAGACAACACCGTGAACGCCTACGCGGTCCGCAGCGGCGATACCTGGCGCGTCGCCATGTTCGGAGGCCTGGCGCGCCACCCTGAGGCCACCCCGGACGGGTTCGCGATGGTCCTCTGCCACGAGCTCGGCCACCACCTCGCCGGCGCGCCTAAATACGGCGGTACGGATTGGGCGTCGGTAGAAGGTCAATCGGACTACTTCGCTTCGGCGAAATGCATGCGCAAAGTCCTCGAGAAAATCGACAACTGGGAATCGTTGCGCCGCCTGTACGATGAGAACGACATCGACCCTCTCGTCGCCGAACGCTGCAAAGCCGGACAGGGCGCGAGCAAGCAGCAGTTCGCCATCTGCGTCCGCAGCGCGCTGGGTGGCAAAGCGCTCGCTCGTTTGCTCGCCAGCGTCGGCGGCTCATCGGAACCGGATTTCAACACACCCGATACTTCAAAAGTGAAGAGCACGATGCAAGGGCATCCGCCGGCGCAGTGCCGCCTCGATACGTACTTCGGCGGCGCAGTCTGCCCGGTCGGTCACGATCAGGACTTCGACGACAAAGACCCTAAAAAAGGCGCTTGCAACTTGAGCGCCGGTCAGGAACGTCAAACGAGCCGTCGCGAGGCGCTCATGAACACCCTCGGCGCGCGCCCCGCCTGCTGGTACGCGGACAGCGGTAAAATCATGGAACGCCGCCCGATCGTGGCCCGCTGATCAACTCCAGCCGAACGACTCAACGGACCACCCGCCCGTGGTCCGGAACGAACGCGCGACGGGCTTGGAAAACCCGGCGCGCCCTTCCAGCGCCCCCATTCACGAAAGGATCGAAAATGAAATCGAAAGTGAAAACGACGCACTTTCTATTCTTCGCCGCGACCGCTCTCAGCGTCACCGCCGGCGCCGACACGAACTGCGTCGACCCCACGACGGTCGACAACGCGTACACGGTCGTGATCTCGGCCGATCGCACCAGCGCCTCCGTCAGGAAAATCACCATGGCCGGCGCGACCGAAGTGACGGCGCTCTCCTGCGCGCGGATCGATACGGATCCGCTCACGACCGCGCCGGGCTCCGATACGCTCGCGTGCCGCGAACCGGACATGGTCGATCACGGCTTCAGCGTCAAGGCGAAGGCGATGGACTGCGAAGGCCGGGTGAACGCGCGCCTCGAAGAAGTGACCTTCGCGGGACCGCGTACGATCGCTGAACTCGTCTGCACGGAAAGTCCCTGAAGAACCTTCGGCATCGGCCCTTCGATGTCGACTCGATACCGGCCGGATCGCGGCCTCCCGAGCGACCGCGATCCGAAGACGGGCGACTCAAAGGCGGAGGCCTGAGGCCTCCGCCGCTTTTTTTTCCAGATAGTAGTCCCAGGTGCCGTCGATGACGCGCAGGTTTTGACGATCGAGCTCGAACACGCGGGTGGTGATCTCACGCAGGAAGTGGCGGTCGTGGCTCACGATCATCACCGTCCCCGGGAAGTCCTTGATCGCCTGCAAGAGCACCTCGCGCGACTGGATATCGAGATGGTTCGTCGGCTCGTCGAGAACGAGGAGGTTCACGGGCCTCGCCAGGATCGTCGCCAAGACGACGCGGCTCTTCTCGCCCCCGGACAATACGGAGACGCGCTTCTCAGCGTCGTCTCCCGAGAATTTGAACGCGCCCAACAGGTTTCGCACGTAGCCGATGGAGGAGTTCGGGACGCGCGAATGCACCTCGTCCAGGACCGTGTTCGCCGGGTCGAGGACATCGAGCGAATTCTGGCTGAAGTACCCGACTTCGACTCCCGCGCCGATCGCGTACTTCCCCTCGGTCGCGTCCGTTTGCCCGGTCACGACTTTGAGCAACGTCGATTTTCCCGCGCCGTTCACGCCGACGACCGCCACGCGGTCCAAACGTTTGACGAGCGCGGACGCCCCCTGAAAAACGAGTTTGCGCGCCTCGGCGCCGGAAACCCAGGTTTTACCGAGCCCCTCGATCTTTAAGACCTCATCCCCGCCCCGAGGGGGCGACGGCCACTCGAACTGGATGGCCTTTTCCTCAACGGGAACTTCGATGCGGTCGATCTTCTCGAGCTTTTTGACCCGCGACTGCACCTGGGCGGCGTGCGAGGCGCGCGCCGCGAAGCGAGCGATGAACTCCTCCTCTTTGGCGAGCATTTCCTCCTGGCGACGGGCGGCGGCAACGAGCTGCTCCTTGCGGATTTCGCGCTCGCGTTCGTAGAAATCGTAATTGCCCGAATACACCGTCACCGCTTGGTGCGCGACTTCCACGATCTTGGAAACGAGCCGGTTCATGAAATCGCGATCGTGACTCGTCATCAAGAGCGCGCCCGGATACTGCGAAAGCCATTCCTCCAGCCAAATGATCGACTCGAGATCCAGATGGTTCGTGGGCTCGTCCATCAGCAGCAGGTCGGGGCGCGTGATCAGGATCTTGGCGAGCGCGATGCGCATCTTCCAACCGCCGCTGAAACTCTCGGTCGGCCGATCGTGGTCGGCCGGCCCGATGCCAAGCCCGGTGAGAATCTCGGCCGCGCGCGCGTCCAGGTCGTAACCGCCGAGGCGCTCGAACTCGGCCTGGGCCTCGCCGTATTCATCGAGCGCCGCCGCCATTTCACCGTCTCCGAGCGGCTCGGAAAGCTTCGTTTCCAGCTCCTTCAAACGCGCTTGAAGGGCGAAGACCGTAGCGGCCGCGGATTTCGCTTCTTCAAGGACCGAGCGCCCTTTCATTTCCTCGATGTTCTGCGAGAAATAACCGACGACGAGCTTGTCGGGCTTTGAAACCCGCCCCTCGTCGGGACGCTCTTCCCCCGTGATGAGACGGAAAAGCGTGGTTTTGCCGGCGCCGTTGGGGCCGACCAAGCCGATTTTTTCGCCCGCGTTGATCTGAAAGTTGCCGTTGCGGTACAGGACTTTTTTCCCGTACTGTTTCGAGATGCCGGAAAGATGAACCATGGGTCGGCAGTGTACGGCAGCGCCGAGGAAAAGGGAACACCCGCCATGAGCCAGATCGTCAAAACGCGCAAATTCCCGCGGGCGCTGGGCGCATTCGGAGCGCTCGCGGCGACGGCCGCGTTCCTCGTCGCCTGGAACCGCATGCCGACGGCCGACCGGCCCGAGTACTACGCATTCGCCGACGCCCGCGCGTTCTGGGGAATGGCCAACTTCATGGATGTCGCCACCAACGCGGCCTTCATCTTCGTCGGCGCCGTCGGCTGGCTGCGCGTGCGCCGCTCGGGACAGTGGCCAGGAAAACTCGCGCCCTTCGGACTCGTGCTCGCAGCGGCGACGTTCATGACCGCGCTCGGCTCCTCCTGGTTCCACTTGAGCCCGAGCATCGCCTCGATTTTCTGGGACCGCTTGCCGATGGCCGTGGGGTTCAGCGCGCTGCTGGGACTCGCCATCGCCGACCGCATCGACAACCGCGCTGGCTGGTGGGCGATGCTCGCGCTCGCGCTGATCTCGACGGGATCGCTCGTCGCGTGGCGGCTCGGTCATGGCGACCTGCGGCCGTATTACCTCCTCCAATACGGAGGGCTCGTTTTCGTCCTCGGCCTCGCCGTCGCCAAACCCAAAGGGGAAATCGCGAACGTCGCCCTCCTCACCGCCCTAGGGCTCTACATCGTGGCCAAAGTCTTCGAATCGGCCGACCGCTCGGTTTACGAAGCGACGGCGACGACCATCAGCGGACACTCGGTCAAACACTTGGTCGCCGCCCTCGCCGTTCTCCGTCTGTATTGGCCGCGCCTGCGCGAGCCGATGTAAAGCCCCGCCCACCGCCGGCGGATGACGGCGGGAGAGCCGTTCCGCCGGCTCCAATCCGCCCGTTGGGACTTCGACGCATCGGCTCCCTCGATCCGCCGACGATTCGGGCCGCAACGACTCGGACTACGGCGTGTCGAACGCCTCGACGAGGAGGATCATCCCGAACGCCTGCGATCTCGCGATGAAATGACTGGCAGTCGTCGACGCGCGGCTCGGATCGTGCCTTTTCCACGGCTCTTGAACTCGACAAAAACTCGCCGGTATTGCTTTAATGTCCGGATATGCGCGGACTCATAGACCTATCGATCGCCCGGCCCGTTTTCGCTTGGATCCTGATGTTCGCCATGATCGTGTTCGGCGCGATCGGGCTGAACCGCATGGGCATCAGCCAGATGCCGGACGTGAACTTCCCGGTTCTGAACGTCTCGATCGCTTACGAAGGCGCCGCTCCCGAAGTCGTCGAAGCCGAGCTGGTCGATCCGGTCGAGGAACGCCTGCTCGCGATCGAAGGCATCAAGGAGATGCGTTCGAGCGCGAGCCAAGGGGCGGCGCGCGTCACCCTCGAATTCGACATCAACCGCAACGTCGACGTCGCCCTGCAGGAGGTGCAGAGCGCTCTCAGCCAGCTGCGCCTGCCGCCCGGCGTGGACCCGCCGGTGATCCGAAAACAGAACCCCGAAGAAGACCCGATCCTGATCGTCTCGATCTTCAGCAAGGACGGCTTGCGCGAGATGCTCAACTGGACCGACAGCTACCTCCTCGACCAGTTGCGCTTCCTCCCCGGCATCGGGGAGGTCAGCATCGGGGGCTTCAGCGAGCGGAACCTCCGCGTCTGGCTCAAACCCGACAAACTCGAAGCACGGTACCTCACCGTCCTCGACGTGGTCGAAGCCCTCCGCACGCAGCACATCGAAACGGCGGCCGGCCAGTTCTCCGAAGGCGCGCGCGAGCTGCGCGTGCGTTGGCTCGGCGAAGCGACCGAAGTCGACCAAGTGAAGAACATCCAGATCCTCCGGCGCGGCGGGCAGATGATCAACGATCAGGTCATCCGCGTCAGCGATGTCGCCGACGTCGAGGACGGCCTTTCCGACATCCGCCGGATGGCCCGGTTCGAAGGGCGCGAGGCGATCGCGATCCAGGTCCGCAAGCAGCGGGGCACCAACGAGGTCGAGGTCGCCAAAGCCGTGCGCGAGAAACTCGCCGCGATCAGCGACCGGTTCCCCGAAGGGTACGGCTACCGGATCAACGTCGACTTCACGCGCCCGACCGAATCGACGGTCAAACTGACCCTCGAAAAACTCGTCACCGCCGCGATCATCACCATCGTCATCTGCTTCCTCTTCCTTGGCAGCATCCAAGCGGCGGTCAACATCCTGTTCTCGATCCCGACGTCGATCGTCGGCACGTTCATCATCCTGCACTTCTCCGGCTTCACGTTGAACCTGTTCACCCTGCTCGCGTTGACCCTCGCGGTTTCCATCGTCGTCGACGACGCGATCATGCTGCTCGAGAACATCGTGCGGCATTACAGGATGGGAAAAAAACCAAAAGTGGCCGCCGCCGACGGCGCCAAGGAGATCCTGCCCGCGGCCACCGCGGCGACCCTCGCGGTCATCGCGGTCTTCCTGCCGGTCATTTTCATGGAAGGCGTGATCGGGAAATTCTTCTTCCAGTTCGGCGTCACGCTCTCCGCCGCGGTCATGCTCTCCCTTCTCGAAGCCGTCACCATCACGCCCATGCGGGCGGCGGCGTTCCTGTCGACGTCGCCCAACATCGGCAAGTTCGAGCTCTGGCTCGATCACGCGTTCGAGAGGATCGCCGCCCGGTACCGCAGGCTGCTCGACTTCACCTTGCGCTGGAAGTGGATCGTGGTGATCGTCTCGATGGCTCTGTTCGCGGTCTCCCTCCTGCTCACGCGCGCCGTGCGCCAAGAGTTCGTGCCGGCGCAAGACCAGGATTTCGTCATCATCCAGGCCCAAGCGCCGACCGGAAGCTCGCTCGAATACACGGAAAAGGTCTCGCTGCGGATCGAGGAAATCCTCAGGTCGGTCCCCGAAATCGAGAACTTCGTCGTGTCCATCGGCGCGGGCGGCCCCAACGCGCAAGTGAACCAGATCTTCATACCCGCCGCGCTCAAACCCAAAGCCGAGCGCGCCGCGAGCCACACCGACATCATGAACCGCTTGCGGGGCCAATTCAGGGAAATCAAAGGCACGCGCGTGACGATGCGGGACATCTCGGCGCGGAACCTCTCGGCCGGTCGTTCGCAGCCGGTGGCGATCAGCCTGCGCGGCCCCGAGCTTTCCGTCCTCAACGAAAAAGCGGAAACGCTGATGAAGCGGCTGACCGACGAAGGCCTCGCCGTCGATCTCGACACCGACTACCGCACCGGCATCCCGGAGTTGGTGCTCACCCCCAACCGGAGGGCCCTCGCCGACCGCAACATCACCGTTGAAAGCGCCGGTCAGACGATCGCGGCGGCCGTGGGCGGCCTCCGCCAGGGCCGGTACACGTCGTCCGGTCAACGCTACGACATCCGCTTCAAAGTCCCCGACGACCGGATCCGCTCGGCCAAAGACATCCAACGCCTCTACGTTCGCAATTCCGTCGGCAACTTGGTGCCGCTCTCGGTCCTGACCGTCGCGAAAGAAGACGCCGCCTCGCAGTCGATCAACCGCGTGAACCGCCAGCGCGCCGTCAGCGTGAACGGGAACCTCGCCCCGGGCCAAAGCCAGGCCCGGGTCCTCGCCCGCGCCCAGGAGATCGCGCGCGAGATCCTGCCGGTCGGCTACAGCGTGGCCCTCGAGGGCGGCGCCGCCGGATTCGCCCAGGCGTTCGCGAGCCTCTACAACGCCCTCCTGATCGGCATCGTCGTCGCCTACATGATCCTCGCGGTGCAGTTCAACTCTTTCATTCACCCGATCCCGGTCCTGATCGCGCTCCCGTTCAGCGTCTCGGGCGCCTTCCTCGCCCTCTGGGCCTACGGCGTGTCGCTCAACCTGTTCTCGTTCATCGGGCTGATCGTCTTGATGGGGATCGCCAAGAAGAATTCGATCCTGCTCGTGGAGTTCACCAATCACGTACGCGAGAACGAGCGCCTCGAACCGCGCCAAGCGCTCCTGAAAGCCTGCCCGGTGCGCCTGCGCCCGATCGTGATGACGTCGGTCGCCACGATCGCCGCGGCGATCCCGCTCGTCACCGGTTCCGCGCTCGGCTCCGAGGCGCGCATGCCGATGGGCCTGACGATCATCGGCGGCACGATCGTCTCGACGCTTCTCACCCTGGTCGTCGTGCCGGCGCTTTACCTGCTGCTCACCCGGCTCGAGCGCTCGAACCGCGATCACGCTTGAGCCGGCGCGGGAGGTCGTGCGAACGGGCCCGCAATCCCCCGCGGCTTTTCGTCGTTGTCGACACATCTCCATCGCTTCTGGATGTCGTGGGGCATGAAGCGTAGCATCCTCTCTAGAAAACGCCGGGAGAACCGGGAGAATGCCCCGCATCAGGAGGACCCATGCCTCGCGGAGACAAGTCGAGTCACACCGACAAACGAAAACGAATGGCCGGGCACATCGAGAAAAGTTACAAAAAAAAGGGCGCGCCTCCTGAGAAGGCCGAGCGCATCGCCTGGGCGACCGTCAATAAGCAGACCGGCGGGGCCAGGAAAAAACGGACGAGGGCGACGACCCGCCATTGAACGGCGACGGCAAGCCACATGACCGCAACCGATCGGCCCGTCGCGACGCGCGTGACAGCGCGAATCCGTGAGTCTCCGGAGATTCACGGATTCGACAACGGAACGACACGAAGCCGGCAACCGTTTGCGTTTAAATTCCAGAAAAACGGAGGATACCATGGCAACGACGCTTCCGACCGCGACCCGATATGACTCGCTCGCCAACGCTTCCAGCCGCACGGATATCCGCATCCGCGACGTCGCCCGGCCTCTCGTACCGCTCGGCCGCGTCTTGTTCGCGTTGATTTTCGTCCTTTCCTCTTTGAGTCATTTCTCGAGTTCGACCATCGGGTACGCCGCGCAGGCCGGCGTGCCCCTGCCGAGCCTGCTCGTTCCTTTAAGCGGCGTGATCGCGCTCGCCGGCGGCCTGATGATCGCCGCCGGTTGGCACGCCAGGAGCGGCGCCCTGCTCTTGCTCGTGTTCCTCCTGCCGGTGACGTTCATGATGCACGACTTCTGGACGTTCACCGATCCCATGGAGCGAATGGGTCAGAGGGCTCATTTCATGAAAAACCTCTCCATGATCGGCGGCGCGGTCCTACTGGCGTACTTCGGCGCCGGCCCCGTCAGCGCCGACCGCCGGGAGCCCGGGCGCCTGACCGCCTGAGGCCGTCGACGGAGAAGATTGCGCAAATCGAAGGCCAGCCTGTACGATCATGCCATGATACGTGTCGCGCGGGCGTTTTCAGCCCCGGTTTTCGCTTTCTCACTCTTCTGCAGCCCGACGGCGCACGCCAGGGTCGCAGTCGGGGACCGGTTCCCGCCCTTTAAGCTGAACAGGACCGTGGACGGCAAGCCTTTCGACTCCAAGGCCCTCAAAGGCAAAGTGCATCTCGTGGACGTCTGGAGCGCCGACACCCACGCGTGCCGGCACTCGATGCCGGCGTTCTCCGGCCTTTACGCCAAGTGGAAGCCACGCGGCTTCGAGATCGTCGGCGTCAACGTCCTCGACGACCCCGTCGCGACGCGCGCGTTTCTCGACGAGGTCGAAGTCTCCTACACTCTCGTGGACGACCGCGGCCACGCTTTCGTCAAACGACTCGGCCCGCAGCAGATGCCGACCTCCTACCTCGTGGACGACCGCGGCGTCGTGGTCCTCGTCCGCAAGGGGTTCAAGACCGGGGACACCGAGACTCTCGACGCGGAACTGGCGAAGCGGCTGGCGCGAAAGCCGAAGACGCGCCCGAACCGCGGCAAAAAAGCCACCGGCGGTTCGGCTGCGGCCACTCCGGCCAAACAAAGCCGCTTTCCGGAAGCGAGGCTCGATCCAACGTGCCGCTCAGAAACCGACATTGAGGATCGGGGAGATCTTGAAAACGCCTTGGTGATGGAAATTGAAGAGGCCGATCTGAATCCCGTAGAGCGAGTCCGTGACGTTCACCAAGCCGATCTGCACGCCGTAGACGGTCTTCGCGGTGTTGTAGAGGCCGACCTGCGCGCCCCGAACCTTCGTGTAAGAGCTCACGTTCGCGAGCGAGAGCTGCAACCCGTTGACCGAAGACTCGGCGGAATTGACGTTCGCCGCCAGAGCGGCCTGGACGCCGTACACGTTCGTCTTGTTGCCGTTGACGTTCGCGAGCCCGGCGATCTGCGCGCCGACGGCGGTCGTCCGCCCTTGAGTGTGATTCGCGAGTCCTGAAACGCCGAGGCCGAAGAAATCCTGCTCGGTGATGTTGCCGAGCAAACCCACGTCGATCCCGTAAACGTCCCGATGCCGGCCCCAAAGCGCGCTCACGCGCACGCCCGCGACGGTGAAATCCGCTGGCGGGAACTGCACGGGCGGAACGATACCGACGGACAAAGGAGTCACGGCGGCGTCCACGGCGGAGGCCAAAAGGAGTACGAAAGCGACGAAGACGGAACGAACGGCTGTGGAGCGAGTGGATTTGCGCATACTCCATCCTAGCCACAATCGAGTCGAATTCAAAGCCGACGCTGGATATAAGTCCGTGCGCCATGGCGCGACAGCCCGTGGCGAAACCATCGGGAAACACGGGGGCCCTCGGCGAGGTCGGCGCGGTTTGGAGGCGCGCGGACTCCCCGCTGCAACGACGGGATCCGCGCTCCCGAGGCTCCTTTCGACGGTGAATCCATGATAGGCTGCGACTTCGCCGCAGTCATAGGGCCGCCGGCGCCAAACGCCAAAGGAGTTCGCCATGATCATCCATTCCCGCGAACGAGATCTCGGCGACGGCCTGATCGTCCAGCGCATCCTCCCCCACGCGACCCATCGGATGGTAGGCCCCTTCATCTTTTTCGACCATATGGGGCCCGCGAGTTTCGCGCCCGGCGGCGGAATGGACGTGCGCCCGCATCCACACATCAATCTGGCCACGGTCACGTATCTGTTCAAGGGCCGGATCCTCCATCGCGACTCGCTCGGTTCCAGTCAATTGATCGAACCGGGCGCGGTCAATTGGATGACCGCGGGGCGCGGAATCGTGCATTCCGAACGGACGCCGCCCGACGCGCGCGCGAGCGGAACCGAACTCGATGGCATCCAGTGCTGGGTAGCTCTGCCCGAGGAGCACGAAGAGATCGAACCCAGCTTCGCCCACCATCCCAAAGACACGCTGCCGGAATTCGCGATCGACGGCGCGAGACTGAAATTGCTCTTGGGCGACGCCTTCGGGCGCACGAGCCCGGTCCGCGTGCACTCGGACTTGTTTTACCTGGAAGTTTTCCTCCCGGCGGGGCAACGCCTCGCACTCCCTCACGAAGGGCGGGAGGCGGCGCTGTACGTGGTCACCGGGCGAGCGAGGCTGGGTTCCGACGAAATCGGCGCGCGGGACATGGGCGTGGCGATGCCCGGCTCGCCCGCCGTTTTCGAAGCCGTCGACGACACGCACGCGATGCTGCTCGGAGGGAGTCCGGTCGGGCAACGCTTCATTTATTGGAATTTCGTCTCAAGCTCGGCGGAACGCCTGGAGTCGGTGAAGCGCGAGTGGGCCGAAGGCCCGGGGAGCCGCCCGAGCGGGCGCTTTCCGCGCATACCCGGCGACGACGCGGAGTTCATTCCCCTGCCCGTCGAATCGGGGCGGGGCTCGAAGCAGGAACCGAAACGCGATCCAGAAGGAACCCCGCTCTGAGCGCCCGTTCGTTCGGGCGGCGGCGCTCTCGCCTCCCGGGCGAAGGCTCCCTCCTGAAAAGCGGGCAGGCCGTCAGCGCAGCATCTTCGCAATCGCCGTCATTTCGGTCTGGATCGCGAGCAGACGCCTCTGAAGCAGCTCTTTGAGATGCGCGTTCTCGATGCGAAGCCGCTGGATCTCGTCATCTGCGGGGTCCACGTTGGCGCGCTTCTTATAAACGCTCGCCGCAGCCGGAGTGATCCCGAATTTGCCGGCGGCCTCCGTCAAGGAAACGTCCCCTTTCCGGAACAAACGAATGAGTTCGGATCGTTGATCCTTCGAGAGCCTGTTTGCTTTCCTTTTTCCCATTGGCCACCTCCGACCCGTCGGACCTTAGGATAAAATCCCATCATTTACAAGCGGGCGTCAAAGATTTGAAGAGTCGAGCGGGCGAGCGCGGAGCGGATCTCGGCTTCCTCGAGGGGCTGAACCACGCCTCCCAAAAGGCCCCTGGTTCCGCGGACCCATACAATCTAATTTTGTTTAAATTCAAAACCCCTATAACCGACGGATTTTTCAGCGCCCTGCGCGTCCAACGCTACGGGCCTGAACACCAAGCTCAATTGCGATCCAGCATCGACGCACAACAAGACTCTCACTCTTGCCCTTCCGGTCGACCATGACGGCAAACGGTTCGAGTGCAAAATCACCGGCGCCTCGGCCGAAAACCCCGTATATGCCGCGTACCTCGGCAAGCCTGAGCGGCCATCTTTTCAGACGGAGATCATTCAACCCAGGAGCGAGAGATTATCGTGAGGCTCAGCCTTCGCGGCAATGTTCTACTGGTGGCCCACTGGGAAATGAATGACGGAACCTCCGCACGAGAAGCGGAGGCATCCGAAGAAATCGGATACAGGAGGCACAGCAGGGCATGAAAACGAAACTCGATTGGTCAAAAGCGAAATCCAACCGTCATGCAGCCGGCACCAAGCCCGTTACCATCCGTATGGATATAGAAGTGATCCAGTGGCTTCAGCGCGAACCCAAGAAGCAAAAGGCCTTCAGTACAGGGCGCTTTGGATACCGAAGCGCAAAAAATTATAGGCTGAGGCTACTAAACGCTTAACTGGCTTGGTCTTCAGGCGCATTTCCACCATCTAACAAGTGGAGCCAGATTTTCAGATTTTTCAATTTCGCGCGGAGACCATCCAAAATTAATTGGAGCGGGTGAACGGGCTCGAACCGTCGGCCTCAACCTTGGCAAGGTTGCGCTCTACCAACTGAGCTACACCCGCGCTCCTGAGACAAGAGAAGCTGGACTCTACTGGAGGCCGCCCCCGTAGTCAATTCTGATTTTTCTTTCACCGAGCCTAAAAACACCAAGAACCTGAAAGCTGGAGTTTGCGCTCACGCCCCCTTCGCCTTAAAGCAGGCCCCGCTCCTTGTCGCCAACGACCGACGCCTGCTAGCATCGGCGGCAGGAGCCGTTACAGGGGGTGGACAAGGTGGGTTCGTATCGGGACGTATTGGAATTCTGGTTTCACGGCGACCCATCCCAACGCCGCCAAACATGGTTCGCCAAGGACAACGCTTTCGACGACGAGGTCCGCAACCGTTTCACTCCGTTGATGACGGCCGCGAAACGAGGCGAACTCACTGACTGGGAGATGCGGCCGGAATCGACCCTGGCGCTGGTTCTCGTCTGTGACCAGTTCCCCCGCAACGCCTATCGGGGAACTCCGGCGGCGTTCGAGCTCGACCCGATCGCCCGACAGACCGCGAACCTCGCGCTATCGCGCGGCGACGATAAGGCGATGACCCCCCACGAGCGCGCGTTCCTCTACCTGCCTTTCGAACACAGCGAAGACCTCGACGATCAACTGCGCGCCGTGGAACTGTTCACGCGACTCGCTGGCGAGCATCCCGAACAGAAAATGTATCTGGACTATGCGCTCCAGCACCACCAGGTCATCGCCAGGTTCGAGCGTTTTCCCCACCGCAACACCATCCTGCAGCGACCATCGACACTGGAAGAATTGGTGTTCCTGCGCGAAAATCCGGGTTGGTGACAGGCCATATCCGCTCCACCAACGAGAAAACTCCTCGACAGAGTGAGCCCGCCTCTGGAGTGGGAAGGAGCGGAGGGAGGGACTGGGAAACTGAAGCCGCAGCTCAGCTCGCCGCGACACTCACACCCGCCACGACGAGCGAGGTCCGAAGAAATCAATGACGCAGACATAAACAAAAAGGTGCGTGTCACCTTTTGGCGGCGGACGGGCGCGCTTCGCCTCGGGCTGGGATGAAGCGCGCTCGACATCGGTTCGACCGCGGGTCAGTAAAACTTACGGTCCGTTTTGGCCATGTTGGCCAGGGGCTTGGACGGCTTGAAGCGCACGCCGTACTGGATGGCGTAGCGCTCGAGCGTGTCGGCGATGTTTTTCGTGCCGACCGAGTCGGCATAGCGCAACAAACCGCCACGGAAAGGCGGAAAGCCCGTGCCCATGATCATCGCCAGATCCACTTCCTCGGGCGTTTCCACGACGCGCTCCTCGATGAGCGCCAGGGAAGCTTCGTTGATCATCGTGAATATCCCGCGCTCGACGACTTCGCTCGTCTTGAGTTTGTCGGTCGGGGATCCGAGGCCCAGTTCGCCGTAGATCGACTCGTCCACGCCCTGGCTCTTGCCTCGCTCGTCATATTTGTAGAAACCCTTGCCGTTCTTCTTGCCCAAACGCCCCGCCGCGCCGAATTTGTCGAGCGCCGGCGGCAACTCGATGCGCGCGCCCAGCGATTCGTGGAATATCTTGGCGACCTTCACGCAAACGTCGAGACCGACCTCGTCGATCAGTCGGAACGGCCCCATCGGCATGCCGACGCCCTCGACATAAGCCTTATCGACAGTTTCGATGCTCATGCCGTCCTCGAGAAGGAACATCGCCTCGAGCAGGTAAGGCACGAGCAGGCGGTTGACGATGAAACCGGGCCCGTCTTTGACGACGACTGGCACTTTGCCCATTTTTTTGGAGAGTTCGAAGATCGTGGCGACCGCGACGTCGCTCGTCCGCGCGCCGCGGATGACCTCGACGAGCGGCATCTTGTCGACCGGGTTGAAGAAGTGCATGCCGACGAAGTTCTCCGGGTTGGGATGCCCTTTGCCCATCTCGCTCACCGAGAGCGAAGACGTGTTGGTGGCGATGATGCAGTCGGGCTTGCACTTGGACGCGGTCTCCCCGATCACCCTTTGTTTGATTTTCATGTCCTCGACGATCGCTTCGATGACGACGTCGAGCTGCCCGAAGCCGGCGTAATCGAGGCCCCCGGTCACGCGATTCATCCTCTGCGTGAGCTCATGCTGGCTGATCCTGCGCTTTTTGAGCAATTTGTCCCAGATCGAACGCGCGTGTTCGAAGCCCTTGGCGAGCGCGTCGTTGGAGATGTCCTTCATACGGACTTCAACGCCCTTGTCGGCCGCGACGTAAGCGATGCCGCCGCCCATCGTGCCCGCGCCGAGCACGCCGATCGCGCGGATCGGCAGCGGCTTCACTCCGCTGGCGACGCCCGTCTTCTTTTTCACCGCCTCCGTCATGAAAAAGACGTTGATCAGGTGGCGGCTGACGTCGGTCACCGCGACCTCGCAGAAACCGTCGGCCTCGATCGCCAGCGCCGCCGCGCGGTCGCCCATCCCGTACGTCCTGCGGATCACTTCGAGGGCCTTGGGGGGCGCCGGGTAATGCCCATGCGTCTGCTTGAAAACCGCCGCGCCGGCCATTTTGAAGACGATCGGCCGGCCGATGAAGGAGTCCTTGAACTTATCGACGGGCGACGCCGGCTTGTACGACTTGCGGCGCTTGCCCTTGCCCTCGGCGATCAGGCTCCGCGCCAGCTCCAACGCCTGCTCCTCGAGGATGCTCGGGTGCACGACTTTGTCGACGAGCCCGATCTTGGCGGCCTTGCGCGCGGCGACCGCCTTACCGGCGAGGATGATGTCGAGCGCGGCCTCGAGCCCCACCACGCGCGGCAGCCGCACGCAGCCGCCGAAACCGGGGATGATCCCGAGTTTCACCTCGGGAAGGCCGATTTTCGTCGCCGGGTCCTCGCTCGCGACGCGGTAATCGCAGGCGAGCGCGAGTTCGCAGCCGCCGCCGAGACACGCGCCATGAATCGCCGCGATCACCGGGATTTTGAGATCCTCGACCAGATTGAAGATCTCATGGCCCGCTTGCACCGCCTTGCGGAAGTCATCGGCCTTTTTCATGCTTTTGATCTCGTCGATGTCGGCGCCCGCGATGAAGATGTTGGCTTTGCGCGAGATCAGGACGACCGCGCCGTACCGTGAATCCCCCTGGATCTCCTGCAGGAGTTCCTTGAACCGGGCCATGATCGGCGAGGACATCTTGTTGACTTTCTCGCCGACCAAATCCCATTCGATCACGGCCACGTTGCCCTGGGGAACGATTTTCAGGCTCTCTTGAACGCTCATCTCTGGTTGCTCCTGAAGCTATGACTTCGCGGTTCGGTTCATTTCTCGAGTTGCAGGACCATCGCGCCGCCCTGGCCGCCGCCGATGCACAGCGTGGCAAGGCCGAACTCGACGCCCCGGCGCTTCATCTCGCGCGCGAGCGTCAGCACCAGGCGCGAACCCGTCGCCCCCACCGGGTGCCCGAGCGCGATCGCGCCGCCGTTGACATTGAGCTTCTCGGGATCGATCTCGCCGACGGCCTTGTCGAGCCCGAGTTTCTCCTTCGCGAACGCGTCGCTCGCCAAAGCCTTCTGACAGGCGATCACCTGCGCCGCGAAAGCCTCGTTGAGCTCGACGAGGCCGATGTCCTTCATCGTCAGGCCCGCGCGCTTCAAGGCGATCGGCGCGGCGTACGCCGGTCCCAGCCCCATGCGCTCGGGCTCGAGGCCCGCGTACGCGTAGCTGAGGATGCGGACCGCGGGCTTGTAGCCGAGGCCCTCGGCCGTTTCGCGGCTCATCACCAGGTTCATCGCGGCGCCGTCGGTGATCGGGCACGAGTTGCCGACCGTGACGGTCCCCGTCTGACGGTCGAAGAACGGCCTGAGCTTCGCCAATTGCTCCATCGCCTGCTCGGCTCGCGGACCGACGTCTTCGGCCACCACGTCCTTGTACTTCGGCGGCAGGAACACCGGTGCGATCTCCTCGCCCAGGCGCCCCTCCTTGGCCGCCGCGACCGCGCGCTTGTGGCTGCGCAACGCGAATTCGTCCTGCTCCCGGCGCGAGATGTGGAATTCCTTGGCGAGGATCTCGGCGGTTTCGCCCATGTTCTTGCCGACGAACGGGTCGGTCAGGCCCTCGACGAGCGAAAAGCGCGGTTTGTGCGGCGTTTTCGCCATCGGCGCCGTCGTCACGAGCTCGAGCACCTGCTGCACGTCGGCTTTGAGCAAAGCGCCCAGGGCGCCCAGGCGCTGGCTCGTGGTCTTGGCGGCCGCCAGGCTCCCGATGACGTCGGTGAACGCCTTGCTCATGAGCACCGGCGATTGTGACATGTTCTCGGTGCCGCCGGCGACGACCACGTCGGCCATGCCGGAGCGGATCTTGTCGAACGCGCCGCTCAGGCTCTCGAGAGCGGACGCGCAATTGCGATGCACGGTCGAAGCCGGCACGCGCTGCGGGACGCCGGCGTTGAGCGCCACCACGCGCGAGATGTTCACGGCGTCCGGCGGTCCCCCGATGTTGCCGATGATCACGTCGTCGATCTTGTTCGGATCCATGTTCGTGCGGGCGAGGAGCTCTTTGAGGGCCACTCGACCGAGCTCGGCAGGATGCACGCTTTTGAGTTTCGTGTCGGCTTTGGCGAACGGCGTGCGCACGCCATCGATCCAAACGACGTCCCGGTGGCTACGAGTCATGACAAACTCCTTCTCCTTCGGAGAGCGCAGGCGCTTTGCGGATTTTCCAATGCGCACTCCAGTAGGTCGCGCCGAACTGGCCTTTGTCAATCAAACAAAGGCCGCCCAGCGCTATGACCTCTGGCATCAACCCTTTACTATTTTAGGCCTTTTTCGGAAGCTCGACGATTGAGAGCCGACATTGAGCCAGAGTTCCGGAGCCGAAGATTTCGAGCGGCTTTGCGCCGCTCTTTAACAGACCGTTTTCGGCCTGTCAAAAATCTCGCTCCCGCTTGCGCCTGGCGGTCTCCGAACTCAGACGGAAAATCTCGGGAACGAGATCGGCCTGAGCCGCCTCTCACACAAAGAAGCGAAAGGAGCTTCCGATGGCGACCGACAAAGACGCGCTGGATTACCACAGCCAACACCCTCCGGGGAAAGTCGAAGTCATCTCCTCCAAGCCCTGCAACACCGACAAAGCGCTCGCGCTGGCGTACTCGCCCGGCGTCGCCGCTCCCTGCAAGGAAATCGCCAAGCACCCCGAAAAGGTCTACGACTACACGACCAAGGGAAACCTCGTCGCGGTCATCACCAACGGCACGGCCGTGCTCGGCCTGGGCGACATCGGGCCATTGGCGGGCAAACCCGTGATGGAGGGCAAAGGCGTTCTGTTCAAGCAGTTCGCCAACATCAACGTCTTCGACCTCGAGCTCAACGCCAAGGATGTCGACACGTTCTGCAACGCGGTCAAGGCGCTGGAGCCCACTTTCGGCGGCGTCAACCTCGAGGACATCAAGGCTCCCGAATGCTTCGAGATCGAGGAGCGCCTCAAACGCGAGATGAAGATCCCCGTCTTCCACGACGACCAGCACGGCACGGCCATCATCTCGGGCGCGGCCCTGATCAACGCCTGCCTGATCACCAAGCGCAAGCTGGCCGACGTCAAACTGGTCGTGAACGGCGCTGGCGCCGCCTCCATCTCGTGCGCCAAGATCTTCATCTCGCTCGGCGCGACCCCGGCCAACATCCTCATGTGCGACTCCAAGGGCGTCATCTACAGAGGCCGCACGGAAGGCATGAACCGCCACAAGCAGGAATTCGCCGTCGACACCCCCGCGCGCACCCTCGCCGACGCGCTCAAGGGCGCCGACGCCTTCGTCGGCCTTTCCGCCGCGGGCGCCATGACCCGTGACATGCTGCTGTCGATGAGCCCGAACCCCATCGTCTTCGCGATGGCCAACCCCGACCCCGAGATCGACCCGGTGATGGCGAAAAAAGCGCGGCCCGACGTCATCATGGCGACGGGACGCTCCGATTTCCCCAACCAAGTCAACAACGTGCTCGGTTTCCCGTTCATCTTCCGCGGCGCGCTCGACGTGCGCGCGACGCAAATCAACGAGGCGATGAAGCTCGCCGCCGTCGAGGCGATCGCCAAGCTCGCGCGCGAGGACGTTCCCGAAAAGGTCTCGGCCGCGTACGGCGGGCAGGAGTTCTCCTTCGGCCCCGAATACATCATCCCCAAGCCGTTCGATTCGCGCGTCCTTCTCTGGGTCGCGCCCGCCGTCGCCAAGGCCGCGATGGATTCGGGCGTCGCCCGGCAGCCGATCACCGACTGGCAGTCGTACCATGACCGCCTCGAAGCGCTGCAGGGCGCGCGCACGAGCTTCGTGCGCTCGGTCATCAACCGCGTCAAGACCCAGGCCGTGGCCAAACAAGAGCAAGTGCCGCTCATCGTCTTCCCCGAAGGGCAGAGCACGAAAGTGCTCAAGGCGCTGCAAATGCTCGCCGACGAGGACGTCATCCGCCCGCTGATCCTCGGAGATCCCGAGTCGGTGCGCGAGCGCATCGACGAGCTGGGCCTGGACAACCTCAAAGACGTCCCGGTTTACCAACCCAACCAACACCCGAAGTACCGCGAGTACGTCGATCGCGTGTACCAGATGCGCCAGCGCAAAGGCGTGATGTACCGGGAGGCCGAGCGCCTCATGAGCGACCCGGACTACTTCGCCGCGATGATGGTGCATGCGGACGACGCCCACGGCATGGTCACCGGCGCGACGCAGAACTACGACAAGGCCGCGCGCCCGATCCTGCAGATCATCGGCACGGGCAAACGCAAGACCGCCTCGGGCCTCAACGTCGTCCTGCTCAAGGACAAGATGATGTTGTTCGCCGACACGGCCGTGAACATCGACCCCACCGCCGAACAGATAGCGACCATCGGAATCCACGCCGCGCGCGTGGCGGAGTACTTCCGCATCCAACCGCGGATCGCGATGCTCTCGTACACGAACTTCCGCTCGCTCGGCGCGAGCCCCCGAAAGATGCAGCAGGCGACCGAGATCGTGCGCAAACACTGCCCGCATTACCTCGTCGACGGCGAGATGCAGGCGGACACCGCGGTGAACCCCGACATCGTCGAGCGCATCTTCCCGTTCTGCGAGATCAAAAACGGCGCGAACATCCTCGTCTTCCCCAACCTCGACGCCGGCAACATCGGTTACAAACTGGTGCAGCAGCTCGGCAAGGGGGAAGTGGTCGGCCCGTTCCTGATGGGCATCAAGCGCCCGGCCAACGTGCTCCAGCGCACGTGCACCGTGGAGGACATCGTCAACACCGTGTCGCTCACCGCCCTGCAGGCGCAAGCGATGCGATCCGGCGCTTACGACAACCTGTGACCTCAGCGCCCCTCGGGGCTGTCCGAGGGGCGCGCCGGGAAAACGGATGGCCCGGCCTCCCTCAATACGGCTCAGCTCAATACGGTCCAATGCGGCGGCGACCGACCCAAAGCCGGTATATTCGAGGCGACTGGAAATCGGGCTCGCCTCGCGGGTCCTTTATGCTAAACTGGGAGCGACCTCATCGGGTCCCTGGCGGCCCCCATAAGGAGACTTGAGACATAGACTCGAAAAACGGCACTTCCCGCGCGTTCGCGCCCGCCCATCGACCGCGTCCCAAAGAGCGCGTCGTCGTCGTAGGCGTGGGTCTTAAAAACGAATCCTTCGTGGATCTCAAAGAAAGCCTTTGCGAACTGGAGGAGCTGACGGCCGCGGCCGGCGCCGAGGTCGTGGGCTCCGTCACCCAAACGCTCGCCCAATACAACCCCGCCACCCTGCTCGGCTCCGGCAAAGTCGAGGAGATCAAAGCGATGATCGCCGAAGCCCAAGCGAGCCTCGTCGTCGTCGATCATCAGCTCTCCGGCGTGCAGGCGCGGAACCTCGAAAGAGAATGGGGCGCGAGGGTCCTCGATCGCAGCCAGGTGATCCTCGACATCTTCGCCATGCGCGCGCAGACCCACGAGGGGAAACTCCAGGTCGAGCTCGCGCAGATGCTCGACCAGTTGCCCCGCATGGTCGACGCCTGGATGGGCTCGCTGAGCCGCCAAGGCGGCGGGATCGGCACCCGCGGCCCCGGCGAAACGGCCCTCGAGATGGACCGACGGCGCATCCGCGACCGCATGAAGCTCATCCGCAAGCAACTGGAGACGGTCCGCAAGAACCGCGCGCAGCACCGGGCCTCGCGCAAGCGCGCCCAGGTCCCGTCGTTCGCGCTGATCGGCTACACGAACTCGGGCAAATCGACGCTGCTCAACCAGCTGACGCAATCCCAGGTCCTCGCCGAAAACCAGCTGTTCGCCACGCTCGATCCGACGACGCGCAAAGTATATCTGCCCGAAGGCGCCGTGAACGCGGTGCTGACGGACACGGTGGGGTTCATCCGCAAGCTGCCGCTGAACCTGATCGAGGCGTTCAAAGCGACGCTCGAGGAAAGCGCCGAAGCGGACATCCTCATCCACGTCGTCGACCTCTCGAACCCCGCGATGCTCCGCCAGGTTGAAGCGGTCGGGGCGCTGATCAAGGAGTTCAACTGGGACGCCAAACCGATCATCACTGTCTTCAACAAGATCGATGCGGCGCCGTTCGAGAAGCAATTCCAGGTGAAAGCCTTCCCGCGCGTCTTCGTCAGCGCGAAGACGGGCGAGGGCGTCGACCGCTTGAAACGCGTGATGGCCGAGCAGATCCAGGCGCTTTACCAGGAGGTCGAGCTCTTCTTCCCGAAAGCGGAAGAGCACCGGATCTTCGAACTCGGGCGCGAGACGCGGATCACCCGCCGCGAATCGGCGACACAAGGCACGATCCTCCACGCGCACATGACGCCCAGCCTGATGAGCCGCTGGAAGGGCTACCTCGTCAGCGAGGAGTCGGTCGAACCTCTCTAGGGAGCGGAAGGGCGGCTCTCCGTTTTTGAGTGGGCTTCTTGGATGTTCTGGATTCGCTCATGCCTTGGGAGCCGTCAGAGAGCGTCATTTATTTTTTTGAATCCGAAATAGGCCGCCGTCCTCCCCCCTAACAACATGGGAAACCACCTCGGATCACCTTGGAGTTCGCTCACCTCTCCCGAAATGACGTTTTTGGGCTCTCGTCGCACGATTTGGACGCTTCCGGCCCCGCGGACCCGCTGGATTCCTTGCGGAATTCACCCACCTTCGGCGGGCACTCTCCTTGAACCTCTCCATTCCACCCCATGGGTCCTCACGCCCAGGCGGTCAAAGCGGGAGCTTTCGATGAGCGGATTCAAACCATGGTGGGTGGCCCTGCCCATCCTCCTGTCCACGCTGGCTCTCTCCGCTTGCGGCGAGGTTCGCAAGATCGACGAAATGCGCTCGAACACGGGAGAAATGAACAACACCACCAAGGAACTGCTCGACACCACGGGCGGGATGAAGGACACGACCGACGGGATGCGCGCCACCACCGAGGGCATGGCCGCGCAAACCGGCGCGCTGCTGGAGCTCACCGCGGACCGGCTCGTCCCGCGCATCGAGAAGATGGAACAAGTCACGAGCGAACTCTACGATACGCTCCGCCAAGGCGATGCCGCGAACCTGCGCCGCAGCTTCATGGCGTCGGTTCTGGAAACCAAGACTTTGCAGAGCCGCCTGGCCGAAGCCGCCCTGTTCCTGATGTCGTTCGAATTCCAACTCTACGGCAGCGGCAGCCAGGACGCCGGCCAGGAACGCCGCCTGGTGCTGTATCACCAGGCGATGATGGAACTGATGCTCCGCCTCGACGAAATCGCCCCCGAAAACGGCAAGGTCTGGCCAGACGCCATGCCAAAGCCCGAGGACCGCCTCAGCGAGCAGAACCGCGCTTCGGTGTTCAACGCGCTCGCGGGAGCGCTCCACAAGCTGAACCGCAAACAAATGCCCGATCCCCAGTACGGCAAACCGATGTCGGCGTACGACTTGTTCATCGCAAGCCTCAGGATGAAGCCGCTCATCGACCGCGGCCAAATCACGCTCCCGAGCGGCGACCACTACGTGAAGGAAGTGCTCTCCCGCCCGGACCGCGTCCTCCAGCTCCTGCAAACCCGTTACAATATGTTCGTCTACCTCCTGCTGGGGGCCACGACCGACTTGGTGGAACGGAACAAGGCCATCCAGATGGAGCGGATGGCCAGAGGCATCGACATCAACCTCGACTCCGGGAACTTCGGATCGGCTCGCATGGATTTCGTGATCGAAGAGGTCTTGCAGCACGCCGTACAGACCCGCAAGGACATGATCGAGCTCGGCCTGCGGCCCGAACTCACGAGAGTCACCGCGATGATCGCCAAACGCATCACCCTGCGTCCGTCCGCGGCGCAAGGACTGATCCCGGAGAAGCAACGCAAGGCCGCCGCTCTCTGGGAAGAATACCTCGGCCGCGCGCAACAAACTCCTGAGGGCCCGCTCCGACGAGCGAGGTTCTGAGAGCGGGGTTCCGGCTCACGGACCGGCCGCCAGGCCCTGGAACTCGGCCACTTTCCCCGCCAGCTCGGCGAGAAGATCCGTCTTCAGCCGCCGGCTGGTCAGGAACGGGTTCATCAGGCACAGGCGCACCAGGAACAGTTCTGGCGCGTCGATCTCGATCCCGCGCTCGATCAGCCAGCGGCGCAGGAAGCCCCGGCCCTCCCCGAGCGGGATCGTCGTCCGCGAGACGAAGAACGCCGAATCCCCAACCGACGGGATCCATTCGACGAAGTCCCGGGTCGAGCGGTTCAGCCCCGAAAGCCGTCGCTGCTTTCCGACCGCGAAACAAACGATGTTCAAGTCCAGGCCGGGCGGAACGTGCGCCCCCCGGCCTTCCAGCAGTCCGGCCAGGATCCGCTTGGCCGAGGCCGATCGGCGCAGGACGCGGCCTTGCCCCGACTCCCCGAATCCCAGCGCGCGGCCGGCCAGCCACGTCGCGGCCGCGCCCGTCGCGCCCCGCGAACCCTCGAGACTGAACAGTCCCGGGTCGTCCTCCGGGGAGAAATCGATATACGGCGCGTGGATCGGGTGGTGCGGATAATCCCGCCGGTCCGAGCAGAGGAAAACGCCGCACGAATAGGGAACGTAACCCAGTTTGTGCGGATCGATCGTCACCGAGTTCGCGCGGCCCAGCGCTCCCAGGGCCGCCCGCACGCCTTCCGCCAACGGCGAACTCCCGCCCGAAGAGCGCAACGAAGCGTAGAACCCGCCGTAGGCCGCGTCAACGTGATGCCACAGGAAACGCCCGCGCGCCGCGCGGCCGCGAAGTTCGTCGTCGATCTCGTCGACGCGATCGACGGTGCCGAACTCCGTCGTACCCGCGACCGAAACGACCAGGGCGCACGGCCGCCGCTCGGCCTCGCACCTCCGCAAGGCCTCGCGCAACGTCGCGCCGTCCACCCGCCCTTCCTCGTTCGTGGCGCATTCAACCACCGCTTCCTTCGGGAAGCCGAAAAGCGCCGCTCCCTTTTTCCAGGAATAATGCGCCGACGCGCCCGCCACCAGGGCGGGCTCCTCCCAATCCTCGCCGAAGGCCCGCTCGATCTCCTCGCGGAACTTCTCGGAGCCCATGGTCCCGGCCAGCCAGTCCCGGAACTCCTCGGGCCGCCGCAGCCGTGCGTGCAGGCGATCGAACTCGGCCCAGCCCATTTGCGAGGCCTCGAGCAGCCCCAGGCCCGAAACGCCTCTGCCGCGAGCGTACGCGCCCAGCGCCTGCCACAGGAGCACGCGGTAGCGGGCGCGCGCGATCGCCTCGAAATTGGCGACCGTTCCCCCGCCCGTGAAATGCCCGGCGCCGGTCCGCCCATCGCCCCCGATCATCGCGAACAACATGCGCACGGCCTCTTTCTCCACGTCCAGCCCGACACGCGACGATTCGCCCGAGATGTTGTTCGGATTGTGCAGAAGCGCGATGAAATGGCCGAGGATCGCCGGCAACGAAAGCTCGGAGAACATGTGCCCCACGTACCGCGGCGAGAATTTGGGGATCTCACGCTCGAAGCGCGTCCAAAGCTCGGAGGTCAGCCGCGACAGCTCGCCGCGACGGCGGAAAAAGGCGTCCTGATCGCGCTCGTCCGCGCCGATCGCTCCGCCGTCGCGCTCCACGACCGAGCGACGCCACCGGAACCAGGATTCCAGCAGCCCGTGGATTTCCCCCTGAAGCCACGGCCCGTTCTCAGCTTGCGGTCCCAGGAAACAGCTCTTGATCGCGACCTCTTCGGGCGAGCACGCCAGGTCTTCGTCGCGCGCGAGGGTTTCCGGCCGATTCACGACAGCACCTGCAAGACACGGTCGATGCGGCGGCCGACCCACCCCCACCAGATCAGCAAAGCCGCGAACCACGCGATCCCCGCCGCCGCCGCGATCGGGAACGTCCACTGGGGCCATATCAGAGGGAGCAGCGCCCGGGTCGACGCGGTCGCCGCCAGCAAAAACCCGACGACGCCCAGCGAACGCCCGTTCAGTTCGAAATCCATCGGCTGTCCTCCGTGCGAAAGAACGACGCGGACGGCGACCATCAGGGTCATCAAGCCCAGGCCGCCGATGTAGGCCAAATGCAGAAGATGCCGCTCGAACGAAGGGAACAGCGGCAACAGCGCGTACGGCGCGCACAGGAACACGGCCGAGGCCCGCAGCACGGCGCCGAGGAATCCTGGCGTCGCGACGGGCGCGAAAACGCGGAAGCCCCGCACGAGCGCGTCCAACAAAGCCGCGGCCCGCAGGATCTGCCCGGCCTCCCGCGAGAAGAAAACCTCGACGGGGAAACTGAGGTTCAACAACAGCAACGCCGGGAGTTGGCTTCTCAAGCCCGGTCCGCCCGGCTGATGCGGGCTCAGGGCTCCCTGGACGCGGCTCAGGACGGGAACCAGCCGGCTGCCCAGCCCGACGACGAGATTCAGCATGAATCCCTCGAAGGCGAGTTTCTTCGCGTAGGCGGCCACCCCTCCTCCGGCGGCTGGATCGCCGAACGCCATCCACGCCGTCCCCGCCAGCGCCGACAGCAAGCCGAACGGGACGAAAAGGAACATCGACGGCGGAGTCCGACGACGGCGCGCGAATCGGCGGAGGATAAAAAATGAAATCTGTAGCGACGCCAGGGCCATCGCCGCCGCCGCCAGGCGCTCCTGTCCGAAGAAAGCGGCCGCGGCCTGAAACAGCAGCAGGAGGAAAACCGGTCCCGTTTCCCAGCGCCGCGCCGGCTGCGTTCCCGACATGCGGGGCACGGCCGTCATCAAGAAGCCGGCCGCGAACGAGCCGAGGAACCCGTGGAACATCAACCGCCCGTGGGTCGTGACGGGGTTCGGTGAAACATTCCAGCCGGCCTGCAGGAGAATCCATGGAAGAACTCCGGCCGCGGCCAGCGCCGCGCCCAGGGGAAACAACAATCGGTAGGGTTCGGGGCGTTCACTCATGGAATGAGGATACGACCGGTGGAGGACGGCGCTTATGACCTGGATCATGAGCGCGCGCCTCTCATTCTTCCTTGACGATTTCGATGACCTGGTCCGGTCGCAGGATCTCGATCTGCCGATCGTTGGTCCGGATCATCCCGCGATGAGACCAATCGCTCATGACGCGGATGACGGATTCGACCGCGACGCCCAGGGAGTCGGCGATCTCCTGACGCGTCAACGGGAGCGGCAGGATCTGCTCGTCCTCGCGGCTCGAACGTTCCAGGAGTTTCAAAAGCAGGCCGGCGATCCGCTGGTTCAGAGGCGCGCGCGTCAGGGCTTTTTCATCCTGGATCAGGCTCATCCGGGTGTAAAGGAAGGCGTTCAATCGCTGTTGAAGGAGCGCGTTCGCGGCCCACGAGCGCTGGAACGTCGAGCGTGGGATCGAATACACGCGTGAAGGCCCCATCGCCTTCGCCGTGACCGGGAAAAAGCTGTCCGGCTTCCCCATCAGCAACGCGCCGATCACGTCGCCCGGCGTGGCGAAGTACACGATCAGATCGTCACCGCGCGGGGTCGGCCGGATCAGCTTGTACGCGCCCGACAGGACGACGCTGAAACCTTCGGCCGGATCGCCCGCGTGGTACAGCGTCTCACGGTGCCGACAGGATCGTGGGGCACCGCCCGACAGGACTTCGCCCAAAGCGCCGCTCGAGATCCCATCGAAGAGGGGAAAGGACGCCAGTTCGTGGAGCTCCGCTTCGGTCAGGTTCAGCTTCGACATCGCCGTCCATTTTACAAAGCCGAAGCAGGCCCTGTCACTGGAAGTCGCGGCAACCGCCCGCCTGAAACGAACGCGCGCCGAAAACGGTCAAGGCTTGCATCGAGCCTCCCATCGCCTGCCTCGCCGCGAACCACGCTTCCCGCGGATCCCTTATGACCTGGATCATTGCCGAAACCCGCCCCCGCCGCCGAAGATCGGGACAGGAGGAGACATGACCATGACGGACCTTCCTTCCCACCCCGGCCAGGGAATCGATCTTTTCCGCGGCCTGCCCCCCATGGCCGCCCAGGAACTGACTCGCGGCGCCGATCTCTTCCGCCACCGCCACCGCGACGTGATGTTCCGCGCGGGCGAAACCGCCGAGCATTTCGGCGTCGTCGTCTCAGGCTGCTACAAACTGCTGAAACCGCGGACCGGCGGGGGCGACGGCACCCTTCTCGCCTTCGCCACGCGCGGCGAGCCGATCGGTCTGCTGATCATGTCGCGCCCGCACGCGCTGTACCCCGTGACCTCCCAGGCCCTGGGATTGTCCTCGTTCCTGCGGATCCCACGCGAAACCTACCTCGAGGCGTGGCTGCACCAGCCCGAACTGACGCAAAGACTGCATTCGGCCGTCATGCAGCGCTGCCAGGATTTTCATTCCGACCGCGCCCTCCAGCGCCTCGCGCTGCCCTCCCGCATCGCTGGTTTCCTGCTGCGGTGCCTGGATCACTACGGCGTCGACGGCGGGAACCTGCTTCGTTTCCCGCTGTCCCGGAAAGAGATCGCCGAGGCCGTCGGCGCGCAGGTCGAATCCGTCATCCGCGTGATGAGCGCGTGGCAGAAGGCCGGGGTCGTCACGACGTCCGCGCAGTTCATCGAGATCCTCGAGCCGGCCGAGCTGGCTCGCCTCGTCAACGGACGGCAACAGGACCTGCTCGATGGATGACGTCCCGGTTTTCCTGCTCCGGCTGCGGGATGAGCATCGCGCGTTCGACGAGAGTTTTCGAGGACTCCGCGACGCCGCCCGCGTGGCGAAAGATCCGGTCATGCTCGAGGCGTTGCGGATCCTGTGCGAGGACTTCCTGACCGCCTACCACCAGGAACGCGAGGAAAAACTCCTCTTCCCCCGCCTGCGCGGCGACCCGCGGCTGAGCGCCGGCGGCCCCGAATGCGCGCTGCACTTCGATTTCTACCTGGCGGACCGCCCCCTGGCCCACGCCGCGCGCGCGAGTCGTTCGAACGGAGCCGCGGCCGAAGGCCCGCGCTGGCAGGGGTCGTCGCTGGAGGATCAGAAGGCGAACTCTCCGTTGTGCATCCCGGGCGAAGACCACGAGGCCGGCCGCGTTCTGCTGCGCGCTCTCCGGACGCTTCCGGCGCCGGACGATCCCGACCTGTTCGAACGCCGGTTGCGGCTGCTGGAAACGTTCGGGACCATTCAGCGGACGCACCACCGCCGCGAGGAAGGATGCTTTTTCTCCGTGTGCCGCGGGATCCTGACACCCGCGGCTTGGGTGGAAATCGAGGCGGCGGACCGCGCATGGCGCCCTCCGCCAGAAAACCCCGCCGTTCAGGCGGTGACCGACGCGCTCGCCAAAGCGGGCTGGCCCCGTTTCGCCGCCTGAGGATCGGCCACCGACGGCGCCGGATCCGCCTTCGGCAGATGGTAGTGCCGCCGCCCGTGTTCGCGCCGCCGCCCGCTGCTGAACGCGCTGACGCGCTTCAGGTAACCGATGATCCGGGTCGCGTAGTCGATGTCGGTCGAACCGCAGCGCGGGCACGACTCGCGCGTCCTCTTGTCGACGTGCGCGCATTCGTTGCAGACCGTCGCGCGCACGTTCGTGCAGAAGTAATTGCAGCCCGTCCGCGCGGCCAGGTCGATCAACCGCAGGAAATTGGCCTCGCTCAGCGGCTCGTCCAGGTTCAGATGCAGCGCCGACCCGCCGTCCAGGTAGCGGACCAGCTCATGCCCGTGCAGGGCGAATTTTTCCGCCACGTCGACCTCGTCGTCCTCAACGACGTAAAGATAGGAATTGTAACAGTCCCGCGGGACCGCGTAGCCGTCTTTCCGGTCCCAGGCGGCGTTCTTCACCCCCAGATTTTCGGCTGGAACGAACTCGGTGTTGAACTTGCAGCCCGAGGCGGCCGAGGCCTCGCGGTTCAGGTCGTAGATCTCCTTCAGGAGCCCCGACACGAACGCCTTGTAGCCCGGCTCGTCGCGGCCGCGCAGGCCCAGCGATTCGGCGGCCTCGACGACGCCGTTCACTCCGATGGTCAGGAACTGTTTGTCCAGCGAGATGAATCCGGCGTCGTAGGCGTTCAGCAGGCCCGCCGCCTTGCACTCCTCCATCAGCCTGCGGTAGGCGATCTGGTAACGGTGGATCTTTCCGACCTCCTCGCGGACCGAGCGCCCGTCCTGGACGAGGCGGTTCACGTTCAACGTGATGACGTTGACGCTGCCGGTGGCGACGCCACCCGCGCCCAGCGTGTACGAGAACGAGCGGTCGTTGATCTCGCTGCGCAGGCGGCAACAACTGGCCAGGCTGTCGGGGCTGTCGGACAGGTACATGAAGAACGAGTTCCCCCTCGACAGCTCGCGCGCGCAGGTTTCCGCGTAGCCGCGGTCCTTGGCGCGGCCGTCCTCGGTCAACAGGGCGACCGTCACCACCGGGAACGTCAGCAGCGCCTTCTCGCGCTCGGCGTTGAACCACGCCAGGAAATGGCGCTGCAGGAGATCGACGCTTCCCCAATCCGGTCGGTCGCCGTCGGGGAAGTGGAAGTTCTCAAACATGCCGGCGAAGTACGACTCGTCGTAGATCGAGATGTTCCAGAACACCGACTGGTAGCCGCGCGCGGCCGCGGGCTGGTTCAGCGAGTACACGACCTGTTGGAGGAACGCGTCCACCTCGCGCCCGCGGGACTCGAGGTAACCGCCGCCCCACTCCTTTCTCGCGAAATGGTCGAAGTAGGCCAGGAACTCGACGGTCGCGACGGCTCCGGCGAACTGCGCGCTGATCGCGAAAACGAAGTTGATGAACGAACCGCAGAACGACGACAGGTTCTTCGGCGGCCCGGACTCGCCGCCCAGCTTGCGCAGGCCGTCGATCAGCAGCGGGTACATCGTGACGGACACGCAGTACGGCTTCAGCGAGGTCTCGTCGTGGACGTAGATCTCGTGCTCCTCGATCTGCCGAAGGTACTCCCGCGCGAGGCCGGCGCCGTACAGCTCGGCGATCTTGCCCGAGACCATGCGCCGGTTCAGTTGGATGTTGATGTCCTTGTTGACCTCCATCTCGAGCGTCGCGATGTTCTTGACGGACACGTTCGCGTTGGCGTCCAGCTTCGAACCGTCCGCCGCGTTCCGCGAAACCATGTAATCCCTGACGAAGCGGACCTTGTCGTCCAGCTGCCTATCCGTGAGCCTGACCATGACTTCCCCCTTCTTGGAAACGGTGATTGAGAACCCGTCCCGTTTTCATTTCGATGAACTTCTGATTCGTGCGCGGGCTGCCCAAGCCGCCGAGGTCGGCGACCCACGGGCCGACCTTCAGGAAATCCAGCCGCGCCGCCAGCTCGGGGTCGATCTGCTCGAGCTCGAGCCCCGTGTAGAGGCAGGTCTTCAACCCCCGCGACCGCGCGTGGTCCAGCATGCGCTTCAAGCCGGCCGGGTCCCACTCGCCTCCCAGGAACAAAACACAGCTCAGGAGACCGCGCGACCGCTCGATCCAGCCGTCGATCGCCGCCTCGTCCAGCTCGCGCCCGCGGGCGCCGTTCCAAGCGTCCGACGAGTGGCACCCGCGGCAACCCATCGGGCACCCCGTCACGAGGAACGCGACGCTGACTTCGTCCGGAACTTCCTGGAAAACGGTGCGGGCGATCGCGTACCTCATGCCCCCATTGAGGCCCCGGGCCCTACGGGTGGTCAAAGGAACGCGGCTTTCTCCGAGGCGACGGTGACGCGCGCGAGGTCCGTATGACGACCGTCATCGAAAGAAGGGCCGTGGAGCGCTGGCTCCACGGTCCCGGGGCCGGCTGCTCAGCGGCCGCCCTCGCCGTCGAGCTGTCGCAGGTACTCGAGGACTTTGCGCGCGTCCTCCCTCGTCAGGCCCATGTCCGCCATCTGCGTCGCATACTCTTCCAGCAAACCGCGCGCGATCTCGTCCTTCTGGATCATTTCCGAGGGATTCAGGATCATGTTCATGATCCACTCGGGCTGGCGCCGCAGGGTCACGCCCTTCATCGCCGGCCCGACGAAGCGCCGATCGACCTTGTGGCAAGCCGCGCAGCGATTTTCGAACAGCGTTTTCCCCTGCCCGGCGACGGCGGCGTCGAACGCGCCGTAGTCGAGCGACGCGACGGGACCGACGCCCTTGCTCGCGCTTTTCTCGACCTTCCCCGGAGGCGCCGCGGCCGCGGCGTCGACCTTCGCCGCGGACAGCGGATCACCCAGGTTCCACTTCAACGGCACGTTCGCGCCCGGCTCGGACACGCGCAGGTAACCGGACATCTCTTGGTGCAACGCCGAGCAGAAGTCCGTGCAGTAGAACGGGTAGATCCCCGGCGCCTTCGGAACGAACTTCAGCGTCGCGGTTTCCCCCGGCATCAGCAGCAGCTCGGCGCTGTCGGTGCCGAAGATCGTGAATCCGTGCGCGATGTCCCAATCCTGCTCGATGTTGGTCACGTGGAAGTAGACAGTGTCGCCGACCTTCACGCCCTCGATGTTGTCGGGCGCCAGATGCGAGCGGATCGCGGTCATGTAGACGTGAACGTCCTTCCCGACCCGCTCGACGCGGGTCTTGTCTTCGGATTTCACCGCGCGCGGGTGATTGTTCTCGTCGATCTTATGGATGCGTTTGGTGCGGTCCATGATCAGCGACGCGGGGACGGCCTGCGCGTAGTGCGGCTCCCCGACCGTGGGGAAGTCCAGCAGCAACTCCATCTTTTCACCCGAGATGTCGATCAGCTGCGCCGACTGCGGCAGTTCGGGGCCCACCGGCAGGTAGCGGTCCTTCGTGATCTTGTTCATCGCCAGCAGGTATTTGCCGTAGGGCTTCGCCGAGTCCCCGCCCGGGATCATGATGTGCCCCAGCGAGTAGTAGGTCGGGATGCGATCCACGACTTCCCACGTGCCGAGCTTCCACTTCACGACCTCGGAGCTGATGAAGCACGACGTGTAGGCGTAGCCCTTGCCGTCGAACTCGGTGTGCAGCGGGCCCAGGCAGGGCTTCTGGACCTCGCCCGCGACCGTCGAGGGGTAATCCAGGATCGGGATGCCGTCGTAATCGCCGTCGACCTTCTTCTCCTCGATGGCGGCGCGGATTTTGGCGAAGGAGTAGGCCGTGATCTGCGCCGCCAGCTTCCCGCCGGCGACGATGTATTCGCCGGTCGGGTCGACGTCGCTGCCGTGGGGGGACTTCGCGACCGGGATGAAATAAACCGCGCCGGCGCAGTTCTCGGGCTTCAGCATCCGGACCTGCGTCAGCTTCTCCGACTTCGCCGCCATCGCGTCTTCGTCCCACACGTTATGGACGTAGCCGGCCTTGACCGTTTCCGCCTTGCCGGCGGCGACGCACTTCTCGGCCAGCCGCCAGTTGACGACGGCCAGCATGTCCTTGTCGTTCTGGGAGGCGTTGATCTCGGTCAGCGTGTGCGCTTTCTCGCTGTTGTACGACGTGAAGAAGCAGTAGTCCTTCGAAGGGCCTTTGCCGCAGTGGCCGAGATCGTAATTGATCCCCGGGACCAGCAGCTGGAACCCGACGCCCATCCGCCCGGTGTCGGCGTCCACCTTCACGAAGGTGATCGTCCCTTTGAAGTTTTCCTTGTAGGACGCGATGGACACGTCCTTTTGCGGGACGGGAACGGAAAACCGGGTCGACGCGACCACGTACTCGTTGTCGAACGTCGCGAACGGCGACCCGTGGTTCCCGCCCGTGTGCGGGATCTCGAGCATCTCGGCCGTGCGGAACGTCGTCAGGTCGATCCGCGCGATCCGCGGCGCATTGTTCGAATTGACGAAGATCCAACGCCCGTCGGGGACGCCGCCCTTCATCGACATCTCGGTGTGGTGAAGGTCGTCCCACGGGAGGAACCCTTGCGACGTCGTCAGCATCGGCTTCGTCTCCTCGTTGAACCCGTAACCGTTCTCCGGGTTCACCGAGAAGACCGGGATGATCTTCAGCAGCCGGCCCGACGGGAGGCCGTACACCGCGAGCTGCCCGCTGAAGCCGCCCGACAGGAACGAGTAATACTCGTCGAGCTTCCCCGGCGCGACGTACACCTTCTGCGCGGCGTCCGCCGCCAGGCCCTGGGCCTCGGGCTTGCCGCGGGCGCAATTGGAATAGAGGAAGGCGGAACCCACGAGGGCCAGCGACAGCAGCGCCCCCCGCGTCATCCATCGTTTCGATTCGAGCATCGGTTTTCTCCTGGTCATGGCGTGGCATCTCCTGTGCAACGATGGCTTCCGCTACAGCAAGACATGTTCCATCCCGCAAAGGACCGGAAATGACGAGAGACCTCGCGCGAAACGAACGAATCCTTCTCCTGCTTTCCGCCCTGCTGTTGGCGACGGCGATCTTCCTCCCGTTGTGGAAGATCGAGATCTGGGCGCCCCAGTACCCCGAGGGGCTGACGATGCGGATCGGCGCCGGCGAAATCACCGGCAACGTCGATCAGATCAACATCCTCAATCACTACATCGGGATGAAGAAGATCGCGTCGTCCGATATCCCCGAACTGCGCGTCCTGCCTTGGGTTATGTCCGCCCTCGCGGCCCTGGGCGCGGCCGCCGCGGCCTTCGGTCGCCGTCGCGTCGCGCTCGCCTGGCTGTCCGTTTTCGCGGCGGCCGGCGCGATCGGTTTCTTCGATTTCTTCCTTTGGGGATATGATTACGGTCATAACCTCAGCCCCGACGCGCCGATCAAAATCCCCGGTCTGAGTTACCAACCGCCGCTGATCGGCCATAAACTGATCCTCAATATCCACTCCTACTCGCTGCCCGACTGGGGCTCGTATCTGCTGCTGGCGGCGTTCGCCGCGGCGGCCCTCGGGATCTTCGGCCGCCCGCTCTTCGGAGATAAAATGTCTCGGGCGGCGCGGGCGGGGGAGACAAAGTGGCCGAGGGCCACCCGCGGGACCGGCTCCCTGTTCTCGCTCGCTCTCGCCGCGATTTCGCTCGCCCTGGCGTCGGTCGCGTGCACGCCGAAGCCCGAACCCATCGTCGCCGGCGAGGATCGCTGCGAGCGCTGCCATATGACGATCTCCGACCGGCGATTCGCCGCCGAGGTCGTCACGGAGAAAGGGCGCGTCCTCAAATACGATTCGATCGGCTGCCTGCTCCACCACCACGCGGAAAAACCCGCCGCCGACCGGGTCTGGGTCGTCGACCACTTCCACCCGGAGACGATGCTGCCGGCGAAGGACGCGCGCTTCCTCGTGGGAAGCGGCATCGCCGGGCCGATGGGCCCCGGACCGATCGCCGCGGGCGACGCCGAGGCGCTGAAAACCCTCGCGAAAACAAAATCGAAAGGCGAGGTCGTCGATTGGGCTTCCGTTCCGTCCTCCCCTTGATCGCGATGCTCCCGCTGGTCGCGCTTCGCGCGGCGGCGGAGCCCGCTCCCGGCGCGCTCGTCGTCTGCCCGGCGTGCGAACTGCGCACCGTGCGCGCCGGCGTCGCCGCCGCCGCGCCCGGCGGCACGGTGATCGTCGAAGCGGGCACGTACCCGGAGCACGGCATCGTGATCGACAAACCCCTGCGCCTGATCGCGCGCGGCCGGCTCGAGCGCGATGGGCGGCCGCGCCCTGTGATCGACGGCCGCGGCGAGGGCACGGTGATCTTCGTGCGCGCCGCGGGCGTCGAGGTCTCCGGCTTCGAGCTGCGGCGCTCGGGCGTCAGCCACGTCGACGAGCGCGCGGGGATCAAGATCGGCGACTCGCGGGACTGCCGGATCACCGACAATGTCGTGACGGAGAATCAGTTCGGGGTCTACCTCGGCCGGACGCAATCCTGCCTCGTCGCCGGCAACGTCGTGCGCGGGACGGGGATGGGCGAAGGCTCCTCGGGCAACGGGATCCACCTGTGGTCCGCCGAAGGCATCACCGTGGAGAAGAACGACGTCTCGGGCCACCGCGACGGGCTTTACTTCGAGTTCGCAAAAAAAAGCGTCGTGCGCTCCAACATCAGCCGGGGGAACCTGCGCTACGGCCTGCACTTCATGTTCTCGAACCACAATGAGTACCGGGGGAACGTCTTCGCTGAAAACGGTTCGGGCGTCGCGGTCATGTATTCGAAATCGATCCTGATGGCCGGCAACCGCTTCGAGGGCAGCCGCGGGCCCGCCGCCTACGGCCTTCTCCTCAAGGACATCTCCGACAGTTTCATCGGCGCCAACCGGTTCGCGGGCAACACCGTCGGCGCCTACCTCGAGGGCACCAGCCGCTCGGAGTTCCGCGGCAACACGTTCCGCGGGAACGGTTGGGCGCTGCGGGTCCTGGGCGACTGCGACTCGAACACGATCGCGGGAAACGACTTCCTGGACAACACGTTCGACGTCGGCACCAACGCCACGGCGAACGCCAACGTGATCGCGGGGAACCATTGGGGCCGCTACCGCGGGCTCGACCTCGACGGCGACGGCATCGGCGACGACCCCTACCTGCCCGTCCCGTTGTCGGCCCTGCTGATGGAACGCTTCGGGGCCACCGTCCTCCTGATCAACAGCTTCTTCTTCATGGTCCTGGACGAGATCGAAAACGTTCTGCCGGCGCTGGCGCCCGAATCGTTCAGGGACGCCAAGCCCGCGATGCGGAGGATGACGGCCGATGATTGAAGTCCGAGCGCTCCGGAAAAGCTACGGCGGCCGCGAGGTCTTGTCCGGCGTCGACCTGCGGATCGAACAAGGGCGCATCACCGGCCTGGCCGGCCCCAACGGATGCGGCAAGACGACGCTGCTCAAATGCCTCCTCGGCCTCGCCGTCCCCTCCTCAGGCGAGATCCTCGTCGCGGGACAACACGTCGACGAAGGGGGGCAGTTCCGCCGGCTGATCGGCTACATGCCGCAGTCCGCGGACTTCCCTCCGAACCTCCGCCTGGGGGAACTGCTTCGGATGCTCGAGGACCTGCGCGGGGAACAAGCCGCCGGCAAGGAACGGCTGATCGATCTCTTCGAGCTGCGGCCGGCGCTGGAACGCCCGTTCGGACACCTGTCGGGCGGGACCCGCCAAAAGCTGGCCGCCGTCACGGCGCTGATGTTCGACGCTCCGTTGATCATCCTCGACGAACCCACCGCCGGCCTGGATCCGCTGTCCCGCGTGCGCTTCAAGGACCTCCTCCTCGCCGAGGCCGCCGCGGGGAAGACGATCCTCCTCGTCTCCCACTTCATGAGCGAGATCGAAGCCCTCGCCTCGCGGCTCGTCTTCCTTTCCGACGGACGCGTCGCCCATGACGGTCCCGTCGACGGCCTCATCCGGGAAACCGGCGAGCCCGATCTCGAACGCGCGCTCACGCGCCTGTTCCTTTCACGCGGAGGAGAAAACGCATGATGAGGGAAACCGTGATCGTTTTCCGGTACGCCCTGTCCAACGTCCTGCGGGCGAAGTGGCTGCCGCTGTACGGGCTTTTCTTCCTGGCGTTCGCGTCGGCGATCCTGCGCTTCACCAGCGACGGGGACAAAGCCGTCGCCGGCCTCATGGGCGTCGTGCTGCTGACGGTGCCGATGGCGGCCGTCCTGTACGGGGCGATCTCGTGGTACAACTCGAGCTCGTTCGTCCACCTTCTGCTGACCCAGCCGGTGCGCCGCACGTCGGTTCTCCTGGCGTCGGGGGCGGCCGTTTCCATCGGGCTGTCGGGAAGCTTCTTGGTCGGCGCCGGGTTGCCTCTGCTGTCGGCGACGGCGCGCGGCCCCGGGACGTTTCTCCTCCTGGCGGTGGGCGTTTCGCTGACGTTCATCTTCACCGCGATCGGGATGCTGATCGCGATCCTGAATCCCGAACGGATGCGCGGGATCGGGTTGGCCCTGACGGCCTGGCTGTACTCGGCGCTGTTGCACGACGCGGTCGTCTTCTTCGCGCTGTCGGCGCTGAGGGAATACCCGATCGAAGCGCCCGGCATGATCCTGATGGCGGCCAACCCGATCGATCTCGCCCGGGTCAGCTTATTGCTGTCGCTGGACCTGTCGGCGATGATGGGCTACACCGGCAAGGCCCTGCAGCGGGCGATCTCGACGCCCGCGGGCCTCGCCCTGGCGATCGGCGTCCTGCAGCTGTGGACCGTCGTTCCGGCGCTGCTGGCCATCCGCCGCTTCAGGAAGGCGGACCTGTAGGCGCGCGCTGGTAAATCGTGAGCGGTTCACGAACGGTCTTAGTCAGACCGCGGTCGGTGGCGTGTGACAATGAGATCGACAAGCCGTTCGACGTCCTCGGAGGTCTGAGCCAAGGGGACTTGCTCGAAGATGGTTTTGAGCACCTGATACGGATCGTTGCCGTTGATCTTCGCCGTTACCACGAGGCTGTAAAACAGGCTCGATGCCTCGGCTCCGGCTTCGGTGTCGCTGAACAGCCAGTTCTTGCGGCCGATCGCGAAGTTCTTGATCGCCCGCTCGGCAAAGCCGTTATCCATCTCAAGACGACCGTCGCTGAGATACCCGACCAGATACACGTACTCGTTCTTGAAGTACCGGAACGCTTCGCCGATCTTGCTCTTCGGCGGTAACCCCTGCGTATTACGCGTGTTGACGGGTACGGCGAGCGTAGGCGAGGGGCGTTTCGATTTCGTTGCCGCGAGCGGCGCGCTCGAGTGACATGAG
>JAJTYM010000007.1 GCA_021463345.1 Pseudobdellovibrionaceae bacterium | reverse complement strand
CATTCCCTGAACCAGCTGTCGCCGATCCGTCGACGGCCGGCCTTTGCGATCTTTTCGAGCGCGAGGTTTGGGAATGAGTGGCTCAATCCATCGCCATTGCTCTTCTGTGAGTTTCATAACTCACGATCAAATCCCAACTCCGCAACTATTTGAAATCAAAAACTCAGGACGCCGTTTTTGAGACCGCCTTTAGGGAACCTGGAAGATGAGTTTGTGCAAAGAGGAGCCCGCGTGGGCCCCTGGTGAATGGAATCTCGAAATCGCCGAGGGTCAGATCCCCGCTTTATGGCGTTCGGTTTCGTCGACCACCGAGACAATGCCGCCCTTGAGTTGCGGCCGATAGGCCAGGTGGCGGATGTCGTAGACGAACTCGGAACCGTTCACTCCGGGCGTCTGCCACTCAGGGCCCATGCGGATCGCGTCCACCGGGCAGGCCTCCTCGCAGAAGCCGCAGAACACGCAGCGGAGAATGTCGATCTCGTAGGAAATCGGGTACTTCTCGACCGTCGGATCCTCGTGCTCGGCCGCGACGATGCGGATGCACTCGGCCGGGCAGTTCGTCGCGCACAGCATGCAAGCCGTGCAACGGAGCGAACCGTCCTGCTTCACGGTCAGGACGTGATTGCCCTTGAAGCGCGGCGAGTATTCGTATTTCTCCTCGGGATAATTCAACGTGGGCATCCGCTTGCGGCCGACCGTGAGGTTCTTGACCATCTTGCCGAACGTGAGGCCCATGCCTTTGAATATCCCCGGCAGATACCATTTGTCTTTGGCCTGTTGCCGTCGAACCAAACTCATAAAGCACCTCTGTGCGCGGTGAATTCGTTTTGCGCCCGTCTCCCGACCCCGGCCGGCGCGTTCCCGCGCTTGACGTCGCGACCGGCGATCACATCGGCGACTTCCGAAAGCGTGAGCGCTTTTGGCACGATGGCGAGCGCCGCATGGACCGTCTGCGCGATCCCGGCGTGGTTGACGTACGTTCCCGTTTTCTCGACGTGCGTACGCATCGGGATCTGGATCAACGGCGACGGGCACGCGTCGACGACGTCGCTCCGGCCCGAGCTCAGCCAGACGACGCGCTTGGCCTTGGCGAAACTCGCCAACTTTTCGCCGAGGTCCGGGAAGACCGAGAGATCCAACGGCCCGGCGACGACGAGCGTCCCGACGGAACCGCTCTCCAGCGCCGCCACGAGCTCATTCCAAGTGTTGTTGAGGGAGCCGTGGCGCTGCATCGCCTGCAGCAAGCCCTTCGTATTCGGGTTGCGGTCGCCGCGGAAAAGCAGACCGTCGAATTTCTCGAACGTCTCAGGGTTGTTCACCCAGTGGAAGATGCGATCGCTGCCGACGTCGGCCTTGAACGTCGAGACGATCGCCTCGTACTCCTCGTTCGAATACTGGCCCGTGAGCACGAGCGCGACCGACTTGGGATCGGCTTTCGCCTCGCGCACCCACTCGGCCGCCTTTCTGGCCCCCATGAGCGGGATCATGTACTCGACCTTCGAACCCTCGCTCAAGCGCGCGTCGAGCAGCCGGGCGTCGCGGTTCAGGGGCTTGTACGTGTCGCGGCCGACATCGCACATCCAGTGGCCGTTCACCTTTTCGTTCGGGCGCGGTTTCAGGCGGAAGACGCCTTCCTTGTTGAAGTACACGTCCACGTTGCAGCCCGTCGAGCAGCCCGCGCAGATCGTCTCGGCGTCTTTGAGCAGCCAGACGCGCTGACGGAAGCGGAAGTCTTTCGACGTGAGCGCGCCCACCGGGCAGATGTCGACCGTGTTGACCGAGTAATTGTTGTCGAGCGGCCGATCCTCGAACGTGCCGATCTCCGCGCGGTCGCCGCGGTTGAAGATGCCGAGTTCGTTCGTTTTCGTGACTTCCTCGGTGAAACGCACGCAGCGCGAGCAGAGGATGCAACGCTCGCTATCGAGCACGACGCGCGGACCGAGGTCGACGACCTTGCGTTTCTTGACCTTGCGCTCGGCCATCTCCGGATCGTACTTCCCGTACGCCATGTACTGGTCCTGCAAGCCGCACTCGCCCGCCTGGTCGCAGATGGGGCAATCCAAAGGGTGGTTGATCAAGTGGAAATCCATGCCCCACTTGACCGCTTCCTTCACCTTCTCGGAGTCGTTGTTGACCTTCATCCCCTCGGTGACGACCGTGTTGCAGGCGATTTGCAAACGCGGGTTGCCCTCGATCTCGACCATGCAGAGCCGGCAAACGCCGGCGATGCTCAAGGCCGGGTGGTAGCAATAGTGCGCGATCTTCTCCTTCTGATCCATTTGGTAGAAGGCGTCCATGATCGTGGCGCCGGGCTTCACTTCGATTTCTTGGCCGTTAATGGTGCATTTGGGCATCGGTCGGTCCTTTTCCGGTTACTTTCGAACGGCCTTCTCTGATGTAGTACTCGAATTCGTCGCGGAACTTCGTCACGAAGCTGATCACCGGCAGCGCCGCCGCGTCCGAAAGCGCGCAGATCGTGCGGCCTTTCATCTGGTCGGCGACTTTTACGAGGAGATCCACGTCCCCGGGCTTGCCCCGGCCGTGAAGGATCGAGTCGACGATCTTGTGCAGCCAGCCCGTGCCCTCTCGGCAGGGCGTGCACTGGCCGCACGACTCGTGCCAGTAGAAATGCGAGACCGTCCCGAGCACGTCGACCATGCAATTCGAGTCGTCGATGACGATGATCGCGCCCGACCCGAGCATGGAGCCCAGGCTCGCCAGATTCTCGTAATCGAGCGTCGCGCGCAGGGCTTCGTCGGCCGTGAGCACCGGCGCGCTGGAGCCGCCGGGAACGACGGCTTTGAGCGTCCGTCCGGGCTTGAGGCCGCCGCACTCCTGCTCGATGAAATCCTTGAGCGGGTAGCCGAGCGGGACCTCGTACGTGCCGGGCCTGTTGACGTTGCCCGAGACGCTGAAGAGCTTCGTTCCCGCGGATTTTTCGGTGCCGTGCGCGCGGTAACCGGCGACGCCGTCGCGCAGGACGTAGACGACGCTCGCCAGGGTCTCGACGTTGTTCACGATCGTGGGCTTGCGCAAGTAGCCCTGAACCGCCGGGAACGGGGGTTTGAGTTTCGGTTGGCCTTTCAAGCCTTCGAGCGAGGAGATCATCCCCGTCTCCTCCCCGCAAATATAGGCGCCGGCGCCCATGTAGAGGTCGAGGTCGAGGTCGAAACCGCTGCCCAGGATGTTCCCGCCGAGGAGGCCGGCCGCGTACGCCTCGTCGATCGCCTGGCGCAGGATCCGGCCCGGACCGGTGTACTCGCCGCGCATGTAAATGTACGACTTGCGCGCGCCGAGCGCGTAAGCCGAGATGATCATGCCCTCGATCAGCTGATGGGGCGCGCGCTCGATCATCTTCCGGTCCTTGAAGGTGCCGGGTTCGGACTCGTCGGCGTTGCACAACAGATAGCGGGGCTCGCCGTTGTTCGGCAGGAAACCCCACTTCACGCCCGTCGGGAAACCGGCGCCGCCGCGGCCGCGGAGCCCAGAGGCCTTGACCTCGTCGATGATCTTCTGGCGCTCCATTTTGAGAGCTTTCGCGAGCATCTCGTAACCGCCGAGCGCTTTGTACCCGGCGAGAGCCCTGAACTCGGGTTTGTGGTAATGCTCCGAGAGGATCTTAGTTTCCATCAGTCCCGTCCTTCGAGCGGCCGCGCGGCGCGGGCCGCGGCGATCCCGCCGTTGCTTCTTCGTTCGGTGATCTGCCAAGGAGTTCGCCGGTCATTTCAGCTCCTTCAGGATCTTGAGAGCTTTTTCCTCGGTGAGGCTCTCGTGATACGGCTCGCGGTTGATCTGCATGACGGGCGCGGTGTCGCACGAGCCCAGGCATTCGACGTGGCTGAAGCTGAACTTGCCGTCCTTCGAAACCTCGCCGGGCCCCTTCACGCCGTGCTCCTTCATGAGGAACGAGCAGAGCTCCCGGCCGCCGAGCATGCCGCAAGTCAACGTCGTGCAGACCTGCACGTGGTATTTGCCCCGCGGCCGCTGGTTGAACATCGTGTAGAACTTCATGACTTCCTGGATGCGGGACGCCGGGATGTCCATGAGCTCGCTCAGATGGTCGATCGCCTCGGGGCTGACCCAGCCGCCGTTCTCGTCCTGCACCCGGTACAGGCTCGGGATGATCGCGGACTCTTTTTGCTCGTAGCGCGCGAGCTGCTTTTTGACGAACGCTTTTCCTTCATCGGACAATTGGAACATTCGATCTTTCCCTTCGGGAAACCGGATCGCGCTTGGCCGCGCTCCCCGGGAAACGCCCTCGCCTCGCGACGCCGGGCCCTCTTTCATTGCCGTTCAAGCTCCCTAACAAACACGGGCACCCGCTTCGGTCAGCGGTCCAATTCGCCGGCGATAAGGTTCATCGATCCCAAGACCGAGATCACGTCGGCGACGAGCCCGCCGGTGATCTGTTGCGAGAACGATTGGTAAATCGCGAAGCACGGTGGGCGGCAATGCAGGCGGTAAGGCCGCCCGGAGCCGTCGCTGACCAGGTAGAACCCGAGTTCGCCGTTGGCGCCCTCCGTCGCGTCGTAGATGTCGCCGACCGGGGGACGAAGGCCTTTGACGATCAGCATGAAGTGGTTCATCAGGCCTTCGATATTGCCGTAAACGTCTTTCTTCTCGGGCAGCACGATGCCCTTGTCGCGAATCGTGTAATCGCCCTCGGGCACGTTCTTGCACACCTGCTCGATGATCTTGAGCGACTCGCGCATCTCGGCGACACGCACGAGATAGCGGTCGTAAACGTCGCCGGTCGAGCCGATCGGCACGTCGAAGTCGAGTTGATCGTAGAAATAATACGGCTGCGCCTTGCGCAAATCGAGCGACACGCCGGCCGCTCGCAGGCAGGGGCCCGTGTAGCCCCACGCGATCGCGTCTTCGGCCGAGATGCCGCCGACGCCTTGCGTGCGCTGGATCCAGATCTTGTTGCCGGTCAAAAGGGTATCGAGCTCATCGATGCCCTGGCGGATCTCCTTCACGGTCCGCATCACGTCCTCGAACCAGCCGGGGGGCGCGTCTTGCGCCATGCCGCCGATGCGCGTGAGCGCGACCGTCAGGCGCGCGCCGCAGAGTTTTTCGAAGAGCGAATAGACTTTCTCGCGATACGTGAACAAGTGGAAGAACGTGGTGAGCGCGCCGAGGTCGACGGCGTTGGCGCCGATGCAGACGATGTGGTCGATGACCCGCGCGAGCTCCGAGAGGATGATGCGCATCGCCTGGGCTTTGGGCGGGACTTCCACGCCGAGCAAACGCTCGACCGTCTTGCAGTAGGCGACGTTGTTGAGGGGCGCCGAGCAATAGTTCAATCGATCGGTGTACGGGATGACCTGGTTATAGGGATGCGTTTCGGCCATCTTCTCGAAGCAACGGTGCAGGTACCCGAGCTCGACGTTCGCGCGGTGCACTTTCTCGCCGTCGAGCTCGACCATCACGCGCAGCGTCCCGTGCGTCGCCGGGTGCGAGGGGCCGATATTGAGCGGCACGAGGCTGCGGCCGTCCTCGACGCGGTTCGGGTCCGGCTCGAAGTGGAGCGGCAAGGCCGAGTCGCAATGCTGTTGAGCGTCGGCGTCGTAATCCTTGCGGAGCGGATGCCCGACGAATTGATGGTGAGTGAGCAGCTTCGACATGTTCGGATGGCCGCGGAAACGGATGCCGTACATGTCGAACGTCTCGCGCTCGAACCAGTTGGCGCCCTTCCAGAAAGGCGTGACCGAGTCTATCTCCTCGCCTTCCCTCAAGGCGACCTTGATGCGCAGGCGCTGGCAGGTCTTCGAACTGAAGAGGTGGTAGACGACATCGAACGCTTGTTCGCGCTCCGGGTAGTGAACGCCGCAAACGTCCATGAGGAAATCGAACTTGCCCGTCTCGCGCAAAAAACGCAGCACGGGGACGATGTCCTCCTTGGGGAGCTCGAGCACGCCGTGCCCGAGCGACTCCGAAAACTTGTACCGCGAGAACGTCGCGGGCTTGGCGAACGATGACAATTCCTTCTTGAGATTATCCAAGCTTTGCATAGTCCGGAGCCTTCCAGTTGTCCTTCCACGGACGCGGTTGGTGGGTCGCGATCATGCGCTGCAGGGCCATGACGCCGTCGAGCACCGCTTCCGGCGTCGGTGGGCACCCGGGGACGTAAACGTCGACCGGGACGACTTTGTCGATTCCTTGCAGGACGTGGTACGCGCGGTAGAAGCCGCCGCTGCTCGCGCAGGCCCCCATCGAGATCACGTACTTGGGGTCGAGCATCTGCTGGTAAATGTGCACGAGGATCGGCGCCATTTTTTCAGTGATCGTGCCGGCGACCAGGAGCAGGTCAGCCTGCCGCGGCGAGAAGCGCACGACCTCGGCGCCGAAACGGGCGAGATCGTACCTCGGGCCCATCACCGACATGAGCTCGATCCCGCAGCAGGCGGTGCCGTAGGGCATCGGCCACAGCGAGTTCTTGCGGCCCCACGCGATGATGTCGTCGAGGCGCGTGGTGAACGCGAACGAACGGGACATCCCCTCGAGCTGCGCGTCTTTCACGCTCGCGCTTCCCACCGCCGTGGGGTCGCCGGGCTTCGTCGCGGTATTCGTCCCGGCGCTCGTGTCGCCAACCGAAGAGTTCATGGAGGCTCCTAAATCGAAAGAATAAGCGAAAGATAGCCGAAAAATTCTCATCTCCGTCACTCGTCTCCGTCAGTGGAGGGCATCGGCGAGAACCGTTTCCGTTCGTTTCAACGGCCGCGCCGGCGCCTGTGCGCCGCCTCTTCCGTCTCTCAAACGAGGGCTCGATCAGTCCCATCCACAAAACTTCGGAATTCCGGATTCCTTCAACGCTTTGAGTAACATAGCGTATTGGGGCTGTCACTTAGTTGTCATTTAGAAAGGTGGCGTCCCGCTGCCAATTCTTTCCGGGGCCTTCGGCGCCGCGCGGATCGGAAAAACACCGCGAAACCCACCTGCGCGGTGGATCCGCCCCCATTCCCTCGTTTGGCGCCATCTAAGCCCAAGCGCAATTTCATGCCAAGCGAATTGGGAGGCCAATGTGACGCGTGGGGAGGGGGTGCCCCGATGAACGGGAGCGCGCTCGCGGGTACGGCGGCTTTTCTTTGGAGCGGCTCGGCCGAAGCCAAGCCGTTCGCCCCCAAAGATCTGCTGGTCCGCAAAAAACCCTGAGCCCACGCACGAATCCACGAGGATGACTCAAGATGGGGGGGCCAAGATTGAGACTCTCGGAACCGACCCGTGGCTCAGGGTTACGTTCAAAGATCAGCAACTACAGCTCCGACTTTAGAACAGATCCGGGCGAATCCCAATGCGGCCTTCGCATCACCTAACTGTCCACGACGCTTCCACGGCGCGCGGCGAGGACGGCCTCGCGGGGCATGAGCGGGACGGAGGGACCGCTCGGCGAACGCGGTCCTCGCTGGAGCGCGGCGGCTCCCAGACCGGCCGTCTCGCCTTTTTCGGCCGGCGGCGCCCTCGTGAATTGCCTTTCCACGGCGAGGAAGGCATGCTGGCCGCTCCCATGCCGACAGCCACCCTCGAACGCTTGGACCGGCTCCCGCCGGATCTCGCTGAAAAACCGTTCCGCTTTTATTTCCGGCGCGACCGCAAGACGTTCGGGCTCGGGGTCGGCTCTCTCTTTTTCACGAACCTCCTCGACACGCTCACGCCCCTCGCCCTGGGGCTCGCCATCGACAAGATCCAGGGGAAAGACCCGGCGGGCCTGGGTCGCGCGATCTTGATGTACGGCGCGCTGATGATCGGCGTCACGGCCTGCCGCTACCTGTGGCGCATCTACTTCGGCCGCTTCCACCAAGCGGTCGCTGACGATCTCCGCAACCGGATCTTCGCGAAACTCACCGTGCTCGGCCCCAGTTTTTACCAAAAAAACCCGGTCGGCCAACTGATGAGCCTGCTCACCAACGACGTGAACTCGTTCCGCATGGCCGTGGGCCCGGGCACGCTGATCCTGCTCGACGCCGCGTTTTTGACCGCCATGATCCTGCCGGTCATGCTCTACGTCTCGCCGGACTGGACTTGGAAGACGATGATCCTCCTCCCCTTCGTCCCGTTCATCATGCAACGGATGGAGAAACTCGTTCACGAACTCTATCGGGTCGCGCAAGACCGGCTTTCCGAGGTCTCGGCGAACGCCCAGGAGATCATCTCCGGCATCCGCGTGATCAAAAGCTACGCCCAGGAGAACAACAAACGCGCGGCCTTCAACACGATCAGCCGCGACTACGAAAACGCGCAGAACCGCGTGGCGCGCGTCGACGCCGGGTTCGAGCCCCTCATGGATTTCGCCGTCGCGGCCGGGGGCGCCGTCCTGCTCTGGGCCTGCAGCTCGGACGTCGTCCGCGGCCAGATCACGCTGGGCGAGTTCTTCATGTTCTATCAATACATCAACAAGATGATCTGGCCGATGAGCGCGATCGGCATCGGGTTGAGCATGGTTCAGCAGGGTCGGGCGAGCTTCGACCGGGTGAACGAGCTCCTCGGGACGGAAACCGACATCCCCGACGAGGGCGATGTCATTTTGGGGGATTTCGAGAAACTCGAAGTCCGCGGCCTCACCTACCGGTACCCGGGCGGCCGGGAGCCGGTCCTGCGCGACATCGACATCGAGGTCCGGGCGGGCGAAACGGTCGGGTTCGTCGGCCCCGTCGGCGCGGGGAAATCGACCCTCATGCAGCTGATCTGCCGCCTCTACCCGGTGGAGAGCGGCAAGATCCTCGTCAACGGGCACCCGCTCGAAACCGTCCGGCAGCGCTCGCTCCGCGGGATCATCTCGTTCGTGACCCAGGACGCGTTCCTGTTCAGCGACACGGTCGCGCAAAACGTGTCCCTGGGGCTCGACGAGTTCCCGGGCCTCGATCCCGTGCGGGACGCCGCGCGCACGGTGGACATCGACCGGGAGATCGACTCGCTTCCCGACAGGTTCGACGCGTACCTGGGCGAGCGCGGCACGAACCTCTCCGGCGGGCAGAAACAACGCCTCACCATCGCGCGCGCGCTCATCCGCCGCTCTCCCGTCGTGATCCTCGACGACTCTCTGAGCGCCGTCGACGGCAAGACCGAAAAAACGATCGTGCGCGCCCTGCGCGAGACCCTGGGCTCGCGCGGGGCGCGGCGCCAGACGACGATCCTCGTCTCGCACCGCCTGGCCACGCTCAAGCACGCCGATCGGATCTTCGTTCTGAACGAGGGCCGCATCGAGGCCGAGGGACCGCACGGAAGGCTCCTCGAGACGAGCCCCACGTACCGCCGCCTGCACCAGTTGCAGAGCGAGGAAAAACTCTCGGCCGTTTTCGGCCGCGCCGACGACGCCTCCAGCCCGCCGGCGGGCGAGGAGACCGGATCATGAGCGAAAGCTCCGGTTACAGCGAAGACAGCGTCAAGGTGAAGATCGACCCGCGCGAGCTCCTGCGGAAGCTCTGGCCGTACTTCATGCGCCAGAAACCCCTGTTCGCGCTGACGCTCGCCGCGGTCGCGGGCCTCGCCGTCACCGGGCGCCTGATCCCCACCGTCTTCGGGCACGCCGTCGACGAGGGCGTCCTCAAGAACCGCACGGACACGCTCCTCGGCATGGCCGCCGCGTACCTGGGCCTGGAGATACTCAAGGCCTTCATGATGTTCGCGCATTCGTACTTGTTCGCCAAGGTCGGGAACCGCGTCCTGTACGAGATCCGCGACGAATTGATCTCGCACACGCAGTCCCTGCCGGTCCCGTTCTTCGACAAGAACCCGACCGGTCGGGTCGTGACCCGCGTCACCAACGACGTCGTCGCCCTGGGCGAGCTGTTCACCCAGGGCATCATCCACATGATCTCCAATTTTTTCTCGATGCTGGCGATCGTCGTGGCCATGTACCTGATCTCTCCGAAGATGGCGAGCGTGACGCTCCTGATCGCGCCCCCGCTCGTCTACATCGGCTACGCCCTGAGCGGCAGGATCCGAGAGGTCCTGCGCGAGTCGAAAAAGAAACTCGCCGCCATCAACGCGTTCTTCGCCGAGAACATCAGCGGGATGCGGATCCTCCAGCTCTACCGCCGCGTCGACCGCAACAAGGCCAGGTTCGAGAAGCTCTCGAACGACTACCAGCTCCTGCAATTGCGCCAAGTCAGGCTCTACGCGCTCCTCTGGCCGACCGTGAATTTCTTCAACGCGACCTCGATCGGGGTGGCCTTGTGGTACGGGGGGGCGATGACCGCGAACGGCGCCATCTCGACGGGCGCGATGATCGCCTTCATCCTGCACGTCCAGGACTTCATCCACCCGCTGCGGATCATCCTCGAGAAATACCAGCTGTTCCAGAACAGCCTCTCAGGCGCCGAACGCATCTTCACCCTGCTCGCCGAAAAACGCGAAGACGACGCCGGCGAGCCCCTCACGGCCGCGCTCGGCGGGCGGATCGAGTTCCGCGGAGTGAGCTTCCGGTACGGCGCGGGCCTGCCCTGGGCGCTCGACTCGATCGACCTCGAGATCCGGCCCGGCCAGAGCGTCGCGCTCGTCGGCCGCACGGGCAGCGGCAAATCGACGGTGATCGCTCTCCTGCAACGCCTCTACGACGTCGAGAACGGCCGCATCCTGATCGACGGCCGGCCGATCGACGGCATCCGGCGCGACCAGCTCCGTCGCCGCATCGGCGTCGTGCAACAGGACACGTTCATGTTCCGCGGCACGATCGCCGAGAACATCGGCCTGCGCGACCCGGGCGTCACGCGCGAGCGCATCGCGTGGGCCGCGGAGCAGGCCTGCTGCGGGGACCTGCTCCGGCGGCGCGCGGGCGGGCTCGACGCGAAGGTGGAGGAACGAGGCGCGAACCTGAGCTTCGGCGAACGCCAGCTGATCGCGTTCGCGCGCATCCTCGCGTTCGATCCCGACGTCCTGATCCTCGACGAGGCGACGGCGAACATCGACTCGCAGAGCGAGGCCCTGATCCAGGAAGCCACCCGCCACGTCACGCACGGGCGCACCAGCATCATCATCGCCCACCGGATCTCGACGGTCCTGGAATGCGACCTGATCGTCGCGATGGACAAGGGCCGGATCGTGGAATCCGGCCCTCACCGGGAATTGATCGAGCGCGCGGGCGCGTACCACCAGCTCTGCCGATCGCAGTTCCGCGAGGACGCGGCGGCCGGAGCCGACCCCGTCAGCGCCAGCTGATACCGGGGCAGCGCGCGCGCAGGTACGATTCGAGCGCGGCGTCGTCGGCGAACTTCAGGCTCGGGTCGTCGTCGGGGCTCCACTCCACCACCTCGGCGTTGGATACGGAGCAGGTCTCGCCGTCGGCGCCGACGAACGTCGCCCTGCCTTTCCTGTCGGCGCTGGGACCGCCGCCCAGGCGAAAGCCGAAATCGAGCACCACGCCCGAACGCGGGCGCAGCTCCCAACCGCCCTCGTCGCCGATCCGCACGTCGGGCTTTTCGTCGATCGCCACGCCCCGGACGTCCTCCCACATCGCCGTCCTCGCCGAATAGAGGGCCGAAGCCCCGTTCGCGAGCGTGAACCGCACGCCGTCGGCGCCCGCCGTCGCCCCGACCTCGTGACTGCGCGGGAAGACGTGATACTCGCGGCCGCCGGCGGTCGTGTTTTCATCGCCGAAACCGTAGCTGCTGAAAACGAGGATGAATCCTTTATCGTCGAAAAGGTAATCGCGGTAGAACATCGACGGCCGGCTGACCGGCCCCGCCAAGTACCAACATCTCCCGTCCCGCGTCTCCATGACCGAGAACTCGACCGCCCCAAACCGCCTCTTGCGCCGCTCCTCGCACTTCGCAGCCCCGGCGACGACGGGCGCCGCGAGCGCCACGACCATCGCCACGATGATGATCCTCAGCATATCCCCTCCCATTGCAAGCCGGCGATCGCCGGTTTGCTCGCCTCAAGCGTAACGCTATCGACCGTCCCCCACAAGGGCGACGGACGGCGGCGGGCGGTCGGTTTCCCGGGGGCGTCGGGGGGAGGGCTCGGGCCCGTCTTCACTCCTTGAGTTTCGAGAAATTCTCGTACTGGCGCTCGGAGACGCGCGATTGCTTTTTCCATTTCGCGACTTCGCCTTCGTACACGACTTTCTTTTCGGCGAAGGCCTTGCGGTCGGCGAGCGCTTCTTTTTCCTTCTCGCGGATCGCCTGCTCGAGCTCGACGATAGAATGATTGCGCTCGGACCAGGACGCCATCTCGGTCTCGACCGTCGTCATCTTGGCCTGATACTCGGCGATGTTGGCTTCCCGCTTTTTCTGGTTCTCCAACAGCGTCTCGAGGGCCTTTTGCAGCTCGGCGATCTGGCGCTTCTCAGCCTCGAGCTGCCGCGTCTCCGCGGCCAAATGCCCCTCGAGCTGCTTTTTGACGACGTCGACCCCGGACTTCCCCTTGGCCGTCTCGAGCTTCTGCTTATCGAGGCTCTGCTTCTGCCTCTCGAGGGCCTTGATGGCTCGAGAGTTCTCCTGCAGGTTCGATTCGACGATCCTCAGGTTCTCCTCGTACTGTTTGAGGTTCAGCTTGCTGTTGGCCGCGTTCTCCTTCAGCTGCTCGATTTTGCCGGGCACGTCGGTTTTGGCCGACGCCGGCACGGCGAGGAGCGCGGCGGCGATCAGAGTCACGATTGCTTTTGTTTTCATCCCCATCTCCTTACAGGCCCGCGGTCTTCGTGTCCGGACAATTGTTCTTCAGCGACGAGCGGTAGTGGCCGATCTCGTCTTCCCAGTATTCGCCGTCGAAATCCCACTGCAGGGTCTTCGACTTGGGCGCGACGCCGGCGGGAACGCGGTTGCCCTTCTCGCCGCCGGCGATCTGGAAACGGATGTTCTCGCCGCTGCCGGCGAAAACCTCGTAACGCAAGAGCTCGTTATTCTCGAGCATGCGGGCGAGATCCTCCCCCATGCGCGCCAGGCGTCCGTCGAGGACCTTGACGATTCGGCCCTTCATCCTCTCGACGCGTTCGTCGGCGCCGGCCACCACCTCGGCCCGGTAGCCCCGAAGCGACTCCTTCGCTTCATTGAAGAGGTCGATCTCGAAGAAGTGGCCGTTGAGCAGGCCGAGTTCGTTCTCGAGCTCGGCTTTCCAAACGAGCCGGTTTTCCTCGAGCGCGGGGTTCTTCTTGATCGAGGCGATCTTCGCGCGGAGGGCGTCGGCGCGCTTGCGCGAGTTGTTCACGAGCCATCTGGCGCGGCTCAACGCCTTGTCGACCTCTTTGTCCAGGCCCGCATACGCCCCGCGCTCGTCGATCTGGCGGTTGAGGGACGTCTGCAGGTTCAGATAATCCTTGTGACGGACCATTTCGCGGATGACTTGCGAAGGCAAGCCGTCGATCTCGGCCGAAGCGCTCTTCAGCGCCAGGAACTTGCGCACCGTACCCAGGTAGTCCGGCTGTCCCTTCCGGTACGACGCCATGCGCTCGAGCCATGGGCGGTAGGTCTTCTCCAGCACCGTGAGGGTGCGGTAAGCGTCGCCGTACTGGCAGAGGTTGAGGTAGCCGATCGCGCGCACGACGTAGCTTTCGGGTTTGTAGACGGAATTGAAGTACGGCGACTGCACCGAGTACATGTTGCCGATGGCGCCCTCGAAATCACCGCTTTGCAGCTGCGACCAGCCCATCTCCTGCAACGACTGCAGCCACAAGGGGTGGTCCTTGTAGATCTTCAGGAACCACTCGCGCGATTGCGTGAACTTGCGCTCCTGAAAGTACATGCGAGCGAGGTTCAGGGCCACGAGCGCCTGGAACTCGGCCTTGGTCTTGTCCGCGTCGAGCTTGGCGATCAACCCTTCCTGGAGCTCGAGCGCGGCCGGCTTCGAGCCCGTCTGGTACTCGCCGAGCGCGAGCAGGAACTGCGCCTGCGGCCATTTCGCGTGCCCTTCGGGCACCATTCGGCCGTGCCGCGCCGCCAGCTTGAAGTTCCCGGCCTGTCCGCCGTAATTGGCCAGGATGTAATGCGCGTTGCCGGCCGTTTCGGGCGCGTCGAAGGCCATGACCCGCTTGTCGCCGGCGACCTTGAGCAACGCCCGGCCGAACGGCTCGATGAACTCGTACGGCAAGTCGGGCGACACCTCGGGCAGGATCTTCTTCGAGTAATGCGCGTCGCCCGTCTCCAGCACGCGGCGCGCGCGATCGACGAAGTCCGTCGTCAACCCAAGCTTCTTCGAGCACATCGCGAGGTAGTAATTGCTCTCGGCCGCGTACTTCGGCGATCGCGACAGCGCGTGGAACAACCCGATCGCGACCGGGCACCTGTCGCCCCTCTGGTAAAGCAGCAGCCCCGAGAGGAACCGCAGCTCCTCGGGCGTGAGGGCCACGTACTTGCCGAGATTGAATTTGTTTTCGGGCGCCCGATCGAGGGATATCTTGTCGAACGCCTCACGGCTCACTTTGCCCTTGGGCTTGAAAACGACCGTCTTCACGGCCTCCGCCCGCCCGGGCGCCCGAGGGATTCTCTTCAGCTCCGCCATTCGAGAAGGCGCGAGGAGCGGAGGCGAATCTTTTTGGTGAGCCACCATCTTGTCGAAGAACGCGGCCGCGTCGCCGCCGAGGGCGTACGTCTCGGCCGTGACCCTCCGCTCCCTGCCGATGTCCAGGCGCGGGAGCGCGTCCGTACCGTCGATCTCGTGCACCGGAACGCCGCTCACGGATCCAGGCGAAGCGGAGCCCGGTCCAAAAGAGCCGTCCGCCGACGGGTCCGCGCGCCGCTCACCGGCGCCGGTCTTGGCCGTGGACGCGACGCCCGGGGCAGGGAGGTTCCGACCGATCGGGGGGGGAGCCGAGTCGGGCGCCGATGCCGCGGGCGGCTTCCGCGCGACGGGGCGGCGCGACGGCTCCGGAACGCCCTGGAATTGGCGCCATTTCTCGGCGACCCATTCCTTGACCTTCACGATCAGCGTCTTCTGCCGAGGGGCCGATCGCGCGCGAGGGACCGGCTTCGCTTCCGCGGCGGCCGGGCCTTTCACAGCCGCGCCCGTCGCGGGCGCGTCGGAGGCGGAGGGCGGAGGAGCCGATCGCTCCACCGGTCGCGGCGCGGGTTGCGAGGAGGAGTCCTGGGCCAAGGCGCGCGGCGCGGCCGATCCCAAAACGACGGCGAGCGTCCAGAAGAACGCGCGCCGTTTCAAAGGGCTTGCCGTGACTGTCTTCATAACTCCGACTCCTTCGAGCGTCCGGATCCCTCGAACATCAGAAAAACACCGTCGCGCCGAACAGCAGGATGGACGTCTGGTTGGTCTCGGTGCGGATCTCGCGCCCCCTGCTCACGTTCGAGTACCCAAGGACCTTTTCCTGGAACCAACGGTTCTTGTAATCGAAACGAAACGCGAAATGCCGGCTCAGGAAAAACGACTGGGTGACGTCCAACGAAAGAGTCGGGGCCGTTTTCGTGAAGTTGCCGGTATCGACTTGCTGCTCGTACGTCGTGACGCCGAAACCGGGCGAAATCGCCATGTCGAAGTAGATGATTTTCAGGTTCTGCACGGACATCTTCGCGTAAAACGGGACCCAATTGAACGAGCCGCCGTAATAACTCTTGATCTTGCCGTGATCGGGCCTGATCCCGCCCGCGCCCGGCAGATTCCGGAAGGCCTCGACCGCCTTGTTGTCGTTCGCTTTCGTCTGGGTGTAATTGAATTCGACGCCGAATCTTTCGGAGAAATAGTAATTGAGGCCGCCGCTGAGGTTCGTGCCGTCGCTGTACGGGTCGTTCACGAGCACGCCGTACCCGGCGGAGAGGGCGAGCCGCCCGGCTTTGGTGTAAGTGCGGTTCTGCACGACGGAGAAATCGGTGTCTTTCGCGGCCCAGTACTTCCTCTCGAGGTCCGTGACGTCGAGTTTGTCGGCTTTGTTCTCCCCGCCGACCGATTCGGCCTCGGCCGCCGGGGCCGGCGAGGTTTTCGCGCCCGACTGCGCGAACGCCCGCGGGCAATGGAGGAGGGCCGAGAGCGCGGCCGCGATGAAAACGAAGCTGTGCGTGCGTGTTGTCTTGCCTTGCGGGAACATATCCCCTCCAGCGGATGTCGCGGCCCTCGCCCTGCCCGGGGACCGCGTTCGCCTTCCGAATACGTTCCTGATCGGCGGTGACGGTTGTTTCGATCCGCGCCGATCCGCGCCGGGTACGGCCGGACCGGGTATTGGGTTATTTCAAATACTCGACCGAGTCCTTCAAACTATCGTCAAAATTCCTCTTCACTTTATACAGCGGCACGAAGTCCAGACCTCGCTTTTGCGCCAAGTAGGCCCCATCCGGGTTCCTGACCTGGCCGTCCACGTCCGAGCCGTCGAAGTTCACTTCCTGCACTTTGCGGTACTGCACCTTTTTCGCTGAAACCGTCGAACTCGTGAACACGACGGCCGATGCCGCGAGGATCGCCAAAACCCTCATTTCCCGCCCCCTTTCCTCTCCGCGGGCCCGCGCGGCGCCGAAGCCCCGCCGGGCGGCGCATCGAATTTGGCTTGCTTGCCCGCCTTCGCGTCCATGACCTTGGCTTCCAGGGTCTTGATCTTCTCGTTGATGTCGATCTCGAGCGGCGCGCGGCCGGCGCGGCCCTGGATCTCCCGCGCCGCGCGGTAGTTCTCGAGCGCGAGCTCCTGATTGCCGTCGACGGCCTCGTGCGCCTGGGCGAGCTTCACCCGCAAACGCAGGTCCGGCGGGGACGCCGCGACCGCCTCGGTGAGAAGTTCGACCGCCTTGGCGTACTCGCCTTTGGCCACGCGGATGTCCGCGAGCCCCTCCAGACCCGGCCGGTGGCGGGGGTCGACGGCGAGAACGGCTTCGTAGTGCCCCACGGCCTTGTCGAATTCCTGGTCACGGTGGAAGACGGCGGCGAGAAAAGCGTGGGCATCGACGAGTTTGGGGTCGCGGCGCGCGGCGATGCCCACTTCCTCGACCCCGGCCTTGTAATTCTTCAGCTTCCACATCAGGCGGCCCTTTTGGAAATGGAACAATCCGGCGTCCGGCGCCTTCTTCATCGCGAGCTCGACCATCCAGAGAGCGCGCGGCAGATCCCCGGTGTTTTCGGCGGCGAGCGAATGGAAGTACGCTCCCCAGGGCGAGTTGATCTCGACGCGCGAGAGCTCCTGCGCCGCGAGCTCGAGGTTCTTCCAATCGCCCGTTTTGGCGCAGCCGCTGGCGTGCCGGACGAGCTGTTTCCAGCTCTTGCCGCCGAGGGCGGCGGCCGACGCCAGGCAACGGTCGCCGGGGGCTCTCGACGGCGCCAGAGCCGCCATGCCTTCGAGGTAAATCGACTTCGCCCGCGGGGCCGCGCCCGCGCCGTCCGCGGCCGGCCGGCCGCCCGTGGCGCAGGCGGAAAGAGCCGTCGCGCAAAAAGCCGTGACCGTCGCCCGAAAGAAAAACCTCATGATCCGACCCCCAGGAACGCGGTGCTAAAACCCGGCAACGCCATCGGGGGAGGACTCATCTCCGCCGGGGCAGGGGCGCCGGCTTTCATGTTGAGTTCGTTGATTTCGGCCTGGATCTCGACGACCGAACCGTCGTGGAGGCCAAACTTGCGCGCCATCTGCAGGGCCTGGCCCAGGCTGTCGAGGCCTTTTTCCTCCATCGGGATCACGAGCGAATCGAGCTCGGCCCGCAGCGCCCGCGTCTCCTGCTCGTTGAGATCCCCCGGAAGCCGCATGTCGCGGATCGATCGCGCGTAGTGCTGGTAGCAATCCGCGAGCTTCCGCAGCGCCGCGACGGAGATCTTCGGGTCCCCGTACCTGATCGCCTCCTGGTAAGCCCGCTGGGCCTTCTCGAGCTTCTCCGTTTTGATGCTGAGAACGAGCGCGATCTTTTCGACCCGCGCTTTCACGCTCTGTTTGCGGAACTCGTCGTCGAGGACCCGCGCCTGGAGGAAACGCGCGCGCGCTTGGAGCTCTTTGGTCGCCCCGCGGCCGAGGATTTTTTTGGACAGGTTGAAAGCGTCCATCAACCGACCGCGCTCCAGGAGATCTTCGGCGTGCTCCATCTGGATCTCGCTCGCCGAAGGCTCGAGGCCCATCGCGAGGAGCTTCGACTGGATCGCGCGCGCGCCTTTGGCGTTGTTCTCGAGCTTTTCCAGCGCGAGCGCCTTCTCGAGGAGCCCGAGCCTCTGATCGGGCTTCCGCTTGTCGGCGAGTTTCACGTACATCTCGACCGCGCGGGCGCGGCCGCCGGAGAGGGCGAAGAAATCGGCGGAAAGCTCGCGCCATTTCTCCTGATTGGGCTCGTCGACGAGCGCGAGATTGAGCAGGACCCGCGCCGCCGGCTCCAGCCGCGCCGAAGCCTCGAACGTCTGGGCCGCCTTCATCAGGCAGTCTTTGCCGTTGGACGATTTGGGGAAAAGCTTGTGCATGTGGTAACAGGTGTTCGCGCCGCCCTGGGCGTCGCCCATCTTGAACTGCAGCTGGCTCGCGTTCCACCACGCCTTGGCGGAGAGCTCGGAAGCCCTGTTCTCGAGCGCGAATTTTTTGTACGCCTCGGCCGCGGCCTTGAGGTCGCCCTTCTCCTCGAGCCGCTGGATCTCGGCGAAATAGGCTTCGTGGTAGATCTTCTCCACGCCGGCCAAGCGGCCCGCGTCCGCGATGCCTTTTTTCACCAGGCTCTGGGCCGCGTTCTTGAGTTCCGTGTAATCCTTCTTCACGTTGAGGATGTCGAGGTAGAGATCCTGCGCTTTCAGGACGCGTTCGCGGTTCCCGTCGGTGACCGCGTTCGTCCAGCCGATCTTTTTGAAACCGGCCGCCGCCTCGTCATAGCGTTCCTTCTCGTAAGCGATGAACGCGCGTTTGAACTGCAGGTCGAGGGCCCATTCCCCTTGCGGGTGCCGGCTCAGGTAAACGTCGGCGAGTCTCGCGAAAAGCTTTTCGTCTTCCTCGCTCCACCGGTTGTCGGTCGCCTTCTCGAGGCTCACGATGGCGGCGTACGCGGCGTCGTGCGAAAGCTTCCGGTCGGGCTTGGAATCCTGCACCAGGGCGTACTGCGCGCTGGCCTCGCGGTAGTTCTTGCGCTGGAAGAGGATCTCGCCGTACTGGTGGCGGATCCGGGCGAGCTCGGGATCGGCGGAAGCGGCGCCGTTGTCGAGGTAGATCCTGTAAGCCTGCTCGCTCGCCGCCGCGAGTTCCTCGGTCGGCTGCTTCTTTTTCCAGAGGCCGTGCCATTTGGTCGCGAGCCTCTTGCTGGCGTCCGCGACCTTGGCGAAGCAATCCGCCTTCGGCCGCCCCTGGTCCTCGGCGCCCTTCTGCGGCTTCTTGTCGGCCGGCAGGCCTTTGCAGAACTCGTTCATGCCGATCATCTGCGCGACCGCCTTCGGCCGAGCGCGCATCTTCTCGGAATTCCAGACGAGGCGCTCGTGGACCGCGGGCAGGCCGGGCGACCCCGGGAGCTTCGCGACCGCGCCCTGGAGGACCGTCTCGACGTCGTTGAAACGGCTGTGGCGGTCGTAGAGCTCCGAAAGGCGCAGGATCACCGGGAACGGATCCAGCCCCTCGCTCTGCGCGAGGACGTAATCGACGGCCCGCGACGCCGGCATCGCGTCGGAGTAGAAGAGCATCATGTCGTTGAGCGCCTCCTTGCGGAGGTCGAGCTTCGAGTCGAGTTTCTTCTCGGCCGCCTGGCGCCCGAATTTGACCACTTCCTCGAGCCGCCGCAACCCGCTGGCGGCGTCCTGCATGTTGTAGTGGCACCATGCGGCCTTGTAGATCGCGTAGGGGTAAACGCGCGCCGCGGGGAACTCCCTCACGGCCTGGAAGCTCCTCAACGCCTTGTCGAAAGCGCGGCGGTTGTAATTGATCTCGCCGATCGCCAAATGGGAATCGGCCACGAGCGGCGACCCCTGAAATTCGGCCGTGACCCGCGCGAACGCGGCTTCAGCCTGCGGATCCTCCCCCAGTTGCTGATGCGCGTACGCCGTGTTGAAAACCACGACGTCCATGTTGCGGAAAGAGGGGAATTTCGCCTGCAACTTCCGGTACGTGGCGATCGCCTTGCGGATCTCGTTGGCTTCCGAGGCCTCCTTGACCAGGGTGGGAACGAAGCTCATCACCTGATCGGACGATCTATGGACCTCGAAGAAGCGGTGCGAACGGGCTCGGCGCATGTACAGTTCGGCCAAGCGGAACAGGATCTCGGGCTCCATCGCGGTGCCGGCGTATTTCTTCTCGAGGCGCAGGATCTGGGAGAGCGCGCGCTTCTCGCTCTTCATGACGAGCATCTCCGTCTTGAGCGCCTTCATCTCGTTGCCCGACTCGTCGCCGGGCTGGAGGCGGAGCGCGCCCTCCACCGTGTCGTCCGCGCCCTTCGCGGGTTTCGCCTCGGCCGGAGCCGCGACGACCGCCAAAGCCGCGGCGACCGCGATGGAGGAAAGCCCGCGACTCATCCCCGAAAGCCAGCCCGCGCCCATCACTTGACCCCCTCGGGGGTGAAATCCACGTGAATCGTCGATCCGGGGGCCGGAACGCCCGCCCCGTGGAACGTGATCGAATTGCGGTCCTCGTTGTACGTCCACCCGTTCGTCGGATCCTCCGGCAGCAGGATCCCGTCGACGTAGACCTTGATCGTCGTTTCGTTGGCTTTGCGGTCGCCGAGCGAGTACTCGGTGACGATTTCGATGATGCGGGCCTTGATCTTCTCGACGGCCAGCCGCAAGTCGGCCGAACAGATGCTTTCCGAGCGGCCTCCCGATTCCTGCGCGAGGCGGATGTACCGCAACCCGGGGTCGCGGTAGTTCCACTGGGCCGTGTTGCAGCCGCTGTCGTTCGGCATCACGCCGATGAAGTTGGCGACCCACGACCTCTCGCCCGAGGAAAGCGGCGGTTTGAGGCCGTTGAGGAACGCGGCGTAGTCCTCCTCGGCGCTTTCATCCTCCTCGTTGGTGAGGAAAATCACCGAAAGGAGGGAATCCTTCCTCAGGAACCCGGCGTTCGCGCCCTCGTTGTTCGGCGCTGTGAGGGCGGCCTTCATCGCCTGCAGGCCACGTTCAACGGTCGAACCCGTCTCGCCGAGGCGCACGCGCGAGGCGAGGACCGAGCCGAGGCCGGGGTGACTGAACGGGAGCACCGGCGGGGCGGACCCGGGGCCGGAGATGAACCTGCCTTTGGCGCCGCCGTTGCCCATGTCCATCGTGGTCACCGCCACGCGGTAATCGAGCCGGGTGCGGTCGAGCGCCGCCACGAAGCTCGGCATCTGCTGCGCGAGCTGCTCCTGGTGCTGGCCCATCGAGCCGCTGGTGTCGATCACGAGCAAGACGTCGACCTCGGTGTTGTACTCGACCTTGTGGCCGAAGGTCTGCGATTCGGGCTGGAGCCCGAACTTCTGGCCGGAACACGCCGAAATGACGACCGCCGCCGGCACGAGTGCCGCCGACGCCGCGGCTTTCCAGGTTCTTTTGTGCGCGATCATGACGGACTCCCATCGGTCCGAGCGGTCACCCGCTCAGGCCGCTTTTTTCTTTTTCGCGGTGTAGTCCTTCAAATCCTTCTGAGCCTGCTGGTTCAGATGGACGAACTTGACGCCGTACCGAACCGGCGAGCTCTGGCCCGCCACCTGGACGAATTTCTTGGACACGACTTCGCAGGTCGCGTTGAACGCCGGCATGCCGTCGCCCGGCTTGAAGTGCAGGTGGATGGCTTGCCCGGGCTGGAGAAACGCGTTCTCCACGACGACGCCGGCGCCGCCGGAGCTGATCTCGACGCTCCTCCCTTTCCAAACCGACTTGTTGTCGTGCACGAGGATCGAAGCCCCGTGCCCGACGCGCGCGTGGCGGCGCCGGAAGAAGATCTCGGTGAGATCGGGCAGCCTGGCCTCCTTGAGGGAGCGGATGGCTTCGGGCCGGAAGTCCTCGACTTCCGCGACGCGCTTCCAGGCTTTCAGGCCCGCGTGCCAGACGTAGTCGAACTCGAACACGCTTTTGTCCTGGAGCATCTTGACGACGTCGAGGAGCGTGAACGGGCCGAACTTGTTTTCGCCCTTGAGGACGAACCACTCGACCGCGCCGACGTGCATCGGCGTGACGGAAGCCGACCCCGGGCTCGGCTTCGGGGGCGCCGACGGCTTCATCGATTTCATCTTCTCAGAGAGCGCTGGGTACGCCATCAAGACGACCCAGTCCTGCGACGCCTCGTCGTAGATGTAATCGTTCGGATCCAATTCCCGCGACTCGATTCTCGAGAAAATCTCGTCGAGGGAAAACGGGCCCGCCTGTTCGCCCGCGTGGGCGACGAAAAACAATTCTTGCATACGTACCTCTGATTCCAACGAAACATCCGATCGGACTTTGCTTTCAACGACTTAAGCGCGATCGCCGCGGCGGGCGCGATCGCCGGAAAGTGTCGAACTTCCAGCGCCCTCCCAAGCGCGGAAGGACGGGACGAAGGGGCGGGGCGGGGCCGAATCCCGCGGTTTCCGTCGAACCGGGCGACAGGGCCCCGCAAAACAGCGCGCGGCGCCGGTGAAACCGCGAAGGCCGTTTCTTTTCTTCAAAACGACGCTGAAAAACGGCGGCGGGACCGAAACGCCGGGCCTGGGACCCCCTTGAAACGTACGCGCGAGCGGCACGGAGGTCGGCACGGTCCCTGCTTTCGGACCAAAGGACGGAGGCAAACGTGAAAACGGATTTCGACTCGCCAGCCCTGTTTTTGGCCGCGGCCCTGCTGGTCCTGCCCGCCCTGGTCGCTTGCGGCGGAGCCTCTCACAAGGGCGCGCAACCCGTTCCAAACCAGGCCCAGGAAGACGTCCCCGATTTCGCCGAACCCCACGGCCCGATGAATTTCGAGCCCGTGCGCGACGCCTCGACCCCGATCGCCGAACCGGAGGAACCGCAACCCGAAACGTTCGCCGAAATGGACATGCACGACGTCGCCGCCTCGGCCCGCCACCCGATCTGCAGGGACGCGCACAATCCGAACGTCGCCAAACCCCAGGGCGTCAAATGCCCCACGTGCCAGAAAGGCGAATTCGCCCAACCGCCGGCGAAGCTCGCCAAGATCGACATCCTGTTCGTGGCCGACACCTCGCCTTCGCTCGAAACCGAGCGCGGGGCGATCGCCAAAGGCGTGCGCAAATTCGTCGAAGCCCTCCCGTCCGGGACCGACTACCGATTCGCGGTCATGGCCGCGCACGCGGACTATTCCTACGACAGCGCGAACAAAAAATCGACCGGGCTCGCCGGCAAACTCATCGTCACGGCCGGCGAAGCGGCCGTCCTCAAAAGCACGAAAACCGAGCGGGACTGGCAGCAGCTCAACCGCCTGCTCGTCCAGAAGCTGACCAAAATGCGCGTCGAGGGCGCCACCGACGGCGGGGAAGCGGGCCTCTATTCGCTCGACAAAGGCGTCACCGAGCCGTTGCTCAGTGAAAACCGCCGCCTCGGGTTCTTCCGTCCCGATGCGGCGCTCGCCGTCATTTTCATCTCCGACGAGAACGACCTGTGCTCGTACGGCGTGAACTACCCCCCGGGCGTCGAGCCCAAAGCGAACGTGAACCAATACCTGAATACCGGGCTCACCGTCGAAGAAAAGGCCAACTCGGTCTACTGCCGCGACGCCGACGGCAACCCGACCGTCACCTCGCGTTCCGTCTACGAGAAACTGCGCGAACTGCAACGGATTCCCGGGACGGACAAGGCGAACCCCCTCCTGATCTCGGGGATCCTCTACACCGAAGAGGCCTCGGTCCCGACCGTGCCCGCGCCCGACGAGAAATTCCCCGAATACTTCTCCGAAAACGAAGTCGGTTACGGCTACCTGGACCTGATCCGCGACAACGAAGGCGTCGCCGTCGACATCTCGAAAAACGATTACGAGACCGGCATGCGCCAGATCGGCGAGGCCGCGGCGGTGAAGCTCGAGGTGAAATCGCAGTTCCAGCTCAAAAACAGCGTCGCCATCGACCCGGCGACCGTTTGCGTGCTCGTCGACGGCAAAGACGTGCCTCGCGTGCCGGATTTCGAGATCGGCTCGGACGGCATCGCGTTCTCGTACAAGTCGGACCTTCGCGAAGTCCATTTGCGCGGCGTGGGCGCCACGCGCGCCGACGGCAAGCCGTCGAAAGTCGAGGTGTTCTACTGCGAGCCGAAGTCGGTCATCGAATTCAGCCCGGAAGAGCTGCCGAACTACACGATGCCGACGGCCGCCGAACATTATCGGGGCCTGCCCGTGCCGCCCGCGTGCAAGGACCTGAAGCGTCGGATCGATGCCGGCGAGTTCGACCGCGAATGAACGACGGGTCCCGGCTCTCGCCGGCGGGGGCCGGGGATCAACGGGCGGTCCGGCCTCGATGAAAACGTTCGCGGGGCCGGCGTGGGACGAACCGGCTCACTTGATCGCCTCGCGGACGTAGGCGGAAAACGCGTCCATCACCCATACGACGAAGGCGACGACGAGAAGGATGCAGCCGACCTCGGGCCACGCGCCCTGCAGCTGGTATTCGATGAGGAGCTTGCCGATCCCGCCGCCGCCGACGAACCCGATGATGGTCGCCATGCGCACGTTCGTGTCCCAGCGATAGATCGTGTACGAGATGTACGGCAACGTCACCTGGGGCACGATCGCGAACCACACCGTCTGCAGCATCGTCGCGCCCGTCGAGCGGATCCCCTCGATCGGGCCCTCGTCGACGCCTTCAACGTACTCCGAATACTGTTTCGCGAGCGACGCGATGGATTGGATCATGAGCGCGAGCATGCCGGCGAACGGCCCGAAGCCGACCCAAAGCGCGAAAATGATCGCCCAGATGATCGGCTCGATCGAACGGGACACGTTGAAGATCACGCGGAGGATCGTGTAGGTCGCCAGGCCGGCGGCCGACGAGCGCATGATGTTCTTGGCCGAGAGGAAGCTGAGCGCGAAAGCGATCGGAACCGCTATGGCCGTGGCGACGAAAGCCATGTACACGGTCTGCACCATGTGGAGCACGACGGTCGGCAGGATCGCCCAGCCGGGATTGAAAAGCTGCCCCAGGAGCTTCGAAGCCTGTGAGATCCGCTCGCGGTCGAGCAGGGCGACCAGGCTGAACTCGGTGACGATGAGCCCGGCGACGAGCGTGACCAAAGTGGTCACCACCGCCTGCTGGCCCCAGAACGTCTTGAACCAGGCTTTCGGCTCCCCGGCCGCCTGGCGCTTGTGCGCCGGCGCGAAGAGCACTTCGCCGAGCGTGCGGCAGCCGGATTTGTTGAACGCGAGCGACGCGGCCGCGCCGACGAGCGCGAGCGAGCCGGCGAGCGCGGCGTTCCGCTCGAGATCGAGGAGCATCTCCTCGGTCGGGTTCGTGGCGAGCGCGTACAACGCGAAAGCCACGTACGCGAACACGAAAGCGTCGAAGATGGTGCGGCGGACAGCGGGGCCGATCGAGGTTTGGGTCATGCTTTTTCGCCTTTTGTGCCGGACATCAGTTGATGTGGACTTCTTTCGCGCCTTCCCCGTAGATGCGCTGGAACCAAGCGTCGTCGATGCTGTTCGGGTCGCCCTCATAAACGACCTCCCCGCCCTTGAGCGCGATCACTCGCGTGGCGTACTGCCGGACGAGGCTGAGGAAGTGCAGGTTGCAGATGATCGTGAGCCCCAGTTCCTGGTTCACCTTCTTCAGGTAATCCATGACCGTGTGGCAGGTCGCCGGATCCAGGCTCGCGACCGGCTCGTCGGCGAGCAGCACGTCCGGCGATTGCGTGAGGGCCCGAGCGATGGCCACGCGCTGCTGCTGGCCGCCGGAGAGCTGCGCCGCCCGGTAGTACGCTTTGTCGCCGATGCCGACGAGGCGCAGGTACCGCATCGCTTTTTCGCGGTCCTCGCGCGACCAGAGGCCGAGCACGCTCTTGAGCGTCGACGTGCGCGACAACGCCCCGGACAGCACGTTTCCGATGACCGTGTGGCGCGGGATCAGGTTGAAGTGCTGGAAGATCATGCCGATGCGGCTGCGCAGCTCGAGGACCCCCTGGCCCTCGATGCCCGTGACGTCCCGGCCCTTGAAGAGGATGCGCCCCCCCGTCGGGTCGTGCAAGCGGTTCAAACAGCGGAGCATCGTCGACTTGCCGGAGCCGCTCAGGCCGATGATGACGAGGAATTCCCCCCGCTTCACATCGAAACTGACGCCCTTCAGGGCGCGCACCCCGTTGGGGTACGTCTTTTCGAGATCGCGGACCGACAGGATCGTTTCGGGATTGCTCACGCGCGCGCTCATTTCTTGGTTTTTTCGCTCGACAGGACCGAGCCGACGTCGACGCCGAGCTCCTTCATCATTTTGCGGACTTTGTCGTAATCGGCGTCGGTGGCCGCCTGCAGGTCGGTGACGCCGTAGACCTTCTTGAAAGACTCCCTGCCTTCGGGCGTCGCCACGAATTTGAGGAGCGCCTCGATGATCGCGGTCTTCATCGCCTCCGGCATCTCTTTGCGGAACACGATGGGATCATTGGGGATCGGCTCGGTGAGTTTGACGATCTTCACGCGCTCCTCGACGTCGGGATGCTGCGTTTTGACGAGGCGACGGGCGTCCTGGATCTCGCCGTCCTCGGGGGGCGAATAGAACGTGGCGCCGGCGTCGACCTGTTTGTTGTAAATCATCGAAACGACGTTGTCGTGTTTCATGGCGAAGATGTGCTCGCCGATCTTGATTCCCGAGTCCTTGAGCATCTTCATCGGGAGCAAATACCCGGAGGTCGACGCGGGGTCGACGAACGCGAGCTTCTTGCCCTCGAGGTCCTTGAGATCCTTGATCCCGCCGTCGGCGCGCGCCAGGAACTGCGCCTGATAGGTGCTCGAACCGAAGCGGGTCACGGTGAGTTTGGCTTCGACGCCGTATTTCTTGTTGGCGAGCAGGTAGCCGAAGGTGTTCAACGCCGCGACATCGGCCTGTTTCGACCCGAAAGCCTCGACGACGCCGATGTAACTCTGCGGGACTTTGATCCGGTATTCATACGGCGTGTTGGCTTCGAGGAAGGCTTTGATCTCTTTGGAACTCGCGTCGACGACCTTCGCGTCGACGCTCGGGACAAAGAAGACCTTGACGGGGTTCTCTTTCGTGCCGAGTTCGGCCTTTTTGAAGGTGCAGCCACTGAGAGCCGAACTGACGGCCGGAAGCAACGCGAACGCGGCTAGGGCGAGTACGGACCTTCGAGCGTCGCAACGAGCCATCGGATACCTCTCGTCGCTCAAATCGCGGCCCAAACGCCGGATCGAAAGCCGGGCCTGGGGCCGAACCTGAAAATCGCAGGCCCTGGGCGGACTTGAGCTTGTCTTTGAATCCGCGTTTTTTCTAACAAACTCGCCCCGGTTTCACAACGCTGAACTCCCGACTTGAGACTTCTGACACGGCCTTGACGGAACCGGCGGTCCGCGGGCTGGCGCTTCCAGCGACGCTCTGCTAGAACCGGCGTCACATGCGCGAAGCCCCTTCAATCCTGCGAAAAGCCCTGGAATCGGCCCGTGGCGCCCGCCGCGACCGCGAACCGTTCCTGGCCGTCTTCGACCTGGATTCGACGCTCTACGACCTCACGGGCCGCGTGCAGAAGATCATCGAAACCTTCGCGCACGACCCGGAACGCCGAAAAAAATATCCGGAGGCCTGTGAAAAAACGCTCGCCGCGCGGATCCACCCGCAGGATTGGGGCCTGAAGGAGGGTCTCGGCCGGGCGGGTTTGCGGGAGGCGGACCACCCCGATTTCTTCAGCGAGCTGCATTCCCACTGGCTTCACTTCTTTTTCAACAACGCCTATCTCGGCGAGGACCGGCCCATGCCGGGAGCGGTCGAGTTCGTCCGCGCGCTGGAAAACGAAGGCGCCCATATCATGTACCTCACCGGCCGGGACACCGGCCGCATGCGCGACGGCACGCTGGCCTCGTTGCGTGCGTGGGGATTCCCGCTCGGCCACGAGCGCGCGCGGCTGCTCCTGAAGCCGGAGCCCGGGCTGAACGACGCGCGCTTCAAGCTCTCCGTCCTCCAAAACGAGGTTCGGGCCTACCGCCACGTCTGGCTCTTCGAGAACGAGCCGGTGAACCTCAACCTCGTGCGCGAAAACTGCCCCGGCGTGAACCTCGTGTTCATCGAGACGACCCATTCGGGCCGGGAGCGAGCGGCGCCGGAGCTCGCGCGCGTCCCGCACTTCGAAACCGATTGGCTCTGCAAGGGCGAGGGGGCCTCGTGATCAAGCCGTGGAAGACCCGCGCGAGCCGGGAGCTGTTCTCAAGCGGGGTCTTCCGACTCCGGGTGGACGAGTGCGAGTTGCCCGACGGCCGCGTCATGCCCCGCTACTACGTGCTCGAATTCCCCGATTGGGCCAATGTGGTGCCCGTCACGGACGACGGCGAGATCGTGCTCGTCGAGCAGTTCCGCCACGCGGGCGGGGAGACGACGCTCGAAATCCCCGGCGGCTCCACCGACCCGTCCGACCCCGACGTCGCGAGCGCCGTGCGCCGCGAACTTCTGGAGGAGACGGGTTTCGAGGCGCGGGACTTGCGCCTGATCGGGCGGCACCGCCCCAACCCGGCCATGCAGAACAACGTCATGCACACGTACATCGGCTTCGGCTGCCGGCAAATCGCCGAACCCGCGCCGGATCCCTACGAAGACCTGAGGGTGGTGCTCAAGCCGATTCCGGACGTGTACCGCATGATCCTTGACGGGAGCCTCGGCCACTCGATCGTCGCGGCCTCGTTGCTTTACGCGCTCCCGCACCTGGATTACGAACTGCCGAAGCCACCGCGCCCGCAACCGGGAGAGTAAGGTTGGAGCGCCGGTCATGCCGCTGAAAATCGTCGCGACGCCGATCGGCAACTTGGGCGACATCACTTTGCGCGCGCTCGAAGCCCTCAAGGGCGCGGACGCGGTCATCGGCGAGGAGCGCCGCGAGGCCTCGACCCTCCTCAAGCGCCTCGGGCTTGAGAGCCGCGACCTTCGCCTTCTCAACGAGCATTCGACGGACGCCGACGTGGCCGAACTGCTCGAGCTCTGCCGCGCGAAGAACGTCGCTCTCGTCTCCGACGCCGGCACTCCCGGCTTCTGCGATCCGGGCGCGCGCCTGGTCGCCGCTTGCCGCGGGGCCGGAGTCCCGGTCACGGCGTTGCCGGGCGCTTCGAGCTTGATGTGCCTTCTCAGCCTGGCCGGCGCGCGGATCGACCAGTTCCTGTTCCGCGGCTTCCTGCCGGCCGAGCGCGAAACGCGGAACGCCGCTCTCCGCGAGCTCGGGAACGAGTCCCGGGCGGCGATCGTCATGGACACCCCCTACCGCCTCGGCAAATTGCTCTCCGAGCTCGCGACCCTCTTTCCCAAGCGACGGGCGCTCCTCGGTCTCGACCTGACGCTCGAAAACGAACTCGCGCTCGAGGGCACGCTGCCGGAGCTCGCGGCCAAGACCGCCGGCCGGAAGGCGGAATTCGTCCTCCTGCTGTTTCCCGAGGCGGCCACGACCCCCGAAGCCGCGAAAAAGCCACGACGGTGAGGTGAAAAGATGACGGAAAACCGAACCAGGACCCGGGCCGCGCGGCTTTCGATCCAGCCCTACGCCCCCAGCCTGCTTTTGCTGCTCTTCATGCTCGCCGCGAGCGGCCACTACTCGAGCCTCCTCCCCGATCCGGTCCCGATCCGTTTCGGCCTCGATGGGAACCCGGTCGAGCACGGCTCCAGGGCGGCGGCGCTCGCCCTGTTGCCGGCGGTCTACGCACTCGATCTGCTGCTCTTCCCGCTCCTCGTTTTCTTCGTGACCAAGGACATGTCGCCGAAGATGCAACGGATCGTCGGGCGCGCGAACACGGCCGTGGGGACGCTGTTCGCCGCCATCCACGTCGGATCCCTCCTCAACGCGATCCACCCGAGCGCCGGGCTCCTGCAGCCGTGGATCGTCGGCGGCCTGGCGCTGTTCATGATGTTCATCGCGTCGGTCCTGGGCGAGGTCGAGCCCAACCGCTTCATCGGCGTGCGCACGCCGTGGAGCCTCGGTTCGCGCAGGAACTGGGACGCGACCCATAAGTTCGCATCGCGCGTCGCCGCGCTCACGGGCCTGCTCCTGTTCATCGCCAATCTGCTCGCGCGGCCGAGCCTGTTCCTCGCCGTCGCCACCATGCTGTTCGCGATGACGATCCCGGTCTTCTACTCGCTCTGGCACCACCAGAACCTCGAAACGCCCGGGACGAAGCCGCAGGCGTGAGATCCGGTCCGGGGTGAATGGGTTCAGCGGTTCGCCCGCGCCGATCGGGAGAAGGCCCGCGCGGGGGCGGCGGATCTCAACCGGGCTCCATGAGCCTGGCCGGGATCCCCGCGGCCACTCTGCCGGCCGGCACGTCTTTGGTGACGACCGAATTGGCGCCGACGCGCGCGTCGTCTCCCAGGACGACGGGGCCCAGCACTTTCGCCCCGGCGCCAATCAGCACGCGGTGCCCGACGGTGGGATGCCGTTTGATCGGGTCGAATTTGGTTCCGCCCAGGGTGACTCCGTGGAACAGGATGCAGTCGTCGCCGACCTCGGCGGTCTCTCCGACCACCAAGCCCATGCCATGATCGATCACGAGCCGGCGCCCGAGTTTCGCGCCGGGATGGATCTCGATCCCGGTCAGCCACCGCGACAACTCCGAGACCAAACGCGCCGGGAAAAACAAACCCGCCCCGTAAAGCACGTGGGCGATCCGGTGGAAGAAGACCGCTTTGGGGCCGGGGTAAAGCAACGCGATCTCGAGAGCCGACTTCGCCGCCGGATCGTACCTCTTGTAGGCCCGCAGGAAATCGTTCATGCGCGCGCCTTAAGCTTTCAGGAAAAAATAGCGTTCGAACAACTGGTTGAACCTCGACCACCTGTCGCCCGAGGCCCGCTCGGACCTCATGAACGCGTCGATCGTGTTGACCTTGCTGTCGAGATCGTCGACCGCGGCCACCAAGAACGCCTCCAGGAACATCGGCGTCTTCGGGCTGCCGTACTCGACGCGCCCATGATGGCTCAGGATGATGTGCTTGAGCAGGTCCTTGAGTTCCTCCGGGAACCCGAGGATCCGCGACGCTTTTTTCTCCACCAGCTCGACCGCCATCACCATGTGCCCGAGCAGCTTCCCTTTGTCGGTGTAACCGATGCCCCGATCGATATCGAGTTCCCAGATCTTGCCGATATCGTGGAAAATCGCCCCGAAGACGAGATAATCGAGCTTCATCACGGCCCCGCAGGCCACGTAATGCGCGTGGATCGCGCGCATCAGGCCGCAGATCGACAACGTGTGCTCGAGCAGGCCGCCCAAGTACGCATGATGGATCGTCTTGGCCGCGGGCGCGACGAGCAGGCGCGCGCGCACGTCGGCGTCGTTGAGCACGTCGAGCGTCAATTGGCGGATGTTGCGGTCCTCGACCGCTTCCGCGACGCGCAGGAGCTCGGCCATCATCGCCTCCGGATCGCGCGCCGAGCGCACGACGAAGTCCGCCATGTCGAACTCCTCGGGCAACGCCTTCTCGAGGCGGTGAACGACGACCTGCCGGCGCCCCTGGAACGTCTGCACTTGGCCTTTGACCCGGATCATGTCGCCGCTCTGGAACAATTCGTTGACGGTCTCGACGTTGTCCCAGACGCGCGCGTCGACGGAGCCGCTCGCGTCGGCGAGCCGGAGGCTCAAGTAGGGCTTGCCGTTCTTGCCGACGAGCAGGGACTTGTCGCGGGCGAGGAAAACGCCGTGCACGGCCTGCTTTTCGGACAGGTCGCGCACGAACTGCTTCGGCGGCGCGGCCCGCGCGGGCGCGTCCTTGTCTTGCGATCCCTCGATTTGCGATCCCTCGATTTGCGATCCCTCGATTTGCGATCCCTCGGGTGGCGACCCTTCGGCGTTCGACTGCATCGTTCTTCCCCTTCGGAGCGGATAGAGTCGAAGCGAATATAGCGTGTCGCGCCCGGCCTGGCACCAATTTTGGCTCAACGGCGGCAGTGAAGCGGCCGGTACCGCGAGTCCTTGACGGTCACTTGGGCGAGATGAAGCTTTTCGCCGCGAGGGATCGCGAAGAAATACGTGCCGGCCAGGGCGCTGACGTGGCGGCCCGCCGTCGTGTTGACCTGGAAACCGCCGGTTTTCATCGCTTTCGAGAAAAACGAAGTGATTTCGTAATAACCCTTGCAGCCCGCTCCCACGGATTCGCGCTCCAAATGGCGGCGAACGGCGTTGCTCAGGTAAAACACGCGCGGGCCCGTCCCCTCCCCGTCGAGCGCCGCCTCGAAGGCGATGAGGAACGTGCCGCTCCGCTCAGACGCGAAATCCTTGAGATCGAGCTCGCCGCCGCCTTCCCCGAACAGGAGCTCGTGGTTCCGCCCGCCGAGGGCGCCGCGGTTTTTCTCGATCAGGAAAACCTTGACCGCCATGAACTCGGTTTGAACGCCGTCTTTGGCGCCGCCGGCCTGCACCGCCTCGATCTTCTCCCACAGCCCGACCGGAAGCTTCACTTCCGCCGACGCCGAAGGCATGTTGCGCGTCGAATACGAATGCCTCTGGTAACCGCGGGATTCCCGGCCGCAAGCGGCCGCGGCGAACGCCGCGGACGCGACGGCGAACGCCGCGAAACGCATCACTGCCCCTCAGTTTCAGCGGTGACGCCGAGCAAAGGCAGGTAATGCGGCGAAATCCGCTGGACGATGTCGAGGTTCTCCCGGGCGCGGCGCATGTACTCTTCGGCTTTCCCCGACTCGCCCGCCTTGAGCGCCTCGGCATGCAGGGCGAGATGGTAACGGGCGGCGCCGACGCGGAAATAGAGCGGCGGCGGCGTGACCGTGGTCACCTTCGGCAGTTCTCCGTTGATGCACTTGTAATCCCCGCGCGGGCACAGCCGGCCGCGCAGCACCCGGCCGAGATCCCATTCCTGGTCATCGGTGGCGTCGGCGACCTTCGCCTTGGCCTGCTCGGGGTTGAGCGACATCATCGTGTACGCGGCGAGGGAGCGGATGCGCGCGTCCAACGGGTTCTTGCGCTCGAGCTCGGCGAGGTTCTCGCGCGCCGTCTCGGGCCGGTGCCCCGCCTGGAAGCGGCAGAACTGCAGCATCGCCTCGGGTTCCGGCCAAACGCGGTTCGAGGGGCCCGACGGCACGTTGATGCCGCGGTAGAGTTCCTCGCAGATCGGCAGGAGGCTCGCCCATTTCAGCGGCGCCACGTAGAGAAGCGGCTCGACGAAATGCTCGCCCGTGACGAACGGGTCCACGGAGAGCATGAGGCGGAGGTCGGTCTGCGCCTTGGCGATGTTGTTCTCCAGGTACAGCGCGTAGATCCGCAGGAAAGAGGCTTCCTGCCAGTAATGCGCGTTGCTCTGCTTGTACGCGTCGAGCGCGCGGCCGACACGGGCGGCGTAGAACGGGTTGCGGGGCTTCAAAAGGGTCAAGGCCGCCATGAGAGCCGCCGAGCTGCGCACCGACGGCTCGGCGCGAGAACTCGACGCGAGCCCCTCGAACGCCGCCGCCAGCTCCTGCACGCCTTCCTTGTCGAGGACGTCGAAATCAGGGTCGAGATAGACGGACATGGCCCGGTTGAACGCCGCGTACGGATAGCCGGGCTCGTGCTTCAACGCCTCGTCGAACGAATCCCGCGCCTTCTTGTACTGGGACTTGGCGTTCTCGCGGCCCGCGTCCACGAGGTACATGAGGCCGCGGACGGTCTCGAGCTTGGCGCGCGTCTCGGGGCGCGAGGAGACGAGGCTCGCCTTCTGAACCGTATCGAGCACTCGCGCGGGCGAAACGCTGTAATCGCCGGTCTTGAGCAAGAGCGCGGCCATGTCGATCATCATGTCGGGATCCAGGTAGCCGGCGTCGGCGAGCCGCTTGTAGATCTCCGTCGCGCGGCGGAAGTCCCCGAGCTTGCGCGCGACCGTCGCCTCGTTGACGAGCTTGAAGAGGTTCGCCCCCGTGTCGTGTTGCTCGTGATCGGCTTGCAGGCGCACGAACATGAAGCCCGCCCCGAGGAGGACGACGATGGTGACGATCCACATCATGCGGGCGCTGCGTTTGAGGTCCTGCCGCACCCGGCGGTCCTGCCCGTAGCCGTACGAACGGCCCGGCGCCTGCGGGGGCGCGATGCGGGCGCTGTTGGGGGCTCGTTTCTCCTCGACGATCTCCGCGTCCTGGATCGACGACGGCGCGCCGAGCCCGCCGATCGGGGTGGTCGTGTCCTCGGCGACCTCCACGGTCTGCGTCGTGCTCGTGAACGTGCCGAGCTCGGTGTCCTCGCGCGAGCCCAGATTGGTCTTGCGGATCTCCTCCACCACGACGGCGAACGCGGGCTCGTCGCGGATGTACCTCCAGCGACGCATGGGCGTCGTCACCTCGTCGATGACGACGATCTCCTTTTCGTAGAGCTTTTTTTTGATCTCTTCGCGCTTGAACGGCCCCAGGATGCGGTCACCGGATTTCACCAACCAGTACGACTCGTCCTTGTCCGCACCCTGCTGAACAATCACGCTGCCACCTCAAACACGGCTCCGGCCCCAATGCCGGTCAGATCGGTTCCGGCCTCAAGCCGACCACGCCAGTTCCGGCCTCAATGCCGGAAATGCCTTTTCCTCGTCAGGATAAGTGTAACACCGAGTTCCTTCGCGCGCGAAAAAACCGCGGCGTCCCGGATGGATCCCCCGGGCTGAGCCACCCACTTCAGGCCAGCCCGGCTGGCCAGGTCGATCGAGTCCGGGAACGGGAAAAAAGCGTCGCTCGCCAGGACCACGTCCACGGCGCCCGGATGGTGTTTGCGAAGGCGCGCGATCGCCTGTTCGACCGCGTCCACCCGGTTCGTTTGGCCCATTCCCAAGCCGACGGTGACGCCGCCCGAGGCGAGCGCGATGGCGTTGCTCTTCAGATGGGCGCACGCGCGCCACGCCAGCGCGATGTCGGCCTTGACCGCCTCGCCCGGCTCTTCGCCCAACACCTGCCAGGCCGTGTCGCCCGACGCCGTCCACGTCTCCACGCGGTCACGGCTTTGGACCAGGTACCCGCCTGCGACCGTGCGGAACTCGTACGCGGCGGCCCCTGCGGCGGCGCCATCGCCGAGCGCCGGCCACTCGAGAAGGCGGACGTCTTTCTTCTTCGCCAAGATCGCGAACGCGTCGGGCGCGAACGCGGGCGCGATGACGCATTCGAGAAAAACCCCCGCCAGCGCCTCGGCGGCCTCGGGATCGACCGGCCGGTTGAGCGCGACGATCCCGCCGAAAACGCTGACGGGATCGGCTTCGAGCGCGAGCTTCGCCGCGGTCGCGCCCCGTTCCGCGACGGCGACGCCGCAGGGATTGTTGTGCTTGACCGCGCAAGCCGCGGGCCCGGCGAACTCGGAGACGGTCGCGCAAGCGGCCTCGAGGTCGAGGATGTTGTTGTACGACAGCGGCTTGCCGTGCCGAACGACCGCTTCGTGCAAGCCCGAACGCGACGTCGCGAACCATGCCGCGCGCTGGTGCGGGTTCTCTCCGTAACGAAGCTCCTGAACCAAGCGACCGGCGAGGAAGCGGTTGCCGAGCGGACCGGGATCAATGGCCGCCGCGATCACGGCGTCGTACCTGGACGTGTGGGCGTACGCTTTCGCCGCGAGCGAGCGGCGCTCCCCGAGCGTGAGCTCCCGCCCGCCGACCCAGCCGTAATCGGCCGGCTCGCAGACGACCGCGACGCGCTCGTGGCTCTTGGCCGCCGCGCGCAGGAGGCTGGGGCCGCCGATGTCGATGTATTCGATGAGCTCCTCGCCTTCCGCACCGCGCGCGAGCGCGCCCTCGAACGGGTACAAGTTCACGACGACGAGATCGAAGGGCTCGAGTCCGTTCGCCCTGAGCATGTCCATGTCCTCGGCCACGGCGCCGCGCGCGAGCAGGGGCATGTGGATGTTCGGATGGAGAGTACGGACCCGCCCGTCCATCACTTCGGGGAAGCCCGTTTGTTCGGCGACCTCGATGACCGGGATCCCGTTCTCGCGCAGGTGCTTCGACGTGCCCCCGGTCGAAACGACGCGCATCCCGCGGTCGACCAGGGGTTTGAGGAACTCGACCAATCCGGTCTTGTCCGATGTGCTGACCAAAGCGTTCTTGAACATGTCGACGTCCTTGTTTCTCGGCTTGTTTGACGGAAGGTACGAAAGATATGCCACACACCGCGCCGCTTCGCAAAAAAGTCGTCCATGCCCTTCCTTTTCGGGGCTGGAAAGATGCGAGCGGCCGCTTCGCGCAGCGGCGCGACACGGCTCGCCGATGGCGATGTCACAAGGGCATGCGGGTCAGGAGAAGCCTCAGATCGTCGTTGGTCAGGAAGATGCCGCCGCCCACGAACGCGGACGAGCTGCGGTCCTTGGCCGTGAAGTCGTCGGCGCCGACCGAGAGGTACACGCCCCGGAAGACGCTGTAACGCAAAGTCGCGCGCATGTGCAGGTCGGAGAAGTCGAACGCCTCGAGCGAGGCGCGGAACCGGCGCTTGAGGAAGTAGTAATCGAAACCCACCCCGCCCGAACTCTCGATCACGCCGCCCTTGAGCGAGAAGTTGTAGAAGTTCTTCGCGAACAAGGCGTTGAATTTGACCTTGTTCTTGAATCGCTTGTCCTCGGTGATCTCCGTCTGCCCGCCCGCGGTCGTCGTCGTGACCTGCGTCGACTCCACCACGCCGCTCGGGTCGTCGACGATGCCGATCTCGTAGTAACGATCGAGGCCCGGCTGGATCGCGATGGCCAGCGTGGATTTCGTCACCGACGTGTTCGTCATGTAATCCGAGTGGAAGTCGAACGACGTCTGCATCTTGCCCGCCATGTCGAGCAGGTTGTTCACGTTCTGGATCGCCGAGTTGAGCTCCTCGACCGTCGTCTCGTCGTTGATGAGCTTGCCGATCGTGCCCTCGCCGCGGTTGACCTTGTCCGTGATCTCCTCGACGTTCTTGAGCGACGTTTCGATGCGGCGGAGCGAATGAAGAGCGTCCTTCCAGGCCGCCTTGAAGCCGTCCCTCCCCGGGTCGTTGACGAGGTCGTCGACCGTCCGGGTGATGTTGTTCAGGCTCTGGATGATGTCGCCGACCTGGCCTTTGCGTTCCCGGGTCAGCTCCGCCAGGTCGCCGGTCATCTCCTCGATGTTGGAGATGATGCGGCCGAGCGGCTTGTCGGCGTCGCCCTCCGTGGCGGACTTGACGTTCTCGGCGACCGTCGAAAGGGACTTGGTGATCTTGCTCACCTCTCCGATGAGGCGGTCGACCGACGCCCGGTCGTCGACGACGAGGATCTGCTCGCCTGAGCGCAGCGGCGGGTCGCGCGGGTCGCCGGCGATGATCTCGACGTGCTTGTCGCCGAGGATGCCGTTGGGCCGGATCTCGACGCGCGCCGAGCGCGTGACCGGAACGTCGGCCTTCAGCACGACGTCGACGCGCGCCTCGCCGTTCTGGAGCGTGATGTCCTCGATCACGCCGACGTTGATGCCGGCCATCTTCACGTTCGATTTCTTGATGAGGCCGCTGGCGTCGTCGAGCAGGAACCACGTGCCCTTGCTCGCGCCCAGGTAACTCGGGTTCTCGCTCACTTTGAGCGACATGGTCGCGATGAGGCCGGTGACGATCAGCACGAGCGCCCCGACTTTGAACTCCGGCGTGGAGAAGACGCTCATGCCTTGTGAACTCCCTTGGCCACGAATTTCCTCACCAGCTCGATCTCCGAATCGAGGAAGTCCTGGGGCGTCCCCGCGAGCAGGACCTTCCCGTTGTTCAACATCGCGATGTAATGGCCGATGCGGAACGCCGCGTACAAATCGTGCGAGACGACGACGGAGGTCGTCCCTTGCTTCAAATTATGGGTGCTCACGATCAGATTATCCACCATTTCGGTGAGCACGGGGTCAAGTCCGGTCGTGGGTTCGTCGTAAATCATCAGGTCGGGATCCAAGGCCAAGGCCCGGGCCAGGCCCACGCGCTTGCGCATCCCACCCGAGAGCTCCGCCGGCAGCTTGTCGAAGTGCTTTTCGTCGAGCCCGCTCTGCTTGAGCTTCTCGCGCGCGATCCCCCGCATCTGTTCTTTGGTGAGGTCGCGGCGGTGTTCCCTGATCGGGAAGACCACGTTGTCCACCGCCGACATGTCGTCGAAAAGCGCCGCGTACTGGAAAAGCATGCCGTACTGCTGCCGGAAGCGCGTGAGCTCCTCGACTCCCATCCCGCCAATCTCCCGCCCGAGAACGCGGATCTCGCCCGAAGTCGGCTTGAGCAGGCCGAGGATGTGCTTGAGCAACACGGATTTGCCGGTGCCCGAGAAACCGATGATGACGGTGATCCGCCCTTTCGGGATCTCGAGATCGATGCCGTTGAGGACGTAATCCTTGCCGTCGAAGCTCTTCTTGAGGTCCTTGATCTCGACCGCCGCCTCGCTCCCGAGAGCCGCCGCCATCAGCCCCTCCCGCCCGTCGGATCGGTGACCGCGTAGAAGAAGTTGATGAGGCTCGTGAGGAAGAAATCCGAAACGATGATCAAAACCATGCTCAAAACCACGCCGCGGTTGGTGCTGTTCCCGACCCCGGCCGCGCCGCCCTTGGTCGTGAATCCCCTATGGGTGCAAACGGCCGAAAAAAACAACCCGAACACCGCCGCCTTGAAAAGCCCCTCGTTGATGTGCGACGGCTGCAGCCAGAGCTGCGTACGGTCGAAGAAGGCCGCCTCGTCCATTTCCAACACCTGGACGCACAGAAGCCAAGAACCGAACATCGCGACGAAGTCGAATATCCCGGTCAGGAGCGGCATGGTGAGGACGGACGCCACGATCCGGGGGCTGACGAGGTACTGCCGCGGCTCGACGCCCATGACTTCGAGAGCGTCGATCTGCTCGCTCACACGCATGGTCCCCAGCCGCGCGGCCATCGCGCCGCCTGCGCGGGCGGCGACGATGAGGCCCGTCAACACCGGTCCCAACTCCCGGGTGATGCCGAGCGCGACCGTGGGCCCCACGAGCGAGGTCGCGTTGACCAGCTTGAATCCGAGATAGATCTGGTACGAGAGCGCCGCGCCCGTGAAAAGGCCGCTCAACGCGATGATGAACACGGACTTGTTGCCGATGAATTCCATGTGATTGAGGAGTTCGTCGAATCTCCGCGGCCGGGCGAAGAAAGCGCGGACCGAATAAATCGCGAACGTCATCACCTCGCCGGTGGCGAGGATGACCCCTTCGAGCCGTTTCCACGCGAAAACGGCCGCGCCGTCGATGGCGTGATTCACCTTTCCGCGCAGTTCACCGTAGGTCATCGCTTTCATCGTCTCCAGTCCCGCCTACCGGGCTTTCCATCGCTCATCGCGCGCGCTCGATCGCTCGCCGCGGTTCAACGCACATAATGCCGGGGCACCCGCTCCGAGAGCCTCGTGAGGACCTCGTACGGGATCGTCGACGCCCAACGAGCGAGCTCGACGGCGCCGATCTCGGCGCCCGACTGCTCGCCGATCAGGGCGATCTCCTCGCCGTTGCCGACCTCGCCCGTCGCGGCCTCCACGTCGGTGAGATCCACCATGAAGTAATCCATGCAAACGGCACCCGCGACCCGCGCCCGGCGGCCGCGGCACAGCACTTCGCCCGTGTTCGAAAAAAGCCGCTGGAACCCATCGGCGTACCCGACCGGCACGACGCCCACGAGCGAGGGTCGTTTCGCCGTCCAGAGCCCGTCATACGAAACCTTCTCGCCCGGCCGCAGCCGGCGGGTCGCGACGACGCGCGAGCGGAACGAAAGCACCGGCTCGAACCCCAACTTCGGGGCTTCGCGGCTCGCGGGGGTGATCCCGTAAAGCGCGAGGCCGGGCCGCATTCCGTAGCGCAGGCGCCCTTCCCTGGCGTGCATCGCGACCGCGGCCGAGCTGTTGAGCGCGTGCGGAAAGAACTCGAGCCCCCGAAAGGCCGCGAGCGCCTCCTCGAATCGCTCCAACTGCCCCCGGCTGTCGCCGTCATCGAAGCCCGCGTCTTCGCCGCGAAGCAAATGCGTCGCGACCCCTTCCAAGCGGAATCGGGGGCGGGCGTCGAGCCAAGCCCGGAGCCTCGGGGCCTGGTCGACGCCGAACCCCAGCCGGTTCATGCCGGTGTTGAACTTCAAATGGAGCTTGAACGCGTCTCCGCTCGCGCTCTTTTCCAGGAGCGCGAGCCCGTCCCAATCGCCGATCACCGGCGTCAACGCGTTGGCGAGAACCGCCTCCAAGCTGGGACCCTCAAAGGCGCCGAAAAGCAGAAGCGGCGCCTTGACGCCCGCCTCGCGCAATCGCACGCCCTCCTCCACGAGCCCCACGCCGATGTGGCGCGCGCCGGAAAGCTCGAGCCGCGCCGCGACCTCGACATCCCCGTGCCCGTACGCGTTGGCTTTCACCATCGGGCAGCAGAACCCTCCCGCCGGCGACAGCCCGCGGAGCGCGCGGAAATTCCTTTCCAGCTTGAGCAGGTCCACTTCGGCGTAAGTCTGGCGGTGCAAGCGTCGGCTCAACGTCGTTTCCCCCGCAGGAAATCCTTGGCGGGCTCGGGCACGAAGTCCGGCACGAACCCCGGCGGAACGCTCGCCAGGCAGACCTTGTTGCCGCCGGCCCGCTTCACCTGGAAAAGCGCCTCGTCCGCCGATTTCACCAGCCCGTCGGCGTCGTTGCAGAAAGCGGGGTACTCGCTCACCCCGACGCTGACGGTGATGTGATCGGGTTGGCGCTTCTCGAGCGCCGGGACCCGTGTCTGCTCGATCACGCGGCGGAGGCGCTCGGCCTTGACCGCGGCACCCATGTGCGGCGTGTGCGCGAGCAGCATCGCGAACTCGTCGGAACCGATGCGCGCGATCACGTCGTTGGCGCGCATGCTTTTCTTCAGGAGGGTCCCGATCATCTTCAAGACCGTGTCGGCCTGGTGGAAACCGACGTCGCGATTGATCGCCTCGAACCCGTCGACGTTGATCGTCACGAGCGAAAGGGGCATCGAGATCCGTCGGCTGCGCGAGATCTCATCGTCGATCTTCTGGCTGAAGTACTTGCGGTTGTGAAGGCCCGTCAGCGCGTCGAAGATCTCCAGCGCGTGCTTCTCCTTGACCACCAGGTTCCTCCTGTAAGCCAGGTCGAAGATCCCGTGATACGCTTTGGCGACGCCCATCCGCCGCGGATCCGCGAGAGGATCGAAGATCACCGTCACGCCGAGGACCTCGGTGTCGCCGTAGTGGGTGAACGCCGCGTACGCCTCGGTGCGGAACGCCTCCTTCAGCAGGGCTTTGAGAGGCGCGATCGAGCCCGGGTCCTTGAACGCGTCCTGAAGGGCGAGCGGCGGAAGGCTTTTGAGCTCGACGCCGACGCCCCGGATCTTGTCGATCGGGAGCCACGCGCTCTGCGAGAGGACGAGCGAGAGGTAATGCGGCACGTACTTGAAGTACAAGGTCGGCGCGTTGTGCATCTGCGACGAAAGCGCGTCGATGAACCCCTGGACCGTGGCGTCCAGGTCCTTCACCACCGACATCTTGTGCAGGAACGCCTCCAGGATCTCGGGCACGAGGCTCGGTGGCGGGGGCTCCGCCGACGCCGGCGGAGCCGCGGCCGGCGGCCGGCCCGCGGAGGCCTCCTCGCGCAACTGCTCGCTTTCGAACTGGTAATAAAGCCTTTGCGCCGCGCGATCGAGCTTCTGGACCAATTCGAGCGGCGAAACGTAAGGTCGCGCCTGGTAGTCGAACGCGAGCCCCTTTTCAACGAGCTGGAGGGCGGGGATCGCGAGCTTGGCGGTCGTCAGCAGGACGGTGAGGATCTCCGGGCTCACTTCGCGAACCTGGCCCAGGCAGGTCTCCGCCACCATCTCGAACGCCTCGAGATTGAAGATCACCATGTGCGGCGGGGCGTTCCGCATCGTCGCTATCGCCGAGTCCGGCGTCGGGAAATACATGGTCGCGTAACCGCTGTTTTTGATCACGGTCACGAGCGATTCCGCCGCTGCGAAATCCGCGTCGACGACGAAAACCGAGAACTCGGACCGGATGGACGACAAGTTCACCGCTCAGCCTTTCGTTTTCGGGCGGCGGATTTTCACGCGGAACCCGGCGCCGAGCCCGTCGTCGCCGCCGGTCGCGCCCGTTTGCGGGGTTCGCGCCGCCGTTTCGTCCGTTGCCGGCCGCGAGGCCCCGCCCGACGGCGGGGAACCCGGCGCCGGCTCGGCGCCGCCGCCGCCGCTCCCGGCGGCGGCGCCGAGCGCGACCGGCCGGAACGAATCCGGCTCGTCGTCGAGGAAAGAACTCGGCACATCGATATTCAAAAGCCCGGGGCCGGTCGGGGCCGGAGGGTCCATCTCGAGGTTGATCGTCACGCTTGAAAACGAAAAGCCATCGATTTCAGGCTTCGGCGGCGGTTGGACGGCGGGAACCGCGTCCGAAGCCCCGCCCTCCGAAGCCCCGTCCATGGAGAACGAGATCGGATCCTCGGGAGCTTGGGTTTCAGGAGCCTGGGGCCCGGGGACCGGCACCGGCTCCTCCGTCGAAAAATTCACGATCGGGCCGCTGCCTTCGGCCGGCTCCTCGAAAAAAAGACGCGCGGCGAAGGTCCCGTCCCCCATTCCGTTCGCTTCGGAATCCGCAGGCCCCAACTCCGACGGCTCGGCCGAATTCGCGCGATTGGGCATCTGCAGGATTTTTCCGGGACTGGTCGGGATGACGACCTCCACATCCGACGGGATCTCGATGGACGGCATCGCCACTTCGACCGGTTCTCCCGACTTCGGGGGAGCCGTGCGGCTCAAATCGAGAGGCGCGGAGTCCCCCCCCTCCGGTGACGGGGGGAACGGGGACTCCGGCGAGAGCGGGGCTTTCCCGCCGAGGAAAGCGGGATTCAATCCACCATCGGAATCGGCGCGCGGCGATGAGTCTACGGGCAACGGCGGGGCCTCGGGGATCGGCGGCGGCTGGACGACCGGCTCGCGCGCCGGAGGCGTTTGATCAAATTCGCGCGCCGGAGGCGCGGCACCCACCCGAGCATCCACCTGCGGCAAGAGCGGGTTGAGGGAGAGCTCCGGCGAAGGGCCGGGGGGCGGGGGCGCGACCGTGGTTTCCGCGGCTCCGACCGCCGGTTTCGTCTCGCGCAGCCGGGCCGTCGGCGGGAACTCGACGCTCACGCTCGTCCCCTGCCCCGGCGACGAGTCGACGACGACGTCCGCCAAATGCCGCTCGAACGTCGCGCGGGCCATCGCCAGGCTCAAGTCCGGCGCGCTTGCGCCCTCATACGGCTGATGAAACGGTTCGAAGTAACGCGCGACCTGCTCGCGATCGAGCCCCAGGCCGGTATCGCGGATCGTGAGGCGCGCTCGGCCTTCGGGCGTCGCCGAAAGCGTGACCGCGAGCCGCTTCCCGGGACGCGTGCGCATCGCCTCGATCCCTTGGCGGAGCAACGCCTCGATCGCCGCCTGCAGGCGCAGAGGGCTGGCGTTGATCCTCGGAGCGTCGCCGAGGCGCAGCTCGAGCTCGACTCCGCTCTGGCCGATCTCCCTGTCCAACGCGGCGATCGCGAGTTCGACGGTTTCGAGCGGCGCCACGGGTTTGAGTTTGATCTCATCGTCGCCGGCGACCCGCATGAGCGATTCGAGGACGCCGCGCAGGCGGCGCGCTTCGCGCTCGATCGCGACGGCGTGCTCGCCGAAGTCCGCGCCGACCGCCTTGCCCGCCAGCAATTGAACGTTCCCGAGGATCGTCGCGATCGGGTCGCGCATCGAGGACGTCAAACCCACCGCCATCTGCCGGTACGCGGCCTCGGCGTCGCCGGGAGCGGCGGCCGCCGGCGCGGCGGGGACGACGGTCGGCGGCTTCGCGTCGTCGGGGCCACCGATCGAACCGAGGCCTGGATCGAGCTGCGCCAGAGCCCGGCTCACGTCGCCGATCTCGTCAAAACGCGCGACATCGAGGAAACCCGTTTGGAAATTGCCGGCTTTCCACTCGAGAACGAAGCGCTGCACCGCGCGCAACGCCGAGGCGAAACGGCCGCCCGCGAGCCAAGCCGCGCCGATCGCCAGAGCCGTCGCGACCGCTCCGAGGATGGCCAGTTGAAACATGAGCGTCCTTGCGGGGGAACCGATCGCGGCGACGGGCGTCGTGATCGCGGCGTACAAATTGGTGCGCTCGACCTTTTCCCAGCGTCCGACGACCCGTTGGCTTTCGAGCGACTCGAAATCACCGACGCCCGAAGAGCGTCCCGTCCCCTTGATGGCCTTGTACAATTCGTCTTCGGAAAAGCGCGTGCCGTTGTAGGACTTCGTCGTGTGCGACGCCACGTAGCCGAGCTCGTCGAGAACATAAACTGAATTAATCGATCCGATGAAATCCTCGCTCACGCCGGCGAGGGGGTTCTCCCCGAAAAAGCCGACCACGACGGCGCGCCTGGGCCCGCCGGCGGCCGCGGTCGTCGTCGCGTCGGGCAGTCCGCCCGCGACCGCCGGCCTCGGCGGCTCGACCTGGACCGGCACCATCACGGCGAAGAGCGCTCCCTCTTTTTTGTCCAGGCGCCAGACCCAGTGCATCTCGCCGTCCTTGACCTTCGAAAACGGCAGGCTGCGCACGAGGACGGCATCCTTGTCCCCGGCCCAACGCGAAGCTTTCGCGTCGGGCCGCTTGTCGATCCATTTCGCGGACCAGGACTTGGCGTCGGTTTCGAACGCGAGCCCGACGACGTCGAAGTCCCCGAACGAAGGCTGGCTCAACCCGCGCTCCTTGGCCCGCGCGAAGGCGATCAACTGCTCGCGGGACGTTTCAAGCCTGGAGCGCACCAGGCGGCGCACGGGACTGAGCTGGCGCGCGGCCGTTTCGCCCATGATCCGCGAGGTCTCGTCGCGCACGACTCCGCTCGCGCGCCACGCGAGCAGGCCGACGGCGCAAATGACCGCGAGTCCGGTCAACAACACGACTTTCAACTGAATCTGCATACGCCGCCTTTTCGATCCATGAAAAAGGGTGTCCTCGACCCATGGGAATAAGTACTCGAATCCATTCTAGTTTTATGCTGGACCCAGACGCAAGCCGACTCTCTAAGAGTTGCGCCGGAAAGCCGGACCTAGGTCCTGGAATCCCAACCCCGCCCGAACGCGTGACAGTTTGCGGCGACGAGCCTATAAGAGCGCCATGGTTCAAACCTGCGATTTTCTGGTGATCGGTTCGGGGCTCGCCGGGTTGGCGTACGCGCTCAAGGTCGCTGATCACGGGAAAGTCGTCGTTTTATCGAAAACGCAGGTCGGGAACACCAACACCGCGTGGGCCCAAGGCGGGATCGCCGCGGTCATGTCGGCCGAGGACAGCTTCGAGGAACACATCAACGACACGCTCGTCGCCGGCGCCGGGCTCTGCCGCCCCGACGTCGTCCGCGCCGTCGTCGAAAGCGCGCCCGAACGGATCAAAGACCTTTTCGCCTGGGGCGTGCGGTTCGACCTCGAAGATCGGCGGACCGGCGCGAAAATCGATCTCACGCGCGAAGGCGGCCACAGCAAACGGCGCATCCTCCACGTGCAGGACCACACCGGGCAGGACATCCACAAGGCCGTCCTGGAACGCGCGCGCAACCACCCGAACATCGAGATCCGCGAGGATCAGTTCGCCGCCGACCTGATCCTCAACCGCGACCTCCAGTCGTACGCGATGGACCCTCCGCGGTGCCTCGGGGCGTACGTGTTCGACCGCGCCAAGGGCGAACCGGTCGAGTACTTCGCGCGCTTGACCCTGCTCGCGACCGGCGGCGCGGGCAAAGTCTACCTCTACACCTCGAACTGGAGCGGGGCGACCGGAGACGGGATCGCCATGGCGGCGCGCGCGGGCGCGCGGGTCGCAAACCTCGAATTCATGCAGTTCCACCCGACGTGCCTTTACCACCCGAGCGCGCGCAACTTCCTGATCACGGAAGCCCTGCGCGGCGAAGGCGCGCAGCTCGTCACCGCCGACGGCGAGGCGTTCACGAAAAAGCACCATCCGATGGGCAGCCTCGCCCCGCGCGACATCGTCGCGCGGTCGATCGACGCCGAGATGAAAAAATCCGGCGCCCCGTGCGTGTATCTCGATATCACGCACAAACCCGCCGCGTTCCTCCGGGAACGCTTCCCGGTGATCCATAGACGCTGCCTCGAGTTCGGCATCGACATGACGAAAGAGCCGATCCCGGTCGTGCCGGCGGCGCATTACCTGTGCGGCGGGGTGCTCACCGACCTCGCCGGCCGCACCGACATCGCCGGCCTGCTCGCCGCGGGCGAAACCGCGTGCACCGGTCTGCACGGCGCCAACCGCCTGGCGAGCAACTCGCTGCTCGAATGCCTCGCGTTCTCGCAGAACGCGGCGCAATTCACGATCGCCAACAAGGACCGGTTCCCTCTCCCCGACCCGCGCGAACTGCCCCGCCGGCCGCGCGAGGCGGCCAACGAGGACGAGATGATCGTGATCTCGCACATGTGGGAGGAGATCCGCCGCCTGATGTGGAACTACGTCGGGATCGTCCGCTCCAACCGCCGCCTGCTGCGCGCCAAAACCAGGCTCGACAACATCCTCGTCGAGATCAAGGATTACTACGGCGGCTACGGGATGCACCCGGACATCATCGAGCTGCGCAACATCGCCCTGGTCGCGAGCCTCACCGTCGAGTGCGCGCTCCGCCGCAAGGAATCGCGCGGCATCCACTACACGATCGACCATCCGGAAAAAGACGGCGCGATCGGCCAGGACACCGTGCTGATCCCCGCCAACGCCTGACCGGTCACGAACCCCCGCCGGGCGCGCGCACGGCGATGCCGACGCCGATGAAGAGCGCCGTCCCGGGGTTCATGTTGAACTTCATGTCGGCGCGGAACCAGAGCGGCCCCCCGAGCAACAGCATCATTCCCGAGCCCACGTGGAAGCCGGTCTCGCTGCGCCGACCGCTCTGGCCGGTGGGGCGGTAATAGTGGAGATCCGGGCCGGCGTAGAAAAGGGTCGCCAAGTCCGGCATCGGCGCGAGCTCCCCGCGGTAAGAGAGGCTGAACACCGAGACGTCCGCGCCGTGCGCGTGCGAGTTGACGACCCCTCCCTCCAAGGCCCCGTAGGACAGCGAGCCGGCATAGCGGAACCCGACGATCGGCATGATCTCCGAAACGCCTTCGATCTGGTTGGGCAGGAGGCTGCCGACGTGCAAACCGAACTCGTGCCCCCAGGCCGCGGCGTCGTCGGACTGCGCCGACGCTCCCGGCGCCGCCAAGAACGCGATGGAGGCCAGAAGGACCGCGATGAAACGCCCGGTTTTCGAATGCATTCCCGTCATCTTACGCGCCCGCGGCCGCCGGGACAATCGCTTGACGCGTTTTCCGTTTGACTGACAAGATGAGCCCCATGACGACGAGGACCGAAGGCGGCTTTACAGGGCATGACGGCGCGGAGCTTTTCTACCAGACGTGGATGGCTTCGGAAGCCCGCGGGACATTGGTCCTGACCCACGGGATCAGCGAACACTCGGAATCCTACGACCGCTTCTTCGCCAAACACATGGCGCAGCGAGGGTTCAACGTCATCGGCTGGGACCTGCGCGGCCACGGCCGTTCACACGGCAAACGCGGCTACGTCGACGCGTTCCGTTCGTACAGCGACGATCTGCGCGCGTTCCTGGGGTTCCTCGAGAAGGAAGGCAAACTATCCCTGCCGTACTGCCTGGTCGGGCATTCGATGGGCGGGCTGATCACGCTCAAGCACCTCGTCGACCACGGGCCCGGCGGCGCGGCCGGGCTGTGCTTGAGCGCCCCGCTCCTCGGCCTGGCGTTGGCCGTACCGCCGCTCAAGGACGCCGCCGCGCGCATGCTGCTCCGCCTGGCTCCGACGGTGACTTTGCGCAACGAGTTCAGGTACGAGGACCTTTCGCGCGACCCCGGGATGCTCGACGCCTACAAAAGGGACCCCCTCCGTCACGAAAAAATCTCCCCGACCCTCTACTTCGGGATCCTGGAGACGATCGCGCTCGTCAAAACTCAAGGCGCGAAAATCCGTTTGCCGACGCTCATGCAGCTCGCCGGCCGCGAGAAAGTCGTCAGCACGCCGGAGGCGAAGGCGTTCTTCGAAACCATCGGTTCGACGTCGAAGCGGCTGATCGTCTACGAGGAAAGCGTCCACGAGATTTTCAACGACCTCGATCGCGAGCGAGTTTTCGCGGATTTCGAGGCCTTCCTCAAAGAAACCATGAGGCTCCCATGAGGAATCCGCTCCTCGTCGCTTCCTGCTGCCTGGCGGCCGCGTGCGCCACGCCCGAAAAAGCGGGCGAACCCGGCGGGGCGGTCCAAATGCTCGAGAAGGGCGGGGGGACGGTCGACCCGTACCTGAAAGTGATCGAACAGTTCAGCGAGGGCGACGCCGACTACGAAAGCTTCTACAATCAGTTCGCTTACCGAGCGACCCTCGTGAACGCGCCCGTGCGCGAAGCGACCCTGCTGCGCGAAGCCGACTACTTCAAATGGGACCCCTCGCAGCTCGCGGCCGAGCGCGAGAAGGCCGCGCAAAAAATGGAGCGGTCGACCGAGGTCTTCATGAGCTTCTTCACGCCCGAACGGCGCAACGACAACCTCGTCGACGGCAAGTCGATCTGGCGCGTCTACCTCGACGTCGGCGGCAAACGCTACCAGGGCCGGCCGAAAAGGGCGAAAAAACTCTTCGCCGAGCTCAACGCCCTTTTCCCGTATCACACGCGCTGGAACACGCCTTACGTCATCGAATTCGCGCTGCCGACGGCGGCGATCGAAGGACAAATTTCGAAATTGACGGTGACGGGCCCGCTCGGAACCAAGGACGTGCGGTTCGAATCGACCGTATCGCCGTAAACGCCGCTCCCGCCCCTGTCGACGCGCTCAAAGCGAAGACCGCCCCCGAGCGAACCTCTCTTCGAAAAACGTCGGAGGCGGCTCGTCCTGGACGTACGCCTTCTCGGCGAAAGGGTACACGGCCGCGAGCTTCACGACGTCCCCGGGCCGCGCCTCGCCCGCCTTGCGCAAGGCCAGGGCGTAAAGGCCCAGTTGCTCGAACGCCTTCGCCCGGCCCTCGGGATCGCCGGTCTTGTAATCGACCACCCAGACCACGGCGCCGGACCCGTCGAGGTCGGGTTCGACCCGCCCCCAAAGATCGATCTGCCCTTCGACGAAAAGGCCTTTCTCCAAAAACGCGAAACTCCATTCCACTCGCCCGTCCTTGATCAAGCGGGCGAGCGGCGGGGCCCGCAGGCGCGTGACGAAATCGACGGCGGCGGCCACCTTCTCCTCCCGACCCGGGAACCAGCGGCGGATGAGCTCGCGGACGTCGACGGCCGCCGGGCTTTTGAGCGCTTCCATCAAACGGTGCACCGCCGTCCCCTGCGAGGCGACCTTCATGCGGGCCGGGATCGAGACCGCGCTCCACTCGCGCCGGAACGGTTGGGATCGGTCGAGAAGCTGCGAGACCGAAGCGGTTTCCCGGATGGGCGAGCCTGTCCCAGGCGCGTCGGCGCGGTTCCCCAGCCACGCCGGACGCGGCACGACCGTTTCCCGTTCCTGTTCCGCCGGAGCGAGCGGCTCGCCGAGATCCGCCTGCACGGCGTAGGAGTAGCCCGCCGCCTCGTGGACCCCGGGAGACAGATCCAAGCGCAAGGCGTCCGCCCAAGACGTCGGCTCGGGCCGCCCGGTCCAACTCATGAAAACGGTCTCGATCGCGCGCGTGAGCGCGACGTAAAGGACGCGCGCGTGCTCCTGGAGCTCGGCCTTGCGGAACGTCTCGAGCCACGCCTTCTCGGCCAGCGACGAGGTCATGTCGAGCGCGTCCCCGCGCGGCACGCGTAACGCCCAGAGCTTCCGGCCCTCGTCGAAGGCGAAATCCAAACTCGCGGTCAACCGCGGCTTCTGGCCCATCTTCGGAAGCAGGACGTGCTTGAACTGAAGGCCCTTGGACGCGTGGATCGTCATGAGGTTGATGCGGTCGGGTTCCACCGCCGCGATCGCGTCGCTCTCCTCGGCACCGCTCGCCTCGCGCAGGTCCACCTCCGAGCTCTCGATGAAATCGATGTAATTGAAACCCGTCTCGCTCTCGGCCGCGGCGAGTTTGGCGAGCAGTTTCCAGACGTTGCTCTCGCGCCGGCCGCTCATGTCGTGCCAATGGGAGAGATCGACGAAGCCCGCCTCGATCAACGCGCGACGGAAGCACTCGCCGATCCCTATCTCGCCCCTGCGGCCGAGCCAGGCCCGGAGGCGCTCGACCGCCTCGGGCCGAGGCTCCCTGGCCACGAGCCTTTCCCAATGCGAGCCGGCGGCTCCCTGCACGCCGGCGACGAGGTCTGCGTCGGCGACCCGGAACCACGGCGAGCGCAGGAGCTGGATCAGGTTGGCGTTGTCGTGCGGGTTGACGAGGAACCTCAGGAGAGCGAGCGCGTCCATCGTCTCTCGCCGACCGTGGAAGCCGCTCGACGCGTGCACGTGCGTCGGCAAGCGGAACCGATCGAGCCACGCGGCGACTTCGACGAGGGTTTCGTTTTTCCTCGCCAGCACGCAGATGTCCTCGTACGCCGCGCCCGCGGCGAGAAGCTCCTGAACGTGCCGTACCAGCGAGCGCATTTCGGAGTCGGTGGAACGCGCGACGCCCCCCTCGCCGCTCCCTTCCGTCTCCCCGTCGGCGGGGCCGGGCGCGACCACGAGACGGGCGACGACCCTTCCGGCCTCGAGCGACTCGCCCTCGGCCAGATTGGGCTCCATCGGCCGGAACGGAGGATCGAATCGGCCGAACAGGTCGTTGAAAAACGCGAGCAGTTCCGGGCGCGAACGGTAATTGCGGCTCAGGAGGTCCTGAGCGCCGCCGGCGCCGAGGATCTCCCGCTCCTTTTCGGCGAAGACTTCCGAGCGGGCGCCGCGGAACAGGTAGATGCTCTGCTGCGGATCCCCCACGATGAAGCTCGGCCGGTCGCCGCTGAGCCTGCGGATCAGGTCGACCTGGAAAGGGCTCGTGTCCTGGTATTCGTCGATGAGCCAGTAGTCCCACTCCTGCGCGAAGGCCTCGACCGTGTCCGGGTGCTCGCTCGCGCATCGCATCGCGAGCCGCTCGAGGTCCGAGATCTCGATCGTGCCCTGACGGATCTTCGCCTCGAAGGAGAGCTTGGAAAACTCGCGGCCGAGTTCTTCGAACCGCGCGAAGACCGCGCTCGTCTCCCGCCAGGCGGCGGGGTCGCAGACGTCCTCTCCCAGGTCCTTGAACCTCTCCAGCACGTTCTTGGCCGCGAGATTGGTCTCCTCATCGACGGGCGGGTTTTTTTTCGAATACGGAGCCGCCCGGGTCGCCTTGATTTCCGCGAGCATCGTCTCGCGCGCGGCCCCCCAATCCTCGTTCCGCAGGCGCGCGGCCCATCGCCGGAAAGCCGAGGCCATGGCCCGCCAGGTCTCCTTTTCCGTCTCCGCCTCGATGCTCTCGGAGGCGAGCTCCGCGTCCCGCGCGAGCGCTTCGGCGCGAGCGCGGAAAATCCCGCGCAGCGAAGCTTCGTCGTGCGGCCGCGCCTCGGGGACCAGGTCGACCGTTTCCTGGAACTGGCGCGCGAGCCGCGCCAAGCGGTTGAAGCCGTACGTCTCCAGCAGCTCGGAGAACCTCGCGTCGGCCACCAAAACCCCGCGCAACGCCTGCCGCGCCAGGCGATCCGCTTCCGAGCGGCCCATGATCGCGTAACCGGGGTCGATGCAAAGGTTCCCGCCGTAGCGCTTCAAGTAGATGTCGAGCACGCCGTGAATGGTCGAGACGACGAGATGGGCGCGCGAGTTGACGAAGTCGATCAGGCCCGGCTCGTCTTCGAGAGCCTTCAGCATCAGCCGCTCGCGCAGCTCCTGGGTGGCTTTGCGGGTGAAGGTCGTGACGATCAACCGCGGCCACCGGCCCTCCCGCTCGCGAAACGCCTTGGCGACATCGATCACCTGCAGCGTCAGCCGCCTGGTTTTCCCGGCGCCGGCGCCGGCGCGCACGATGACGTGGTTCCGCATATGCTGGTTGCTCATTTGTTCAGGTGCGGGGCCCGGCATAGGCGACTCCATCGGCAGTCTTTGCAGATCGCGACGTCTTTCGGGGCGGGAGCGAAATCACGGGCCGACATGCGCGCCAGCGCGCCGCGCACCGACGCTTTCGCCTCGTCGAGCAAACGGCGCTTGGCCTCCAGGCCGAGCTTGTTCCGCTTGGCGTCGTCGGTCGCGTACAACCCCTGTTCGACGTCGTCGACTTTGAAACCCTTGTCGCGCTCCATCGTCTTGGCGGCGTAGTACACCGCCGAGACGACTTCCTTCACGCGATGCTCGGTCAGGCCGTTCTCGAGCGCGATCGCGTACAGCAGGAGCTGCAGCGAATCGCTCTTGATCCAGGACGAGAATTGCCCGGCGCGGTCGCTGGGCTTGTAATCGATGACGGCGGCGTAACCGCTTCCGTCGACGTCCACCCGGTCGATCGAGCCGCGGAACGGGATCGCGACGGCCGACGGCCGGGCGGCGAGCTCCCCGGTCCCGGGGTCGACGTAACCCCGGATCTCCAGCTCGCGCGCCAGGGTTTTCGTCTGCGGGAACGCGCTCCGCCACTCCCGCTCGAACGCGAGGAACTGCCGCGCCACCGCCGCGTACCGCCGGCGAACACTCGGCCAGAGGCGCTCGTCGTAGACGCGCATCGCGGCCTGCCCGCGCGCGAGCTCGACGATCTCCTCAAGCTCCTGCGGGGAACGGTCGAAGCGCATCGGTTCCCGCGTCAGCCGCTCGAAGAGCGCGTGCACGAGGCTGCCGCGCGTGCGAGGGTCGATTTCAAGATCGAGGGCGGGCGCGTCGGTCAGGCGGAAAAGATGTTTCGCGGCGAAAACGAACGGGCAACTCAGGTAGTCTTCGATCTTCGAGGCCGACAGGCTCTCGGCCAGGCCCCCGAAGGGCGGCAGGGGCTTCCGTCCAAAATCCTCTTCGAGAGCGGACGAGGCCAATTCCGCCCGCCCGCCGTCCCAACGCCGTTCGCCCGCGAGCCACGCGAACGACGCCCGTTGGATCTCGTCCCAGCGCGTGGGCTCGGGGACCCGCACCTCGCCGGACGCGCCCGCCGCGCGCGCGCTCCTCACCCAAAACCACGCCGGCGCCTGGACGGCGCCGTCGAAGTCCGTTTCGGGCACGCTCAAAACCAAATGACGAGACGTGTTTTCGACCGCCCAACGGGCCTCGAACTCGAGTTTGGCGAGATCCGGCGCCTGCAAATGGAAACCGTACGAGGCGGAGAGGGAGAGGATGTCGGAAAAAAGGATCCCGGTCTCCCCGCCCTGGCGCATGGCCGCTTCCGTCAAACCGAGCAGGATCATGTGGGTCGACGGCGAATTCTCGGCCGACACCAGGTTGATGCAGGCGATCCCGTCGGTCCGCCCCGGATCGACGACCGTTTCGATCTTGCCGGCCAGTTCCTGGGCGTACGCGAGCCAGCGGCGCACGGATAAGACCGTGGTCTCGGGGCACTCCCGGAACAAGCGCTCGAAAAGGGCCTCGACTCGGCCTCGATCGGCCCCGGCCGGGGCCGCCTTGAGCGCCCACGCGACGAACGCGTCCCGATCGACGTCGTCGGATTCGGAAAGCTCGATCTCGAACCGCCGCGCGACGTCCTCCGCCCGATCGAGGTCCTCGCGGCTGTAAACCGCCGAGTACAGGGTCTTGAACCTCTCGTAGGCCATCGCTGGCCCCGCCGGACCCTCGAAGAGGCTGACCTCGAGGTCGCTTTCCCCATGCCCTCCGGCCCGCAGGCGGAGCGTGGCCATCCACTGCGAAACGTCGGGGAACGTCTGCAACCGCGCGATCCGCGCCTTCTGGCAAGGGATGCCCTCCTGATCGAGGTGCGCGGACAAGGCGGGCCAGTAGATCTCGATGTCGGGCGCGACGACGGCGATCCGGTCCGGCGCGACTTTTTCCCCGCCGCCCTCGCCGTCGAGCCAAGCGCGGGCGCGGGCCACGGCGTGTTTCACCTCGGCCAGCATCGTGGTGAATTTCACGTGCTCCCGGCTCCCCGCCAGGCGCGGATCCGAGTCGCCCGAGCTGAAGAACTGGCGCGCGACCCTGGGCTTGCCCTCGAGGATGCCGTACGCGAGCAAAGTCCGCCCGTACTCCTCGCGCCACGCCGGACGCGGCTGCAGCACGGTCACCGGCGCGTGATTCGCGAGGAGCGCGATCAGATCGGCTTCGACCTGATCGAGTTCGACGCCGAGATCGAAGACGAGCGGGCGGTCCCAAACGGTTTCAAAACCGAGTTCGTTGACGAGCACGCCGCTCACCCACGGCCCCGCGACCACTCCGCGCGCGAGCAGCGCCCCCCAAAGGTCGCGGCAAACGCCGAACCAACGGCCCCAGCGCACGCGGCTCGCCTCGTGGGAGGCGAACCACTCCTCCATGATCCCCGCGCCTTCGGGGTGCGAAAGGACCGGCATGAGCTGGCAAAGATACTGGTACGCCGTCTGCGCGGCGCCGGGCGCTTGCGCCCAAGGTTCCGGTCGCGCGACGAGTTCCTGGGCGATCAACGTGACCGCCAGCTCCTTGGAAACGATCTGCGCGTCGGGACGGAGCCGGGCGAGGAGCGCGCGCCAGAGCTCGCTCGCGCGCAGGACGGCGGCGCCGGCGATGAACTCGCGGCCGGCCATCAACCGCCTTTGCACGTCGAGTTTGGTCTTGAGGTCCGAGACGACCCACGTGCTCGCGCTCGGATCGAACCGATCCAGGAGCGTTTGGCTGTCGCGCGGGCCCGAAATGGCTTGCAGCACGAGCATCGATCTCTCCGCATGAACGGCGCCACATGAACGGCGCGGCTCTGGGGCGCCTCAACGCCGCTGCTTGAGGCGCCGGCCGCCGCTGAAACCGCGCTTTCCGCCGGAACCGGAACCGCTGGAGGCACCGGAACCGCCCAGGCCGAACGAGCCGGGGTCGAAGCCGATGTCGAAAGCGACCTGCACGACGTAGCGGCGGTCCTCGAGCTGCCCGGGATACTCGCCGAGCTCGACGCCGTAAGTGGCGGCGTCGACGCGCAACAGCCCCAGGTTCACACCGGCGCCGAGGGTGTAATAACCTTGATTCAGCCCCGCCCTGATGTCAATCAGGGGCAATCCCACCTCGAGCCCGAGATGGATTTTCTTTCCGAGCTGAACGTCGTCGCGATTGGCGTGTTTGTAATCGAGCGACGGCGTGATCGTGACGAGGGCCGCGTCGACCTCGAGCGCGGCGCCCAGAATCATCTCGGAGCCGATGCGCGACGGCGCGCGGTTGCCGGCCTCTCGGCGGAACGTGGTTTCACCGATGTTTTTCCACGTGAAGGAAACCACCGGCTGAACCGGCGACGGGACCGTCAACGCGAACCCGAGATCGAGACCGTACGCGGACCCCCGATTCTTGAACTCGCGCGCGAGCTCGCCCGCGTCGAGCGTCGCCAAAGTCGAAACGCCGATCGGCACGGCGGTTCCGACGCGCGTGATCCGGCGGGCGACGACGCCCGACTTGAACACGCCTGGAACGAGATCGAAACCGAGGCCCGCGGTGAAACCGTAGTCGGCGGCGTACTGGAGCTCCATGACCGGATACGCGGGATTGCTCAGGTTGGCGCCCGCATCGAGGCCGGCGAACGCGCCGACGGCGAGGCCGCCAATTTGCAACGAGGTTTTCGAGCCGCCGCCCAGCCAGATGGGGGACCCGTAGAGGCGGTTGAACAGGGCCGGCAGATCCTGGCTGTCCGAAAATTCGCGGAAAACATCGACCGCATCGAGGCCGTTGGCGCCGATGCGCGGGTCGAAAATCGTCCAGCTGAACCCTCCGGAGCGCGCCAGGCCCGCGGGATTGTAGAACAGCGACTCGCCGCCGGAGACGACGGCGGTGAAAGCGTTGCCCATGCCCAGTGCCCGCACGTTCGCCCACGGCTCGACGAGTTCGGCGGCGCGCGCGACGGACGCGGCGAGGAACGCCGCCGTGGCGGCGAAAACGAGCGCGAAACGCGAATACCGGCCCGACGTCACGCCGTTCACGGGCAAACCACCCCCGGCTGAGTGCCGAGCCCCAATGAACCTCCGTCATGCACGACCGAACGGATCGCCTCCAACTGCGGACCGCTGAACCCGGCGGGGTCCGTGATGGAACACGCGCCCGCGAGCGAACCGCACAAGGCCGCCAAGTCGTTCGCCACCGCGTCGGCGACCCCGACGACTCCTTGCAAGCTGGTCGCCGCGAGCGCGATGGCCGTGCCGATCTCCCCGGCCTGGTCCGCATCGAGCCCGCCGGCCGCCGAACAGGCGTTGTAGCCGGCGTCGGCGATCCCATCGCCGTCGACGTCGGCGTCGACGGCGAGGATCGCTCCGATCTTGGCGAAGCTGATGAACGCGAGCAGGAGGTTCTCGTCGATCGTGCGCGCGCCCAGCGTCGCGCCGACGCTTTCCACGATGTCCTCGGCCACGCGGCAATCCGCGTGATCGGTGGCCGATTTGAGAGCGCTCAGCAGGATCTCAAAGAGCGAATCGGAAGCGCCCACGTTCCGAAGCGCGGAGACGAGTTCGATGAATTCGAGCCCGCATCGTCCCGCGTAAGCCGACGCGCGGACGATCGCGACCGGGCGCGCGGCGAGGTCCGCGGCGCTCAGCCCCTCGAGCGCGGATACGGCTTCGGCGTAACGGCGTTCGTTGAGGAGTTTTTTCGCCTCGAACACGACGGCGGCGGGCGTATCGCGCCGAGCGGTCTCCGAAAGCACGTTGTTCACGCACCCGGGCGAAACGAGCCCGGCCGCGGCGAGCAGCGCCGCCGTCAGGAACCGTCGTCCGCGCCGACGCGCGTTCATGTGTTTGCTTGTGATCGCCGTCATCCTCGAGGTTCAGGATACCGCACGACGGCCGCGCCGTTTGAGCCAATCGTTTGACTGGGCCGAGGCCCCGGGACGCCGCTCTCGGGATCAATTCTGCTTGAGCTGATTCAACAGCTCGGCGGCCACCGCGGACACGTTGCCGGCTTGGACGGCCGCGGAAAGATTCTGGCAAACCTTGTTGCTGGAGAACGAGCTGCCTTCCTGACAATAGGCCTGTTCGGCCTGGATGACGATCGCGCCGAGCTGCGCGCCGAGCGCTTCAGCCGCGGGACCGCCCCCCTGGAGCGTCGACAACGCGCCGTCGATCGCGCTCGACATCTGCGCCTCGGACAGGCCTTCGGCCGGGATCGTGCCGATGCCGCCGTTGACGGCCAACAGCGTCGCCATCGTCGTGAACGTCGCCAGGCGCTCCATGGACCGGACGCCCGAAGCCGTGCAGTACTGCGCGGCGAGAGTCGCGGCATCCATGCTGGTGAACGTCATGAACGAAAGGCTCGTGACCATCGGGTCCGTCCCCCCGCTCGGATTCTGCTTGATGCGCTCGAACGCCTGGGCGACGCGGTCGCCGACGAAACCGTTCTTGACGTAGAGGCCGGCGCAGCGGATCAGCATCGCTTTCTGGCTCATGTCGTCGCCGATCATGGCGGTGCAGGAGTCGGCGTTGGCGGGAGTCGCTTGGTCCAGGCAGGCTTGCGCCTTGGCGAGATTGGCTTCCTGCTTCGACTCGCAGCCGACGAGACCGAACGCGGCCACGGCCGACAAGGCGGCCAACAAGACTGAGCGCATGCGTGAGCCTCCCTGGAAGCGACTTCTCCTCAAGCCTATCCCAAACATCGGCGGCCCGGTAGCCAGACTAAAGACGGGATTTCAAAACCCGTCTCAACCTGATCCGCCGCGCCTCCGAAGACAAGGCATGCGACGCTCGGGATTTTGGATGTTCGCGACAATGACCATCGCGTCGACGGCGTCGACGGCCGCCGCCGGCGAGATCTACGAATTCTACAACGGCGCCCGCACAATGGCGATGGGCGGCGCGTACGTCACGACGGTCAACGACGAAACCGCGGTGTTCCACAACCCCGGGGGACTGGGCAGGCTGCGCGACCCGTTTTTCACCGCCGTCGACCCGGAAATCGACATCAGCGCCAACTTGACCGATTTCGTGCGCCTCAACTCCGTGGGGAAACTGACCTCCATCCAGGGGCTCCTCGAACTCCTCAACCGCAACCCCGGCAAACACTTCCACTCGCGCTACCAGCTCTCGCCCTCGATCGCGCTGCCCAACTTCGGCATCGGCATGCTCGTCAACTGGAAGTTCGACGGCGAGGTCGATCCGACCGGCACCGACTTCAAGTTCCGCTACCAGAACGACTACGCGGGCGCGATCGCCTACAACCTGCGCCTTTGGGACGGGATCGTCAAAATCGGCTTGTCGGGCAAACTCATCAACCGCGTCGAGATCGAGACCACGGCGCCGGCGGACTCGACCGGCCTCGAGGTGAAAGACCTCGCCTCCGAAGGCATGGGCCTCGGCGTCGACGGGGCGTTGATCCTCACCGCCCCGGTGAGGTACCTCCCTTCGTTCGGCGTCGTAGTGCGCGACATCGGGCACACCGCCTTCACGATGACCGATGGGATGCTCTACCAGGTCGGCGACCGGCGGCCGCGGAAGCAGGAGCAGAAGGTCGACGCGGGTCTGTCGTTCAGCCCCATCCTCGGCAAAGCGACCCGCGCCACGCTCGCCGTCGAGATCCACGACGTCATGACCGGCGACGAGGCCGAGCGCGGGGACCTCATGCGCCGGTTCCACGGCGGCATGGAGATCAACATCCGCGATTTTTTCTTCTTGCGCGGCGGGTACAACCAGAAATTCTGGACCGCCGGCTTCGAATTCGCGTCCGAGCGGTTCCAGCTGCAGGGCACGGCGTACGGCGAGGACATCGGCGCGCCGAACAACCCCCGCGAGGACCGGCGTTACATCGGCAAGTTCTCGCTTCGCTTCTAGCCTGTCGGCGCCCGCACCGGGCCGAGCCGCCCGCGACTCTCCCCCCGCGAGGACTCCGGAACCGACGGGTCAGAAATCGAAAGAAGCTTTGGCCATGTAGCGCCGGCTTTCGTTTTTCGTTTCGCTCGACCCGACCTCTTCCCCGTACGTCGCCAGATCGAGCTGGAAAACGCCGAGCTTGCCGGTGAATCCGACTGTCAGGTAACCCTGGTTGACGCCGGCCCTCCAGCCGCCCTGCCACCAGCCGAAGAGTTTCCAGTTGAATTCGACGCCCGTGTGCAGGCCCTTGCGGAAGGTCCACTGGCTGTGGCCGATGTCGCGCACGTCGAACGCGAAACGCGATTTGAACACCCACCAGTCCGGCAGTTCCCACATCGTGCCGAGATCGAGGCGGCGTTCCAGGCGAGGGGGCTTGGCGGAGGCGGTCTTCGTGTAGAGGTTGAAATCCGAACCGAACCCGTAGTCGGCGATGTTGCGGACGGCGAGGCCGAAGGTGGGCCGGAGGAACTTGAACGGCGACCAGCCCCAGAACCCCCTGCCCTTCGTGTCGGGCGTGAACAGCAGGCCCGCGTCGGCGTCGACCGTGAAGCCCTCGGCCGCGTTCTCGAGCTTGACGACGTCGGATTCGAGCGCGAAATCGACGGCGTTCAGGGATCTGTTGAAATACGCGCGATAGATCGCCTTGGTCGTCACTCCCCAGCTCACCTTGTGGCGCCGGAACCACTTCGGGCTGCGCGCGTAGCTGAACGCGACGGTCGAGTCCTGGGTCGCGACGACCTGGGCGGCCGGGCCGGCGGTCTGGTGCATTTCCATCTCGAGATTGAGATCGGCCGGGATCACGGCGACGCCCCAACGGGGCCAGACCCACTGCCAGCCAAGCGTCGGAACGCGCGATGAGAAGTGTTTGCCGTAGTTCTCCGTCAGGATCTGGTTGATCCGCGCGATGTTGTCCCCGGCCTTGGAAGCCGCCTCGATGTCATCGACCAGACCCCGCACGTCCTTGTCGATCATGCCGCCCAAGTTGAAGTTCATCCGCCAATCGTCGAGACGCGCGAGCCCCGCCGGATTGTAGAACATGGCCGAGTGATCGTCGGCGACCGCCGTGAACGCGTTGCCCATCCCGAGCGCGCGCGTGGAGAGGTAGTGCTGGTGGATGGTGAAGTCGAAGCCTTCGGTCGCGCTCTGAGCCCGGGCCTCGCCGGCGCAGAGCGCGAGCGCGGCCGCGAAAAGTCCGGCGAAAACGGGCGAAGGCGGGCGGGACATCCGCCGGCGCGGGCACTCGGTGACGAACGACATTCGGGATTCCTCCGTGAAGCCAGGCTAATGAAATCCTATTATCAACGCGCGCTGTTCGGGTACACTTTTGGAATGCGGGAACGGCGTCCGGTGCAATTATTGACTTTGGTCTTAGTCGCGCTCGCGCCGCAGCCCGCGCGCGCAGCGCCGGCGCCGATCGATCCCAAACTCGAAATCCCGGCGGAAGACGCGGGCGGCGCCCCTGAGAAAGCCCCTGCGGAGAAAATCGAAACGATCGACATCGCGCCCGCCCCCGGCGGCGGCGCGCCCGGCGGTGTCGTGGGCGGCGAGTACTTCTTCCCGTACCGCGAATCGATGTCGCCGCGGCTGGGAGCGATTCTCGACGGCGAGGGGGGCGAGCGGGCGCTCTACTCCGTCGGCTTCCAGCTCCTCTATCAAACGCGGACGCTCCGCAGTTACGAAGGGGGCCTCGATCTCGTCTCCGACGGCACGGGCCGCGCGCATTTCGCGCGGCGCTGGTTCCACGCCCGCTCGCGCCTGCGCCCGTACAGCAAAGCCGGCCTGGGCGTGAAACTGATCCCGAAAGACGGCCTGGCGACGGTTCTCAAACCCGACAACTGGCAAGCGCGCGGCGCCGTCGGCCTCGAACGCCTGCTCCTGGCCCCCCTCAGCTTCCGCTGCGAGCTCGAAGCCGCGCTCGGCACCGGAGGCTTCGAACTCGCCCTCACCGCCGGCTACTCCTGGGCCTGGTGACCCGGACCGCCGACGGGCTGGGAAGGAAAACGACGGGATGAAGCCGGCTTTTTCGCCCTCGCGCCGCCTTGGATCGCGGCGCGGCGTCACTTCGCCGCGGGCCGCCCGAGCTCGGCGAGCAGGAGTCGGGTCGCTCGCTCGAGATCCGCGAGCGAGCCGTCGTTTTCGATGACGTGGTCGGCTCGCCGGCGTTTCTCCGCGAGCGGCAGTTGCGACGCGATCCGCTTTTTCGCCTCCTCGATCGGCCAGCCGTCGCGCGCGACCAGCCGCTCGAGTTGCGCGGCCTCCGAGCAGAGCACGGCGACCGTCGCGTCGAAATCGCCCTCGAGGTTTTTCTCGAACAACAGGGGCACGTCGTAAAAACCGATCGGCGCGCCGGACTTTTCAGCTTCGGCGCGCAAACGACGCTGCTCGGCGCGCACGCGGGGGTGGATGATCGCCTCGAGCCGGGCGCGAGCCGACGGATCGGAAAAAACCCGCGCGCCCAGCGCCCGGCGGTCGAGCTCGCCATCGGGCCCGACCACGCCCGGCCCGAAGGCCGCGACCGTTTCCTCGAAGCCCTCGGCGCCCCGCCTCACGGCGGCGCGCGACAGCTCGTCGGCGCAGACCACGGGCGCGCCGAGCGCGCGCAGCAAGCGCGCGACCGTCGATTTACCGGTCGCGATCCCGCCCGTCAGCCCGATCCATCTCATCCGCTCGGACAACTCCCACCCCAATCCCCGCCTCGACCGAGGCCCGGATTTTCGAGCCAAACAATCCCGAAATCGCTCCCCTCACCCGAGCGTAACCCATCGCGCGCGGCCGCGCGAGCCGCCTCTTCAGGACCATCGCCCGGAACCACCGCCCAGCCGGCGAGCTGGCGCGCCGCCGCGAGGGAAGGGACCGAGAGGCGACGCCCCGCCCGGACCCGACCCGGCCGTCTCAAACCGGGATCGGACCGCTCCGCCGGGGTCGCGCGCGACCTTAAAGGAACGAAACGCAAGAGCCGATGTCTGAAGAGGAAAGCCGGCCGCGGGCAACGCGGGGAAGTGACGTGTCCCAACAGTTCGAACCTTTCGGCAAACACATCCTGCTCGAGAAACTCGCCACGGGCGGGATGGCCGAAGTGTACCTGGCCAAAAACAACGGCGCCGACGGCATCGGCAAGCTCGTCGCGATCAAACGCATCCTGCCGCAGTACTCGGAAAGCCCCGAGTTCATCGACATGTTCAAGGACGAGGCGAAGATCGCCGTCAATCTCGCGCACTCGAACATCGTCTCGATCCACGAGTTCGGCGTCGAGCGGGAGCAGTTCTTCCTGGTCATGGACTACGTGGAGGGTCGGAATCTCCGCCAGATCCTCAACAAGATGAAAAAGAGCGGCCTGTCGTTCTCGATCGAGCAGGTCCTCTACGTCGTCAAGGAGGTCGCCGCGGGATTGGACAGCGCGCACCGCTGCCTCGACCGCTCGTCGGGCAAACCGCTCAACATCACCCATCGGGACATGAGCCCGCAGAACGTGATGATCAGTTTCGAAGGCGAAGTGAAGGTCGTCGATTTCGGCATCGCCAAGGCGGAAACGCAGATCGAGACCACGCGCGCCGGGACGCTCAAGGGCAAGTTCGGCTACATGAGCCCCGAACAGGCCGAGGGCCAAGTCGTCGACCTGCGCACGGACATCTTCTCGCTCGGCATCGTGCTGTGGGAGCTGCTCGCCAACGACCGCCTGTTCGTCGCCAACAACGAGATCAACACGCTCCGCAAGATCCGCGATTGCCAGATCCCGTCGCTGCGCAAAATCAACCCGAACATCCCGGCCGAGCTCGAGCGCATCTGCAACAAGGCGCTCGCGCGCGACCGGAACCTGCGTTACCAGACGGCGGCCGCCTTCCATCGCGAGCTCAGCCGGTTCCTCAACCGCCAGTACCCCGACTTCTCGCCGCACGACTTCAGCGTTTTCATCAAAACGCTCTTCGCCGGCGAGATCCTCGATCACCGCAAGAAGATCGTCGACTACTCGCGCGTGGACGCCAACGGCAACGTGGCGCCCCCCCCATCGTCCGCGGCGTCCCCTTCCCCGGCGGCGTCCCCTTCCCCGGCGGCGGCCAACGCGGGCGCGCTCGGCGCGCCGACGCAGGCGACGAGGCCCGCCGAAACGACGCGCACGGAATACGAGCCGCCGGCGACGACGGAACGCACCCAGCACACCGATTCGAACTCGTCCCTCGGTGCCCGGTACCTGAACAAACCCGCGCCGGCCCCGAAGGGAAAGGCGACGGCGGCGCAAGCGCAGCCTCAGGCCGCGCCCGAGCCGCCCGCGAAACCCGCCGAGGCGAAGAAGCCGAACGCGCCGAAAAAGCAGAAATCCGGCGCGGCGAAAAAGAAAGACCCGCTCAGCGCGAGCCTCGAGTTCGACAAACTCCGCGTCGACAGCTCGAACCGCGCCGGCGGCCTGCGCCTGGACACGGGCGTGCGCGAGGGCTCGTTCGCCAACGGCACGGCCACGGGCTACCGGCACGGCGGCCGCGGCTACGGTTACACGACGACCAACTCGCGCATCGAAAGCGGCCTCAAAGCGCGGCTCTCCCCCGCCGCCGCCGCCGGCCTCATCGCCGTCGCGGCCATCGCGTTCTTCATGTACAGGCCCGAGCTGGCCAGGAACCTGGCGAGGTTCGGGAAGGCCGGCGACGCGAGCCTCAGCAGCGTCCAGGAACCCCTGCCCAACCCCGGCGCGCGCATGATCACCATCAGCGTGACGTCCACGCCCCCTTCGGCGGAAGTCTGGATCGACGGCGTCGCGCAGAAAGACGTGACGCCGCTGATGCTGCAAGTGGAGGCCGACAGGGAGTACCAGATCACGATCCGCCGCGAACAGTACGCCGATTGGAACGTGAAGCGCCGGTTCACGCGCAACGGCGAAAAACTCGCGCCGAAGCTTTTCGTCTCGCGCGTGGCGTTCATCGACGTCCTCGTCGAGGGCAACGGCGAGATCTACATCAACAACGAGCGCAGGGCCCTGGGAGGCCCGCTCCTCGGCGTGCAGATCGCGGCCAACGAGGACGTCATCGTGCGCGCCTACGACCCGCAAACCGGCGCGGAGGCGGCCGAGCGCATCCGCCTCGGCGAAGGGTTCCGCAGGGTCGTCAAGCTCTATCCGAAGATCCTGCCAAAAGCGGGTGGGGAGTTGGGCTTCCCGAGCGGACGCGACCCTTCCCAATCGTCCCCTCCGCGCCGGAACCGGTAACGCCGCCCACCGAAGCCGATTCAAGAAACCTGTGCCCATTCCGTCCCGGCTCGATGTATAAGTACAGCATCATGTCCGACACCATTTGCGCGAAGCTCCTCGAAATCACCGAACGCCAAGCCGACAAGACGGCGATTCTTTACAACCGAAAAGGACATTGGCTCGAAACCACGTGGAGCGGCTATCTCGAGCTCGTCGAGCGCGCCGCGGCCGGCCTGCACCGGCTCGGCGTCAAACCCGGCGACCGCGTCGCGATCCTCGCCCGCACGCGGCCCGAGTGGGCGTACTGCGACATGGCGATCCTGGGATTGGGGGCGGTGACCGTCCCGATCTACCCCAACAGCACGCCCGAGGACGTGGCCTTCATACTCGCGGACTCCCAAGCGCGCACGCTGATCGTCGACAACGCCGCCGCCGCCGAGCGCCTGCGCGACATCATCGCCACGTCGAAAACGATCGAGAACGTCGTCGTCCTCGATCCGCCCAAAGCCGGCGACGAGCACCCGTCGCTGATCCCGTTCCCCAAGCTCTCGGATCACGGCGCGGCCGAGCTTCTGCTCCGGCCACGCCTGTTCAAGGAATCCGCTCTGAAAGTCGACGTCGACGACGTCGCCACCATCCTCTACACGTCGGGCACGACCGGGCGGCCGAAAGGCGTCGTCCTGCCCCATTCGTGCATCATGAGCGAAGTGAGCGAGGTTTTCCCGTTGCTCGGCGTGAGCCAGCGCGACCGCACGCTCACCTTCCTCCCGTTCACGCACATCCTCGGCCGGATCGAGATCTGGGGCCACGTGTTCATCGGCTACCAGATGGCCTACGCGGAGAGCCTCGAGCGCATCAAAGACGACATGCAGTCGGCGCGACCGACCCTGCTCGTGGCGGTTCCCCGCGTTTTCGAGAAAATCCACAGCGGGATCCTCGCCCAGGCCGGGATCAACCCGGTCCGCAAAAAGGTCTTCGACTGGGCCATCTCGGTCGGCCGCGAGATCAGCCGCCACAAAGTCGGCAAGCAACCGGTCCCCGTGGATCTGGCGGTCAGGTACCAACTCGCCAAGAAACTCGTCCTCGGCAAGATCTCCGAGAAGATGGGCGGGCGGCTCCGCTTCGCCTTCTCCGGCGGCGCGCCCCTGAACCCCGGGATCGCCGAGTTTTTCCACGCGGCCGGCCTGCTCCTGATCGAGGGCTACGGCCTCACCGAAACGACCGCGGCGATCACCGTCAACACGCCTTTCGACTACCGCTTCGGCACGGTCGGGAAGCCGATCGGCGAGGTGAGTCTGAAGATCGCGGGCGACGGCGAAGTCCTCGTCAAGAGCAAGAAGGTCATGCGCGAGTACTACCGGAACCCCGAAGCGACGCTCGAGGCGCTCGAGGACGGCTGGCTCCACACGGGCGACATCGGCGAGATCGGGCCCGAAGGTTGCCTGCGCATCACCGACCGCAAAAAGGACCTGATCAAAACGGCGGGCGGCAAGTACGTCGCGCCACAAAAAATCGAGAATCTGCTCAAAACGAGCCCGTTCGTGAGCCAGGTCCACATCCATGGCGACCAACGCAAGTACGTCGTGGCCCTGCTCACGCTCGACCTGGGTTCGATCCGCCGTTTCGCCGACGACAACGACATCTCTTACAAGGATCTCGAGTCGTTGAGCCGGCACCCTCGCGTGCGCGAGCTTCTCCGCCAGGCGGTGGCGGAAGCCAACAGCCAGCTGGCAAGCTTCGAGTCGGTCAAGAATTTCGCGATCCTCCCGCGCGAGTTCTCCATCGAAGGCGGGGAGATGACGCCGTCGTTGAAGGTGAAGCGGAAAGTCGTCGATTCCCGCTACAAAGAGACCATCGACCGCCTTTACAGCGTCGACAAAACCTGACTCGCCGGCCCCGGGCCGCGAAAAACGCCCTTCCGCGCGCCTTCGGGGCGCAAAAAGGCGCCAAGCGCCCCGGGTTGGGCCCCGGAACCAGATCCATCGGCCGACCGGCGCCCGGCATCCCGGGTACGGTTCCTGCAATTCTTCCAAGCTCGGCTCAAGGCGCGCCTGGGTGTCTCTCGTTCCGGGTATCCCGATGGATATCTCGATGAGGCGGCCCGGCCCCGGGGCCAGCTGTGGAAAAGACCGTGGAAGAATCGATCGCAAAACCCGTCATGTCGTCGAGGGTCTGGCCATGAATACCGAAAATGCCCGTCGTCCGTATTTCGCGCTCATCGGCCTCTGCGCGGCCCTGCTCGCGGCCCCTCTGCTGATGGCCGCCCCCGTCCGGCCCGGCGTCAAACCGAAAGCCCCGCAGCCCGGCGCCTCCGCGCCGGCCGACAAAAACCCGGTCCCAAAGAAGGAGCCCGCCATCGGCGAGCGCATCCTCGGCCAACTCCTCTCGAAGCTCGAGCGCCCGAGCGTCCAGTTGCGCGTCAATATGGGCAACGACGGCCGAGCGAACGAACTCAAGGCCCGCGCCGAGATCCCGCTCAAAGGCGACGTCTCGATCCCGCTCCAGGACCGGTCGGGCAGCTCGCAGGTGGACAAACTCATCCCGACGGCGACGCTCAGGACCGCGGGCCTCGTCGTGCGCTGGAGCGCGAACACGGACGCGGGAGGCAACGTGATCTCCAACGACATCACCTTCCATGACAAGACCGGCGCCCCGGCGCCGCTCGTCCTCACTCTCCGCTCGGAACTCACCGACCTGCTCGACCTGCGCATCGAATCGATCCGGATCGGCGCCTCCGGCTTCAACCAAGCCTCGACCGACATCCTCGTCGACGCGAGCTGCGGGCTGCGGCAAAGCCTCGTCGACCTCGAAACAGGGCGCATCGCGTGGGAAGACGCGACGTGCACGTTCAAAGGCAAGTACGTCAAGAACGCCAAGAAGTTCACGTACAGGTTCGTCTTCGACTCGTTCTGACCGATCACGCTCGCCAAAGGAGCTGGACCGTGCGCCTCAACCGCCCCGCCCTCCGCCGCCTCGCGCTCGCCGTCGCCGTCGCCGCGGCCATGCCGGCGTTCGCCGTTGACGGCCCGGGGGCCGCGCCATCCGGGATCGCCGAGGCACCGGCCGTTCACCGCCCCTTGCTGAGGCTCTCCACCCGACTCGACGACGTTTTCACCGCCTCCCTCGGGCTCAAGCCCTTGGCCTGCCGGTTCCGGAACTCGGTCGACGGCCGCGCGTACCGGCACCCCGGGATCGGCCCCTGCCTCTACCGCAGTTGGCGGGCCGGGCAGCGAACGGACGGGATCCCCGGCGTCATCGACGCCCTCGTCAAGCCCGTGCGCGGCTCGGGCGAACCCATCGGCTTGAGGCTCGAATGGCGCTCGGCCGAAGGCAATCTCATCACGTCGATCTCGCGTCTCCTCAAAATGCGCGGGGACAGAGGCCTTCCGGAAAGCATGCGCGGGCAGACGTTCCTCGGCACGGTCACGGTCGCTTTCGATCGGCCGATCGATCCCGCGACGCTGCTCGGCCCCGTCGCCGGCCTCTTCCTCCAATACCGGGGAAAAGGCGTCACGCGCATCGAACTCGATACGAGTCACGATGCCGCCACGGGCCGCGAAACCCACGGGACCGTCCTCTTCTTCGTCGAGGGGGAGAGCGAACCCGCCTTCGAGCTCGAGCTGCGGACGGACGCCAACCTTCTCAAGAAACGCGGCTTCTTCCTCGAATTGGAGGGCCGATGACCCGCTCCGCCGCCGCGCTCGCCCTCTTTTTGTCCGCGACCGCCGCGCTCGCCCAGGAACCGTCGGATTGCCGGATCCCGCCATCGCGTCTCGACGCGACGGCGACGCTTCTCCTGAGGGATTTCGCCTCATCCGACAGCTCGCTCCCCGATCGCCTGGTCATCGGCAACTCGGTCCGCGCCGCTTCGCCCGAAGGGGGCCGACCGGCCGGCGTGCGCGCGGTGCACGAGGCGTTTTACCGCCCGCTCGAGGACGCGACGTACGCCCTGCTCCCTCTGCCGATCTTCGGCGTCAAGGTCACGCGCAGCCGCCATGTGCTCTATGCCTGCGCCAGGGCCGATACGGGCGCCGGCACGCGCGAACTCACCGTGTACGTCATGAGAGGACACCACCTGGACCCGTCGAGCCTCGGCACGATCTTCGGCGACATCTTCAACGACGCCGAGATCAAGGTGGCTCCGGTGCCGGTCTCGCCGATCGATCTCGCGCAACTCAACGAAAGCTTCCTCGGCATCTTCCGCCGCATCCCGCTCATCGGCGATCTGCTGAAGCTCCCGGGGATCCCCATCCGGATGGTCCAAGCGATCGCCGACCGGCTCACGGCGGACTTCATCGGCCTCGGCGTCGAACGGATCGTGCTGACCGAAAAATACATCGAACTCGCCGTCGGCGTGGATCTGAGCGACCCCTCCCGCGCCCGCAAGATCCGCCGCATCGACCTGCGGGAGGCTCAGGCCGCGGACCTCGCCGCCAAGGCGGCGCGAGGTCGACCGGGCCTGGACGGGATCGTCTACGACCCGTCCACCGGCGGAGAAGGCCCCGCACGAACCAACGGACGAGCCGGCGATTGAACCGACAAGCGGAACCGAACGAGCGGCGCGGCGGCGGGCGGGTCACAAACCGATGTAAAACCGCAGCGCGAGGCCGGCGTAACCGCCGCTGAGGTCGATCCCGCGCGCGGCGCCGTCGGACTTGCGCACCGGCTCTCCCCTCGAGACCGCCCCGTTGAAGGTGTCCGCCGCCGTCAGGTGGGCGAGGTCGGCGGCTCTCAGATGGCGGTAGCCGAGGTCGAAAACGACCGCCGCGTGGTCCGCGAGCAGCGTCTCGTAACCGGCGTAGACGTGCGAGGCGATCGCCCGCCCTTGAGCCTTCTCGGTGAAGTCGCCCAAGGCCGGGTAAGCGGCCGACCCGGCCGCGGTGAACCGATAGGAGTTCTCCATCTTGACGTAACCGTACCCGACGCCGGCTCCGACGAACGCCTTCGACGTGGCCGCGCGATGCGTGACGAGCTCGAGGTGAAGCGTCGGGATCAGCGCGGTCGTGCGCGTATCGAGGTTGAAGAGCTCGGCGCCGCCCGCGTCCTTTCCTTTGACGTCGGAAATGCGCGACGGGATCAGGAACTCGACGCCCAGCCGGAGATTGAAGCGGGACGAGGCGAACAGCGCGCCGAACTCGCCGCTGTAGTTGCCCCTCACCACCTGATCGAACGAAGCGGTCGACGCGCCCGACGAAGCCGCGTAGGGCGACGAACCGACGGCCGACGGGCCGTACGCGCCTTTGAGGTAAGTGGCGACGCTCTCGTCCTTGAAATCGAAGACCCGCGCCGACGACGCGCACGGGACGAGTCCGGCGCACGCCAACGCCGCCCCGAAGCGGATCACAAGGCGTGTCACGACGCGGGTCGCGCGCGGGCGCGCCATCAGCCGCCGCCGCCCTTGGCCCGCATCTCGAGCACGAGGATCCTGGCCCCGCCGCGAGACTCGATCCTCGCCCGGGCCTCGGCGGGCGCGCGCAATTTGAGCGAAATGTTCGTCGCGACGTCGATCGGGTCCATCGTCATCTCGGTCGAAGCGACGAGCCTGGAGGCGCCGAACATCCGGCGCAGTTGATCGGGCTCGATCGCCGTCACTTGCATCTGCGCGAGATCGATGGAAATTCGCCGGTTCTTGTCGTCGACCTGGATGTGGAAATAACCGGGGTCGCCAGCGAGAGCCTCGCCCTGCGCGTCTCCGAACGCGATGGCGAGCGCTTCGACCCCGCCGGCTCTTTTGAGGCGGGTCGCTCGCAGGAGCGAAAAGCCGGTGCCGGAGGTCCCCCCCGTGATCACACCCGAACTCGTGTAGTCGTCGAGCTTGATGGTTTTGGCTTTTGCCGCGCGCGCCGGGATGGGCGACGAAAGAACGACGAGCAGAAATGCGACGAGCTTCATGGCCCCTCCTGATCCTTGGAATGGGAATGAGCGCTTCCAGTTTAACGTTCCGGCGCGCGAGAAAGCGAAAATTTTGCCGGCCGCCTTGAAACTTCTCCCAAGCGAGGTCGGGAAGAGCACCCGACGGCCGTGAGGCCTCTATGAAATCATTAGTATTTGCCGACAGTTGCCCACGCCGCAAAAACCTTCCCGAGTGAAATCAATGGCATAGAAATTGGAAGCCTCCCGAGCGAATTCTCGGCCGCGCCGCCCGCCGAAAGACCAGCCACGTTCGTCGCGCTCCCAACGCGCGTGAACGAGCTCCTCGAAGGCCAGGAATCGAAGAACAAGGACCTAAAGACATTTTTGAAGGAGCCCGCTCATGACATCCGCCGCCCGCATCGTCATCGGCCTCGCCGCCGTCATGCTCGTCGCCTGTGGTAAAAAAGGGAACGAGGAACGGACAGGGGAAACGATCGCCGTCGTCCCGCAGCCCTCGCAACGCTGCCTCGACACATTCAGTTCCTCCGCCTGGACTCCGTACGCGAACTACGGCTTCCTCCCCTACCAGGGTTATGGCGGCGGCCTACGCGGCGGCATGGGCGCCTACGCCGGCGGCGGTTACGGCGGCGGCATGGGCGTCTACGCCGGCGGCGGCTTCGGCGTGAACGCCGCCTACGGACAACGTCACGGGGCGCCCTCGACTCCCTGGCCGGCTTGGACGCCTCAACGCGGCTTCTGCGGCTGCCCCGCCGGAACCGTCCCCACGTGCGACAACAGCGCGGGCATGGCATGCGTGAGCGCGAACCACCTCCAGAACGTCCAGTACCGCGCCTGGGGTTTCGATCCGATCGCGACCAACTGGAACCAACTCGGCTGGGGCTCGTTGTCGACCGCCAACTCCTGCCATCAAGGCATGGCCCAGGCCTGCCAAGTCGGCTCTCTCCAGTGCGGTTACGGCGCCGTCTGCATGCCGACGATGAACGGCAGCCCGATGGGCGTCTGCGTCCGCCACTGAGAAAGCGCGAAGCGAATTGCGCGAAGCATTAGGCGCTTCCGCCCCAGAGGCGGCGGGGGCCCCTCACGGCACCGGCTTTTCCTGGTTCCCCCCAGGCCTTGTGTGCTAATGACAGACTCATGTCTGAAAAACATCCCAATCCCCTGCTGAGCCCTTCCGATCTGCCGTTCGGCGCGTTCCCCTTCGATCGCCTGCGGAAATCCCATTTCCTGCCCGCTCTCGAAGCGTCGATCGCGGCGGCGAAAGACGGGCTGGAGGCGATGAAGGCGAACGCGGACGAACCGACGTTCGCGAACACGCTCTTGCCGCTCGAGACGGCGCCCGAAGCGGTCAGCCGCGTCTCCGCGGTTTTTTTCAATCTGCTCGGCGCTGAGAGCGACGACGGGATCCAAGCGCTCGCCAAGGAGATCAGCCCGAAACTCGCCTCGTTCTCGAGCGACGTCTCGCTCGACCCGGGGATCTTCGCGCGCGTGAAAACGGTCTGGGAAAACCGCCGCTCGGCCGGCCTCGACGACGAGCAAGTCCGCCTGGTCGAGAAGGTTTACAAGGATTTCACGCGCAACGGCGCGCTCCTGCCCGCCGCCGGGAAAGAGAAAATCCGCGAGATCGACCAGGAGCTCGCGCGACTGAGCGTCGAGTTCTCCGACAACTTGCTCAAGCACGTGAACGAATGGCGGATGACGCTCGGGAAAAAGGAGGATCTCGCCGGCCTCCCCGAAAGCGCCGTCGAAGCCGCCGCTCAAACCGCCAAGGAGGCCGGCCTCGACGGCAAATGGGTCATCACCCTTCAAGCCCCGAGCTGCATCCCGTTCCTGAAGTACTCTGATCGCGCCGATTTGCGCGAGAGGGTCTGGCGCGCCCACAACGCGCGTGCGCTGGGCGGCGAGTTCGACAACCGCGGGCTCGCCAAGCGCATCGCGACCCTGCGCCACGAGCGCGCCGCGCTCCTCGGCTACGGGACGCACGCCGACTTCGTGCTCGAGGACCGCATGGCCGAGACGGCCGAGCGCGTGACCAAGTTCCTCGACCACCTCGTCGAGAAATCGCGCCCCGCCGCCGAACGCGACGTGAAGGCCGTCGAGGCGCTCAAGGGCGCGCCTTTGCAACCGTGGGATTACGCGTACTGGAGCGAGAAGCTCAAGATGCGCGACTACGACTTCGACGAGGAGGCGCTGCGCCCCTACTTCAAGCTCGAGAACGTCGTCGAAGGCGCTTTCGAACACGCGCGGCTCCTGTACGGCCTCAAGTTCAAGCCGGCCGTCGGAGTCCCCGCCTACCATCCCGACGTCACCGCTTACGAAGCGATCGACGAAGGGTCGGGCCGCCATGTCGGCTTGTTCTACGCCGACTTCTTCCCGCGCAAGGGCAAGCGCAGCGGGGCCTGGATGACGACGTTCCGCGAGCAGGGCCTGCAAGGCGGAAAGGTCGAGCGCCCGCACGCGAGCATCGTCTGCAATTTCACCAAGCCCACGCCGACCAAACCCTCGCTGCTCACCTTCGGCGAAGCGCGCACGCTCTTCCACGAGTTCGGCCACGCGTTGCACGGCCTGCTGTCCGACGTCACCTACGTCTCCCTCGGCGGCACGAACGTCTTTTTGGACTTCGTCGAGCTGCCGAGCCAGATCATGGAAAACTGGGTGCTCGAAAAAGAGGCGCTCGATCTCTTCGCGCGCCACTACGAGACCGGCGAGAAGATCCCGGCCGCGATCGCGGAAAAAATCAAGCGCGCGGCGAGGTTCCAAGCGGGCTACGCGTCCCTGCGCCAACTGGGTTTCGGGCTTCTCGACATGGCCTGGCACGCGGCCGACCCAGCGGCGATCGACGACATCGAAGCGTTCGAAGAGAAAGCGACGGCGCGCGCGCGCGCGCTGCCGAGGATCCCCGGCTCGAGCCTGACGACGAGTTTCACGCACATTTTCTCAGGCGGCTACAGCGCCGGCTATTACAGCTACAAATGGGCCGAGGTCCTCGACGCCGACGCGTTCGAGTTCTTCAGGGAGAAAGGCCTCTTCAGCCGCGAAGTCGCCTCGAGCTTCCGCCGGAACATCCTCTCCAAGGGCGGCACGCTCCATCCCATGGAGCTTTACAAAAAGTTCCGCGGTCGCGAACCGGACCCCGACGCGCTCTTGCGCCGGGACGGCCTGATTTGAGGCGCGCGGCGCGACTTGCATCCCGCCGATCGGCGGTGTTGGGGGGGATCGGAACGTGAGTCAAACGGGAAAACGGAAAACGAGCCGGCGGAGCGCGCCGCGGGCGCCCGGGGGCGCCGCGAACAAGATACGCGAGCCCGCGTCGCTGCGCGAGCGAGCGACCCGTCGGGCGCAGGAACGCCGCCGAACCACGCGCAAGGCCTTGCCGGCACTGGCCGCGGCGAACCGCCACAAACGCTCGGACCAGCGTTCCAGCGCGAACCTTCCCGAGAACCTGAAAGCGTTCTCGCCCAAGAACATCGGCATCATGTACCGCCCGCAGACCCAGGACGCGATCGACCAGGCCAAAGAGCTCGCGTCGTGGCTGCAGGAGCACGGATTCCGCGTGTACAGCGCGCCCGGGCAACGGCTCGTCCGCGGCTGCTCGCAACTGACCAAGCGCAATCTCGACGACATCGAATGGATGATCGTCCTCGGCGGCGACGGCACGTACCTGCGCGCCGTGCAGCTCCTCGAGGGGCGGCAGATCCCGATCCTCGGCGTGAACATGGGTTCGCTCGGATTCCTGACCGAGACGCGCGTCGAGGAGCTCTACAAGAGCGTGCTCTCCACGATCCACAAAAAAATGGAGTTCCGTCCCCGCGCGATGCTCAAGATCACGGTCGCGCGCGACGGCAAGGTCCGGGCGGCGTTCCTCGCGCTCAACGACGCGGTCATCGAACGGGGCTCGAGCACCCACTTGATCTCGCTGGCGGTCTACAACGAGGGTCACCTGGTCGGCGAGATCAAGGCCGACGCGCTGATCGTCGCCAGCCCCACCGGTTCGACGGCTTACAATCTCGCCGCCGGCGGGCCGATCCTGCATCCCGACGTGCGGGCGATCGTGCTCACGCCCGTCTGCCCGCACGCGCTGACGACCCGGCCGCTGATCTTCCCGGACGACCAGGAGATCCACTTCAAGCTTTTGACCACCGACAAGACGGTGGATTTGACGATCGACGGCCGCTACTGCGGGGAGGTCACGCCCCGGGACGAGGTCACGATCACGCGTCACGAGCGCGAGCATTTCGTGATCCGCAAGTCGTCGCACAACTACTTCACTCTGCTGCGCGAAAAGCTGAAGTTCGGCGAGCGGGATTGAGCGGCCCGCCCCGGCCGCCTTCCGCCCCGGTCCGCACGGCTCGTTCACGCAGTCCGCTTCCGCGGTCGGTCTCCGCGGCCGTTTCCCGACCGGTTTCTCGGGGAGGGTACCGATGCTTCTTGAACTCAAGGTTTCCAATTTCGCGATCATCGACAACGTCCACATCCCGTTCCGGCCGGGGCTCAACATCCTGAGCGGCGAGACGGGCGCGGGCAAGTCGATCCTGCTCAAGAGCCTGGGGCTGCTGATGGGGGACAAAGCGGCGAGCGAAACCGTGCGCACGGGCGCGGAGCAGGCGGTGATCGAAGGGAATTTCGACCTGAACGGCCGCGAAGACATCCGCCGCCGCCTGCAGGACATGGGCATCGACGCGGGCGACGACCAACTCGTCGTGCGCCGGATCGTGTCCGTGCAAACCAACAAGAGCCGCGTCTATCTGAACGGCGGGCTTTCGACGCTCGCCAGCCTGCGCGACGTCGTCGCGCCCCTCGTGGAGGTCACGGGCCAGGCCGTGCCCCTCATCGAGATGACGGGCCAGCACGAGAACCGCAACCTCATGAGCCGCGGTTACCACCTGGATCTCCTCGACCAGTACACAGGCGTGTGGAAGGCGCGCGCGGCGTTCGCCGAGACGTTCGCGCGCGTTTCGGCCCTGCGCGACGAAACCGAGCAGATCCGCCAGGAAGCGCGCAGCCGCGCCCAACGCCTGGATTTCCTCGTCTACCAACGCGACGAGATCCAGGCGCTGGGCCTGCGCCCCGGCGAGGAGCAGGAAATCGAAAACGAAACCAGGCGCCTCAAGCACGGCGCCCGGCTCGAGGAATTCGCCAACCAGGCCGAGGACATGCTCTACGCCGGGGACGATTCGGTCACCAGCCGGCTGCATTACGTCCTGCAACGCGCGAGCGAGATGCGCGGCATCGACCCGCAGCTCGCCCGGATCATGGATCCCTTGAGCCAAGCGCGCGCCCTGATCAACGAAGTCAGCTACGAACTGCGCGACTACGCCAAGCGGCTCGAAGCCGACCCGGGCCGGCTCGACGAGCTCGAGGAGCGGCTGAACCGCTTGCGCCAACTGCAGAAGAAGTACGGCTCGACCGCGAGCGAGATCCTGGCCGCGCTCGAGGAGATCGAGCGCGAGGTCCACCAGCTCGAGAACGCCGACGAGATCCTCGGCGAAAAGGAGGCCGAGATCGCCCGGCTCGAGACCGAACTGCGCGCCGCCGCCAAGGACATGCACAAACGCCGCGAGAACGGCGCGAAGCTCCTTGAGAAAGGAGTGGCCGACGAGCTCAAGGACCTCGACATGAAGGGCGTCGAATTCGTCGTCCACGTCGAGGCGACGGAGGCGATGGCGTCGACCGGCCAGAGCCAGGTCGAGTTCATGACGCGCTCGAGCCGGAGCGACGCGCCCCGGCCGCTCGCCAAGTTCGCCAGCGGCGGCGAACTCAGCCGCATCCTGCTCTCGATCAAACAGGTGGTCGGCGCCAGTCAGCACCCGCGCACGTACCTGTTCGACGAGGTCGACGCCGGCGTGAGCGGGCCGACCGCCGAAAAAGTCGGGCGCAAGCTCAAGAGCATCGCCAAGGGCCAGCAGGTCATCTGCGTCACGCACCTGCCGCAGGTCGCGAGCTTCGGCGACGTTCACTTCTGCATCCAAAAGAACCAGGGCCGGAGATCGGTGCAGACCGAGGTCATCGAGCTGCGCAAGGAGGACCGGGTGAAGGAGATCGCCCGCCTCATTTCGGGTGAAAAGATCACGCAGACGAGCCTCGCGCACGCAGAGCAGCTCCTGACGGGGGCGCTCCGATGAAAATCCTGATCGGCTTCGCCGTCATCGCGGCCTTGCTCTACTCCGGCGTCGTCGCTCTCGTATGGGCCCGGCAGGACAACTTCCTGTTTTTTCCCGACGACTCGCGTTTCGACCTCTGCGAAGGGAGCGAACGGGCGCCTCTGACCCCGCAAACGGCGGATTTCGACGGCGGGCGCGCGCACTACCACCTGCACAAGGGACCGGAGGCGATCGGAACGATCGTCGTCTTCCACGGGAACGCCGGTTCCGCCTGTGACCGCGCCTTTTACGCCGAGATGTTCCGCGACCAGCCGTACGACGTGATGCTCGCCGAATACCCTGGCTACGCGGGCCTCGGAGGACGGCCGAGCCAAGCCGGGATCCTGACCGTCGCCGTCGAGATCGCGAAAATCGCCCGCCGAACCGCGCCGAACGGCCCGGTGATCCTCCTCGGCGAATCGATCGGCAGCGGCGTGGCGACCTACGCCGCCGCCCGAGTGCGCGTCGACGGCCTGATTTTGATCTCGCCGTACACGTCCATCCGCGAACTCGCGAGCCTCCACTTCCCGTGGCTGCCCGCCGGTTGGATCCTGAAAAACCCGTTCCCCGCGGACGAATGGGCGAAGGATGTCCAAGCCCCGGTCCTGATCCTCCACGGCCGGAACGACGAAACCATCCCGTTCGAAATGGGTCGTCGGCAATCCGCGGCGTTCCCGGACCTGCGCGCGTTCGTTGAGTTGCCGGAAGCCGGCCACAACGATTGGCTCGACGCGGGAGGCACGCTCTCCGTCGGCGCTCTGCACACCTTCGTCGAATCGTTCCTGCCCCGCGATCCCTGAGCGATCGGCGGCATGATCGCCCCTGGAAACGGCGGACCTGGCCTTCCATGGCCGGCCCGCCCAGCGGGAACGAACGGGCGTCCATGCCCTCTCATCGGCTCTCAATCGCCGGACGGCTCCAGCAAGCATCCGTCGTCGTCGTCGGCCGGGGACGCGACGGTCTCTCGGTCCTCGTCCTCATCGAAACCATCCGCTCCGCGCTCCTCGATGGATCTGCGCGGCGCGAGCGGCTCGAACCGGTCGTGAGCCGGTTCCGTTTCGTTCTGTCGGATCGGATTCGGCATGGTGACACCCCCTCCGGTGAGCGCGGTTGCGGTTCAGGTCGGCAGATCACGGCCGTGCGGCCGGGGGCCCCCGGCGCCCCTTTCATCGGCCCTTTCCTCGCCTGGCGCGTGATCCTGCTGGCGGCCCCATTCGGCATCCCGCTCGCGATCGAAGGCCGGGGCCTCGGAAGCGCGAGCGTCCCGCCGGGAATCGGAATCGCCGCCCTCCTGGCCTTGCCGATCATGGTTTCGCCCGTCATGCGCGGGATCGGCACCCGCTCGCGACGATGCGGGTCGCCGGGCCGAGCCGCCCGTGGTTTTTCTGGCGCTGCTCTTCTTTTTCGTGGGCATATCGTCCTCCTTGGCGGATTTTTTATTGGAGAATGGGCTGAGTCAGGTTCGGGAGATCGGTCTTCGCCCCGATATTGGCGTCCATTTTTTTCGCCCCGCCGGCCCGGGATTCCGTCTCCCTGTGGCGCGTGGAGATGCCGACGAGCGCCGTCAGCTCCTCGTTGATCATGCGGAAAATGTGGCCGGACGTGACGATCCCGCACAGCTTGCCGTTTTGATCGAGGACCGGCATGCGCGCGACGCCGTTGTCGCGCATCTTCATGGCGACCTCGTACGGCATGTCGTCGATCCGGGCGCAAACGACGTTCGAACTCATGACGTCGGAGACGGTCAGGCTCTGGACGCCTTCAATGCCGGCGGCCGCGCCGTCGATGTCGCCGGCGAGCGCGCCGACGACGATGTCCCTGTCGGTCAACAGACCCACGGGGCTTTGATCGGCGTCGACGACGACCACGTCGCCGATCGAATGTTCGCGCATCAGGGTCGCGACCTGGTGGATGGATTGGTCTTGAGTGACGGTGACGACGTCGGCTTGGCAGATTTTCTCGAGGGACATGGCGTTTCCTCCTCTGGCGTGGGCTCAGGGCGATCGGTTGGCGGTTGCGAACCGTTGCCGGCAGTTTAGAGCGGCCACGGGGCCGGAGGATTGTCGGACGTTTGAAGGAGTTGCGGAATTTTGGGGGTCAGGTTCGCTTCCGCCGAATCGAAACGGCGCGAAACGGGTCCACGGGAGCCGGGCTCCCGCGTCTCATTCGACGTGAATCCATTCCAAACCGCGCTCCGCGGTCAATTCGAGCGCCTTGGGGCCGTCGAGCCACGAACCCAGGTTGACGGACCGCACCCGGCGACCGCCGACCTCGAAAACATGGTCGTCGACGACGTGGACGTGGCCCGTGACGATGAGATCGAACGGCGCGCGTGCGAACGAGCGGCGCGCGTGCTCTCGGATCAAGCGGCGAATCTCGTCCCGAGGCAGCTCTTTGGCCGTCGACGTGTACTCGCGGCTCGCGCGGCTCGCCCGTTCCCCGACCGCGCGAACCGCCGCGGCCGGGAGATTCTCGGCGAGCCACTTCATTCCTCCCGTCCTCAGGAGAGCGCGCAGGAAAAGGTAGCCCTTGTCGGCTGGATTGATGAGGTCGCCGTGCTCGACCCGGACCGTCGTCGCGCCGAGGCGGAAGACCGCCGCGGCGTCGTGCACACGCGCGCCGACCCCGCCCTCCCAGAACCCCCGCAAATGAAGGTCGTGATTGCCCTCGAAGTAATGCACCTCCACGCCGCGTTCGACCAGCCCGCGAACCGCGTCCACCAGGGGCCGGAACCGCTCGATGAAATACGCGTGCGACCCGATCCACAGATCGAAAACGTCGCCGACAAGGAAAAGATGGGTGAGGCCGCTCCCCGGACCGAACCGCGCATGAAAAAAGCGCAACAGCGTCCGGCTGTTGCGCTCATCCATCGTCTTCAGATGGAGGTCCGAGATGAAGACGGCTCTCATGGGTTCGGGAGGTCGCCTTCATTGTCCTCGCTGGACCTCTGCTTGCGGCGCAGGTACGTCGGCACCTCGAGGTTGCGGGGATCGAACGGGGATTTCACGATTTCCGTCGCCATGCGACGCGCGGCCTCGAGCGAGCTCTCCGAATTCTCCATGTCCATGGAGAGCTGCTCGGGTTGCGCGGCCGCCCCGCGCGGATGCTTCGCCTGGCTTTCGCGGTACGCCCGCGCCTTGGCCAGAAGCACGTCCCGGGGCAGCGGTTTTTCCGCCTGCTCCACCGCCTGGCCGTCGAGCGGGAACGAGTGGCGCGCCTCCGCCTGCGGCGCCATCGGTTGGCCGAAGCCTGGGTTGGCGTAAGCGCCGATCGGGGGAGGCGGCTGGCCCGTCGCAGGCGAGGACGGGTACGGCTGGTGCATCATCAGGTTGGCTTCATCCTCGAACACCGGAGCCATCGGCTGCGGCATCATGGGCTGAGCCATGGGCGACGGAGGGGGCGGCATCATGGGCTGCAACATGGGTTGTTGCGCCATGGGCGGCGGCGGCGCCATGGGCTGAGCCATGGACTGGTGGAGAGTCGACATCGCGCTCACGCTGTGCGACGTGCGCACTTGGTGCGCGAGCGCCTGCATCTGCGCGTACTGGTCGCGCGTGGCTTGCGCTTGATCGATGCCGAATCCGGTCGCGATCACCGTCACGCGGACCTCGTCGCCCATCGTCTCGTCAATGACGGCGCCGAAGATGATCTCCGCGTCCTCGTGCGCGGCCTCGGTGATCAACGTCGAGGCCTCGTTCACTTCCGCCAGGCTCAGGTTCGGGCCGCCCGTGACGTTGAGGATGATGCCGGTCGCGCCGTCGATCGAGATGTTCTCGAGCAGCGGCGAACTGATCGCCGCTGTGGCCGCTTCGACCGCGCGGTTCTCGCCGCCCGCCCGGCCCGCGCCCATGATCGCCATGCCCTTGGAGGACATGACGGTGCGGATGTCGGCGAAGTCGAGATTGATCAGGCCGCGGATGTTGATGAGGTCCGAGATCCCCTTGACGGCCTGGAGAAGCACGTCGTCCGCGCGTTTGAACGTCTCTATCAGGGGCGTTTTGTCGTTCGCGATGGTCAACAGCTTCTGGTTCGGGATGACGATGAGAGTGTCGACGTTCTCCTTGAGCTCGCTGATGCCTCCGTCGGCGTGCCGCATGCGCTTCTTGCCTTCGAACCCGAAGGGGCGCGTGACGACGCCGATGGTGAGGGCCCCGAGCTCGCGGGCGATTTTCGCGACGATCGGCGCGCCTCCGGTACCGGTGCCGCCGCCCATCCCGGCGGTGACGAAGACCATGTCGGCGCCTTCGAGCGCCTCGACGATGTCGTTGTAGGACTCGATCGCCGCGCGTTTGCCGATCTCGGGGTTGGCCCCGGCGCCGAGGCCGCGGGTGAGTTCGCGCCCGAGCTGGACTTTGTTGCTCGCCTTGTGGGCCGCCAACGCCTGGCGATCGGTGTTGGCGACGATGAACTCGACGCCGTTCAGGCCGCCTTCGATCATGGTCGTCACGGCGTTGTTGCCGCCGCCGCCGATGCCGACGACCTTGATGTTGGCGCCGATGTTGATGTTCTCCTCGAGTTCAAACATAAAACCCCCGTCCTATTGAAGCTGCCCGGCAGTCGCCGCGGCCTATCGAGTTCAGAGCGCGCCGCCGAAGAAATCCTTCACCCGCTGGGCCCAGTCCGTGATCACGTCCTGGAATCCCCCCTCGACGGCCTGGTTCGATAGGCGCAACTTGTCTTGGTTCAAACCGTAAATCAGAAGGCCCACCGCCGTGGCGTGGGCGGGCGACTTCACCACGTCGGTGAGGCCGCCGATGCGGTCCGGGACGCCCCGGCGGACCGGGACTTCGAACACGAACTCGCCCATCTCGATCAAGCCCTCGAGCTGACAGGCGCCGCCGGTCAGTACGATCCCCGAACCGAGATGATTGATGAGGCTCGAGCGCTCGAGCTCGGCCTGGATGAGGTGGAGCGTCTCCTCCGCTCGCGGCTCGATCACTTCGCAAAGCGATTTGCGCAGGATCGCGCGCGGTTTGCGGCCGCCGACGCCCTCGACCTCGATGGTTTCGTTCTCGTCGACGAGGTCCGCGATCGCGCAGCCGTGTTTCCTCTTGATCTTTTCCGCGCTCGCCTGCGGCGTGCGCAGGCCCATGGCGACGTCCTGGGTGAAGTGCTGCCCTCCCACCGGAACGACCGCCGTGTGCGCGACGGATCCCTGGACGTACGTCAGCATGTCGCACGTGCCGCCGCCCATGTCGACGACGGTCACGCCGAGCTTGCGCTCGTCGTCGGAAACGCTCGCCAGCGCCGAAGCCAGTTGCTGCAGGACCATCCCTCGCACGCGCAAGCCCGCTTTCTCCGCGCATTTGATGGCGTTCTGCAGGAACGTCTGCCCCGCGGTCACGATGTGCACGCTCGTCTCCAAGCGCACGCCCGACATGCCGATCGGATCGAAGATCCCGTCCTGCTCATCGACTTTGTACTCGCGCGGCAGAACGTGCAGGACCTCGCGGTCCGCGGGCACGGCCACGGCTTTGGCGGCTTCGATCACGCGGAGGATGTCGTCGGCGCGCACTTCTTTGTTGCGGATCGCGATCATGCCGCGCGAATCGAACGATTTGATGTGCGAGCCGCCGACGGCGACCCAAACTTCGCTGATTTGGTAGCCGCTCATCAACTCGGCTTCCTCGCGCGCTTTCTGGATCGCTTCGATGGTCGCTTCGACGTTGACGACCGCGCCCTGGCGGATGCCGACGCTCGGGGCGGAACCGAGGCCGACGACGTCGACTGTCAACTCATGCCCGACGTAAGGGTTGGCGCTGGCTCCCGGCAGAAGGCTTCTTTCGACCGGGCTGACCGTGCCGATGACGATCGTGACTTTGGTGGTCCCGATATCGAGACCCGCGATGAGATGCGGCTTCTTCCCAGGTGCTTTCGTCATCCGTAACCTCTACTGCCGTCGGCCCAGAGAGCAGCTGTCCTTCGGGTGGCCGAGACCTGACGTCATGTCAGGTCTCCCGCGCCTGTCTTGCCTTTCGCTCGTTTTTTGATCACCTCTCAAGTCGTGTTCTGGCTTGAGTTCTCGACCAAAATCGGAGTGTTTCCAGACGATTGGCGATGTATACCTGACTTAAGCCTACGGACCCTTACGCAGCCTGACAAGAACTTTCTTAGAGAAACTAGCGTCGATGACGCGTCCCTTCAGTTGGTGCGCGTTCAGGTAATCGATGATCTGTTCCACGCGCGCGATCTTCAAACCGATCCGATCTTCGCCGAATTTGACCTCGGTCCGCGAAGGCAGGAGCAAGATCGCGAAGCCGTCGTTCTGCGACCAACTCATTTCGGCGATCCGCGAGAGGCGCAAGGGGCCTTCGACCGGGAACTGTCGCGCGAACGCGACGGCCTTCCGCCTCATCTCGGCGTCGGCGAGGAAACGATCGCCCCGAAGCACCGGGACGTCGGGCAGGAGCGAGTCCTCGACCGGCGCGACGATCGAAGCGTCGGCCGTGATCGGCAGCAGTTCGTTCCGCGAAGTCGCGAGCAGGAAAACCGGCGCGCGCGGCGCGATCGCCACCTCGAGGCGGTTGGGGAAAGCGCGCGAGATCCGCGCCTGCCGCACCCACTCGTCGGCCCGGACGAGCGCACCGAGTTTCTCGATGTCGATTTCCCAGATTTTTTTCTTCTCGAACGCTTTCACGCGCCCCTGCAGGCGCGCCCGCAGGGCGCCGACCGTCGCTTCGTCGGCGCGGAACGCCCCTTCCCCCGCGTCCGCTCCGGCGACGATCTCGACCGGGATCGAGCGCACCAGGAACAGGCCCGACGGCTCCGTCAGCGCGAGCGCGGCTCCGCCAGCGAGAGCGGCGGCGCAAACGAACAAAGCGACGCGTTTGATCCATATCACGCCTCGAGTATAGGAAGCGGCCGTGAGAACGACAAACCGGACCGGCGAAGCTGGACCTCTGGACAGCCCCCGCGAGGCGTTCCCGGCCTCATGGCGATTAACTCCTACATCGGAACCCGGTCACGCCTTAAGATGAAGGGATGAGCACATCCGCCGCCCCGTCCGCGATACTCGCCTTCTTCCTTTCGCTCGCCCCGGCGCCCGCCCGCGCCGCGCCCGAGATCGACCCCGATCTGTGCACGGCCGAGTTGCCGGGTTACAACGCGTTCATCCGGCTCGGGGCCGACGGCAGGCTCCTGCTCGAAGGCTCCAAGCTCTACGAGAAGAAGGACACCCCCGACCCCCTCGTGACCGAGCGCTATTTCCTCTCGAAGAACCGCACCTGGGGGAAAGACGAAGGCGACGGCGGCCCGCAAACGAAGTTTCTCCGCACCAGGCTCCTCGGCGAGACCGAGAGCCGGGACTTCCTGACGATCCGGCGCGACTCCGAGGGACGCGTCGTCGCGGTCGCCGCGGATTCCAAAAACCCGGAGGTCAAAGCCGAAGCCTTGCGGCTCACTGAAGAGGGATGGACCCCGGCGCCGCGCTCCCACACGGTCGAATACCGGTACCAAGGGAAGACATGCCTGAAGACGCTCCAATTCGAGCAGTCCTCGCGCGGCCGGATGCACATCCTGTACTCCGAGCCGCATTGCGAACAACTCTTCCCGATCATCGAGAGAATCGAAACGGAAGAGAAAACGGACGTGACCCGCCTCGCCTCCGCTTACGCGGAGATGAGCAGACTCTCCGCCGAGCGCGCCCGGCGGCAAGCCGCGCCACCGCCTGTCATCGGCGACGCCGACACGCGGCTCTCGAAGCTCTCCAGCGTCGATCGGGCGGTCCGTTTCGCCAACCGCTGCGTGCAGGAGCGGGGCGGCTTGGCGTCCTGGAAGAAGATCCGCGCCAAGGACGCCGCCAGCCGGGCGGCGGCGACCGCCAACGGCGGGGCGAAGAGGAAAGCCGATTGAGCGCGCGGGCTTCGGCGGATGCGCCGTCAGCGCAGGCAGGCGCGCAGTTGCGACTGGGTGTTCTCCAGGATCCCCGAGCGCAGGAGCGCGGAATAAGCGTTTTGCGCCCGGGCGGCGACCTGCGGCGGCGTGCGGTCGGCGCGTTTGAGTGCCGGATCGTTTTCGACGATCGGCTCGGCTTCGTCCTTGAGCTCCCCTAAAAGGGTCACGGCGCCGTTCAGTTCCACCGACAGGCAAGTCGAGATGCGGCACGCGTCCGCGAACGGCCCGCTCGTCGGCAAGCCGTACTTCGGGTCCGCGTGCGCGGCGAAAACGCTTTGCCGCTGCGGGCACGCCATCACGCTCGACGCGATCACCACTCCGCCCAACGCCCTGGCCGAGATCGAAAACCACCTCAATTCACGGCGCAGCTCATGCAAACCCGCTTCGAGCCGGCGCATGTCGTAGTCGGCGGCGGCGACCGACTGCAGCTGGTCGACCAGTTCGCCGATCGCGAAGTCCCTGTCCTCGGCCGGCGACAACCAGGCTTGCCTGGCCGCCGCGGCTTTGAAAACCGTCGCGCGCGGCGAGCGGCCCGCGCGATCGAGCCAGCCTTCGCGGGCGACCAACCCCATCAGCGCCACCGCCGCTCGTCCCATCGCCGGCGCCTTGCCGAGAGATTTCATTTTATCGTACTCGCCGAGATGGTCCTCGAGATCCTTCGCGGACTCCCGCAACTTCTTGAGGAAACCCTGGGTCGACGCTATCGGGTACTTTCGGTAGACCCGGCCCAGGCTCTGCAGATTGAAGGCGGCCAGGCGCAAACCGCCCTCGAGAAGGGCGTCGGCCTGGTCCCTTTTCGACTTCTCGAAAAAACCGTCCGTCCGCGCGATGCGCCCGAAGACCGCTTCCAGTTCGGTGATTCCCCGGATGATCTGCATCGCCGAGACCTGGGAGGAGGGGCGCACCTGGGCTTCGACGGCCGGGCCGGTCGACAAAACGCACGTGAACGCGATGACGAACAAAGGCGTTTTCATCATACACTTCATTATCCGACTCCCACTGACGAACCCCGGACTCCTTGCGCGAATCGTGCCCGCCCCGAAAGCCGGGCCGGAAGCAACGGAAGGCGAATTCGCGCCGGCGGCACGCCCGCATCGTGGAAGTTCTACCGCCAAACCATGAAAAAACCGCGCGCCCGACACGGCCCTCTTGACCTTGCGCTCCGCTCCTCGATTCGACAATTCGACCTCCGTTAAGGTGGCTTCCAGCTCAGGTCTACCCACAAGCTAGCCGTTGATAGCCTTGATTCGCGAAAGGCGCTTCCGCATTCCTGAAAAGATGGAGTTCGAAACCGCCTTTGGAAAATCGACCGGTAGAGAGTTTTGAACGCGATCAATGACTGTCGGAGTGTGAGCAATCACTTCATCGATTATTTGATTCATCTCGGCCAAATCATATCGGCATAGGCGTGCTGTCTGCTCAAAGTGCCTTCGAAGAATTTCAACCGGCTTATAATGGCGGCTATCGCCATAGGCCATCGCCATTTTTATTTTCTGGTATTGAAATCCGCCCTTATCGACCACCGGTTGAGCCGATAAAATATCGTAAAGAGGCGTGAGATTAAATCCGGTCGGGCCCCAACGAATACTGAAATTCTTCGCGTGCCCGTCAATTGCAGCCATGAGAAAAAAGACAACCTGGGCTTTCATAAAAAGCCTGCGATCGCTCTCTCTGTTTTTCGACTCATTCAGCAGCGCCATGATTCCCATCAGGCCAGGACCGCCTTCATTCTCATATTTCTTGAAACTCGGAATACCTAATGCCTGACACATGTCTTCTTGCGGAATTCGAATCAACATGTCGCGGACCCACGCACGGTCAAATCTCTCCACAACGAGCGCGCGAATATCTGGGAAATCTTTAATTTCGCATTTTGCTGTCGGCAGACCGTAAGCCGCTGTAACTTGCGCGCACAGCCACTCGTTTTCTACTGAATCCGCAAAACTTAAGCCCGGACGTATTTCACCTAATTGCGGCTTGAAAATATGGGTTGTTGGCATCGGACCATGGGGAACGTGCCATTTGTTATTAAGCCAGAGAAGGGCAGTTTTCTCCTGTGCTCCCGCGATTGAAAGTCTAAAGTCATCTTCTTGAGAAGCGCCCAATGGAGAAAGCCGAAGGCTTTTAAGTTTATCTGCAATCGCATTATCAGAGATCGGAGAGCCCGTGGCGGCATCCAAAGCTGGCCGATCCTCATCTTCCCTAATGAACTGCAGGGCTCCTACACAGTCTCGTCCGACAACGGCCAGCAAGTCGAATACTTGGTCGCTCTGCGCGGACATTCGGGCGGCAATACGCTGCCTGAGAGACGCTCCATCAGGGAGCAAGTTATCGAAATAGGCGTAGACCATGTCGCCATCAAAAGGATCCTCTCGCAGAGGGAGTGTCCGCGAAATTGGAAAAGATGTTTTGCGATCGAGCCACTCTGGAAGATACGTAAACGATAGATACTTACGAGAATTGTAACCGAGCACCCCCAGAGGGAGGTTGTTTAGATAAACTCGTAAAGTCTGCCCCGTCCGTTTTTTTGCCATTAAAAGAGAGCCTCAAGGTCATCTTTTAAATCGTTCTTTGGTCTTGCGACGATGGCCAAGTCTGATTGCAAAGCCGAAAGGATGATAAGAAGTGTTCCGGCTTCAGCTTTTTGTGTGCCCTTTTCTAATCGCGATATGGTTGCTTGGGTTAAGCCGGTTTTTCGCGCCAACTCCGCTTGCGACATTCCAAGGGATCGGCGGATTCGGCGGATTGCATTCCCCAGTTGAGCTGCTGATCGGATCAGCAATGGGAAGATCGTTTTTTTAGAGCCTTTTTCTTTCATCGGTGAACCTTCAGAATATACATGACACGTATAATATACCAAATATACGCGTTACGTATAATATACCCAGATACCAAATATATACGTGTGCCGTATAATCATGAATTATACATTACACGTATATATACGCAATATACATCATGCGTATATATTAAAAAACATAAGCAATAATAAGTAGTTATAATTGTAAATAAATTTCCTGAGCGAATGGTCCGCAGAAACCGGGACCCTCAAAACCACTCTCACCCATCGTACTTACGTAACCCCTGCTACTATACGGGTCGACGTGTTCGGCGAGCGTAAGCGAGCGGCGTTTCGAGTTCTCCGCCGCAGGCGGCGGGCTCGAGCGACATGAGCTTGATTTGCGTGTCGCTGAAGATCGGGGCACTGCCGTGGGTCGAGTTCATATGCGGGTGGCACGCCTTCGTCCACGCGTGCTCGATGATGCAGTTCGATGACCTTTCCAGGCCGCACCGGCGGCGCAGGGCGCGCTCAAACGAAGTGGTACCCGACGCGGCCCTCGACGAGGACCGCTTTGACCTTGCGGCCCCGGTCCGGCCCCGGCGTCCACAGGTATTTCGGCAAGCGGTACCGGTCCCCGTCCTGTTTCACCGCGATCAATCCGAAGTGGCCGCGGATCAAGTAGATGAAGGGGCCCGTCGGCATCGACCTCGAGATCCGCGTCGCGGCGTTGGGGGCCGGCAAGGTGAAAACGATCTCGTCCTGGCTCACGGACCAATTCACCGCGAACAGCCATGGGTGGCGCCATACGACGAGCGGGAACCAGGTCATGGACGACGCCAGGAAAAGCGGGATGAGCGGCGGCCACGCGATCAATGCGACGTGCAACGAAGGGACCAGGATCGAAAGGAAGACGAGGAACAGGAGCATCAAAAGCGTGATCGCCGCGCCGGCGGCCAGCAGAACGACGGCGGTCCGGTTCACCAGGCGCACCATGGCCGCTCACCATTCCCCGAGATAAACGACTTCCGTCCGCAGACGGAAACCCGTTTTCTCGAACACGGTTCTCTGCACGTGCCCAATGACGGCGGCGATGTCGCCCGCCGTCGCTTCGTCGAAATTGACGATGAAATTCGCGTGTTTCTCGGACACCTTCGCTCCGCCGATCGCGAACCCCTTGAGCCCCGCCGCTTCGATCTCCTTCCCCGCGCTCGTTCCAGGGGGATTGACGAAAACCGATCCGCAACTCGGCATATCGAGGGGTTGTTTGCGCGCGCGCGCGAGATTCGCTTGCCGCACCTCCGACAGGACCCCGGGCGTCCCGTCCAAATCCCAGGAAAGCCCCACGCGCGTGATGATCCCCGGCTCCCAGCCTTCGCAATGGCGGTAACTCCAGTCGAGATCGGCGGCTTCGAACCGAACGGTCCGGAACGCCCCGTCAGGCTCCCAGCGCAGCACCTCGACCCAATCCGTGATCTCGACGAACTCGCGCGGCGCGATCCTCTCGCCGACGCCCGCGTTCATCGCCACGCCTCCGCCCACGTCCCCCGGCAATCCGGCGAGGAACAGCGCCGGCTGGAGTTTGTGCTTCAGGAAGACCTTGAGCAGCTCCGCCTTCGACGTGCCGGAAAGGCATTCGATCTCGAGCCGCCCGCCCGAGGGGCTCGTCGCGCCGACCGGCGGATCCACGTCCGACTCGCGCGGCGGGTAGGCGGGCCGCCGGCGCGGCGGCGGCGACCGCACGACTCGCGACGAGAGGCCGGAGAACTTGCGCAGGCAGATCGTCAGGCCGCGGACGCCGCGATCACTGACGAGGACGTTGGTGCCGCCGCTCAAAACGGTCACGGGCAATCGACGCTCGCGGGCCCAGGCGACCGCGGCCTCGAGTTCCCCGAGATCGGTCGGCGTCGCCAAGTGGTCGGCGACGCCCCCCACCCGCCAGGACGTCAACGGAGCCAGCCGCGCGCCGGCCTCGATGCGAACCGTCACTTCGCGCCGCCCGCCGGCGCGGCGGCGTCCAGCACCGACATGCCGAGCTTCCAGACATCGCCGGCGCCGAGCGTGACGAGGACGTCGCCCGGCGCGAGCTCCCCGCGGACGCGCGCGGCCCGATCGGCGCCGCCGGCCAGGTGAGCGGCGGAGGGATGGTCGATCTCCGCCGCGAGGCGCTCAGCGGAGATGTTGTTGATCGGCATCTCGCCCGCGGCGTAGATGTCGCAGATCAGGACGCGGTCGGCGCCGGCGAAGCACCCCAGGAACTGATCCCAGCACAGAAGCGTGCGCGAATAACGATGCGGCTGGAAAACGGCCACGATCCGCCGGTCCGGGAACTTCTCCCTGAACGCGGCCAACGCCGCCCGGATCTCCGTCGGATGATGGCCGTAATCGTCGTACACGTCCACGCCGTCCGCGCGGCCCTTGAACTGGAACCGGCGATCGACGCCCCCGAACGACCGCAAGCCTTTCGCGCAGACGTCGAAAGGGAAGCCGGCCTCGAGGCCCGCGGCGAGCGCCGCCGCGGCGTTGAGGGCGTTGTGACGCCCCGGCACCTGGAGCGTGAACGAGCCGAGGCGGGACCCTCCGAGATCGACCTGGTACTCGCGCTTTTCCCCGCGCAACCGCAAATCGTTGCCCTCGCCGAAACCGTAAAACAGGAGGCGTTTCGGGAAATCGGCGAAAACCTCGCGCGCGACGGGATCGTCCCCGCAGACGATCGCGAGCCCGTAAAACGGGATCCGGGAAGCGAAATCGAAAAACGCCTTTTTCAGGTTCTCGACCGTTCCGTAGTGGTCGAGGTGGTCGTTGTCGATGTTGGTGACGACCGCCATCTCGGGCGAAAGCCTGAGGAAGCTCCCGTCGCTTTCGTCGGCCTCGGCCACCATCCACTCCCCCTGGCCGAGGAGCGCCGTCGACTTGATCAGGTCGAGGCGGCCGCCGACCACGATCGTCGGCTCGGCCTTGGCCTCCAGGAAAACGGAAGCCGCCAGCGACGTCGTCGTGGTTTTTCCGTGCGAGCCGCCGATCGCGATGCCGCGTTTGAGGCGCATGATCTCGGCCAAAGCCTCGGCTCTCGGGATCAACGGGATTTTGCGGTGGCGCGCCTCGCGGAACTCGGGGTTGTCGGCCTTGACGGCGCTCGAGTAGACGGCGACCTCGGCGGCGCGCACGTGCTCGGGCTTCTGCCCGATGCGCACCTCGACGCCCATGTCCAGCAACCTCCGCGTCTGCGCGTTCTCGACGAGGTCCGAGCCGCTCACGCGGGCGCCCATGTTGTGGAGGAGCTCCGCCAGGCCGCACATGCCGATGCCGCCCACGCCGATGAAGTGAACCCTCGCTTTGGCCAGTTTCATGCTTGCGCCCCATCCAGGATGCGTTCGACGATCGCTTCGGCCGCGTTCGGGAACGCGAACCGGCTCACGTTCCCCTCGAGGCGCCGGACCGCCGAACGGTCGTCGCGGTATCTCTTGATCAAGGATTGGAACTTCCCCGGCGTGAAGTCGTTTTGCAAGACCATTTCGGCCGCCTCGCCCCGCACCAAGACTTCCGCGTTTTTCTGCTGGTGGTTGTCCGCCGCCGTCGGGAGCGGGACGAAAACCGCGGCTTTGCGGCACGCGCAGATCTCGGCGACCGTGCTCGCGCCCGCCCGGCAGACGACGAGATCGGCCCACGCGTACCGCGCGTCCATGTCATGCAAGTACTCGAACAGCCCCACGTTGGCCGGCGCCGCGGCCGCGTACGCCTCTTTGACCCGCGGGTAATCGAGCGCGCCGGTTTGATGGATCAGTTCCACTCCGTCGAGCCAGTCCCAGCCCCCACCGGCTCCGTTGCGGACGGCGGCTTGAACGACGCTCTCGCGGACGACCTCGTTGATCGCCCGCGCGCCCTGACTGCCGCCGAAAACGAGCACGCGCAGCGGCCGGCCCTCCGGCCGTTCGCGCGGCACCATCACCGCTCGGACCGGGAGCCCCACCGGCGTGACGCGCTTGCCGCGCAGGTGACGACCGGCTTCCGCGAACACCACCAGGCATTCGTCGACCAAGCGGGCCAGCCAGCGGTTGGCGAGGCCAGGGTACGCGTTGGGTTCCCAGATCAAACTGCGGTACCCGAGAAGAGCCGCCGTGAACAGCAGCGGTCCCGACGCGAACCCGCCGACGCCGAGCACGGCCGCAGGCTTGAGCCGGCGCAGGATCCGCGCGCTCGCCAGGAGCGCCGCCGGGAGCTGCAGCAGCGTCTTCAACTGCGCGAACCGCCCGACGCTGCCGTGGAGTTTGCCGATCCGCACGGTGTGCAGCGGGAATTTCTCGCGCGGCACGATTTTCTCCTCCAGCCCGCCGCGCGCGCCGACGAAATGGACCTCCACGCCGGGATGGAGCCTCTCGATGGCGCGCGCGATGGCGACGCCGGGGTAGATGTGCCCGCCGGTGCCGCCGCCGGCGATGATCACCGCACGCCCGCTCATCTCGCCCGCCGCTTCTCGCGACGACCGGCGCGGAACAACCGGGCGACTCGTTCGCCCGAGGGCGGCGTTTCGCGATCGCGCCGTTCAACGTTGAGCAGGAGCCCGAAGAGAACGCAGCTCGCGAGCAGGGAGCTCCCGCCGTAGCTCAGGAAGGGCAACGTCAGCCCTTTCGTGGGGAGCAGCCCCAGGTTCACGCCCACGTTGATGAACACCTGGAACCCGAACGTCAGGCTCAGGCCCAGGGCGAGGGCTTTGGCGAAGCGATCCTCCGACCGCGCCGCGATCTGCAGGCCCCGGAAGACGCAGAAACCGTAGATCATGAGCGCGACGCAGATGCCGACGAAACCCAGTTCCTCGCCGAGGACCGCGAGCGTGAAATCGGTGTGCGCTTCCGGCAGGAAGAACAGCTTGCCCTGTCCCTGGCCCAGGCCGCTGCCGGTGAGCCCGCCGCTCTGCACGCTCAACATGCTCTGGATGACCTGGAAACCTTTGCCCGCCGGGTCCGCCCACGGATCGAGGAACGCCATGATCCGCGCGCGGCGGTACGGCACGCTCATCACCAGGAAATGCAAGAGAGGCGCCGCGAGCGCGAGACCCGCGAAGATATGGGCCCAACGCAGCCCGAACGCGAACAAGAGGCAGAACAGCACCGCGGCGATGATGAAGAAGCTGCCGAAGTCCCTCTGCGCGAGCACGAGCGCCATCGGCGCGCCGACGAGGAGGGCGCGGGCGGGCCACTCCAGGCGCCCGAACAGCTCCGTCCTCCGAGCCGCGAAAGCGGCGAAGATCAGCGGCAGGGAGATCTTCAGGAGTTCCGACGGCTCGAAAACCGAGCCGCCCGGCAGGCGCAGCCAGCGTGAAGCGCCCCCCGCTTTCACGCCGAAGCCGGGCGCGAACGTGAGCGCGACGGCGCCGGCCGCGGCGAACCACAGGAGGAAGCCGTAGCGCTCGACCCATCTCCAAGGCGTGAGCGCCGCCGCGAACAAACACGGCAACGCGATCGCCGTGAAGGCCAGTTGCTTTTTGAAGAAGAACAGCCCGTCGCCGCGCGACTCGGTGGCGAAGATGAAGCTCGAGCTGTAGACCTGGACGAGGCCGATTCCGATCAACCCGAGAACCGCGAGCAGAAGACCCCTGTCGAGCCGCGACACGCACGCATCCTTTGCGAGAGAAACCGCTATTTACAACCATTTACAATACCAGAGAGCGCCATAGGATACCTCTCTCCTTCGGTCGGGGTTTCAAAAGGGGGCCTCGCAGATGTTATGTTGCGGGAACCGTCCGGTTTCGGGACGCCGGCGCGGGAAGGAAGAAGGGTTGAGCGCCCACCCGTGAGTGCACAGTCAGTCAGGTGTCCAACGAATGAGCGTATCCGGATCTGAAACACCGATCTAACTCCCCGTGAACACTCAGTTTCCATCAGACGCGAATGGCCGAAGCCTTGCACCGTTCAACGATGCACGGCTCGCCGTCGTCCTGGGAAGGGGAACCGGATGACTCTCTCGAAATGGCTGAAGACGCTCTATCGCCTCTCACTCGTCACGACGACCGTCGCCGCGGGAGTCGCTCTTTTCCAAGCGAACGCGCGCCGAGCGATCGTCGAAAAAGCCGTCGACCACGTCTGTCTGAAGGGCGACGTCAAAAAGTGCGCGTCCCTCGCCGCGACTCTCGGAAAACACGGGCCAAGCGGGATGTCGGAGCGCGCCTCGCGGCACGCCTGCGACCGCGGCGATTCCGAAAGCTGCTGGGCCGTCGGCATGGCCTTGCGGCGTGACGGCGAAATCGAGGGCGGGCACGCGTATTTCGCGAAAACCTGCGAGATGGGCCGCGCCGACAAATGCGCGGAGCAAGCCAAGATGCACCTGCTCGACGGCGAAATGAAGCCCGCGATGTACGCGTTCGAAGCCGCTTGCTCCGGCGGGGACAAGAGCTCGTGCCGCGAGTTCGGGCGCACGGCCGGCGTCCTCGGCGACACGACCCGCATCTTCCGGGCCTTCCACCGCCTCTGTTACTCGCACACGGACCGCCGCTCGTGCGGACGACTGGCTTACGTGCTCTGGAACGGTCGGAACCCGAAAGGCGCGCTTCACGCCGCGCTTCACCCGTGCCGAGGGCGCGCCGAGCGCCCCTGCCTCCCGCTCGCCCCGTTCCAGGTCGTCGCCAACGAGCCCGCAGACGTCGTCGGCGCGCGCCGCCTCAACCTGCTCGAACACACGCTGACCGATTTCTTCAACACGCTCGCTTCGGTCCGCCGCGACGGGAGCTTCGCTGGCGACGCGCCGGCGGAGGCCTTGCATCGGTATCAGAACCGCGTGGCCCCTGTCCTGCAACGCGCCCGGATCGAGTTCGAGGGCGACCGCGCCGCGCGCGCGCCCGGTTCAGCGAACGACCCGGGGGGCGGGTTCGCCGAGATCAACCGCCGCTACGGACGCGTCCTCGCGCTTTCGCTGCAGGTCCTGCAACAGGACGTGATCTACCTGCAAACCGGCCAGGCCCGGCACCTGAAAGTCTCGCAAAAGGCGCTCCGTGAGGCCTTGCGGGAACACGAACGCGCGCGAGCGCTGCTTGGCCACCGGACCGGTGGCCACTCGAGTTCCATCGCCAGCTTCTGAACCCGGAAAGGGATCACTTGAAGCGCTGAACCAACTCTTTGTAGTAGTTGCCGCGTTCCTCGTAGCTGTCGAACATGTCGAAGCTCGAAGCCCCGGGCGAGAGCAGCACGATGTCGCCGATGCGCGACTTCTGGTACGCGATCAGCACCGCCTCCTCGAACGTGCCGATCAGGAACGTCTCGGAGTAATCGCCCAAATCGCGGTTGATCCGCTCCTTGGCCTCGCCGACCAGGATCAGCGTCTTCACCTTGCGCCGGACGGCTTCGCGCAGCGCCTCGTAGCTGAGGTTGGTGTCCTTGCCGCCCATGATCATGATGATGTTCTCGTCGAAGGCGTCCAAAGCGCGCGAGACCGCGTGCACGTTGGTCGCCTTCGAATCGTTGAAGAACTCGACGCCGCCCACGCGGCGCACGTACTCGATACGATGCGACATGCCCGGGAACGAGTCGATCACGCGTTGAATCGCGTCGTGGTTCGCGCCATGCTCGCGCGCGGCGAGCGTCGCGGCCATGATGTTGTCGATGGAATGCTTGCCGCGCATCCTCATGTTCTTGACCGTGTAGCACTCGATCTCCGGGCCCGTGCGGACGCGGATCTCGTCTTTGATGCACACGGCGCCCCCGATCGTCATGATCTGCGGCTCGAGCGACGGCTTGCGCGAGAAATAGAAGATCCGGCCGCGCTGGACCGCCGGATCGCGCGCCAGTTCGACGACGGCGTTGTCGTCGGCGTTGAGGATCGACGTCGTCGCCTGATTCGTGTTCTGGAAGACCCTGCGCTTGGCGTTCACGTAATCTTCCATCGAGCGGTAACGGTCCTGGTGGTTCTCGGCGATGTTCATGAACACGATGTTCTGCGGCGTGAAGCGCTCGCAGTGCTCGAGCTGGAAGCTGGAAACCTCGGCGACGACGACCTTCGCCTTCTTGCCGCCGCGCAGGTACTCGATGAGCGGCTCGCCGTAATTGCCGCCGAGCCAGGCGTCGACGCCCGATTCGTTCAGGAACATCTCGATCAACTTGCAAGTCGTGCTCTTCCCGTTCGTGCCCGTGACGGCGATGACGGGCTCTTGGATGAAACGGGCGGCGAACTCGAATTCGCCCGTGACTTGCACCCCGTGGCTGCGGGCGTAATCGAAGATCTTCAGGTTCGGCGGCACGCCCGGGCTCAGAACGATCAGTTCCTGGGCCAGGAACGTCTTCGGCGTGTGCCCCCCCAGGTCGTACTGCACGCCGAGGCCGTCGATCTGCTCGAGCGCCACCGACAGCTCGGCGCGCGACTTGTGGTCGCTGACGGTCACCTGCGCGCCGTTCTCGCGCAGGAATTTGACGATGGAAACGCCGCTGCGGGCGAGGCCCACCACGAGAACGCGTTTGTCTTTGAGGTCGCCGGGGGCGGTGATCGGTTGCGTGTTCATTTTCTCATTACCTCAGTTTCAATGTCGCCAGGCTCAGGATCGCGAGCAAGATGGAGATGATCCAGAAGCGCACGATGATTTTCGTTTCAGTGAGACCCTTGAGTTCGAAATGGTGGTGCAAGGGGGCCATTTTGAAGATGCGCTTGCCCGTCAGTTTGAACGAGGCCACCTGTGAGATCACCGACAGCGCCTCGACGACGAAAACGCCGCCCAGGAGGACGAGCAGGATCTCGTTTTTCGTGAAAACCGCCATCGTCCCGACGAAACCCCCGACGGAAAGCGAGCCGATGTCACCCATGAAGACCTGGGCGGGGTACGTGTTGTACCAGAGAAATCCCAGGCCCGCGGCGACCATGGCGGCGGCGAGAGGGGCCAGCTCGCCGGCGCCCGAAACGGGCGGTATCTGCAAGTACTGCGCGATCGACGCGTGGCCGGCGACGTACGCGAACAGCGCCAGCGTGCCGGCGTTGATGATCGCGGGCACGATCGCCAGGCCGTCGAGGCCGTCGGTCAGGTTCACCGCGTTGGCGCAACCGACGATGACGAGCGAGCCGAAGAACATGTAGCCCCAACCGAGATCGAACGCGATGTTCTTGAAAAACGGCGCGTGCACCACGGTCGAAAACCCGTGCGTGTGCACGAGGACGCCGAGAACCGCCAGGGCGATGGCGAACTCGCCGGCCAACCGCAGCTTCCCGGACAGCCCCTTTGTGTTCTTCTTGCTCACTTTCAAGTAATCGTCGACGTAGCCGATGTAACCGAAACCGAGCGTGATCAGGAGCGTCCCCCAGACGAGCGGGTTCCACAAATCGACCCACAGGACGGCCGGCACGAGCAAGCCGATCAGGATCAGGCCGCCGCCCATGGTGGGCGTGCCCGCCTTCTTCTTGTGCGTCTGCGGTCCTTCCTCGCGGATCGACTGCCCGATCTGTTTATGGACGAGGCGGCGGATGAAGTACGGGCCGGTCCACCAGCAGACCAGGAACGCCGTGAAGAAACTCACTCCGGTCCGGAACGTGATGTAGCGGAAGACGTTGAAAGCCGAGACTTGGTCCGAGAGCGCATACAGGTAGTGATAGAGCATGGAGGTGCGGGATCCTTTTCCGTTGCGCTCTCACTTGGATTGGAAGTCGAGCGGTTTCCATTCCTTGAGAATCCGTTCGAGCCGCACGCCTCGCGAGCCCTTCATCAAAACGATGTCCGCACGGTCTATCACGGGGCCCGTGCCGGACGCAAGAAATTGTTCACAACTATCCGAAGTTATTATATTTTTCGAAAAACCGGAGGATTTCACGCCGACCGTGAACTCGCGGCTCGACGGGCCCACGAAATAAATCGCGTCGAAACCCGCGCGGCCCGCGGCCTCGCCGATCTCACGGTGCACGACCGAAGCCTCCCCGCCCATCTCGCGCATCTCGCCGATCACGGCGATCTTTTTCCCGCCGGTTCGCAGGCCCGAGAAGTTTTCAAGCGCGGCTCGCATGCTCTCCGGGTTCGCGTTGTAGGCGTCGAACAAGACTCGGCCCCCGCCGGCCAGGCTCACCCATTGATTGCGCCCCCAGCCGGCCCGGCACCCGGGCAGCGCCGCCCAGATCTCGGCGGGCTCCATCCCGCAGTCGAGCGCGAAGCAGGACGCGACCATCAGGTTGTTCACGTTGTGCGCGCCGAACACGGGAACCGTCGCCTCGCCCCGGACGCCCGAGATGGCGCCGGCCACGCGGATGAAGTCCGCGCCGCTGGCGACGAGCCGCAGGCTCACGTCCGAGCCCCCTTCCTCCTCCGAGAACGCCAGGACGCGGCCCGCCCGGAACCCCCCGGCCGACCAGCGCTCGAACATCCGTCGGGTCCAAGCGTTGTCTTTGTTGAAAATCATGGTCGCGCCCGCCGGCGCGAACTCGTAGATCTCCTGCTTGGCTCTCGCGACGCCCTCGATGCCGCCCACGCCTTCCAGATGCCCGCGGCCCACCATGGTGACGGCGACGGAATCGGGCTCGGCGAGGCCCGCGAGCGCTTTGATCTCGCCCGGGTGGTTCATCCCCATCTCGATCACCGCGACCTCGTGCTCGGGCCCGATCGTCAGCAGGCTGAGCGGCACGCCCCAGTGGTTGTTGAAACTCCCTTCGCTGTGCTGCACCTTGAATTTCGCCGCCAGGACCGCCGCCGTGAACTCCTTGGTCGTCGTCTTGCCGTTCGTGCCGGTGACGCCGAGGACGCGCGCGTTCATCTTGCGGCGCCAGCTCCGCCCCAAGCCCTGCAGGGCCGCGAGCGTATCTTCGACCCTCACCACGGTCGTCCGCGCGCGCAGCTCCTCGAGCGCGGCGCCATCCGGCAGCCGGTGCGCGACGATGGCGCTCGCCCCCCGGTCGGCGGCCGTCCCGAGGAAATCATGCGCGTCGAAACGGTCCCCCTTGAGCGCGAAGAACACCCGGCCCGAAAGGTCGGCCCGGGTGTCGGTGCCGACGCCCGCGAACTCGGTCGCGCGGCTCGAGACGGCCGTTCCGCCGGTGCCCGCGAGCAGGTCTTGAAGCGACATTTTCCAAACCATGGACGACTCCTTACGAGAGGCGCCGCGAGAAGTGCTCGCGGACGGCGGCGAAATCCGAGAACGGGATCTTCTCCGTTCCGATCTGCTGATAGGTTTCGTGCCCTTTGCCGGCGATCAAAACGACGTCTCCGGGCCTCGCCTCGTCCAGCGCGAGGCCGATCGCCTTCCGCCGGTCGGCCTCGGCGCGCACCTTGGCTTTCTCCGAAGCCCCGTCGGCGCCCGCGAGCGCTTCGTCGATGATCGCCAGCGGGTCTTCGGTCCGAGGGTTGTCCGAAGTGAGGAAAACGAGGTCCGATCCCGCGAGCGCCGCCTTCATCATCAACGGCCGCTTGCCTCTGTCGCGATCGCCGCCGCAGCCGAAAACGGTGATCACGCGCGCGCGCGAGCCGGTCGCCGAGCGCACGCGGTCGAGGTTGGCGAGAACCCCCTCGAGCGCGGCGTCGGTATGCGCGAAATCAATGAACACGTGCACGCCTTTATCGTTGGGCACGGCCTCGAGCCGCCCGCGCACGCCGCCGAAACCGGCCAGCGCGGCGCACGCCGCCCGCAACGGCACGCCGGCGGCGAGCCCGACGCCGAGGGCGGCGCAAGCGTTGTAGACGTTGTGGAGGCCCGCCATCGGCAGCGTCACCTCGCACGGTCCGGCCGGCGTCCGCAACGAGAACCGCGTCCCGCCGAAATCCTGCGCGAGCAGCTCGAAGCCGAGATCGGCGTCGCGACGCCCGTACGTCCAGAGCGTCGCGCCCCCGGTCGCCCGCAGGCGGCGGCCGTAGGCGTCATCCTTGTTGACGATCGCGAAGCGCGACGGCTTCGCCGAACGCGCGAGCAACTCGTCGAAGAGGCGCGACTTGGCCAGGAAATAATCTTCCATGCCCTTGTGGTAATCGAGGTGGTCGCGCGTGAGATTGGTGAAAACGGCGACGTCGAACGGCACCTCGTCGACGCGGCTCTGGCGAAGCGCGTGCGACGAGACCTCGAGCGCGACGGCCCGGGCGCCGAGGTCCGCGAACTCGCGCAGCCGGCTCTGGAACGAGAGCGGGTCCGGCGTCGTCATTTCGGTCGGCCAGACGCGGTCGCCGAGATGATGGTTGATCGTCCCGATCACGCCCGTCGGCCGGCCGTGCGCGGCGAGGATCGCTTCGATCATGTACGTGATCGTCGTTTTCCCGTTCGTGCCGGTGACGCCCGCGGCGTAAAGCCCTCGGGCCGGCTCCCCGTACCACCCGGCGGCCAACCGGTTGAGCGCGGCCCGCGCGTCGCGGACCCGGACGACGGCGCCCGGAAACGATTTCGGCGCCAGCGCCGGGTCTTCGACGACGAGCGCGACGGCGCCGGCGGCCGCGGCCGACCCCAAAAACGAATGGCCGTCGTGCCGGCCGCCGCGGACGGCGACGAACACGCAGCCCGGCTCGATCCGGCGCGAATCGAAACAAATCGCCGACGCGTCCATGGCCGCGGCCGACCCCCAGGTCAGGTGGGTCTCGTCGGGAGGGAGGATCGATAGCAACTGCGCGAGCTTCATGGCCCTCATGTTCCCCAAAGACGGCGCGATTGCCAAGGGCGCGCGCGGGGTCATTCTTTCCGCGTGTCTTTTTCGAGATGGACCGTCACCGAGCGGTGGTCGTCGAGCCTCGCGCCCGCCGGCGGGTAAAAGCGTTTCACGACGCCCGAGCCGCGCACCCGCAGCTCGAGGCCGGTATCGTTCACGCGCTGAACCACCTCGCGCAGGGTGAGGCCGTCGAGATCCGGGATCACCCGCTCGGAACGCGCGAACCCCTCCGGCACGACGCCCTCACCGCCCGCGCCCGCGGCCCGCGGTCCGGACCGTGGCGCGGCTTGCTCGGGCCCGGGGGACGCGGCACCGCTCTTCGCCTTACGGCGGACCACGTCGTTTTCGGTGATCAGCACCGGCGAAAGACCGGAGTGGCGGGCCGCGAACGAAGCCACCCTCGCGAACACGGGCGCCGCCACCTGCGAGCCGTAATACCCCTTGCGCGGGTTGTCGACGGCGACGTAGATGACGAAGCGCGGGTCGTTGGCCGGGAAGAACCCGGCGAAACTCGAGATGTAAGCGTTGCGCAGGTAACCCCGTCCGCTCGGATTCACTTTTTGAGCGGTGCCCGTCTTGCCAGCGACCGGGAACCCCGTGACGCGCGCGTTCGCCCCCGTCGCGCCGAGCCCGGTCGCGCCCGACAGGATCAAGCGCATCTTCGCGGCGACTTCGGGGAGCAGGACGCGCCGGATCGCCTTCGGGCCGATCTCGGTCGTCGCGCCCGTTTCGTAATCGTGGACCTTGCGCACGATGTAGGGACGCTTGAGCCAACCCCCGTTGGCGACGGCGGCGTAAGCGTTGGCGATCTGCAAGGCCGTCGCGGCGACGCCGTGCCCGAAAGAAACGTTGCTCAGGAGATGCTCGCGCCACGGCATCGGCAGAAGCGTCCCTCTGGCCTCGCCGGGCAGGTCGACGCCGGTGCGTTCGCCGAAACCGAAGTCGGCCAACGCCGCGCGCAGAGCGGGGGCGCCGAGCTCGAAAGCGATCTTCGCCGTGCCTATGTTCGATGAGTTCGCCAGGATCTCGGTGACCGTGAGCGTCTCCCACTTGTGCCTGGCGTCGGCCTCGCGGATCGTGCGTCGACCGACTTTCATGGAACCGTTCTCGCAATTGAACTTCGTGTTCGGCTCCACGAGCCCTTTGGCGAGCGCGGCCGCGACAACGAACGTCTTCATCGTGCTGCCCGGCTCGAAAGCGTCGGTGAGCGCGCGGTTGCGCCGGCGGTCGGGCGAGAACCCCGCGGGCCTGTTGGGATCGAACGCGGGCGCGTTGGCCATGGCGAGGATCTCGGACGTCTGCGCGTCCAGCACCACGCCCGTGGCCGAGTCCGCCTCATGCGCCGAAACCGTCGCGCGCAACTCCTGCTCGAGCGTGAACTGCAGCTCGCGGTCGATCGTCAGATGGACGTCGGATCCGTCGGGCGCCTCCGTGAACAACCGCCCGCCCACGATCAAAGGGCGCCCGCGGGCGTCCCTTTGGACGGCGACGTCGCGCCGGTTCGCTTCGAGTATGTCGTTGTAGCGCGCCTCGAGGCCCTCGAGGCCCGACCCTTCGGACCCGACGAACCCGAGCACGTGCGCGAGGAGGGCGTCGTTCGGGTACGTGCGCTTGGACTCCTCGATGAAACCGAGCCCCCTGATCTTCCTCGCTTCGATCGCCTCGCGCGTCCTCCGGTCGAGGTGGCGCTGCAGCCACACGAAGCGTTTCTTGCGCCGCCTGAGTTTGTCGTAGATCCCTTTGTAGGGGGCCTTGAGTTCTTTGGCAAGGATCCGGGCCGCGCGCTTGGGGTCTTCGAGGACCTTCGGATCGGCGAAAAGCGAGTGCGCCGTGGTCGAAATCGCAAGTTCCTGCCCTTTGCGGTCGAGCACGTCCCCCCGGCGCGAGCGCAGCGTGACGACCGTCTCGAACTGCCGCTTGCGCAGGGATTCCAGCCGCTCGTTGGGCAGGAGCTGAAGGAAGGCCGCTCGGCCGACCATCGCCGCCCACAGGGCCGTGAGCAGGATCAGGATGAGGACGAGTCTGGATCTCATCACTGTTTCAGCGCGATCCCCTGATCGGTCATCTGGATGATCTGGCCGCTCTCGGCCTTCTTGAGCGTCAGGCGCGTCTGCGCGACGCTCTGCAAGCGATCGGGGCGCAGGATCTTGGCGAGCTGCACGAGCTGCTCGCGCTGCTGATCGCGCACCCGCCGCTCCTCGCGCACGAGCTTGAGGACCGAGTAACCGGCGCGCCGCACTTCCATTTTGAAGAACACCAGCCCGAACAGCGTCGCGACGACGATGAGCAGGCTCAAGAAAGGCTTGAACTCGTTGATGGCTTCGCGGCTCATGGCACCCCCTTCTGGAAAACGCGCAGCTTGGCGCTCCGCGCCCGCGGATTGGCGCGGACGTCGTCGTCGGTCGGTTTGATGACTTTCTTGTTCACAAGCGTCCCTCGGTCGAGGTGCGCCTTGAAGACGTTCTTCACGATCCGGTCCTCGAGCGAGTGGAACGTGATCACGGCCAGCCGGCCCTTGTCGGCCAGGCGGCCGATCAGGACGGGCAGCACCCGTTCGAGCGCGCCGAGCTCGTCGTTGACGGCGAGCCGCAGGCCCATGAAGTAGCGGGTCGCCGGATGAGACCCCTTCTTGCGCCAGCCGTCGACCCGCTCGATGAGGCCCGCGAGCTCACGCGTGGTCTCGAACGGTTTCGTTTCGCGGTCGTGCGCGATCGCGCGGGCGACGCGGAACGGGCGCTGAACCTCCCCCAGCTCGATGAACACGCGCGCGAGCTCCTGCTCGTCCCAGGTGTTGACGATGTCGGCGGCGGTGACGCCGCCGGCCCGGTTCATGCGCATGTCGAGGGGGCCGTCGTGGTAAAAACTGAAGCCCCTGTGCGCCTCGTCGAGCTGGGGCGAGCTCACGCCCAGGTCCAGGAGCATGAGATCGAAGCCCGCGGGAAAACCCTCGGCGGCGGCGACCTCATCGATGTCGGCGCAGTTGGCTTTGAAGAACCGCGCGCGGCCCGCCTCGACCTCGGCTTTGAACTCCGCCTGGCCGAAACGGATCGCGTCCTCGTCCTGATCGAACGCCCAGAGGCGGCAGCCGGGAAAGCGCTCGAGCACCGCGCGCGCGTGCCCGCCGCGGCCGAACGTCCCGTCGAGGTAATTGGCCGCCGACCCGCGCCCGTCGGCGAAAACGCCCAGCACTTGATCGAGGAAGACCGGGACGTGCCCGGTGTCGGACCGGCTCATTCGCCCCCGCCTTCCTCGAGCGCGGCGACCGCGCTCATGGTGTCCTCGAAGTTCTCGGCCAGGTTCTCGAAGATGCCGCTCCAAGCGGCGGCCGACCAGATCTCGAGCTTCGCCCCCAGGCCGACGACGACGACCTGGCTCTCAAGGCCCGCGAACCGGCGCAAGGATTGCGGCACGAGCGCGCGGTTCTGAGCGTCGACATCGACGACTTGGCCGCCGGAAAGGTAAAATCTCTGGAACGCCTGCACCTGCGCGTTGAGCGCCGGCAGTTTCGCGATCCGCCGTTCGAGCCCCTGCCACTCGAGCAAGGAGTACACGTGCAAGCAAGACGCATTCTGGTAGCGGCTGTTGGTGACGACGACTTGGGTCGCGCCATCGGGCAAAACGGCCCTCAGCGAAGGAGGGATCGACAACCGCCCTTTCGGGTCCAGTTTGAGTTCGAAGCGACCGCGAAAACCCTGGTTCATCCTGACCGCGCGCACCTTTTCGTGGGAGGAGGTCGTCCCCCTAGGTCAAAAGCCCATCCGTGGGCTTCTGAAGCGGAAGAAAGCGGGCGCCTGGCGCTGAAGCCTGGAGATCAGTGGCCGCCGAAGAACGCCTTCGACAAATTCCACTAAAACCCACTTTCTTCCACCTTTTCCCACTTTAGGGTCCAGGGTGCAAATGCGTCAAGTCCCGTATTTCTTTTAGTCCCTCGAATCGATCCTTGTTACACTTTATTATAGATCAGGAATTTCGCGAGCCTACGTATGCCCGGCTCAGTGGAAGCCTCGTCGTGGGCAAATCGTCGTGGATAAAAAAGGGATGTTGCCAGATGATGGTCAGTTGCCCGAAATGCGGGTTCACTCAACCAAAGGATCGGTACTGCGCAAGCTGCGGTATCGATATGCTCGCCTATAAGCCTGCGGAGAAATCCTTTTCCCAAAAACTGATGGGCAATTGGGTCCTTCAGGTCATCGTCCTCGCCGTCGTTTTCGCCGCCTCCTATTCATGGCTCAAAAGCCGTGACACGATCGATGAACGCGTCGCCGATATCGAGGGCGCTCCCAACGTGCGCGTGATCGAGGAAATGGAACGCCATGTGCGCGACCCGCGGCCGACGAGCGCTCCGCTCGCCGAGAGCGGCGATCAGCCCGACACTTCGGTGTCTTCCTCCCAACCGGTCGCCCCGACGCTCAACGCCCGCCCCGACGCCCCGACCGCCGCTCCCGATCCCGCGGGCGCTGAGGGGGGCGGTGGTTTCGCCGGCTCGATGGCGCGCGGGCTCTTCCGCCAGGCCGAAAGCACCCTTGGCGAACCGGGAACCTCGGATCGAACGGAAGCGGCGAGCGCGGTGCAACGCGTGCGCGTTTCGTTCGCCGAGGTGCAACGCCAAACGGTCGCCGACCTGGCGAGCACCGCGCGCAACCTCGCCAGCTACGGCATGCAGGCCGGAGTCCTCATCGACCTCAGCGCGCGCCTCAAGTCCGAAGCGCGATCGATGCGCTCGCTCGAAAACGCGGTCGAATACCCCGTGCGCCTCAACCAGCCGGTCGTGGTTTTCAAAGGCGCGCGCGACGAGGCGACGGGTCAGAACGTCGGGGTGACGCTGCAAATCGTGCCCGTCGCCTTGGACGAAACCGGCGCCACCATGCAGATCGAAGTGCTCCGTGCGCTGCGCGAATCCGGGAGCGTGCCGCAGATCTCGGAGCAGAATTTCCAGGAGACGTTCATCGCGCCGAAGGGCGGGGGCGCGTTCCTCGCCGTTCCGCTCCCTCGTCGCCCCTTGAGCGAGGACGAGGCACGCCTCTATGCCGGAGCGGGCGTTTTGCGAGTCATGGGATCACCCGCTTATCAGGCGAACAGCAGCGATTTCCTGATCTTCATCGAAGCGCGCTGAACCGAGGCCGATCGGCGGCCCGGAGGGGACGCGCAGGCTCGCGTCAGCCCGCGAGGGCCGCTCTTGACCGCGCCGGTCGCCCTCGCTACCAATGACCTGATCGCTCAAGTCTGACCGCTCAAGGGGGTCGTATGATTCAGGGTCGGAGCCCGGCCTCCGCGCGCGCGGGATCCATCGAAGTCATCGTCGGCGGCATGTTCAGCGGCAAAACCGAGGAGCTCCTGCGACTGTTGAGGCGGGCCCGCCTCGCCCGCCAAGCGGTGCAGGTTTTCAAACCGAAAGTCGACGACCGTTACAGCGGGAGCCATGTCGCCAGCCACGACAAATCGCTCATGACGGCGCACGCGATCGAGCGCGCGGCCGAACTCTACGAGCATCTGAAACCCGAAACCCGGGTCGTCGGGCTCGACGAAGGCCAATTCTTCGACCTCGAGCTCGTCGACGTCTGCAACGACCTCGCCGACCGCGGCCTGCGCGTGATCGTCGCCGGGCTCGACATGAACTGGCGGGGGCGGCCCTTCCTCCCGATGCCCGAGTTGATGGCTGTGGCCGAACGCGTGCGCAAGCTGCAAGCGGTCTGCGCCGTCTGCGGCTTGGCCGCGTCGCGCTCGCAGCGGCTCGCGCACGCGGCGAGCGACGTG
>JAJTYM010000063.1 GCA_021463345.1 Pseudobdellovibrionaceae bacterium | reverse complement strand
CGACATCGTGACGACCCGGTGCCCACGGGCATTTCTGCGTAACTCCATGACGTCCCCTTACTACAGGATCTCTGTCCTGTCGAATTGGGGGCCATTCCAGGCGGGTGGCACCGTATTCTTAATTCTTAAGGACGGACGCTTTAGGATGTCATCGTCGCGTTTTTTCGGGGTATCCTGGGGCCATGCGAGTCGATCTGCGGATTCCGGACACATGGCACAAAACGAACGCCGTCTACCATGAGGCCCTGGCGTTGGGGCCGGGTGGTTACGGCGTGCAGTCGTTCCTGGGCGTGGGACACGCGCTCTGGGAGGTTTCGATGCAGCTCGCGCAGCTGCAGCCGAACAAGCGCACGGTGGTCTTCCTGAAAGAGTCCTCGCCCGTTTTCGAGACCGTCGCCGTGCACCTGTCGCGCGAAGGCTTCAGAGTCCGCGCTCTCACGGAGGCGGAAATGCGGGCGCCGGCCGCCTGGTTGGACGCCGCCCTCAAGGATTTGCTTTTCGTTTTCTCCGAGCGGGACGATCCGGTGACCGGCGAGTTGTTCGAGTTGGCGGAATTGGATGATGCGCTACGGGAAAAGCGTCTCTACCGGCTGCGCGTCTCGCATTCATGGCACACCTGTTTCCGGCCGCGGGCCCCCGGGCCTCAGGACGTGCAGATCCTTTCTCTCGCCCCCGGTCGCGCGGTCGCGCTCACCGGCGAGCGCATCCGGGTTTCGCCGCCGGTCGCCGCGGATCTTACCTGGCCTGAAATTTCGAAAGCCGAGGCGGAGGCGCACCTGGCTCTGGGGTCGGTCGCGGATCCCGAGGCCGCTTTGAAGCGCATCGAGTCGTTCGAGGCCTCGGCGCCCGCCGGAGGCGAGCGGGTCCTCGCCGCCGGTCGGGCGAGGCTTCCCGACCGCGCCGTGATCGCCTTTCGCGACGTCGACGGGCTCGCTTTGGCTTCCGAGTTGGCGCGTTCACTCGGTTTTCCCCTCGCGGCCCCCGGCGAAGCATCGCAGATCGAGACGACGAGCCTGTGCCGATGGTCCGATGAACGCGTGACGCAAGCCCTGCTCGCCCGTGGATTCGCCCCCGAGGTCCTGCGCGGGATGCTGATTCTTGGCCCCGAACCGCTCTCCCGCCCGGGCCTGGCTGACGCGCTCTCGGACGCGAAAGCGAGGGTCGTCGCGCTTCAGGACGGTTGACTCGCGCGGAGAGGGTTTCGCGCGGGAATTCCCGCGTTTTTCGGTTCCGATTCCCGCGAGTGAAGGCAAGGCAGGAGCGAGGATCCCATCCAATCTCGCCTCTGTTTGAGGCGCCCGTTTCCAGGCTAAAGCCCGGTCATTTGGGAGCCGATAACGAGGGCATGCGTAGTGTGGAACGTCGGTGGTTGCGCAAATTCGGTAAAGGCTTGGCGGTCGCGTTTGGCAAAGCCGGGCGTCGCCACTCATCGCGCGCTTTAGTCCTTTCAATCGTTCTCGCCGCCGAAAAGCCGAGCAGGAACGTCGTTCGCCTTGGTTTCCTGACGCGTGTTTTGGTTCCACTCTCGCTCATTTTCGTTTTCGCGTCCTGCTCGCTCCAGGGCATGATCAAGAGCCTCCGACCCGACGAGATCGGCGCGCTCGCGCTCGAGGACCTCAATCCGAGCGTCCCGGAAGGCGCGACGTCCGTCGCCTTGAGTCTCAAAAAGAGACTCGCCGATCCGCTCGCGCTCACGTACCGGCTCTACGATCCGTCCGACGCGCAGATCCATGAGGGCGAGCTGGAGCTCGAAGCCGGAGCGGCGTCGGTGACCCTGAGCGGTCTGCCCTTGCCCCCCGACAACGCGCTCGACGAGGCCGACCGGGTCTACCGGATCGTGATCGCCGACAGCCTTGGCAAAACGAGCCGCGTCCGGCTGACGGTCCTGGACGACGACGACCCTCCGACGGCCTCGATCAGCGACGACGCGGTGACCGAGGGCGGGTCTTTGACGTTCACGGTTTCACTCTCGGGCCCGTCGGGCAGGGGGATCGGGCTTACGTACGGGACGGTGAGCGGCGGCACGGCGACGGTCGGCGCGGACTTCACGGCGCTCGCGCCGACGACAGTCACCATCCCCGCGGGCGACACGTCCTTCGCGTTCAGCGTCGCGACCCTCGATGATTCTCTCCA
>JAJTYM010000062.1 GCA_021463345.1 Pseudobdellovibrionaceae bacterium | reverse complement strand
AACGCGACACGCACCTTTTTGTAGCGCATATGCGCTACAAAAAGGTGCGTGTCACGTTTTCGCGGGTCGGGCGGGCCGGTGTGCCGACGTCCTGTCAGGACGCGGGCTCGGAGGTTGTGTCGTCTCCTAGATCGGGTATCTCGGGGAAGCGCAGGCTCGCGCGGGTCCCGCTCGAGTCGCTTTCGATGTCGAGTTTCCAGCCGTAGAGGCGGGATAGGCTCGTCACCCAGGCCAGCCCCAGGCCGTGCCCGCGAGGTTCGGACGGGCTCTGTTCCCCGTGGTTGAACGGCTCGCCGAGTCGATCGAGCACGGCAGGCGGGATGCCCGGGCCGGAATCGGTCACCGTCAGGGACCGGGAATCGACTTTGATCTCGACCCGCTTGTCGGGGGCCGAGTATGCGAGCGCGTTGGTGGCCAGGTTCAGGATCGCCTGCTCAAGGTGCATGGGATTGGCGAAGACGCGGATATCCTTTTCGATCGATAGATCGAGGCGCGGCCCGACTCGGGCCGCCAGCCGCTCCCGCACCTCGGCGGCGAGTTTACCGAGCCGGATCGCGTGGAGGCGCCGCTGTCGGCCGGCGTTCTCGAGTTCCGCCCAGCTCAGGAAAGAGTTCACCGTTTCCGCGACCCGCGACGTCTCCTTGCGGACGGCCTCGGCGGCGCCCGGCGCTATTTTTCCCGATTCCACGTTTCTTTCGAGTTCGACTTCGAGGATGGCGAGAGGGGTCTTGAGTTCGTGCGCCATTTGGTAGGCCCAGAACCGGGACAGGCGGTGGCTGCGATTCACGCGGTCGATCATGCTGTCCAACCCCGTCAGAAGGCGGCTGTACTCGTCGTCGGGATTGCCGCCGCCTTGCGCCTTCAGGCTCGCCGGCACGGGCGGCAGCTCGCCCGAAGATAGGGCTTGCGGCGCGGTTTCCGAGACGAACGTTTCCAGGCGGCGGATCGGCTTCATGAGCGTCGACGTCAAAAACCAGGCGACCAGCAGGCCGAGAGCGACGATCACCAGGAAAAACAGCGAGCTTTTGGGCGAAAGATAGCGCGGCGAGACCAGGTCTTCGTTGATCACCATCCCGACTTGGAGGGTGCGGTCGGGAACGCCCGGGAGGTTCAGGTTCAGCAGCCGGACGAACTGCCCCCGCGCCCGCCACGTGATCCACTGGGGCGTGCGCGGGAAATCCTTGAGCGCGAGGAGCCGGGTTCCCGGGCTGCGGAACAGGATGTTCCCGGCTTGGTTGCGGATGATGAAGAATTTGCCGATGCGGTTCTCCCCGAGTTCCGCGGAGATGATTTTGTCGGCCTTGGCGAAATCGATGCGGCGCAGGTCGCCGAGCTCGGAGTCGATCAGGGCCGACGCTGTTTCACGGGCCTGCTGGTCGATGAGGGCGAGGCGTTCCTGGCGCAGGAATTTCGAGTGCAGCAGGAGCGTCGCCATGGTGATGACGAGAAGGACCGTCAGGATGATGGCGAAGAACCTAATCCTCAATCCAGTAACCCGAGTTGCGCATGTTGCGGATCTGCAGGTTCGATCCGATGCCGCTCAAACGCCGCCGAAGATTGGTGACGGTCGCTTCGACGACGTTGGTTTCGGAATCCGGCCGCATCTCCCAGACTTTCTCCAGCAACTCCGTGCGGCTCCAGACTTGGCCGGGTGAGTCGCACAGGACTTTCATCAGGAGAAATTCCTTGGCGGGCAGGGTGACGGCCGCCCGGCCCGCCTTGGCGATCCGTGAGATCGAATCCAGCGTCGTGTTCCCCAAGACGAGAAGCGGTCCCGCCGCGGACCCGGCCCTGCGCTGGACGACGCGGATCCGGGCGAGCAGCTCTTGGGTCGAAAACGGCTTCCCGAGATAGTCGTCGGCGCCGAGGTTGAGCAGGTCGGTCCGCTCGCTCGGAGTGCTGACCGCCGAGAGGATCACGACGGGGGTGTGCGGCCAACGCGCTTTCATCGCGGGTAGGAATTCCTTGGTGTCGAAGGCCCCGAGAAGCCGGTCCAAGACGACGACGGCGTACTTCGAAGCCTCTTCAAGCTCAGCCGCCAACGCGCCGGGGTTGGTGATCGACGTGACCGCGAACCCGTTTTTGTGGAGGGAGTCAGCGAGCAAAACGCTCAATTGATTGTCGTCTTCGACCAGGAGAACGCGCATCCAGACAACCTAAGGGACGAGGGCGCGCGCGATCAAGATTTGTGTTCGGGGACGCGATCGGGGTCGAAGGGCCGGGTGAAAAAAATGTTGCCTCTGACTCCAAGCCAATCAGAGGCAACACGGAGGCGGCCGGGAAGCCTTCGCCACCCGTCGCTTGCAGCCAGTAGAACCCCGCCGGGAGCGGGCGTCAAAGCGATCGGCCGGCGGAGGGATAGTCTAAAAGAAATTTTAGCGAATAAAGCCGGGACCGAGCTTGGTGCGGCCGGAAGAAAACGAGTTCCACGGCGCCCCCCCGGCTTTGACATAGCGCAATTAGAGCTATGTCAAAGC
>JAJTYM010000061.1 GCA_021463345.1 Pseudobdellovibrionaceae bacterium | reverse complement strand
CTCGCAGCGGCTCGCGCACGCGGCGAGCGACGTGCACGTAGGCGGCTACGCCGCCTACGAGCCCCGCTGCCGGGAATGCTTCGATGACTCGCTCGGCGCCCACCCCGGGGCCGTTCCCGGAACCGCCGCCGAATTCGACCTCGAGGGCGGCGGGCCGCCCCTCCTCCCCCCTCCTTTTTCGCCGCCCATGGCCGGCCCAGGAGTCCCGCATGGACTTTCGCTTGAGTGAGATCGAACACGGGTACGGCGACGGGACCCACATCCTGCGCGATCCGGTGCTCGAAACCTGGTTGGCGCGCCTTTGCTCGCCGCAGACGCAGCAGCCGCAGATCGATCAGCTCGTCGAGCTCCTGTACCAAAGCCTCGCGCGCATCGCGCTCAACGGGGAGTTTCCGCGCAAACGCGTGAGGCTCGCCACCCGCATGACGCCGTCGCATCCGGACGCGCCGTACGAGGGCGACCTGCTCGATGAGAACCAGCGCGCGGTCACCGTGAACTTGGCGCGCGCCGGGACCTGGCCGAGCCACGTCTGCTACACGACTCTCAACCACGTCCTGAACCCCGCCAACGTCCGCCAAGACCACATCCTCGCCTCGCGCACGGTCGATCAGAAACACCGGGTCACGGGCGCGCACCTCGGCGGAGCCAAGATCGGCGGCGACGTGAAGGACGCCATCGTGCTTTTCCCGGATCCCATGGGGGCCACCGGCAACACCCTGGCCTCGGCGATCGAGCATTACAAGCGAGAGATCGAGGGGCCGGCGCGCAAATACGTGGCTCTGCACTTGATCGTGACGCCTGAGTACCTTAAAAAGATCCACATGGCGCACCCCGATGTCGCGGTCTACGCCGTGCGGGTCGACCGCGGCCTTTCAAGCGCGCGGGCGCTCGCGGCGATGCCCGGGGCCCACTGGGACGAGGAACGCGGTTTGAACGACAGGCAGTACATCGTGCCCGGCGGCGGCGGCTTCGGCGAGATCATGAACAACTCCTTCGTTTGAACCGGCGCGAGCGCGCGGTTCACCGCGAGAGACGAAGCGAGAAACGAACCCCAGACGGGAGAGGGCGGAAGATGACGAACCTCAACACCACTCAGCTGATCGACGAAAAACGCATCGCCGCGCGCGTGAAGGAACTGGGCCGGGAGCTCTCCCTGCTGTGCAAGGACGGCGAGTGGACGGCGGTCTCCGTCCTGAAGGGCTCGTTCATGTTCTTCGCCGACCTCATCCGCGCCATCGACGCCGACGTGAAAACCGAGTTCCTGGGCGTGTCCAGCTACGGGAACGCCACGCAGTCGACCGGCGAAGTGAAGCTCACGCTCGACCTCACCAGCGCCGTCGAGGGCAAGAACGTCCTCTTGGTGGAAGACATCGTGGACTCGGGCCTGACGATGGATTACCTCGCCAAGACGCTGCGGGCTCGCTCGCCGAAGTCGATCAAAACCTGCGCGCTCCTGTTCAAACCCGGCGCGCTCAAGGTCGACGTGAAACCCGATTACGTCGGCTTCGAGATCGGCAACGAGTTCGTCGTCGGCTACGGGCTCGACTACCAAGGCTACTACCGCAACCTTCCCTACATAGCGCAAGTCAACAACATCAACTGATCCGGCCCGTTCCGGAACGGGCCGCGCGGCTCACGCGGGCTGATAGGTGAACGTGCTCTGCACGGAGCCTTGCTTCGTGAGGACCTCGACGTGCCCGCCGCGCAGGCGCGCGCGCCGCTTGCCGTCCTCCACCGCTTCGGATTTTTTGGCGAACGTCTGCACGGGCCCGTTTTTGCCGCCTTTCTCGAATACGGCCCAGCCGCCGCCGTGCGCGCGGACCTCGAAATCCGAGGATTTCGCCGCGCTCTCGATCTCGACCCACCCGCCGATGAGCCCGGTCGCTTTGTCGCGGAGCCTGAACGCGGCTTTTTTCAGGGCCTTGAAGTCGCTTTCACGCCGTTTGAACCAAGCGTCCTGGCGCTTCTCCGCGCGTTCCCGGATGCGTCTCAAAGCCGGTTGAAAGCGGGCCAAGCGTTTCGTCGAATACTGCAGCAGGCGATTCATGGGCAAATCCTCCGGTTGCGGCGCCCCGTGCGCCGTACCCCATGAGTAACCGTTCGGAACGGGACAAGGAATCTCTGGAGTGCGCAGAAAACGCGGAGATCTTTTCACAAAAGCGGGCCTGCGTCCCGGCCCGTCCGCGGCGAGGGGGGGGGTGCCTGAAACGATCGGTCTTTCGAGAAGTGCCTTTCTTTGTCGCTCTGTCCAAAAATTAGGGTCTCGGACTCTTCCTCAAACAATCTGAAAAGACACAGGGGCGGCTCAAGGCTTGCTCTTAGGGTTTGCTGCGCACTCACTCTTGGAGAGTTCATGGGCGTGATTGAAAAACGATTTTTGCCTTCCATCATTACAGCCCTCTTGGAATGGCCCCCAATTCGACAGGACAGAGATCCTGTAGTAAGGGGACGTCATGGAGTTACGCAGAAATGCCCGTGGGCACCGGGTCGTCACGATGTC
>JAJTYM010000060.1 GCA_021463345.1 Pseudobdellovibrionaceae bacterium | reverse complement strand
TAGGCGAAATTATTAAATTAATAATGGCCCACAAAAAAAGAAACGGGTTTAGGAAAAATCCCCAAACCCGTTTTAATAATTAGAAATAATGGCGGAGAGAGTGAGATTCGAACTCACGGTACGCTGTTAACGTACACACGCGTTCCAGGCGTGCGCCTTAAACCACTCGGCCATCTCTCCGCGGCAGGAACGTCAAAAGTCTCGAATAGTTAGCATGAGCTGAGGGCCAGGGTCCATCTAAAAATCCAAAGCTCTCGCCTCTGAATGCGTTTGGGTCCGTTGGACCATGAACGGGCTTTGCTCGAGGCCTCCAGGCGCGAATTGGAAGCCTGAAACGCCTGCGTGGCGTCGCCTGGGTGCCGCCGCCTGGGTGCCGCCGCCTGGGTGCCGCCGCTGGCAATGCCCGTCCTTGAGCGCGTCAGGCGCTGGCTTTCCGCTTTCGGTTACATTACTGATATAGGTATGCGAACGGACGAGGTATTTCGAGGTCTTGCGCTTTTTTTTGCCTGCGCCATATTCGGCCTCGGCGTGTACACGTTCGTGTTCGCACAAGGGGCTTCGTACCTGGCCAATGACCCGAAAGCTTGCATGAACTGCCACGTGATGAACGACCACTTCAGCGCATGGACGAAGTCCACTCACCATTCGGTCGCCGTTTGCAATGATTGCCATGCTCCGCACGACATCGTCGGGAAGTACTACACGAAGGCGCTCAACGGCTGGAACCACTCGGTCGCGTTCACAACGGGACGGTTTCAAGATCCGATCCGCATCAACGATAGGAACAGGCAAGTCACGGAGAACGCGTGCCGGAACTGCCACTCCGCGGTGACGCATCAGATCGACATGCCGTGGAGGGACCAACCGCTTTCATGCGTACGCTGTCACGAAACCGTCGGGCATTTGGAATGAGGAGGCGGTCATGAACGTTTCGAGGGCGGGATTTTCGCGTTCGCGCTGGGCATACCCTTTGATCGGGGTCTTCGGGATTTTGATCGGGGTCGGCGTCATGAGCCTCGCGCTGGATATCCTGCGCAAAAAGGAAGAAGCCAAAGTCCCGTTTTTCCGTGTCGTCGAATTGAGCGAGGACACCGAGGATCCCGCCGTTTGGGGCCGGAACTTCCCGCATCAATACGATAGTTATATGAGAACGGTCGACCAAGTGCGCACCAAGTACGGCGGGAGCGAGGCGGTCCCGCGCTCACCAACCCAAGCCGATCCGCGCAGCTTGGTCGCCCAGTCGAGACTGGCGGAGGATCCACGTCTGAAGATCATGTGGGCGGGTTACCCCTTCTCGGTCGACTTCCGCGAAGAACGCGGCCACGCCTACATGTTGACGGACCAGATATTCACCGAGCGTCAGCGAGTGTCGCAGCAGCCCGGCACGTGCTTGAACTGCCATGCCTCGGTTTACGTGCCGTTCCGCAAGGCCGGCGGCGGGGATCTCACCAAAGGATTCGATGCCCTCAATCGCATGACCTATCAAGAGGCTGTCCAGCACGTCCGCCATCCGATCACCTGCCTCGACTGCCACGATTCCTCGACCATGCGTTTGCGAGTGACGCGGCCGGCGTTCATCGAGGGAATCAAGAGGGTCAAGGGGCTTCAGGGCGTGCGCGACTTCGAAGTCAACACCATGTCCACCCACCAGGAAATGCGCACGTTCGTTTGCGCCCAATGCCACGTCGAGTATTATTTCAAGGGCCCCGAAAAGCGCCTGACATTTCCATGGGGCAAGGGCTTGAAGGGCACCGACATCCTCGCCACGTACGAGGAAAACGGTCACAAAGACTGGGTCCACTCGGAGACCGGCGCGCCGGTTCTGAAGGCTCAGCATCCCGAATTCGAGATGTTCAGCCAAGGCGCGCACGCCAGGTCCGGGGTTTCATGCGCCGATTGCCACATGCCCTATCAGAGGGTCGGCGCGATGAAAGTCAGCGATCATCACGTGCGCAGCCCGCTCCTGAACGTCAATCGCGCTTGCCAAACCTGCCATAAGCAGCCTGAGTCCGAGCTGCTCGCGAAAGTCGACGTCATCCAGACCAATACGTTCAGCATGCGTGGTGTCGCGATGGATGCGTTGGTGGAGCTGATCAAGGACATCAAAGACGCCCGCGAGCGGGTCGAACACGAGGGCGCTTTGGACGAAGCCCGGGGCTATCAGCGACGGGCGCAGTTTCTTTTGGATTTCGTCGAGGCGGAGAACTCGATGGGCTTCCATGCGCCGCAAGAGGCCTTGCGGCTCCTCGGCGAGTCGATCGACAACGTCCGCAAGGGGCAGCTTTCCGTCAGGAAGGCGCTGGGGAGGTGAAGGGCCGCGCGCCCGACGCGGCCTTCGTCCTCTGAGCGATCGTGAAACCGGCCGTTATCGGCCGTATTTGCCCGGGTCCATTTTCGCGCAGGCGTCGTAGAGCGCCTGTTGATCGGGCAAGATGTTGCGGTTCGTGGCGAACTGCGCGCATTGCTCGGGCGAGACCGTAATGGCGTTTGGGCTCGCGCCGTTCGCGCCAGTGGTTGCGCCGGAAGCGGATCCGGCATCGCTGGTGGCTTCGCGCTGCGTGTTCTGAAGATCCCTTTGCGCGTCGCGAATGTTCGCCGCGGCGCCCTCTTTGGCCTTGTTGATGTCCCTCACGGCTTCGCTTTGCGCGTCGCGGACGTCCTGAGCCGCTTCCTGGCGGGTCTCGTTCAATTCCCTTTGCGCACCGCTGACGTTTTCGCGACTCGAGTTGCAGCCGGCCAGAGCGAAGACCGCGAGGAACGCGGTCAAAATCCGTGCTTTCATTGGCACCTCCCATTTGGGAGAAGCGTACCTCGGCGCGGAAGGCGATTCTTCCTTGGAGCGAATTAGATTTTTTCAAGTTTCGGACAAGATGTCCCGTTCAGCCCCAACGATGGTAAGCGGGATGCCCCGGTTTCACGGCGACGAAAAGGCCGCGGCACTTCGCGCAAACTTTGCCCCCGGCCATCAAATCCGCCTCGACCCATGCGCGGTCGCCATCCGTGAATTCGACGGCGCGGGCGCTGAGCGTGATCGTCTCCGAGGCGGGCGTGGGCCGGAGGAGTTTGACGCTGTATTCGGCCGTGACGGTGCATGGGGGCGCGTCCGAACCCAGGCGTTTCATCAGCGCGTACGCGGCGGTCCAATTCGAGTGGCAGTCGAGGAGCGAGCCGATGATCCCGCCGTTGAGCATTCCAGGGAAGGCTTGGTGGTGCTCCTGGGCGCGCCATTCGCAGACGACCTCTTCGCCTTGAGGCAAGCTCCGAATCCGCAGACCTTTGGGGTTCGCGGGCCCGCACCCGAAGCAGATGGAAGAAGGAGCGAATTGTTCCTGAAGGCTTGGTTTGGTCATCGGTGTCTCCCTGGTGTGATTACAGCTTAAATAAATCCAGGCAAATTGCAGCCCCATTTTCTTCCGGCGAAGAGGTGATTGCCTTGAGAGCCTCGGACAGCGCCTTTGTTAGGATCTCTTTCACTCGCGGGTAGTCTTCTTCCGAGAGCGTGAAAACAGATGAGTAGTGGAGATGATCGGTCATGTCTTGATCCAGGGAAAGCATGGCGCGGAGCCGCCAATTCGTGTGATGCTTTGAAATCAGGGGCGATGCTTTACCCAGGTGCAGCAATGGTCGCGCGATGGAATACCGTTGGCTTTCTTTTTTGCAAAGCCCGGTTTCAACTAAAAACGCCAGAATTTTGGAGTGCTGGCGTTGGGGCGAGCACGTTCAGCCTGAAGAATTGACATGATTGTAGCCGACTGGCTCATCGATCCCGTACAACGGGAGAAGGAGTC
>JAJTYM010000006.1 GCA_021463345.1 Pseudobdellovibrionaceae bacterium | reverse complement strand
TCGCACCCGAATCGGAAGCCGATCTTCATCGCCACGTCAAGCGAGCGATCTGCGAGGTTCGGCGCGACAAGACCCTCTTGCGATCGTGCCTTCGGCACGTACCCATCAATTTTTTTGAAGAATGAATGATATTATTTATACAGGAATCAATAAATCTAGATCAGCTCTATACCGCAGCCAAGGGATCGCTTTGTAACATTCGGAAAGACAAAGATCTTCTCAAGGCCTTCATTGATCACAGCCCAGCAAATTTTTTTGGCTTATGATGTGCCGTATATTATGCGTCTATCAATAAGCGAGCGTTGCTCAGCTTGGGTTTCAGAGATTGTCGTCCCCCGCACCTCAGCGGAAATGCTAACGCGTGCGGAAGGTCTTTATTTTGAATGCGAAAGAACCTTAGCGGCGATGGGTTACCCTTTCTACCGATACGGTTTAAATTCAGGGAATGGCCTGTATAAAGATCAGGATCAGGCCAAACAGCTCTACTCAAAAATCAAACTGATCTTCGACCCGAAGAATTTATTGTCTCCTGGGCGCTGGGGCGCTTAAGGTGGATCGTGAAAGCGCTGGATAGATCCCAGTCGGCCAATCGACCACCAATGTCCGATCATTTCTCCGTCGTTAATCGCACAAACGGTTTGCCCGTTAGATTTGACCCGATTCCCTTTTTTATCCGCCCAGAACCGCCCGCCCGATCCTGATCGCTTCGCTGCCGGCAGCAGCGAAAGGAGAGCCGATGGAGAGGAAAGAACCGAAGGACTTTCTGCATAGAATGCCAGCTGATTTTCGCAGGGCCGTTCATTCGGCGACCGTGCTCAGAGCGGCATGGGAGAGCATAACCCCGCTGGCTCGCAATGAGTGGATATGCTGGGTCACTTCCGCGAAAAAAGCGGAAACCCGAAAGCAGCGGATCGAAAGGGCGGGCAGGGAGCTCGCCCAAGGGAAAAAGAGGCCTTGCTGCTGGCCCGGATGCCCGCACCGCAGGCCCAGCGCGCAGAAGTGGTTTGAGACACGCGGCAAAACCGCGAGCGCGCCTCAAAGGCCGAAAAGCAGGCTCAAGAAATAAACCTCCGGGCGGAGTTTCATCGTCCGCTCGCCCAGGGTCTCAAGGGGTTTGGTCTGGACGGTCGACTGCCGGGCCGACAGTTTGAGGCCGAATCTTTCGCTGAAGTCGATCTCGATGCCGGCCTCGAGGGAATACCCGGATCCCATGATCGTGTCTTTGCTTTTGTAATTCGTCCCCACGGAGCTCAGAGCGGCGATGCCGCCGCCATAGGAGACCTCGTTGTAGTTTCCCAGCCCGCCGCCCGCGACATAAGGCCTGAACCAGTAATCATCGATGAGCTTGAGTTTGAGCCCGAGCGCGAGTTCGTAACTGCGGGCCCGGAAGGCCAGATCGCGCGAAGTGTACGTCGTGCTGGAAGAGAGGTTCGTGTACGAATAGTTCGCGACCCCAGACGCGTCCATGTAGCCCAAACCGACGGTCAGGTAGAGGTGCATGAAGTCGAACGGCCGCTCCAATTGGGTGAAAAGAAACGTGCCTCGCTCGAACTTCACGTCCGCGGACGGCGAAATCGTTTTGATGTCTGTGAACCCTATGCCCACGCTGCCGCGAAGGCCTTTTCCGCCGGTTGGGAGCGAAGGAAGCCCACGGAGGGACTGGGCCGCCGTCAATGGCGCCCAAAGCAAAACCAAGATGCACAACCCGAGTTTGACGCGAAAGTTTCCCATTTGCCTTCTTGTCGGCGAACGACGCTTCCACTTGAGTCGTCCAAAGGCCCAGTCAAGGCCGCAGCCGCTGTTCACGGCTCCGCCGTACGCCCAGGCCATCCCGCCGCCGCCGGGAGCGACTCGAGAGCGCGAAGGGGAACACGGATGCCTCAAACCAAAGCGTCGCGCAGCCTGCGGATCTCGGAAACAAGGCTCTTGAGGCTCTCGCAGACGGTTTCGTGGTTGCTCAAGACCTGGCTCCAAGCTTTTTCCTCGCGCACCCGGCCCTTGAGCTGGCGAAGCGCGCCGCGCGCGCCCTCGATGGAGAAGCGGTCGGAATAAAGCAGTTTGCGGATCATGAGCGCCGCCTCGACGTCGCGGCGAGTGTAAACACGCTGCCCGTTCTTGCTTTTGCGCGGTTTGAGGGCGTCGAATTCGGACTCCCAGTAGCGCAACACGTACTGTTTCACGCCCACCATCTCCGCGACCTCGCCGATCTTGAACGCCATCTTCGATGGGATCGAGCGAATCGCGCTCATCAGCTCCTCGTTGGTGGAAACGTTCAGGCGGGTCAGGGTCGTCTCGTCGAGGATCATCACCTGATCCTTCTCGCTCGCGAGAGGCGCCTCTTCGGCCTCTTCGGCCCCGCCGCCCGCCTCTTCCTCGGCCGCGATCAGGCGCGCCGCCTCCTCGAAATCGAGCTGCGCATCGTCGTCGCCGAGAAACTCCGTCTCTTCGTCGCCGGGCTCGCGGTCGGATCCATCGCCGGACTCGTCGTCAGGCTCGGAGAAGGGCGCCGCGAGCTCGGCTTTCGGCAGCATCGCCGCCGTCGGAGGCGCATTCGTAAATTCGGCGCCGAAATCGAAAGCCTGTTGCTCCTCAACGAAATCGAGGTCCGCGAACTCGAACTCGAGCAGCGCCGCCTTGCCTTCGTGGGTGCCGGGAAGTTCCTCAAAGACGCGACGGGACCGGCTGCGCTCCGCCCCGGGTGCGGAACCGGTGCTCTGTTCGACGCCCCCACCGGCATCCCCGGCGGCGCCAGCCACGCGGTCGTTTTCTTTTTCGATCATGTTCCAGCTATCCTTGGCCTGGGACTCGGTCTTCGTGCTGAAACCGCCCGCAGCCCTCGCTTTTCCCGCGATCGCGTCCTGCTCCCGCGCCACCCGCCCCGCCTCCCTGAGGATTCATGGCGAAGCTCTTGGTGAAAAATCTCTTCGCTCGGCCCCTCGGCCTCTCACTCGTCGTCGTCGTCGTCCGAAAGGCCGCGGATGTCTTCGCCGTTCAACATGGCCTTGAGCACCTGGCTCGGCCGAAACGTCAACACGCGACGAGCGCTGATCTTGATCTGTTCGCCGGTTTGCGGATTGCGGCCGACGCGTTCATTCTTGCCGCGCACCACGAAGTTCCCGAAACCGGAGATCTTCACTTTATCCCCTCGCTGGAGCACGTCTTTGAGGGATCCGAACACGAGCTCGACGAGTTCGGACGCTTCCTTTTTGGAAAAGCCGATCTTCTGGTAAACTTTCTCGACGATATCGGCCTTGGTCATGGTCGACCGACCCAAATTCTGACCGCTCATGTTTCCCCTCTGCGAACCCTGGAGTCCGCCGCTGTAGCCGCTTGATGTCTCCCGTCCAGTCGCCCTCCCAGGCTACCAAGCGCCCGAAAGGCATCAAGTTTTATCGCACCGAAACCTGGAATTTTTCGCTCACGGCACGCACGACCCGATCCCTGAGGTCGTTCATTCGCGCGTCCTCGAGCGTGCCTTTCAAATCCTGAAAGACCAAACGGAAAGCGACGGACTTTTGTCCGGCCGGGAGATTGCCCCCCTTGAAGACGTCGAAAACGCGAACGTCCTGAAGGAGGTCGCCGGCCGTTTTCCGCATGACGTCCTCGATCTCGGCCGCCGCCAGATCTTCCGGCATCTGCAGGGCGATATCCCGGTCGACGGCCGGGAACGCCGAGATCGGGCGCGCCTTGGGCACCCGCGGCTGCCCCGCCATCAGACGCTCCAGGTTGAGCTCGGCCATGACCACCGTCTCGCGGATCTTGAGTTCATCCTGGAGCGACGGATGGAGCGTGCCGACGAAACCGACCGGCTTGCCCTCGGCGGACAAGCCGGCGCATTGCCCAGGGTGCAAGAAATCAGGCACGACGCGCGCCTCATTCGGCTGAGACCAGGAGAACCGTCGGATCCCGAGACTCCTGAGTAGGTTGTCGATCGTCGTTTTGACTCGAAAAACCGCAGGAACCTGAGCGCCCTTTTCCCACAACCCGCTCGGCTCTCCCCACCACGCGAGCGCCATATGCCATTCTTGCAGGTAACTGTTGCCTTCGCCCGCCCCGCCGCCGCGCTTGCCGTCATGCACGAAACCGATTTCGAACAGCCGGCCGTGCGCGTTGCCCTGCCGCGAATTGTACTGCACGTTCTTGAGCAGGCCCGGCGCGATCGCCGCGCGCATGACGTTGAGCTCCTCGGTGAGCGGATTGACGAGGCTCACCGGCTCATGGATCGCGCGCAGGCCGAACGCCGCGAGTTTTTCGTACGCGCCCAGGACCCGCTCCTGGAATCTCGCGCCGATGAAAGCGTAATTGATCGCTTGGAAATACCCCTGGGCCTGCATGAGGCGGCGCAATTTCGCTTCAAAAACGTACTGCGGATGATGCTCGGCCGGGGCCGCACCCGTCACCGGAAGGGTCTCCGGGATGTGTTGATAACCATTGAGGCGTCCGAATTCCTCGACCAAGTCCACGTCGACGCTCAAATCCGAGCGTGCGGCCGGAGGCGTGACCAACCACGCGGCGTCCGCTCCGGGCGAGGTGACCACCTCGCAACCGAGCCGCTCCATCCACGCGACGAATTTCTCGCCGGCGACGTCAAAGCCCAGGAGATCCGAGAGGGTCTGCAAGCGGATTTCGATCTCCGGCCTTTGAATCGGGCTCGGATAGACGTCGTACGGTTCGCTGCAGATGTCCCCGCCGGCGACCTGCTGGATCAATTGCGCGGCCCGGTTGAGCGCCAGGGGCACGGCCTCGGGATTCGTCCCGCGCGAGAACCGGTACGAAGAGTCGGTGTCGATGCCGAACCTGCGCAACGTCCGACGAACGGCCGTCGGCTGGAAGTAGGCCGATTCGATGAAGACGTCCCGGGTGTCGTCCTTGATGCCTGAATCGAGGCCGCCGACCACGCCGGCGATCGCGACGGCCCGTTCGCCGTCTCGGATCGTGAGTTCCTGGCCCGTGAGCTGAACTTCCGTGCCGTCGAGGGTGATGAACGTTTCGCCGGCGTCGGCTTTGCGCACCGAGATTTTCGAGCCCTTGAGCTCGCGCGCGTCGAACGCGTGCAACGGTTGACCGAGCTCGAGCATCACGTAGTTGGTGACGTCGACGACGTTGTTGATCGAGTTGAGGCCGACGCTTTCCAGCCGTTTTCTCATCCACTCCGGACTGGGCCCCACTTTGACGCCACTGACGCCCCGGCCGCAATAACGCGGGCAAAGCTCGGGCTCGCTCACCTCGAGACCCGCCATCCGCCGGGTCGAGTCGCCCGATTCGACCAACGACTCGATTTTCATTTCGACCGGGCGCCCGAGGATCGCGCCGATCTCACGGGCCAGGCCGAAATGGCTCAGGCAGTCGGCGCGATTGGGCGTGACCTTGATGTCGAAAACGACGTCGTCGAAGCCCATGTACTCGGCGAAAGGCCTGCCGATGGGCGCGTCCGCCGGCAACACCAGAATGCCTTCGCTTTCGGATTCGAGCCCGAGCTCCTTTTCCGAGCAAAGCATCCCGCCCGACTCCACGTCGCGGACTTTGGCGGTTTTGATCTCGAAGTTCCCCGGCAAAACCGCGCCCGGGAGCGCCACGACAACGCGGTCGTCTTTGTTATGGTTCTGCGCGCCGCACACGATCTGGTGCACGACGCCCGTGCCGGTCGTGACCTGGCAAAGCGACAGGCGATCCGCGTTCGGGTGCCGGCCCTTCTCGAGGATGTGGCCGACGACGACCTTGTCGAACGACTGGGCGCGGTTTTCGATGCCCTCGACCTCGAGGCCGGCGGCTGTCAGCAAGCCGCCCAGTTCCTTGGGTTTATCCAGGAATTCGCGGACATCGACGTAATCCTGCAACCATTTGAGTGAGATTTTCATGTCGAAAACTGCCTTAAGAAGCGCACGTCGTTCTGATTATAGAGGCCGATGTGCTCGATACCGTATTTGATGATGCCCATGCGCTCGACGCCGAAGCCGAACGCGAACCCCTGCCACCTCGGGTAATCCACGCCGGCGTGACGGAGCACGTTCGGATTGATCAATCCGCTGCCGCCGATCTCCACCCAGCCGGATTGTTTGCACATCGCGCAGCCGCGACCGGAGCAAAGCGGGCACTGGCAATCGACCTCGGCCGACGGCTCCGTGAAGGGAAAAAAACTCGGACGGAAGCGGGTTTTGAGCTCCTTCCCGAAGAACTCTTTGACGAAGTGCGAGATCGTGCCCTTGAGGTCGGCCATCGAAACTTTGGCGTCGACGTACATGCCCTCGATCTGGTGGAAATTCGGCGAATGCGAGACGTCGGAATCGCAACGGAACACCGGCCCCACGCCGATGATCCGCAACGGGGGTTTTTCGGTTTCAAGCACGTGCGCCTGGATGGGCGAGGTGTGCGTGCGCAGCACGTGGCGCTCATCGACGTAGAACGTGTCCTGCATGTCGCGAGCCGGGTGGTCCTTGGGGATGTTGAGGGCCTCGAAGTTGTAACGGTCCTGTTCGATCAAAGGCCCCGTGCGCACGGCGTAACCGAGGCGCGCGAGGATCGCGACGATCTCGTCTATGACCATCGAGATCGGATGCTGAGCTCCGAGCGCGGGCGCCTCCGGCCCGGGCAAAGTGAGATCCAGGGACTCTTCTGCGAGCTTGGCGTCGAGTTCGGCCGATTTCAGCGCCGTCTCACGCTCCTGGTAGGACTTTTCGAGCGCGCCTTTGACTTCGTTGACGAGCTTCCCGAAGACCGGGCGTTCCTCGGGAAGGAGTTTTCCCATTTCCTTCATCAAGGCCGAGAATTGGCCCTGCTTCCCGAAAAATTGGACTTTGACCTCATACAGGATCTGAGAGTTCGAGGCGTCGCGAATGGCGGCTAAAGCGCGCTCCCGAACCTCTTCGAGTTTTTCTTTCAACATGTCGCAAATATTCAATGATTCAATGGGTTTTTTCAATTATAGATTGTCGACATGTCGCACAAAAACCGCTCCAACTGGAGCCCCTACAAGGCCCGCCGAAGCGACGCCGGCGGGCGCCCGCCTCAGAGCGGGAGCAGACCCGGCTCGCGCCACAAGAAGCCGGGCGAAACCTACTCTTTCGCTGAAGCCGACGATCGAATCCACGACATTTTCCGCAACCACGGCTTCGAAGATTACCCGCATGACAAACGCAACCAGCTCACGCGCTTCTACCAGCTGTTGATGGAAAACCAGAAGAGCGAGAACTTCACCCGGCTTCTGAGTCTCCGCGACGTCGCCATCAAACATTTCATCGACAGCTTGATCGTGACCCGACTCACCGACCTGGACTTCCCGCTCATGGACATGGGCACCGGTCCCGGCTTCCCGGGAATCCCCCTCAAAATCCACGCCCCCGACGAACGCATCATCCTCGCCGAAGGCGTGCAGCGTCGCGTGAACTTTCTCAAGCATGTGCGCGAAGAGATGAAGCTCTCCCGCCTCGACATACTCGGCCGCAACATCAACGAGACGTGCCTGTACCCCGTCGGCGGCGTGATCACCCGCGCGGTGGAGGACGCCCGCAACACGCTCGGCAACGTGCTGTACGGGCTGCGGAACGGCGGACGCGCGTTCCTCATGAAGGGGCCGGGCGTCGATCCGGAAATCCCGATGGCGCTCGACAAGTGGGGCGAGTACTTCCGCCTCGAGAAGGACATCGCCTATGAACTTCCCCAAACCCCGCATCGGCGCCGGCTTCTGATTTTCCGGAAGATCAAGCCCGCTCCGTTGCGCGACCTCGAGGCCGACCTGGACCTCGACTTCCGCCAAGGCGAGGAGGACGGCGATGAGTGACCCCGTTTCCCGGCGAGAGATCAGGATCACCAGCCCCGCCAACGAGGTGTTCAAGGAGTTCCGCTCGCTGCTCGACCCCAAAGGCATCCGCAAGGCGAAACGTTTCCTCCTGTCGGGGCGCAAGACGGTCGAGGAGATGGCGGGTCGGCGGGCGGATCGGATCGTATCCCTGGTCGCGACCGACGGGATGGATCTCGCGCCGATCTATGACGTTCTCGGCGACGCGAAGCCCTCGGTGTTCCGGCTGGGCTCGCCTCTCTTCGACGCGCTCGACGTCTTCGCCACCCGCGCGCCGCTGATCGTCGGCCAGGTGCCTGGGATTCCCGACTGGGGCCAGCAAGAGGCGCCCCAAGGGCTCGAAGTCCTTTGCGCTTTAGGCGAACCGAGCAACCTGGGCGCGATGATCCGCAGCGCGGCCGCCTTCGGCGTCAGCAAGATCGTGCTCCTGCGCGAGGCGACCACGCCTTACCACCCGAAAGCGCTTCGCGCGGCGGCGGGCGCGACTTTCGCCGTGCGCTTCAACAAGGGCCCGTCGATCAAAGAGATCCCCCCGCAAGACCTCTTCGCTCTCGACATGCGCGGCGAAAGCCTCGCGTCGTTCGAATGGCCGAAGAACACGCGCCTGCTTTTGGGCGAAGAGGGGCCGGGCTTGCCGGACCTAGAGGGCCTGCGCCGCTTGGGAATCGAAATGCGTCCCGGCGTCGACTCACTCAACGCGACGGTCGCCGCCAGCCTCGCCCTTTTCTCTTATCGCCGATCCCATCCATTCTAGCCCGGGCGCCGGGCCGGCTCCAAGGTGGGGCGGGGAACGGCGCCAGACCTCCAAGAGAGGTCAGCCGGGGGAGATGAGCCAGGTGCGGAGAAGATCGATGCGATCGACGTCCAGGAAACGGAAACGGTTGGTCGGCCGGCCCGCCTTGTCGGAGACGACTTGGCAAAAGGCCTCGATCCGATCCCTGCCTTTGATGAGGCGGATCTTGACGTGCTTCTTCGCCAGGCCCGTCGGCAGAGGCTGGTCGATCTGGCAGCCGCCGAGGCTCAAATCGATCGTTCTCGCTTTCATCATCTTGCCGCCGAGCTCGACCTCGGCCTCGAGCTTGCGGCGGTAACGCGTGCTCTTCCGTTTGTCGATATTGAAGGCGGACTCTTCGATGTCGGCGATCTCGAGCGCGGCGTCCTCGATCTCGACGACACGCTCGACATTGGGGTGAAACTCCTCTTGAGGAGAGGGGCCCGAAGAGGGTGACGACGCGATCGAGGCGGGTTTCGATGCCGGAGCCGACCCGTCGGGGAGGTCGCGCGCGTCGAGGTGCTGAAACGATTTGGTGTTCGTGCGCGTCGACTCCCTCTCCGCGTCTTCGTCCTCGTCGGCCATCCCGGAATTGAACTCGCTCTGCGACGAGAACTCGAAATTCGGATCCGAAACCGTGTGGTTGGTCACGTGAGACTTCGTCGCCGTGAGCGAGATCAGGCCGGTGTCAGCCGACGGCATGCCGCCGCCCGGGGCGTCGACGTCTCCGAGGGAAAGATGCGAGGCGGTGTCGTCGGCCAAAGGCGCGAACAGCTCCGGGTACGCCGAGAGAGCCACCCATTCGGCGGTGCCCTCTTTCCACGCGAGCCAGTCCGCCACATACCCGGGAGGGATCGAGCGCACGATCGAGCGCGCCTGCAGGGTCCGCAACCCGTCAAAACGCGCCTTGTCCCGATTGTTGAACAGACTCCAATAACAATCCACGTCGAACCGACCCCCTCCTCCTATTGAATAAGAAAGGGTGTCCCACCACAAGACGAAAGGCCCTTCTCACGGCCCTTGGTCATGCCACGACGAAGGAGCCGGGAACGGGCGTCTCGGATCGAGGCGCGGCCATCACGACCCCGCGAGCGGGATCAGGATTCCGGAAAGTTCGGGAGGCGGCGGGGAACGCCACAAACTGAGCGCGAAACCGCCGTCCCCGGAGCCGGTCGGCTTCGCCGCGACCGCGCCCGCGCGCTCGAGCATCGACAGGTGAGCGGCCGTCTCTCCGCCGGCGAGGCCCCAACGGTCGAAACAAGAACGCGCCAAGAGGACCGCCGCGGCCAATTCGTCGAAGCCGGCGGCCGCGCTCGGCCGCGCGAGAGCGGCCTCCGCCGACAGCGCGGCCGCCTTCATGTCCTCATCGACGCGGGTCGCGAGTTCGCGATCGACCGCGAAGAGGCGCTTCACCTTGGCCACGCATTCGGAGGTCACGCCCCGCTTGCCGGAGTAGGAAAGGTACCAATGCGGCTGCCAGCGGAGCGAAATTTCCCTATGGCCGCCCGTCCGCTCGAAGCGGAGCCCCCGACCCGACAACGCGACGGCGATATCGACGCCGCTGCTTTCGCCGTGAAACAGGTTCTCGAGCTGGCGGGAGAACTCGTAGAGTTCCCCGTCCTTCACCCACCCGCGCCACGCGAACCAGCGACCGACCCCCACGCAAAGCGCGGCTGAAGCGCCCAGCCCGGCTCCCACCGGGATCGAGCTTTCGATCACGATTTTCCCGGTGGCATCGGAACGGGGCGCGCCGAGCGTTTCCAACGCCTTTTCCATCACTCCCCAGAACAACAGCCTCAACTCGCCGCCGTTCGCGCCGCGAAACTCGGCCGCCAGAGGCTGATCGGTCTCTTCGTACCTGAAAGAAAGGGACCGGGCGAAAGCGGGAAAGACCAGCGCGGGGCCGCCGCGCAAAACGGAATGCTCGCCGGCGAGGATCCATTTGCCGAAAACGCGCGTTTCCATCCCCCCCATCATCCGATCCTCATCGCCCGGCCCGGCCGAGAACGGAGGACTCAATGACCCGGTAACGGGCACCGAAGCGCGAGTGGACCATCTCGCGCGCCGCGAGATCGCCGGCACGGTGCAGGAAGTGCACGTTCGCTCCGGCATCCATGGTGACGAGAGGCCCCGAGGCGGGGTCGCGCCACAACTCTTCGCGAGCGAACCGCAGGACTTCGAGCGATTCCGCTGTCATGTACCCGAACGAAGGCCGGGACGTCTCAAAAAGCGCGTGCATATCCCAAAATTCCGACCAACACAGCTCGCGCGCCGAACCCCAATCGGCCTCCCGCAGGGCGAGCGCGAGCGCGTCCAAACGTTCTTCGGCTCGCTCCGGCCGCCCCCGGAACAAAGGGCTCGAAACGACGCGCGCGTGCGCCTCGCTGCTCGAAACAGCTTTGCGTCCATCCGCGACGATCACGGCCTGATGGACGAGATCCGCGGGCAAGGGGGTCCCATCGGCGCCGTCAGCGTCCCAGACCGCCCATGGGGAGAAAAACGAACGGCACGAAGAGCCCGAGCCCCGACGGCTCAGCTCGGCCATTTCACGCGCGCCCGGGGGCGGGCGGCCGGTCTCCTCGGCGAGCGCGCGGCTCGCGACGATCGTCAGAGCCGCGAAGCTCGAGGCCGAACTCGCCAATCCGCAGTCCGCCGGGAAATCATTCGCCGAACGAACCGCGAACGCCCCCCGATGGCCCCACTCCCGCTTGAGGAAAGCCAAATGCGCGAGAAAGCGCGCGCGGCCACGCTCGGAGAGCTCGATGCCCGCGAGCCCATCTCCGCGCAACGGCTCCCAGCGATCATCGGAGCCGGGTACGGCCTCGAGCTCGACATGCGTGCGCAGCCCTTCCAAGGTGAACGACAACGAACGGTTCGTCGGCCGGTTGCCGACGGCATCGGTCTTCCCCATGTACTTGATGAGCGCGATGTTCGAGGGCGCGCTTCCGCGCCAGATGCCGTTCATTCGTCGGTCCTCACGTCGATTCTCACTCCGAGCGAAAGCTCCATGTCGCCGCCGCAAACCGCCAACCCGCGCTCGGCGCACCAAGCCCCGAGCCTCGCCGACTCCGACGCCTTGTGGACGAGCAAGAGTACGTCGGCGCCCATGGCGCCGCATCCCTTGGACGCGCGCACGCCGAAACCATGGCGTTCCGAACCCTCGCCGATCGCGCGTAGGAGGTCCGCGCTCGGCCGAGCGAGCAGCCCAGCGGCCCGAAGGCCGGCGCCGTACGCGTTCACGGCGGAGACGAAGAGCTCCCCGTCCCCGGATTCCAATGCCGTTGTAGCCGTTTCAGCCGCGGCCCGCAAGGCGGCTTCATCGAACGAGGCGCCGGCGCGCAGCGCTTCGTGAGTGGCGAGCTTCCGCCCGGTTCTGAGCAAGGTGAAAGCGAGATCGGGAAACGGCCAATCCATCGAATGGGCGGCGGCCACGGCCCCATCGTAGACGGTCAGCCGGCCGCAGGCCTGAGCGACCAGATCGGCGCCCGACGGGGCCGCGCCCGAACCGTCCCAGGCGTACCCGCGGTACTCCTCGACCAACGCTCGCCAATCGCCAAACGGCGGGCGGCCGCGGAGAGCCGTCCACGCGCAGAGGTACTGGGCGGTCGAAGCCCCCAATCCCCCGCGCCCCTCATGAGGATCGGCGAAGGCCCAGTTCGCCGCATCGATCCCGCGAGCGGCCAGGAGCCGGCCCGCGGGGCTCGCGGGGTGAAACGGCGAAGCGGACGACGCCCCATCGGTCTCGAGCGCGAACCGCGGCGACGTCGCGGCGAGCAGGCTCGGCCCTCCGCGGAGCGCGAGGTATTCACCGACGAGAAACGTCTTTCCAGGCGCCGAAATCCTCACGGGTCAGGGATTGGCGGCCGTGTCGGCCTGGCCACGCAGCTCGTGCAACACCTCGATCGCGTTGTGCAGCGAAATGCGTTTGCGCAGGAGCAGGATTTCCTCGAGGCGCTTCTGCACGATCGGGGCTTCCGCATCGCGCGCGCCCGCGCCCAGGGCGAGGTTCTTGATGTGCAGCTTCATGTGGCCTTCGATGATCCCGACGGTGGTGAGCGCCCGAAGCGCCCCCAAGTTCTGAACCAGGCCGACTGCGGCGCAGACGCGCGCGAGCTCGGAGGCGCTCTCGACTTCGAGCATGCCCAGGCACAACTGCGCCGTCGGATGCAGCTTGGTCACGCCGCCCACGGTACCGACGACGATGGGCGCCACGAGTTCCCCCGTCAGTTCACCACCTTCGAATCCCCATCTCGTGACCGAGCGGTACAGCCCGTCGCGAGCGGCGAAGGCGTGCACGCCGGCTTCGACGGCGCGCCAATCATTGCCGGTCGCGATCAGGATCGGATCGATGCCGTTGAGCACGCCCTTGTTGTTGGTCGCCGCACGATAGGGGTCCTGGCGCGCGAACAACGAGGCTTCCTCGATGCGCCTGCCGGCGGCCTCGTCCAAACCCCTCATCCGCACGCGCGCGCGGGTGAGCTTGGTGTCGACGAGGTTGGAGAGGATGCACATCGTGACCTTCTCGCCCGTCCACGCCTCGATCGGGCCCTTGAGGTACTCGCACACCTGGTTCATGATGTTGGCGCCCATCGCGTCGCACGGATCGGCGAGCACGTGGACGACGGCCATCTCCCCTTCCCCCTCCGAACCGCGCGGGACCTTGCGCGCCTGGATGCCTTGGACGCCGCCGCCGCGGGCGACGAGTCCGGCCGCGACCTCGCGATTGGCGTCGGCGATGAGGTCTTTTTTCCGCCCCTCGATGACGCGCGCGAAACGCGCGAAGTCCGAGCACTTGGCGATTTGGATCTGGCCGATGATTTGCGCGCCGAGCGTATCCGTGGTGATCTCGCCGTTGTCGCGGATCCACTTGGCCGTCTTCGAGGCCGCCGCGATGATCGACGTCTCCTCGACCGCCATCGGGATCACGTAATCGCGCCCGTCGATTCGGAAATTGGTGGCGACGCCGAGCGGGAGCTGGAAGTACCCGATGACGTTTTCGATGAATTTCTCGGCGAGCCCGAGGTCTTTGAGCCCGCCGCCCGACAGGAATTCGACGTCCTCGCCCGAAAGCGCTCCCATCTCGACCAAGCGTTCGTAGCGGGCCTCGCGGGTCAGCTTCGAGAAACCTTTGAAGAGATCGTTCATTTCGTCAGTTCCCATGCGTTCCCTTCCCGCAGCTCCGCGACGGTTCTGGATCCGGTGCAGAACAAAGCCATCTTGAATTCATACTCGAAGCGCTCGAGAAGCGCGTCGAGCGCGCCCTCCCCATCGAGAGCCGCTTCCATGACGGGTTTGGCGATACCAACCATCGCGGCGCCGAGGGCCGCGAGCTTCGCGGCGTCCAACCCCGAGCGCACGCCGCCCGAGGCCCAGACCTCGTAACGGCGCGCGGCCCTCAGAGCCGTGAGCAGCGAATCCACGGTGCCGATGCCCCAATCACGGTACGTTTCCGCGGCGCCCCGAAGCTTCGACCCGACCTCCGAACGGCCACCCTCGACGCGGCCCCAATGCGTGCCGCCCAGGCCGCTGACGTCGACGACCGCGACGCCCGTTTCGTTCAAGCGCTCGAGCGTCCTTCCCGAGAACCCGCAGCCGGTCTCTTTCACCATGACCGGCCGATCGAGCTCGCGCGCGAGCCGCTCGATGGCGCGCAGGCCTCCGGCGAACTCCGGCGTGCCTTCCGGCTGCAAGCATTCCTGCAGAGGGTTGGCGTGAACGATCATCGCCGTCGCCTCGAGCGCGTCGGCGAGCCGGCGGATATCGCCGGTCGTCGTGCGGATCAGCTGCGCCACGCCGATATTGCCGAAAAAACGCGCGCCTTTGACTTGTTTACGGATTTCCGTCCACTCGCGCGACGCGTTCGAATCGAACAGCTCCCTGCGCTGAGACCCGACACCCATGGGCCAGTTCCGCTTTTCGCAGACGCGGGCCATGATAAGATTGAGGTTCCCGCTCGCGGCGTGACCCGCGGTCATGGAGCTGACGAACATCGGCGTCGCCGAGCGATCGGAAAAAAAACGGACGCCAGGATCGACTTGAGCGAAATCCAACTCGGGAAGGGCCTCATGAACGAGGCGGACGCGATCCAAGCCCGAAGTCCCGTGCGCCTGCGCGCGCGGATCGAGCGCGAGACGGATGTGATCGGCTTTCCGGGACTCGAAACTCGGATCACTGCTCATGGAACTCACCCAAAGCCTCAAAGTGATCGGCGGCCCGCGCGGGCGTAACGCGCGCGGGACAGGACCGGAACACGCGGGCCGTTTACGCCTGCGTGGTCTGCAGGTTGAGCGTCTTCACGAGCGCCGAGAATCCGGCGGCATCGTGCACGGCCATGTCGGCCAGGACTTTGCGATCGAGCAAGAGGTTCTTCTCGTTGATCGCGTTCATCAGCTTCGAGTACGTCGTGCCGTTCAAGCGCGCCGCCGCGTTGATCCGCGCGATCCAAAGCGCGCGGAATTCACGCTTTTTCACTTTACGATCGCGATACGCGAAGACCATCCCGCGATCGCTCATCTGACGGGCGATGATGTACGTGCGCGAGCCCGAGCTGTAATAACCCGAAGCGCGTTCCAAAACCTTTTTACGACGACGACGGGCGGTGACGCCCCGTTTTACGCGTGCCATGTGACTACCTACCTATATCCAAAATTTAAAAGTTAAGAAGACGGCGCGTCTGGTTCATGTTCGCGCTGTGAACGTACGTCATCTTGCTGGCCTGACGCTTGCCTTTGGATTTATGCGGGCTGAGCAAGTGGCGCACTCCGGTGTGCTTACACTTCACTTTTCCGCCGGGCAGAAGCTTCATCCGCTTCTTGGCGCCCGAGTGGGTCTTCTGTGCCATGGCTACCTCTTCCAAGTCTGAGCGGGCGCCCGACCGATGGGTCGGATCTTTTGGGCCCGGTTCAGCTGCGCTGACTCTATGGACGAGCGACTTTTGGGAGCCGATGATATACCGCGCAATCTACCGATGGGACAAGGGATTTTCCTGATCGAATGGGGATTGCCGGCCGCCCAAAATTCCGACGCGGCCCCTCGCGGAAGCCGCAATAAAAGCTCACAACATCTTGGAATTACATATTAATTATGATTCGTGCCCAGGTTCACGAATGGCAGGAGCTCCATTTCGCCCGCACCGTCTCCCTGAGTGACCACGTCGCCGTAGCCAAGCTGACCGTAAGTGTTGTCGCCCCAGCACTTCACTTGCCCGTCCATGAAAACCGCACATGTATGTCCGCCGGTCGTCGCGCCGGGCGTGAAGACTTTTTGCACGCGCCCCAAGAGCGGGACTCCGACCGGCACAGTCGTCGCTGTGGTTGAATTGAGACCCGTACGCCCGAGGAACCCGGAGCCCCAACAGAACGCGGATCCATCATTGACGGCACAGCCGTGCTGGTGGCTGATCGACAGGTGGTGGACCGCGCCGAGCCCGACGACGGCGCTCATCGGTGTCAGCACGCTTCCCCCCACGGAACCATTGCCGAAAACACCGGCGTTGTTCTGGCCTGTGCAATGAACCGTCATATCGAACAGACGCCAGCACGTCGCTTCCCGACCGACCAGCACGTCCGTCGCGCCGCTCGCGATCATCGTGGTGACCGGAAGGAAAGACCCGGCCGTGGTGCCATTGCCGAGCTGGCCGTACGCGTTCGCGCCCCAACACCGCGAGGAGCCGTCGGCCAAGAGCGCGCACGTATGGGCAAGACCGGCGGAAATCCGGACAGGCGCGCCCCAAAGCTCGACCGAGGTCATGGCGTCGCCCATCTGCCCGACCATGCTGCCGACCATTCCGGTGCCCGTCGAGATCCCGAGCTGACCGCCGCCGTTCTTGCCCCAGCAGACCACGGAGTCGTCGCTGCGGATGACGCAGACATGGGATTCGCCCACGGCCATCTGTTTCACGGTCCGAGCGGTGCCGATGTTGATCGGCGAAAGCGCGTCGCCCATCTGCTCCGGCGACAGGCCGTACGAACTCGTGTTGCCGCGGCCGAGCTGACCGTACGTGTTCGCCCCCCAGCATTTGATCGTGTCATTGTCCAGGTGCGCGCAGGTGAAGTTGTTGCCGGCGCCGATGCTCTTCGCCGTGCGACCCGTGCCGAGGTCGACGAACGGCAAGGCGTCTCCCATTTCGTCCGGGCCGTCGCCCAGGTTCTGGCTCGCTCCGCCGAGCGCGCCGCTCATGCCCAGGCCCCAGCATTTGACCCGCCCGTCCGTGAGTTGGGCGCAGGTATGCCCCTGACCAAGCGCCATCTGCGCGACAGCGAAACGCGGAGTGGGCGTGGGGGCCGGGGAAGGCGAGGGCGAGGGGTTGCGGGCCGGCATGAAGCTGCAATCGGCGACTTTGTTCGCATCGGTGAATCTGTCCATGAGCGTGATCGCGATGGAATTGTCGCCGGGCTGGATGCTCGCCGAGGCTTGGCCGACGAGGTATGGGCTGGAATAGTTCGCCAGCGTGAGCTCATGGCTCGCCGGCATCACGAACTCACAGCGGCCCGCGACGAGCTTGAACCCGAGGACGTAAAAGCGACGGTCGCTCCCCGCCGGCACTTCGATCACCGCGGTCGAGCCGGCCGAGAACAGCCCGGCCGTACGACCGAACTTCATCATGAGGCCGCCGGCGGCGTCTTTGCAGAAACCGCCGTTCATCTCGGCTTCGGGTCCGCCGACGAAGATCGCGTAGCATCCGATCTCGCCCAGGGACGCGGGCACGGACGCGCTCCATTGGGACTCACCGGGCGCGCCGGTTTTGCCAGCGGCGAGCGCGGCCGCCTTCCCGGGAAGCTCGATGGTGATGCGCGCGGGCTCGCGCGAGTCGCTGCAGCCGGAGATGACCGGCAAGGCGATCGCCAGGCAGGACAAGCGGGCTGAAACGGAAATCGCGCGAGTGGCTTCGTGGGCAATCATTCTCAACCGCATACGTACCTCGTGTGGGAAGCTCCGGACCAACGTCCTGGCCTCCGCCGAACTCTTCGGAGGAATGCGGGGAATCACGGAGGGAAGTTCGCCATCTTGACCGAACTTTCTCAAAGATGAGGTTCGAAACTGGGATGGCGGGCGGCCCGACCGCCGAGATGCGAAGGTTCGGACCCTGGAGTTCCCAAAATGAAACGGGTGCCTTTCAGCGCCCGTTTCAGGAGTGATCGCTCAAAACTGGATTCTCGGAATGGAACCCTCGGCGCTGAACGCGAGTGCCGAGCGCGGGCGCCATGGCCGACTCAGGGGGCCGGGTCGGTGTCCCCCGGCTCTTCCACGGAAGCGGCCCTCGCCTTCTCGTATTCTTTGATCTTCGCCGCATCCGGGGCGAAGAGCGCGAACAACTGGCGGCCTTCCATCTTCGGCGGCGACTCGACCAACGCGAGGTCTTCGAGCGCCTTCATCACGCGCTGCAAGAGGCGCATGCCGAGCTCCTGATGCGCCATCTCGCGGCCGTAGAAGCGCAGGTTCACCTTCACCTTGTCGCCTTCGAGCAGGAAGCGGCGGGCATGCTTGAGCTTCACGTCGAGATCGTGCTGATCCGTGCGCGGGCGCAGCTGGATCTCTTTGATCACGATGATCTGCTGGTTCTTGCGGGCGGCGTGCTCTTTCTTTTTGTTTTCGTATTTGTATTTGCCGTAATCCATGATCTTGCACGTCGGAGGCTTGGCCGTCGGCGCGATCTCGATGAGATCGAGGCCTTTGGCTTCCGCCATACGAAGCGCTTCCATGGGGGCGAATACCCCGAGCATCTGTCCGTTCTCGTCGATCACGCGCACTTCAGGCGCGCGAATCTCGCGGTTGACACGCAGGCCGTCCCTGCCGCCTTTTTTGGGTCCGTCGAAACGACGTCCGCCCATCCCGGGACCTCTCGGTCCGCCACCGCCACTGCCACCGAATCGCGAGCTAATGTGAAGCCTCCTGGTTCGCGTCTTGGGTTTGTTTGACCGCCGCCAAATCTCCGCTCGCAAGCGGGCTGGTCAGCAGTCGGCCCTGAATATCGTTCGAAAGGGCCTCGAGCAATTGATCGATCGTGAGATCATTGATGGTCTCGCCCGTGCGCAAACGCACGGAGACGTGACGCTTGGCGACCTCGTTGTCCCCGATCACGATCATGTAGGGGACCTTGGCGAGCTGCGCCTCCCGGATCTTGAACCCGAGTTTTTCGCCGCGACGATCGAAGTGCACACGAACGCCACGGGAGCGCAGGCGCGCTTCCAGTTCGTTCCCGTAAGCCTCCTGGCGGTCGGTGACCGAAAGGATCTGCGCTTGAACGGGCGCAAGCCATGTCGGCAAGTGACCCGCCCGATGCTCGAGGTAGACGCCGATGAAGCGCTCCAGGGAGCCGAGGATCGCGCGGTGGAGCATGACCGGCCGATGGGTCTTGTTGTCCTCGCCGACGTAACTGAGATCGAACGACTCGGGCATATTGAAGTCGCACTGAAGCGTGCCGAGCTGCCACGGGCGCGCGATCGCGTCGACGAACATGATGTCGAGCTTCGGCCCGTAAAAGGCGCCGTCGCCCGCGTTGACCGTGTAGGGCAGATCGAGCGCCTGGAGAGCGGAACGGAGCGCGGTCTCGGCTTTGTCCCAAACCTCGTCGGAACCCATGCGCTTTTCGGGGCGCGTGCTGAGATAGATCTTGTACTCGGTCATTCCGAGGGTCGCGTACACGCGGTTCAGGAGCTCCATGAAGCCCTTGATCTCCGCCTGCATCTGATCGACGCGGCAGAAGATGTGCGCATCGTCCTGACAGAACGTGCGCACGCGCGTCAGCCCGTGCATCACGCCGCTGCGCTCATAGCGGTGCAAGCGGCCGAAGTCCGCCATGCGCAGAGGCAAATCGCGGTATGAATAGCGGTCCGAGCCGTAAAGCAGGCAGTGCCCGGGGCAGTTCATCGGCTTCACCGAGAACTCGCGCTTGTCGATCTCGGTGAAATACATGTTCTCGCGATAATTCTGGTAATGGCCCGACTTGTGATAGAGCTCGACGTCGAATATCTGCGGCGTGATCACTTCCTGATAACCGTGCTCGCGGTACAGTTCGCGGATAAAGCCCTGCAGCTCCGAGTAGATGATCGAGCCCTTGCCGGTGAAAAACGGCGCTCCGGGCGAAAGCGGGTGGAAGTGAAAAAGCCCCAGCTCTTTGCCGAGTTTGCGGTGATCGCGCTTTTTCGCCTCTTCGAGGTTGCGCAGGTGCTCAGCGAGCTCTTTTTTGTCGTTGAACGCCGTCGCGTACACGCGCTGCAGTTGCTCGCGTTTCTCATCGCCGCGCCAGTAGGCGCCGGCGAGGGAGAGAACCTTGTGCGCCTTGATCTGGCCCGTGGACCTCAGGTGCGGACCCCGACAGAGGTCGAGCCACTCGCCCTGTCGGTAAACGCTGACCGTGGGCTGACGCAAATCGCGGATGAGCTCGACTTTGAACGTCTCGCCCATCCTCTCGAACATCGCGATCGCGTCTTCGGAGCTCATCTCCTCGCGTTTGATCTCGAGATCGCGTGAAATGATCTCGGCCATCTTTTTTTCGATTTTGTCGAGATCCTCGGGATTAAACGCGCGAGGCGAGTGGAAGTCGTAATAAAAGCCGTTCTCGATGACCGGGCCGATCGTGACTTTCACCTCTGGCCAGAGTTCTTGCACCGCCTGCGCCATGACGTGCGCCGCCGAGTGGCGGATGACGTCGTTGGCATCTGGGCTTTTCATCGTCACGATCTCGAGATGCGTGCCGTCCTTGAGCGGCAAACGGTAATCGAGGACCTCTTTGCCGCCGTTGACTTTCGCGCCGATGGTGCTCTTGGCGAGGCCGGGCCCAATACGCTCGGCGACCTCAAGCGCGCTCGGCTCGCGGTCAAATGTCAGCTCTGTCTCGTCTGGGAGAACGATGCGGACGACGGCCATTAGTTAGGGGTCGGCTCTCTAAAGAAGAGTCCGGCAAGCCACTCGGCGCAAATTCGATGTTCGACCGCGGTCTCAGCCATCACTTCAATCATCGCTTCAGTCATATGCGTATGGCAAACGCCATCGCTTCCTTCGGAAAAGGTTATCCGGCTCTGCGATCGCCGGATCCCGGCAGACCCCAGAAGTAAACGGATTCTCCTTGGATTGCAAGGCCCGATCGCCCTTTCAAGCCCAAGAGCGAAGACGTATCAATCGCTTAAGACGGAATTCGGGGCTTCCCCTTCCCTCGCGGCGGCTCGATGAACGCTCGGCACCCATGCGCCCGCGTCAAAGCTGGGCCACCGGGGCCGAGTCGGTGAATTCGGCGGGCAAGGCCGACACGGGCGCGCCGCGGAACCGGCCCCGCGGCCAAGCGCCACATCATCGGCCTCGCATCCCCAGAAACCACAAAGCCCCCGCTGGGACAGCGAGGGCTTTGATCAAGGCGGCCTCAAAGCGCGAAAATCAGTACGTCACGACATGGTGAACCGCTTCCTCGACACGCGGGTCTTTCAGCGGAACGATCGGGTTTTTCGCCAAAAAGTTCGTGATGGCCATCACGAAAAGGCCGGCGAAGAACAGGAACGCGCCGACCTCGAGCGGGCCGAAGAGCCAACGCTCCTTATCGAGGTTCGGGTAGACCATCCAATGGATGTCCACGTACTGCATGATGAGGATCAGGATCGACACGAACACGAGATGCGCCGGAGTGCGCTTCGCCCAGCGCGGCAAGAGCAACAGGAACGGCACGGCGAATTTGAGGATGAAGAGCGACGCCGTCGCCGCCATCCAGCCGCCCATCGTGCGGTCGATGTAGAAGAACGTCTCTTCCGGCAGGTTGGCGTACCAAATCAGCATGAACTGCGAGAACGCGATGTACGCGTAGAAGATCGTGAAAGCCTTCATGAATTTCGCAAGATCGTGCAGGTGGTTTTCGTTCACGAGCCCCCTCAGGAGGCCCTTGTTCATCAGGTGCACGGTCACAAGGATGAACGCCGCGAAGAACGCCTGGAACAGCCCAGCGAAGCAATACACGCCCCAGATCGTGCTGAAGAAGTGCGGTTCGAGGCTCATCAACGTGTCGACGCTGAAGAGAGAGTAGCTGATCGCGAACACGAGAACGAACGCGATCGAATAACCGACCTGTTTGACCGTGATCCTCTCGTCGCCCGTCTTGTCCTGGGCGACCGAACTCCCGACGATCAGCTTCTTGAACAGCAGCCACGCGCCGAAGAACACGACGATGCGGACGATGAAGAACGGCATGTTCAGGTACGCCGTTTTCGCCGCGATCAGGTGGTCCGAATGCGCGAGCGCCTTGTCGGTCCAGCTGTAGAGCGAGCCCGCGCCGGCGAGCAACACGAGGAAACTCGCGAACGCCAACGGCAGATAACTCGTGAAGCTCTCCCCGATGCGGCGGACCGTGACGCTCCAGCCGGCTTTGGCGACGTGGTTGATCGCCGCGAAAAACAGGCCGGCCAGCGCCATGTTGGCGAAATAGAACGCGCCAACGAGGTACGCGTGCCAGGCGCGGTCGCGGTCCTTCAAAAGACCGTAGGCCAGAGCCAGGACGCCGAGGAAGATGCAAACCGAAAACAACGTCTTCGTGCGCTTGGAAACGACGTAAGTTCCGGGATTCACGTGGACGGGGGAAGAATGTGTCGCAGCCATGTCTATATCCTCTTCAGCCTCACTGGCCCCGCTTGAGTTTTTGCAGCGAACGCACGTAGTTCACGATCGCCCAACGGTCTTTTTCGTCGACGAGCTGCTGGGCGTAACCGGCCATGTAGCCCTGGCCTTCGGTGATGATGTGAAAAATCGCGCCGTCGGTCATGCCGACCGCTTGCGCGGACGTGAGCGCCGGCGGCGGCTTCATCGTCATCTTGCCCGCGACCGGCCCGTCGCCCGCCCCGCTCGCCCCGTGGCAAATCAGGCAGTATGTCTCGTATTTTTTCTGGCCGATCGACAACACCTCCGGCGACATGTCGCCGGAGAATGGGCTTTTCAACTTGGCGGCCCCGTCTGGATCGCCCTTGTGCCGGTACGGCCGGTAACCTTGGGGGACCGTGTTGTCGGGCGGGAGGCGCGACCCGGCTTCGCCCGTGAACGGATCGTAGTCCTGCGCCTTGATCGCCTTCTGGTCCATCATGTCCTGAACCAGTTCGATGTTCGGTTCCGCACGCAGTTTCGGGCGCTGGTCGTTGGAACAACCGGCGGCGAGGAGCGCGCCCGCTGCGAGAAGGGTGAGTTTCGTGGCTTGCGCTTTCATCAATACTCCGCGATCCGTTTCACTTCGGTGGCGCCCAAAGACTTCAAGAACTGCTCCGCCTTGGCCGGATCGTAACCGGCTTCGGTCTCAGGGATGAAGATGGCGAACTTGTGGCTGGTGAGGTCCGGGTCGATGATCGGCGGGTCCACTCTCGGCAGCCCGCAGACCACGATCAGCGTGGCGACCGAGGACAACGCCGCGAACAGGATCGTGAGTTCGAACGTGACCGGGATGAACGCCGGCGCCGAGAAGAAAGGTTTGCCGCCGACGTTGATCGGCCAATCGATCGCCGACGTCCAGTACTGCAGAAGCAAACCGCAAGCCGCGCCGAAGAGGCCCATGGCGAACGTGACATACGGGATCCAGCTGCGGCGGATGCCGATCGCCTCCTCCAGCCCGTGGACCGGGAACGGCGCGATCGCGTCGAACTTCGTGTAGCCGGCGTCGCGCACCTTGGCGCACGCTTTGACCAGTTCATGATCGTCGAGCCAGATCCCGGCGACGCCGCTGACGTATTTCTTAGCCATGATCAATGTCCTCCGTTCTGGCCGCCCGGCTCATGCCCGCCATGGCCGCCCTTGCCCACATGCAACATCGGCTTGACTTCGGCGATCGAAATCGCCGGCACCACGCGCAGATACAGCAGGAACAAGGTCAGGAACATGCCGAAGCTGCCGACCAGCACGAGCGTGTCGTACATCGACCATGCGTACATGCCCCAGTTCGACGGCAAGAAGTCGCGGTGGAGCGAGGTGACCGTGATCACGAAGCGCTCGAACCACATGCCGATGTTCACGAAGATCGACACCACGAACATCACGGGGATGCTGCGGCGGAAGCGGCGGAACCAGAACAGCTGCGGGGCGACGACGTTGCAAAAGATCATCGTCCAGTAGGACCAGGCGTAGGGCCCGGTCGCACGCGACTCGAAGAACACGTAACGCTCGTAGGGATTGCCCGAGTACCAGGCGATGAAGAACTCCGACCCGTAGGCGTAACCGACCATGAGACCGGTGGCCATGATGATCTTGTTCATCACTTCCATATGGTCGATCGTGATGTAATCTTTGAATGTCGGGAAGCCGATGCGCACGAGCGTGAGCAACGTCACCACCATCCCGAAACCCGAGAAAATGGCGCCAGCGACGAAGTACGGCGGGAAGATCGTCGTGTGCCAACCGGGCAATTGAGAAACCGCGAAGTCGAACGAAACGATCGTGTGCACGGAGAGGACGAGCGGCGTGCTCAGGCCGGCCAGGAGCAAGTACACCATTTCATAATGGCTCCAGTGGCGGGCCGAACCGCGCCAGCCCAAAGACAGCGCGCCGTAGATGACGCGCCGGAGTTTCGTCTTCGCGCGGTCGCGGATCGTGGCGAAATCGGGCACCATCCCGACGTACCAGAACACCATCGAAACCGTGGCGTAAGTCGAGACCGCGAACACGTCCCAGAGGAGCGGGCTGCGGAAGTTGACCCAAAGCGGCCCGCGCTGGTTCGGGTACGGGAGCAGCCAGAAGTCGAGCCAGGGGCGGCCGGTGTGGATCAGGGGGAAAATACCCGCGGTCATGACGGCGAACACCGTCATCGCTTCGGCTGAGCGCGCGACCGAAGTGCGCCACTTCTGCCGGAAAAGATAAAGAATCGCCGAGATCAGCGTGCCCGCGTGACCGATGCCGATCCAGAAGACGAAGGTGATGATCATCGTCCCCCAGGCGACCGGATGGTTGACGCCCAGCAGGCCCATGCCCGTCGCGATCACGGCCGCGACGGCCAGGATGTAAATCAGGAACAAGGCGTTCGCCGAGATCAGCAGGCCGAACCAACCCCTGCCCGGGAACGTCTCGATCGGCTTACAGATATCGTCCGTGATATCGGCGTACGTTTTGTCGCCGAGGATCAGCGGTTTGCGCGCGACTTCGCTCATGTGTGACCTCCGCCCGCATTGGAACCTTGATGGGCGTCGATAAGATCGGCCGGATTCTCACTCAATTTGTTCGGCATCGAACGCGAAGCGTTGCGGATGCGACTCATATAGCGGACACGCGGCTGCGTATTGAGCTCCTCGAGAACCGCGAACGTGCGCGGATCCTTGAAAAGACCGGCCACGACGCTTCCGGGATCGTTCAAGTCGCCGAAAACGATCGCGTCGGCCGGGCACGTCTGCTGGCAAGCCGTCTTGATGTCGCCGTCTTTGAGCGCCCGCTTTTCGTCACGCGCTTTGTTCGTTCCGTGACGGATCCTCTGCACGCAGAACGAGCATTTTTCCATCACGCCGCGAGCGCGGACCGTGACGTCGGGATTGAGCGCCATATGCAGAGGCGCCTGACGTTCCTTTTCGTAATTGAACCAATTGAAGCGACGGACCTTGTACGGGCAGTTGTTCGCGCAATACCGGGTGCCGACACAGCGGTTGTAAACCATGTCGTTCAGGCCTTCGTCGTTGTGGACGGTCGCGAGAACCGGGCAAACCGTTTCACACGGGGCTGTTTCGCAATGCTGGCAAAGCATAGGCTCGAAAACGGCCTGCGGGTTCTGCGGCGTGCCCTTGTAGTAACGATCGATGCGGATCCAATGCATCTCTCGGCCCTGAAGGATGTATTTCTTGCCGACGGTGGGCACGTTGTTCTCCGACTGGCACGCGATGACGCAGGCCGAGCAGCCCGTGCACGCGTTGAGGTCGATCGACATCGCCCATTTGTGTTTATTGTACTGATGCTGCGGCCAGATCGAGAACACGTGATGCTGATGCTGGCCCGCGCGAGGATTCTTCAGGTAATCGCCGAGCGTCGCCTCGACGACGTGGTTGCGGCCTTCGAGCTGGTGGTGTCCCTGCACGCACGCGAGCTCGTACCATTCACCTGTTTTCTTGATCGTCGCCTTCAAACCCGAGCAGACCGCCCGCCCCGTCTCGCCGACGAGGGCCAACTTGAAGGCGTTGACGCCCACGCCGTTGCCGACCTTGCCGGCATGGGTGCGGCCGTAACCGACCGCCAACGCGAGCACTTCGTCATGCAAGCCCGGCTGAACGTGCACCGGCACGTCCATTCGGCGCTGCCCGACGCTGAGCGCGACCACGTCGCCCTCTCGGAGATCCTGCGCCTTGGCCGTATCCGGAGAGACCATTAAGTAATTGTCCCAAACGATTTTCGTGACCGGATCGGGAAGCTCCTGGAGCCAAGACACGTTGGCGAACTGGCCGTCGCCGAGCTGCACCGTCGGGTACAGCACGAGTTCGAAGCCTTCCTGCTTCGCGCGCGGCTTGATGCCGAGCGCCTCACCGTTCAGAACGCGAGCGCCACCCGCGCCGCGCCCTTTGGAGGCATCGACGACGCCGCTTTGCAAAGTCGCCAGCCAGAAATCCTCGAATGACTGGCCGCCACCGGCTTTCGGGAAAACTTCCGCGCGCCAAACATGGCGCACGTAATCGTACCACTGCCCGATCGCCTTCAACCGCCCCGGCGCCGAAGGCCCCAACGAGGCCCAGACGTGGAGGGATTCATCGAACGACCGCGAATCGTGCAACGGGCGGATCGTCGGCTGCTGGATGCTGTAAACGCCGGGTTTGAACTCTTGGTCGCCCCATGCTTCGAGCGAGGTGCCCGCCGGCAGGACGAAATCCGCGACCGACGCGGACTCATCGTTCCAATTGGCGGTCGAGAGCACCATCGCCACCCGAGCGGCCGCCGCGATGAACGCTTCGGCGTCCGGATAGTTGTAAACCGGGTTCACGCCGTGCAGGATCAACGTTTGAATCTTGCCGTCGGCCATGTCCTTGATGAGGCTCGCCATCTGCGTCGGCCGGCCTGCATCCGCGCTCGCGACAAATTCATAGCCGCCGGCGTGGTCGACCGTGACGCCGTCATTGCCTAGAATCGAGTTGAGCACGTTGACGGCCGCCTGGAGGTCAACCGCTTCCTCGGTCATCGTCGGCAAGCCGCCGGCCATGACGACCGACCGGCCGCGGTTCGCCCAGAGCTCCGCCGCGATCCTCGCGAACGCCGCCGGCTCCATGCCGATGCGGGCGGCGACATCCTTGTAACCTTCCAAATAGGTGCGATTGCGCGCGTTGGTGACCGACGGATGTTTGGCGAGGTTGACGCCGATTTCATAGATGAGGCCCAGCACCACGTCGAGCTGCTGCGAGGGCTTGATGCGGATGCGGTCGTCGGCATTTAGGCCCGTGAGCGAAACGTTGGCTTCGAACGCCACCATCCGCATCATTTCGGGACCTGGTTTGCGGGCTGCTGCGATCATCTTGCCGAACTCAGCCGGCGAGATGTACGTGCCGAGCACGTCCGCGTCGATCGAAACGAACATCTTCGCTTGGTTCAACCGATAACGGGGCACGATCGCGCGGCCATAAGAACGACGGCTCGCTTCAGCAACGGCGTCGAGGCCCAACGGGTCCCAGACGTAGTGGCGGACCGAACCGTACGCGGCGCTGAAGTCGGCCAGGATCGCACGAGTCGACGGCGATGCAACATGGCCCGTCAGAACGGCGATCGAGCCCTTTTTGAGCTGCTCGACGATCTTTTTATCGGCTGCGTTCCAAGTCGTGTCGATCGTCTCTTTATTGGTACGCGTTTTGTTGACGAGGTTGCGACGCGGCCCCTTGAGGCGATCCGGATCGTACAGCGCAAGGATTTCCGCGTGCGCCCGCGCCGAGAGCGAGCCCAGGTTCACAGGATGAAGCGGATTGCCTTCGAGCTTGATCGGGCGGCCTTCGAGCGTCTTGACGACGACGCCGTAACCCTCACGACCATCGAACCAGCTCGATGCGTAATAATTGGCTTCGCCGGGCGTGACGCCCAGGGGCGCACGGACGTACGGGATGATCTTCTGCGCAGGCCTGCGCACGCAGCCCGTGGTCGCGAGAGCGAGGCTTGCGCCCATCAATTTCAGGAAATCGCGGCGGGCGACGCCGTCCGTGCCGTCATCGCTCTTCAACGGCGAAGACAGAAATTCGTTTTCAGCGAGCTTTTTGAATTCCGGGCTCCCCTCATAATCCTCGAGGCCGAGCCAGAACCCAGAAGGCTCCCCAACGATCGAAACCGCCTCCATAGAGTCGGACGCGTGCGCCGCGCGCTCTTGGGTTTCCGTCGCCCGCGCTTCGCTCTCTTGAAGTTCAAATGCCCGCGCTTCGCGCTCGCGCGTTTCCCTGTCCATTTGGTGATCGGTGTGGTTTTCCATTTTTTGGCGTCTGTCCTTATCTGTTCTCAGTAATGGCAAGTCGAGCAGCTCACCGGCGCCTGGTGAGCCGGATCGCGGTGACAACTGACGCACCAACCCATCGACAGCGACGAGTGTTGGTACAAAACTTCCATCGTTTCGACGGGACCGTGGCACTTATGGCAGGCGTTCGGCGCACCGAAGCGCTCGACGTGGCGCTTGTGGTTGAATTTCACGTGATCCGGCAGCATATGCACTTTGTTCCACGCGATCGGCGTTTCTTCGCTGACCGCCGTCTGGATTTTCGCGATGTGCGGCGAATCCTTGGCGATCTGATTATGGCAATTCAAACAGGTGCTGAGCGAGGGCACGGCGGAGTGGTTCGCGCGCTCGGCCGTCGAGTGACAATACAGGCACTGGATTTTGTACGTGCCGGCATGAAGCTCGTGAGAGAACGGGATGGGCTGCTCGGGCGCGTAGCCGCGGTTGTAGCCGATCGCCCCCCATTCCCAGTCGCATCCCGCGAACAAGGCGAGCGCGGACACAGAGAGCGTAAACAGAAGCCGTCTTTTCATGACTCTCCTCGTATACATTTTTTGTTTATATAAAAAAAGAGGGCACGCGGCGCGCGATCCTTCCAGAGACCACTCCGGAGACCGTGGAATCGGCGGTCGACCGATGGGATGACCAAACGAAGTCCAGCCAAACGATGCTTCCCGTGTTGCGAAACCCAAAACCCTCAGCCACGCACGTTCGCCGCTATTCGACTGCTCGCGACTCCATCAGCGAATTCGAAAGAAGTGAATTCGAGGAATAACGAAGCGTTCGCGCATTGCTTCACGCTTATGGCACCGATGAAAAACTCTTTATTTGTTAGCCAACTTTGGCGCCGTTGGGAATGAAATTCTGAGAACGAAATGAAAATAGTCGGAGGATGCGGAAGCCGGATTCAAGCCGATGCGACGCCCATATCCGCCCCGCCGAGCGAGGCCCGAAGACGATCTGACGCGAACCTCAACAAAAAGGTGCGTGTCACCTTTTTGCGGATTTAGCCGGCTGGTGCCTTCGATGCGTCGGGCTTGGTCGTCGCGGCGCCGCCGCGGGCGCGGTAGACGAAAGCGACGTACACCACCCAAATGATCTGCAAACCGATGGCGGCGCTGACGTACTCGACGCCGCCGGCCCCGAATCCGTACGAATGCAGGCCCGCCCCTAGCACGAAGTTGACCCCGTACCACGCCATGACCACGAGGCTCGCCGAAACCACGGAGCCGGCGAGCATGCCGAATTCACGCACCCAACCCGCCAAACGGGCATGCAAGAGCGCGATGTACCCGAGAAGCGCGATGAGCGCCCAGGTCTCCTTCGGGTCCCAGCCCCAGAAGCGGCCCCAGGAATAGTCGGCCCAAACGCCGCCAAGGATGATGCCGGCGGCCAGGAGCACCACCCCGACCTGGATCGCTCGATACGCGTTCTGCGTGATCTCCCTGACCTTCGCCGACGAGGGCGAGGCTCCGCGGAAAACGAAATAGAGGCCGAAAAGCCCCAACATCCAGGCGAGGAAAAGCGCCGCGTAGCTGATCGTGATGACCAAAACGTGGACCGTCAGCCAAAGCGTGCTGCGCAGAACCGGCTCCAGAGGCTGCAACGACCGATCCAAGACCGCCGGGACCGCGTCAGCGACGACCGAGCAGAGCGCCGCCACGATGGCGCCGGCCAGCAGCATGAACCGGCTCTTCCAAAGCGCTTCGAAAATCATCGCGAAGAACATCGCGCCCCAAGCCACCCAAATGACCGTCTCGTACATGTTCGATACCGGGGGCCGCCCCGTCAGGTAAACGCGCAACCCGAATCCGTAGGTCTGGATCAGGAACGCGAGCGCCACGAATCCCCAGCCCGCGAGATAGGGCCAGCGCCGATCCGAATTCATCGACACGCCGATGAAAATCGCGCCTATGACGAAGACGATCCATGCGACCCGGAACGGATGCAAGTCGTTGAAGTGCACCTCGACCGCGAGCGCGCGATCGTGATCGTATTGCGCCGGGTTCTCGGCGCGCGCCGCCGCCATGTAAGCGTCGACGGCCTCCTTGAGCGAAAGCTGGGAAATCCCGGCGGCCTCGGACTTTTCCTGCGGCAACTCCGCGATGAACGCCTTGGTCAGGTCGAGGAACTTCGCGCGCAGGTCGCCGTCGAGGTCCGCGAGCGCGCGCCAAGTGGTGCCTTCTTTGGCCGGCGCCACGCGCGGGTGCGTGCCCGAGCGGACGGCTTGGAACGTGCCGAGTTGGTTTTCGAGCGTCTGCACGGCCTGGAAATAAGGATCCAGCTTTTCCTTGGTCTCGCGCTTGGCCTGGAGCTCCTGGAAAACGAGCCCGAGGCGCGGGTTGGCGACGAGCTCCTGCGGAGAAAAGAGCTTGCGGTCCTCGTCACCGTCGATCTTGCCGTTGCCGTTGCCGTCCTCGACGAGCGTGAGCGCGCGCTTCAAGCCCGTGTGGTCGACCTTGATGATCGGCTGAGTGTCCCAAAGCGCCGGCGCGAGGATCCACGTGGTGACGATCTCGATGGCCGATTTTTTCGCGCGCTCCGCCCCGTCCGGTCCCGGCTGCGGCCGGTACGTCGTCGACCCGTAGATGAGCCGCAGGGTTTCCTGCGCGAACGTATCGTAGGGCTTGATCCGCCCCCCGTCCTGCACCGGCAAATGCCGAAGAGCCTCGAAATCCCCCCGCCCCTGCCTCTGCTCTTGAGCCGAGGCCGAAGCGAGGGACGCGAACGTGAACATCGTCAGGGCGGCGAAAAGGGACGTGAGCCGTTTCATGCGGCATCGCCTCCGACCGCGGCGCGCGCGGCCTTGCGTTTGTTGTAGAACAGCAATGAGCTCCCCAGAACGATCAGCAGCGAGCCCAGGTACTTGAGGAACCGACCCGGGTCGCGATTGACCGAAAGGACGCTGTGAGTGGGCCGGCCGCCCTCGTCCTCCTGGAAACTCGCCTGGTAAAAAGTGAACCCGTTGTGCTTGAGCGGCTCGTTCATCGAGATAAGGACGTCGCCGAGCGCGGGGATGTTGATGAGGCTCTCGTACGAGGCCGCGCGCATGGTGCCCTGGTAACGGCCGACATCGAACTTCTTGAGCGTCATGTTGAACGCCGGATCGTCGAAAGCCTTGGCGAGATCGATCCTCCGATTGGCGTAACTGACGACGTAAACCGCCGCGTCCGTGTAGAATTTGATGATCGAATCGAGAGCGACCCAGCTCTCGTGCTCGTTGAACCTCACCTTGAGCGCCTCGGTCGTCATCTCCGTCGGCCGCTCGCGCTTATGGAAGATCACGTCTTCTTTGGCCGCCGGCAGGTAGTTGAGCACGCGCATGACCAGCCCCATCCACGGCGTCTCGATCACGCCGCCGGCCTTGACGGTCCCCTTCCGCGCCGCGGCCCCGCCGCCGACCGCGGACGCGGGATCGCGGCGGGTGAGGATCTCGTAACCGATGCTTTCCCCATCCGGGCCCGGCGTGAGCACGATGGCGTTTTCCGGCTCGAGCGGCCGGTAATGGCCGCCCGTCAGGACGATTTTCGCCGGCCCCAAATCCTTGACGGCATCGCGGGCCGGCCCCGAGCCGAGCAGCCATTCGGTCATGTTGACGTTCGCGTTCTGCAGTTGGAAGCGGACCGCCGGCGCCCCTGTTTTAGCGTCGCTGGCGACGATCTTCCGTTCACGGATGGAGAACGGGAGATAGTCGAGGATTTTCAACTTCGCGTCCGGGAGCGGGATCTCGATCCCTCCCGGCGGCAACGGATCCATGTAGAAATCCCGATCGAGGTAGCTCAGGCGGGTGTAGGATTGCGCGTCGATCGATGAATAAACGGTCAGCTCCGGCCCCGGAAGGATGACATGCTTGCTGCTCTCGCCGATCGCGAAAACCATCGAGCCGTCGATTCCGAACTTCTGCGTGATCCACGCACCACCCAAAAGGATGAGAATGCCGATGTGCGCGAGAACGAACGCGGCGTGCCGCTTTTTCCATGGCCAGCGATCGATCATGACGGCGGTGAGGCTCACGCAGAGAGCGCCGAGGAAGCCATACATCCAAACGGAGCGGTAAACGACTTTTCCGGCGATCTCGGCGTTGTACTGAGCTTCGACGATCGTGCCCCACGCCGTGATCGCGCCGAGGCCCAAGACGATGACGACGGCGAGCTTGAGGCTCGCCAGGAACCGGATGATCCGCTTCTTCGTCATGACCCCTTTGTTGCGGGCACCGATCGCGTTCGGTTCAGCCATCCCGTCCTCCGCAGCTCTCCCTTATCGGTCGCCGCTCGCCTCAATTCGAGATTTGTCCATCAATCCTGACAGTCCAAACACCCTGCCCGTTCGCCGCAGCGGGCATCGGATCCAGCCGATGCCTCAAACACTCGCGTCACTCCGGGACATCGTGGGGCAGGATACGGGCAGTCCGGCGGGCAGGCAACGAACCTTTAGGGATTTCCGACCGCGGCGGCGAAGCCCGAACGCTTCGGCCCTCCACCGCCTCTTTGGAGGTGTCTTTTTTGGGAATCTCGAGCGGCAACGGGAACGCGCGGGACGCCTCTTCCACTGGGCGGGACGCCGGCTTCGTCAACATGAACGCGCTCAAGTGCATGAATGCGAAGAACAAGAAAAAGCTCCAACCGACCAAGCGGCGGCTCGGCCCGAGCGCGCGACGCGACCCCTTGACTGATGTTTTCATTCTCATATGAATGGCCGGTTACCACATGGCTGCCGGAAAAAGCACGCGCTTCGTTCGTGCCAAACGCGCAGTGTCGTCTCAGAGACCGCTTAAAATGGAATTCAGCGCTTTCTCGAGTCGCGAACTGACTTCGCCCGCCTTGTCCGGCCGCAATTTCTTGCTGTCCTCGTCCATGTACAAAGCGCGGCTGAGTTCCACTTGGATCGCTTCCTGACCCAGTTCGGGGCGGCCGTACGTTTCCGTCACCCGACCACCGAAGTACGGCCAGTTGTAACCGACCTCGAAACCCGCGTCACGGTACGCGGCCAAGACCAAGTCGAGATACTTTTTCGAGCAGCTCGTGCCTTTGCAATCGCTGATGACGACGTCCTTGCGGCGCTCACCCGGGTCGCGATGCTCTCTCGTTCCAACGGACGGCATGCTGTGGGCGTCCAGGTGATAGGTCGTGGCGTGACCACGGCGGCGGAAGCCATCGTACCGCGCGCGGACCTCCGCGTGAAACGGCTCGAAGTACCGGTGCACGAGCCGTTCGTGCAGTTCGCGCGGCATCGGCTCAGGGATGAGCCTCTGGCCTCCGGTCGTTTTCGACCAGTGCAGCCCGCGCGGGAACAAGCCGCTCGGGTTCGGGTGCCCCTGGACCGAATCGGCGTCGACGTCATCCGTCCAACGATTGAGGTCGACCACGTAACGGTGCCACTCGGTTTTGACGCAAGGGACGCCCAACGACGCGAGAGCGGGCTCGTACAGGCGATCGACGAAACGGTCGACGTCGAACATCAGTTCTTTTTCGGGCAAACCGTGGAGCCAAGGCGTCTCGGGCGGAACGTTTTCGCCGGAGTGCGGGATCGAAACGAAAAACGGCTTTTCCGCCATATCACCCCCTTGGTGGACGGTACCGGCGATTTTATGGCGTTTCCCGGTTTTGACATAGCGTTATCGATGTCCGTCCAAAAGAAAGCCGACCTTATTTAGACGGACATCGGTATCGACATGCGCGCGAACCGCATCGAACCCGAATCGACGGCTCTCGCCAAAACCGGAGTTCTGTGTTTGGATCGGATCGTCCCGTCAGGCGGGCGGAGGAGTGAGATGGCGAACGAGGGAAAAGCGAACAAGGTCTACACCAGGGTCGGCGACGCCGGCCAAACGTCACTCGTCAGCGGCACCCGAGTCTCGAAGGCCGACCCCCGGCTGGAGGCCTACGGCACGGTCGATGAGCTCAACAGCGCGATCGGCGTCCTGATGGCCGAGATCCGCCGGGAACTGAAAACCCCGGCGCTGATCCCCGCGATCGACGATCTGCTGGGCACGTTGACCTCGATCCAGATGGAGCTGTTCAATCTCGGCAGCCGGCTGGCCTGCGAGAAAGAAGAGATGCTGGCGAGCCTCCCTGGCGTGACCGCGGAGCGCTCGCGCGAGCTCGAGCTCTTGATGGACCGCTACAGCGAACGCCTGGCGCCGCTGAAGAACTTCATCCTGCCGGGCGGCGCCGCCTGCGCCGCGCAAGCTCACATGGCGCGCGTGATCTGCCGGCGCGCCGAACGCGCGTGCGTGCACCTCGCCACGACCGCGCCGATCGAGCCGACGCTCTTGCAGTACCTGAACCGCCTCAACGATTACTTCTTCGTCCTCGCCCGCCACCTGAACCGGATCATGGGCGTCGAAGAACCCATCTGGGACCCGTGACCGGAGGAGTCGGCGGGGCGGGAACGCCCTGGGCGACCGGCCCCCGCGGCTCAGTTGGCCAGGTTTTTGGGTTCGGGGCGGATCGCCTTCCAGAACCACGACAGCATCGGATCGAGTTCGATCGAGTCGATGACTTCGATCTCCTCGATTCCCCAGCGCTCGCGCGGGACGAGGCCCACCGGGCCGATGTTGACGAAACCGCGAACGCCGCGGCCCTCGACCAGCGCCTTGAGAAGTTTCGAGAGATCCATCTGACCGGATTGAATCGTCTCGAATTCCCGCGTCCCCGGGCTGAGCGCCACCGCTTCGTACTCGGCGAGGCTCACTCCGGCGAGCAGAGGCGCGGGCGACGCGACGGTCACCAGCGAGAGTCGTTCAGCGAGCGACGGCGCGGGCCTGAGCGTGTCGACCGCCGCGCTCCCGCGAACCATTTCCTCGAACGACTGGCGCCCGATCGCCGTCGCGAGCGCGGAATCGCCGTTGACGACGCCGACGAGGATCTCGGGGCTCCTGCCGAGAGCGGCCTTCCGCAGGCGATCGAAGAGGCCGACCTGCACGACCGCGGCCGAAAGGCTCTTCATTCGGATGTTGCGCAAGAACGTCTCGTCGTCGGACGAAATGGAGCCGAACAAATCCACCCGCGGGAAGCCCAGGCCGTCGAGGATCGACTGGGCCTCACGGACACGCAGGGAGACTTCGGGGATCCGGAGAACGTGGTTGCGGACATTTGCGGAGTCGAGGCCGGCGCGGCCCGCGAAAACGAAAGCGAATTGACTCATCGAACACCCACCCTTGAACCGAGAACCGATTTCCTGATCCCTGCCGAAAAACGGCGCTGGAAGCTCGCGAAGCAATCGCCGTGCCCGGGCTCCGCACCGGCCCGGAACGCCCAAGTCGAAATAATCCGGCTCTCGAGCGCGCGCGGCGGCGGTGAACGCGACGCTTGTGAAAGGATTTCGCCCCAGCCGCAAAAGAAGGAAAACGCCTGGACAGGGCCGGCCGGCGCGCTTCGGGATCCGCGCGGCGAGACCCCGGTCGGGCCGCGCCGGCCCGACTGGACTGGACCCTTTAAGACTGCCGACCCTCCCTTGGTTCTGCTAGGATAAAACTCATTCAAAGGCTAGCATCACGGATGGCGGAAAAAAAAAGGCTCGACTCTGTCTACACATATGCGCTGCTGGCGTTGGTCGGCTACATGATCGCGGATCTGGCGATCCTGTACGGCCGTGACAAGCTGCTGCCGACCACATTGCCGCCGCCGCGCTCGCCGTCCCAGTCCGCCGCGCAAGCGAAGCCGCGCGACAGCTACAACTCGATCACGGCGAAGAACATCTTCAATTACGACGGCAAAATCCCGCCGGCGATCGGCAACGCCGGGGAAAGCCCGGTCACGGACGACTCGCCCCCGGTCCCCACCTCGATCAGCGGCCTCCAGCTCATCGGCACGCTGGTGCACTCCAATCCCGGGCGCTCGGTCGCGAGCGTGAAAACGCCCTCGGGCGGCGAGAACGTCGGCGCCTACCGCGTCGGCGACATGATGGAGGGCGCGGGCGAAGTGCTCGCGGTCGAGCGCGGCAAAGTCGTCTTCCGCAACTTGATGAACCGCCGCAAAGAGTACTTCGAACTGCCACAGGAAGGCCGCATCAACCTCGGCATCGCGGCCGGCGGCGGAAAAACCGCGGCGCGGGTCGAAGGCGAGGTGCAGGTGGTCAGCGAAACCGAGCGCACCATCAAACGCGACGACGTCAACCGGCTGACGTCGAACCTGCCGGATCTCCTGCAGCAAGCGCGAGCCGTCAAGGACGGCGACTGTTACCGCGTGCTCGACATGATGCCAGGGAGCATTTACGAACGCCTGGGCATCCGCCGCGGCGATTGCATCCGCTCGGTCAACGGCGAAGCGATCGATTCGCCGCAAAAGGCGATGGAACTTTACAACGCGCTGAAAAGTTCCAGCCAGATCTCCCTCGGCGTCGATCGCAACGGGCGCCCGGAAACGTTGAATTTCACGATCCAGTGAGGGTCGTCGGGGAACTGGGACAGGGATCGGATCGTTAACGGACTCACAGGGCCCGACCCGCCGGATGCGGACGGTCGACGCCCTCCTGCTCATGGAAGGTGGGGGTTATGAAACGTTGGCTGACTCTTCTTTTGGCGGCGGCTCTGGTCGCGGACCAAACGACGGCGCCGCGCGCGCGCGCGCAAGAAGAAGACCTCGACAGGCTCTTCGAGGAAGATTCGTTCGACGACCCGGCTCCTCCGTTCGGCGAACCGCCCCCTCCATTCGACCCCCCGCGCGGAGCCGGCTTCCCCCCGCCCGACGGCAACGACCAGCCGCAACCACCCGCGCCCCCTCCGCCGCCCCCGGTCCAAACCGGCGGGGGCGGGTTCTCGCCGCCGATCCGCCTCGGGACGCGCCCCGGCTCGAGCGGACCCGGCTCAAACGGCTCCCCGACCGATGCTCGAACCGCGCCCAAAGGCGACATGAAAGCCCGCTTCTCGAAAGCGGAGATCGAGGACATCACCAACGCGAACTTCCCGGAGACGATCGAGAGTTTCGACTTCCCCAACGCCGACATCAAGGACGTCATCAAGGCGATTTCCGAGCTCACCGGGAAGAACTTCATCATCGAAAGCGCGCTCAGCGGCCGCGTCACCATCATGGCGCCGTCCAAGATCACCGTCGCGGAGGCCTACAAGGCGTTCCTCTCCTCCCTCGCGGGCCTCGGTTACACGATCGTGCCGAGCGGCCGGTTCCTGAAGATCAAAAACGCCCGCGCCGCCCAGCGCGACAGCATCGAGACGTACTCGGGCAACTACTTCCCCAACGCCGACGTGCTCATCACGCGCATCGTTCAGCTCAAGTACACCTCGGCCGAGGAAGTGAACAAGCGCCTGCGCATCCTGCCGTCCAAAGACGGCGAGATGACGCCGTACGAGCCCACCAACTCGCTGATCATCACCGACTACGGGTCCAACGTCGACCGCATGATGAAAATCATCACCGAGATCGACAAACCGGGCTTCGAGGAGACCCTCGAAGTCGTCCCGATCAAATACGCGAAAGCCCGCGACCTGGCCGAGATGCTCAACCAGATCATCAACAAGGAGCCCGGCGGCGCGGCGGCCGGCGGCTTCCGGCCCGGGGTTCCGCGCTTCCGCACGCGCGGGACGCCGGGGTCGAGCACGCCCGAGGAATTGTCCTTGGTGGCGCCGGACGAGCGCACCAACGCCATCATCGTGCTCGGCACAAAAGCCGGCATCGCGAAGGTCAAACAGGTCGTCAGCAAGCTCGACTACCGGCTGGACCCCAGCGAATCCGGCGGCGTCTTCGTGTACTACGTGAAGCACGGCGAGGCCGAAAAGATCGCCTCCGTCCTCCAGGGCGTCAACCAAGGCGCTGGGCCGTCCTCGACGCCCGGCTCCTCGCCGACGGCCCCCGCCGCCAGCGCGATCTCGGCTTCGCGCCCCTTCACCCCTCCCGGCGAACGCCAGGCGATCTTCGGCGGGGACGTGAAGATCACGGCCGACAAAGTGACCAACAGCTTGGTCATCATCGCGAGCAAGCAGGACTACGACGTCGTCCGCTCGCTCCTCGCCAAAATCGACATCCCGCGCGACCAGGTCTACGTCGAAGCGATCATCATGGAGATGAACACCGACAAACTGCGCGATTGGAACCCGGCCGTCTACACGTTCAAAAAAGGCAGCAACGCGGACTCGAGCGGCGTCGGCCGCGCGGGCTACTCGCGCTCGGGCACGCTCCTGAACATCCTCAGGCCGGACAGCGACCAAGGGGCGATCCTGAGCTTCGGCACGGGCGACAGCGTGACCTTCAAGATCGCGGGGCAGGACGTGACGGTGCCGTCGCTCGTCGGCTTCATCAATTTCATCCAGACCAACACCGAGTCGAACATCCTCTCCACCCCCCAGATCCTCGCGCTCGACAACGAGGAAGCGTCGATCGAGGTCGGCGAGAAGTACCCGATCGCGCAGAGCTCGGTCACCGGCACCGGCATCCAGAACAACAGCACCACGTTCGAATCCGCGCCGATCAAACTCGAGATCACCCCCTACATCAGCCCCGATTCCGAATCCGTGCGCATGAAGATCGCGCAGACCGTGAAGCAGCGGGGCGAAAGCATCACGACCGCCGGCCAATCGCTGCCCACGTTCGTGGAGCGCGGCTTGAAATCCAACATCGTCGTCAACAGCGGCGACACCGCCGTCCTGGGCGGCCTCGTGCGGGACGAGGAAGTGATGAGCGAGGCGAAGGTCCCCGTGCTCGGCGACATTCCCGTCTTGGGCTGGCTTTTCAAGTCCAACAGGAAACAACGCCGCAAGCTCAACCTGGTCGTGTTCCTCACGCCGAAGATCATCCGCAGCCAGGAACAGAGCCAAGAGCACCTCACGAAAAAGGCGAACGAACGGATCGAATGGCTCAAGGAGAACTTCGACGGCCGCGATCCGTACGGCAAAAAGGTGGAGTCGCTCCCCCGCGCGATGACCCCCGAAGAAGGCGGCGGCCGCCGGAAACGGAACTGAAGAGAATGGCCAACGTCGCGATCGAGAGCATCCTGCAGAAGAACACGAACCTCACCGAGGAGCAGATCCGCTCGCTCCTCGAGATGAACATCGATCGCGGTGGCACCCTGCGCGACGCCCTGTCGAAAAAGGAAAGCGCCGGCGTCGACGACGTCCTGGCCGAGCTCTGTTCGGCGATGGGCCTCGCCTTCATCAAGGACATCCCGGTCAACGAGATCCCCGTGGATCTCGTGGCGAACATCCCTATCAATTTCGCGAAGAAGCACGAAGTCCTGCCCTACAAGGACGACGGCCACCAGGTCACGGTCCTGATGACCAACCCGCTCAACGTGAAGATCCTCGACGACCTCCGCGTCCTCTTCAGGAAGCGCACGGCGCCCCTGCTCACGTCGAAAGCCCGGCTCATGGACGCGATCAACAAGGTCTACGAGAAGAGCACGGCGGCGCTCCAGGGCCTCGACGAGATCGAGGAGGAGGATTACGACCTCGACGAACCGATCATCGACCTGCTCGAGTCTGGCGAGGACGACGCGCCCGTCATCAAACTCGTCAACACCCTGCTCTTCCGCGCGGTGAAGGAAAAGGCGTCCGACATCCACGTCGAGCCCTATGAAAAGGACATGGTCGTCCGTTACCGCGTCGACGGCGTGCTGTTCGACGTCTTCAAGCCGCCGAAGAAACTGCAGAACGCGATCACCTCGCGCATCAAGGTCATGGGCAACCTCAACATCGCCGAGAAGCGGCTCCCCCAGGACGGGCGCATCCCGCTCAAGATCGGCGGCAAGGACATCGACGTGCGCCTGTCTTCGGTTCCGACCGCGTTCGGCGAGCGCCTGGTCATGCGCCTGCAGGACCGCAGCAACGTCGTCCTGCAGCTCGAGCAACTGGGCTTTTCCGAGGAGAGCCTCAAGATCCTCTACGACGACCTGCTCAAGCGCACGTACGGCATCCTCCTCGTCACCGGCCCCACCGGCTCCGGCAAATCGACGACGCTGTACGCGTGCCTTTCGCGGCTCAACAACGCCGACGTCAACATCCTCACCGTCGAGGACCCGGTCGAACAACGCATCCACGGCATCGGCCAGGTGCAGGTGAACTCGAAGATCGGCCTCACCTTCTCAGCGGGCCTGCGCTCGTTCCTGCGCCAGGACCCGGACATCGTCATGGTCGGCGAGATCCGCGACCTCGAGACCGCCGAGCTCGCCATCAACGCCTCGCTCACGGGCCACTTGGTCCTGAGTACCCTGCACACGAACGACGCCGCCGGCGCGTTCCCGCGGATGATCGACATCGGCTGCGAGCCGTTCCTGATCGCGACGTCGATCCTCGGGGTGGTCGCGCAGCGCCTGGTGCGCGTGCTCTGCCCGCACTGCAAGGCTCCCTACAGCCCCTCGGATTTCGAGTTGTCGTCCCTGGGGCTCTCCCGCGAACAGGCGCAAGCCGGCCGCATCTACCGGGCCATGGGCTGCAACCAGTGCAACGGCAAAGGCTACATCGGCCGCACGATCATCCAGGAGCTCTTGATGGTCTCCGAGCCGATGCGCTCGCTCATCATGCAACGCAAAGACGGCGGCACGATCAAAAAGCAGGCCGTCGCCGAAGGAATGAAGACGTTCCGCGACCACGGCATCGTCAAAGTCCTCCAGGGAATCACGACGATCGAGGAAGTCCTCAACAACACGCAAATCGACCTGTGACCCACCGGGCCGCGAGCCGACCCGGTGGTGAAGCGCGCGGGGCGCTAAGCCCTGAGCTCCGTGCGCGCGGACATCGTCTGCTCGCGCGCGAAGAACGCGTCAAGCTGCGCCTCGAGCTCGTCGTACGTTTTCGCTTTCGCCGCCCGGGCGTGAAGGTCGTGGCCGAAGACGAGCCAAGGGCTCCCCGTGCGCACGAAAAAGCGGAATTTGCGCATGCCCAAGCCCTCCTCGAAATGCTCGCGGTGGAAACGCAAGAGCCGGCGGAGCGCGCGACCGTACTCCGCCCCTTCTTCCTCCGGCGTCGACGGCGCGCGGCCGACTCGGCCCTCGGGCGGAGCGAAGCCGAGCCGTTCCCCCACTTGCCACAAAAGCCATGGGCGCGCCGTCAGGGCGCGGCCGGCCATCGCTAGGTCGCAGCCGGTCCCTTCGAGCATCGACAGCGCGTCCTCGGCGGTCTGGATGTCGCCGTTGCCGATGACCGGGATCGCCAACCGACCGCGCACTTCGGCGATCTGGCCCCAATCGGCCGAACCGCGCCGCTTTTGCGCGGCCGTGCGCGGATGGAGCGTGATCCAGCTCGCACCCGCGTCCTGGATGCCGAGGACGAACTCGCCGAGTTTTTCGAAGTCGTCGAGCGCGCGCAGCTTGACCGAAACGGGCACCGGCGAATGGCGCACGGTCACGCGCACGACTTCGGCGGCGTACTCGGGATCCCCCATGAGCGCGACGCCGTAATTGTGCGAAAGCGCTTTTTTGACCGGACAGCCCATGTTGATGTCGATGCCGCTCGCTCCCCATGCGACGAGCTTCGACACGGAGTCGCGGATCGGCTTTTCCTCGTTGCCCAGGATCTGCGGCACGAGTTGGGTCTCATCGGCCGCGCGGAGCGTTTCCGGCGTGCGGTCGAGGTCCTCGCCCGGCAAACGGCGCGAATTGAGCATTTCGGTGGGCCAGATCGTGCGCGCCGCGCGCGGCAGATACTCGCGAGCCAGCCTGCGGAACGCGACATGGCTCAAACCCACCATCGGAGCGAGGCAGACGGGGAAATTCACCTCCCCGCCGAGCACGGGGCGCGCCAAGCCCAACGACCGCCGGGGCGGAAGCTCCGGGAGACAACGCTCATCACTTTGCGGGGGATCGCGACGCATGACCGTTCTTGACCCGATTGCCGAATGATGTCAAAGCTTTGTGCTATGAAAAGGGTGCAACGGCTCCCGCTCCGCGCGGGACTCCTCGGCGGCGGCCAACTGGCTCGGATGCTCGCCCTCAAAGGGCATGAGATGGGTCTTGAGATACACGTCCTCAGCCCGGACCCGCGGGACCCGGCCGCGCAAGTCGTGCGCCACCACCATCGCGGCGACCCGGCGAGCGAGGCCGACCTGAAAGCCTTCTTCGCGCGCGTCGACATCGTCACGTTCGAAAGCGAATTCATGGACGCGGCCCTGCTCGGAACGGTCGCGACCGCCACTCGGGTCCCCGTCCATCCGCGCCCCGAGATCATGGGGCGCCTGCAGGATCGCCTGCGCCAGAAGGAATTCCTCGAGTCCCGTCGGCTCCCGACCGCGGCTTGGCGCGAGGTGTCCTCCGCCGAGGACGCCGAAGCCGCGTTCCACGCGTTCGACGGCGAGCTCGTCTTTAAAAAACGCCGTTTCGGTTACGACGGTTACGGGACCTACGTCGTCCGGGACCGGGCGGCGCTGCGCCGGGCGATCGACGCGGTCGAAAGCGACCGCCACGGGTTCATCGCCGAGGCGTTCGTGCCGTTCCGGCGCGAGATCGCGCTCATGATCGCGCGCCGTGGTTCCGGGGAAACGGCGACCTTCCCGTTCGTCGAGACGTTTCAGGAACGATCGCGCTGTCTCTGGGTGAAAGGCCCGATCGCCCCGCGCGCGCGGGGCGCCGCGCGCCTGCCCGCCAAGCTCGCGGCCGGGCTCGACGAGCTCGACTACCGAGGCGTCATGGGCGTGGAACTCTTCGAGACCGCGAAAGGCCTGCTCGTCAACGAGCTGGCGCCCCGGGTGCACAATTCGGCCCATTACTCGCTCGATGCGCTCACTCTCGATCAATTCTCAGCGCACTGGAGGGCGGTGCTCGACCTGGCCTTCGGCGAAGCGAGGCCGCTGGCGGGCGGGTTCGCGATGTACAATCTGCTCGGCTCGCACGCGCGTGCGCCGTCGTGGTCGCTCCCCGCGAACGCGCGCCTGCATTGGTACGGCAAGAACGAAAACCGGCCCGGCCGCAAAATGGGCCATATCAACGGACTGGGAACGTCGCCCGGCAACGCGCTCAAACGCCTGACGAAGGCGCGCGCGGCGTTCGACGTCTGAACGGATCCGAACGGAAGGACACGCAAATGGCGAAAGCGAAAGCCGGCAAACGCCGCCCCGAACGCCCCCTGGTGGGCCTGATCATGGGAAGCGATTCGGATCTCCCGGTGATGGCGGCCGCCGGCGAAGTCCTGGAAGAGTTCGGGATCCCGTTTGAAACGCGGATCGTCTCCGCCCACCGCACTCCGGGGTTCATGCTCGAATACGCGGCCGAGGCCGAGGCCAGAGGCCTGAAAGTGATCATCGCGGGCGCCGGGGGAGCCGCGCATTTGCCCGGGATGGTCGCCTCGGCGACGCCCTTGCCGGTGATCGGCGTGCCTGTCCAGGTCGGCAAGCTCAACGGCCTCGACGCGCTCTTGAGCATCGCGCAGATGCCGCGCGGGATCCCGGTCGCGACGATGGCCGTCGACAACTCGGCCAACGCGGGCCTGCTCGCCGTCCGCATCCTCGCCCTTTCGGAGCCCAGGTGGCTCGCGGCGCTCAAAACCTTCATGAAACGCCAAACGAAGAAAGTCCGCCTCGCCGACGCCCGCACGCGCAGCGCGAAGCGCTGAAACAAGGGCGGCATGGACGAGTTTGAAGCTTTCATTCACAAGACCGAGTCGTTCGAGATCCACGCGAGCACTTATTCCACGCTGTACCACGTTCTCGAGCCGGATCCCGTCGAAGAACTCTTGATCCCATGACCTCCGGCCCCGAAGTTGCTTCCCCCTCCGGGAGTGTGGGAAACGCCTTCAAATCGTTCGCTGAGGTCACGCGCATGAAGCAATTTCAGGCCCTGTTCATTCGTTTCACAGCCGTCACGGCGGTCGTCCTCTCCGCGGCCGCGGCGCGCGCCGCCGTCTGGGAGACCCGCAACCAATGGTCGCCCCACTGGGAGCGCGAATACCAGGACTGGGTGAAGACCGGGTGGACCCGCGACTTCTTCCGCGCGGCGGGCCCGTTCCAGAACATGAAAGTCGACTGCGCCGACGCCGTCTACGCGATGCGCTTCGCCTTCGCCTACAACAACGGCCTCCCGTTCGCGATCAATGACCCGACCGGCGGCCGGTTCCGCGACGCTCCGGGCGGCGGCCTGATCAGCAACGAGATGACTCAGTTCGACCATCTGCCCGCCGAACGCCGGGCCCGATCGCTTCTCAACCTGGTCTTCGGGGTCGGCAGCACGCGCTCGCTGGTCGATGACTCCTACCCGGTCGCGATCTCCCGCGAAGCGATCCACCCGGGGGTCTTCATCCGCACGGACAAGGCCAATCACCACTCATGGACCGTCAGGACGGTCTCGCGCACGGGCATCCCCCACCTGCTCTACGCGACCCGGCCCGCCAGCCCATCGCTCTACGAGCGCAACGAATACCCCTCCGTCGGCTTTCTTTTCGCCGGCTCCAACGCCCCGGAGCGCGCCGCCGGGTTCCGCATGTTCCGCAACAAGGAAGACCTGCGCAAGAAAGCGTGGGACGTGCCGGGTTACAGCCTCGAGCAGCACCAGTTGCCTTTGAGCGGCTGGTCAACGCGCGTCCAGAGCCGCTTGCAGCTCACCGCCGAAACGCCCCCCGAGCGCGTCGAACGCGTCCTGACCGACGCCTGCCGGAGCGCCCGCGAGCGCGTCGACTTCGTCAATCACGGTCTGCGCGCGTTGGCCGCCCTCGGCCCCCGCGCGTGCATGAGCGCGCCCGTCTACGACGACCATTCCACGCCGAGCCGCGACCGCCGCCTGCGCGACTCGTTCATCGAACTGGGCGAAGCGTACCGCGCCGCCGGCGAAGGCTCGCAGCTGTCGGACGAACTCCGCGCCCGGGTCGCGCAGGTGCTCAGCGGCGAGCGCGGCGCGGGCGGACCCCGCGAAGAAGCGTATTGCCCAGTGGCCATAGGATCCGGGAAGAGCCTGACTCTGGGGCAGGTTTACGCGCGGTCGATGGACAATCGCCTCTCCAACAACCCGCACGACACGCTCGGCATGCGCTGGGGCGAAGAGGCGTTCCCGAGCGCGCGCGCCAGGGGTTGCCCGACGTACTGAACATCCCTTCGATTTTCCGGCGAATCGCCGCGCCCCGCCGGGAGGAGCCGACAGCATGGCCATGACACCATCCATGAAAAAACGCGTCGGCTTGGGCGCTCTCAGCGCCGCCGCCGCGCTGTTCTTCCTCCTGTCGAGCGAACTCGACAAGCGGAACCCGACGGCGCCCGCCGCGACCGTCGCCGCGACCGCGGATCCGGCCGTGGCGGCGGCGGGCCCGGCGCTCCACGAGCCGACCGCACCACGCCCCGCGAACCCTGAAGGCGGCGCGGCCGACAGCCGTGACCGGCGCCCGGGACCCGCGCGACTCGATCCGGAAACGCTCCGCTTGGTCAGCGACTGTCTCGCCAAACACCCGCGAAGGCTCGTTCACGACATGGCCGAAGCCGGCAAATCGCTCGACACCCTGCGCGAGGCGCTGTTCAAGAACCGCGAAGCGCGGACCGAGGTCGACAAGATCCTCGTCCACGCGACCCTGCCCGACGGGCGCCAACGGCGCCTCCTTGTCACCGGCGGTGATGGGAAAGACGGCGGGAAACGGGAGGCCAGAGTTTTCGGCGTCGACGCCGAGGGTCTCCCCACGATGGAGCCGTTGCCGGCCGCGCACGCGGACCTTGCAACCGACGAAATCGTCGCACGTTTCAAATCCGACGGCGCGGTCACCTACTCCGAGACGAGTGCGACGATCCGCGCCGAAGACGGCCTGAGCGCGAGCGTTCTCGAAGCCGACGGGCACGTGCGGGAGCTGCAGGTGTTCTTCGGCCGCTCGTCTCTCGGATGCGGCGTCGACGGAGCGGACGGCCGGCTCGCGTGCAAATGCCTCTGAACGGAGGCCGCCGCAGAAGCAGCGACTCCGCGCGGATGGCCCCGGGACACCGTCAAGCCGCCAAGTCCCCCCAGGCGTCGGGCCGCGATCGGTAAAACTCCTCGTCGAGCACCTTGTCGACCGGCAAATCGATGAAGAACTTGGTCCCCACGCCGACCTCCGACTCGAGCGTGAGCCGGCCGCCCATGGCCTCGACGAGCCTCTTGGAGATCGGCATGCCGAGCCCGGTGCCCTTGTGATGGCGCGCGATGTTCCCCACGGTCTCGAATTCGTTGAAGACGTGGCCGATCTTCTCCGGGGGGATGCCCTGGCCCGTGTCGGCCACTGCGATGCGGACGTAGGATTCGAAAGGGGCGACGTCGACGCGGACTTCGCCGCCCTCCTTTTTATTGTATTTGATGGCGTTGGAGACGACGTTGTTGAAAACCTCTTTGAGGCGCATCAGATCGAAGTAACAGAACGCCTCCGCCCCGGGGAGATTCATCGAAAGCGTCACCCGCCCCTGTTCAGCCATGTTCCGGAAATTGTCGAGCAACCTCGTGAGCACCGGCCGGACATCCGTCCGCTCGATGTAAAAGTCCATTTTGCCGGCGCGGATCTTGGCGAAGTCGAGCACGTCGTTGATCAGTTCCATCAAGTGCAGGCCCTGCTCGTGGATCGACTTGATGAACTCGTCCATCTGCTCGGGCGATTCGTACAGTTTGAGGTCCAGGACCTCCGCCGTGGCGACGATCGCCGCCAGCGGCGTGCGCAGCTCGTGGGTCGTGAGCGCGATGAACTTGTCCTTGGCGTGGTCGAACTCGCGCAGCTGGCGGTTCTGTTCGAGCAGTTCGGCGTACGCCTTGTGGATCTCGCCCTGCTTCACCGTCAGTTCGCGCTGCAGTTTCTTCTGGAAAGTGACGTCCCGGAACATGACCAGGAGGAGCGGCTCGCGGCCGTCCGCCCGGATGTAGCGCACGCCGACGTCGGCGATGAAGGACGATCCCTGGCGTTTGCGCACGAGCACGTCCTGGGCGAGACCCTCGCGCCTGACGATCTCCTCGGAGAACGCGCGCGAACCGCCGCGCGGCTCGTCCGGGAACAGTTCGCTCAAGGCCAGGGACGGGCGCTCGTGGCCGGCGCCGATGGGCAGGTCGAGGATCTCCCGAGCGAGCGCGTTGCTGTAAATGCAACGGCGGCCGACGGGCTCGAAGGCCATGATGCCCATGATCGCTTCCTGGGCGAGGATCTCGAAGAACGACGGGGGAAGGCTCGGAACCGGTTTTTCGTCTCTTCCGCCCATGATCCCCTCACCCACCGATGATTTTCAGGAAATTCTCGGCGCTCGCGATCGCGCCCTTGGTTTTCTCGATCAGCTCCTCGAACTCGCCGTCGCCGAGGTACATGCGTTCCATGAGCGGCTTGGGGACGTCCTGGACGCGGTCATGACCGCTGTTGCCGAAACGAAGCGCGTGCACGAGGAGGTTCGCGAGGCAAACGATGTCGACGACGTTGTTGAGCTCGCCCGACAGCCCGTCGCGCAGGCCGCGGTCCAGGGCGTGGTGATGCAGCACCACCGCGCGGATCTGCGGCGGCAAGAGCCAGCGCGCGGCGAGCCGGTGACCGATCTCCGTGTGCCTGGGCAAGCCGAGTTTTCCCTCGACCTCGTGGATGCTCGCCCGGCTGGATTCGGCCGCCGCGACGGTTTCCAGGAAGAGTTCCGGAGCGACGATGTAGATCGCGACCTTCCCCATGTCGTGCACGAGCCCGGCGGTGAACAGGTCCGATGGCGCCTTGTACTGGATGAACCTCGCCACCGTCTCCGCGGCCATGGCGACGCCGACCGCGTGCTTCCAGAACTGGTTCAAATCGAATCTCGGCGACCCCTTCGCCCCGAGCGCCCGGATGATGCTCGCGGAGAGGACCAGCTGCTGGATGGCGTCGTAGCCGATGTAGGCGATCGCACGCTGGAGCGACGACACGCCGCCGGGGATCGCGTAATACGCCGAGTTGGCGAGCTTGAGCACTTTCGCGGTCATGCTCTGGTCGCCCGCCATGATCCTCTCGACGTCGCCGGTCGAAGACATCGGGTCGTTGATGGCCTGCGACAGCTCGTAGACGATCGACGGCAGCGTCGGCAGCTCGTCGAGCCTCTCGAAGACCCGAGGGTCGTATCTCCCGGCGGCGCTCATCGCTCAACCGGCCAGCTGCGGGAACTTTTTTCGGGGGAAGAGCTGCTGGATCTTCTCAGAAACGCGCCTGAACGTGACGGGCTTGAGGATGTAGCCGTGCACTTTCAGGCTCTTCGCCTCGAAGAGGTAGTCCTTGTCCGAGACCGCCGTCACGAACACGAAAGGCATGTCCGTGAAACGCCCGTCGTTGCGGACCCGGCGCAGGAACTCGAGCCCGTCCATGTTCGGCATCATCAAGTCCGAGATCACGGCGACCACGTTTTTGTCCCTGTTCTCATCGAGGAATTTCCAGGCGATGTCGCCGTCCTCGCATTCGACGACCTTGAAGCCGATTTTCTTCAAAAGCAGGGCCAGGATGGTCCGGTTCGGAGGGGAGTCCTCCGCCACGACGATGTATTCTTCCAAACCGCCCGCGGTCGGTTCCGCCATACGGGGATCTCCTTGTGTGTGAAAGGCCGCCGGACCGCCGTCAACCGGCCATTCGCTTGAGGAACTGGAAATATTTCGCCTCGGACGCGTCCATCTCCATCTCGCACGCCTGTTCGGCGCAGAGCTTCGCCGAAGCGATGTCGAACTTGACCTTGTAAGCGCCCCGCGAGAGTTCGATCTCCTGGCCGACGCTGAACAGGACGCTCTCCTCCTTGTCGCACCTCTCGCAGTAGAACGGCACGTAGAACGACTTCACGAAGCCCGTCTTCGGCAGGAACCCTTCGACCATGTTCATCTGCAGGACGAGCGCCTTGGGCGCCTTCATGAACACCAGCTGCGCTTTCTCGGAAAGCGGCTTCATCCAGTTCAGCCATTCGCGGATGCCGACGGAATTGATGGACTTCACGCCCTTGAGGTCTATGAAGACCTTCTTGTACGTCCCGGTGTCGACGGCTGGGAACACGACGTCCTCGTCGATGACCCCCTCGAAAACGAGCAAGAGGTTGTCCCCGTCCGTTTTCTCGTGAACTTTAAAGTCGACCATCGTGCCTTCCCCTTTTTGCCCCCCGCGCCGTCAGTCGCGCGTGAGGACGTGGAAATTCTTCGGAAGATTGATCGTTTCTTTCAAGCGCTTGCTGAGCGGCAAGGCGCAAAGGACGATCGTCCTCCGCCCGCGCTCGACCGCGACGTACATGCTCATCGCCGCGTTGAACGCCATGTAGCTGCCGATCCCCGCGCCGCCGCCCTGGCTCTGATTGATGGATTGCGCGACTCCGTCTTTGAAACAGGACTGGATGCGCCTCACCATCACCGCGGCGTCCAGGGCGCCGTAGCTGTCGATGCATCCCAAAACGAGACGCATGCCGTCCGCGCGCGCGATGAACCGAACCCAGCCCGGCTTCACCTGGGACGCGTCCACGGGCCCGACGATCGGGGCGCCGTTTTTCGCCCCGTTCGTGTAGAGCTCGTCGGCGACCATCATCGCCTCTTCGCGAATCGACCGGGCGCCGGTCAAACCCTTCAGGTACGCCTCGAGTTGGTGCAGGACATGTTTTTTCTTCTCGTCCGGCCCGCAGGTGACGGCGAAGTCGATGAAATGGTCCGTGCCCGCATCGGCGCCGAAGATCGCGTCCAAGGGGGCGGAGAAGAACTCGGCCGGCTCCATGACCATCATCCGCGCGAGCTGGACCTCGCGCTCGAAAGCGAGCCCGTCCCTCTGCACGACATGCTCCATGCCGCACTCGGCGACGAGATGGATGACGTCCTGGGGCTCGAGGCTCGAGGCGATGCCGATCGTGTCCGGCTCGACGCGCTCGTTCGGCGCGCCCGCGGACAGGTCCCATAATGTGGCCGCGCCGTCGCGTTTCGGCATGATCTCAGGCGGCCCCTTTGTATTTGCACAGGATGAGGGTCACGTCGTCGTCCAAAGGGGCGTCTTTGCGGAATTCCGCGATCGTCCGCACGACCCCTTGCAAGGCCGCGTCCGACGAGGGGCTGGCCGTCAACTCGTTCGACAGCGCCTTGAGGAACCGCCGCTCGCCCCAAGCGGTCTTTCCACCGTCTTTCAAGTCGGTCACGCCGTCCGTGTAAAAGACGATCTGGTCGCCGGGATCGAGCCGCACCTCGGCTTCCGCGAATTCGATGCCCGATCGCTCACCTAAACGAGGGTTGTTCACCTCGTTGAGGGGGATGTAGTCCGAACGGGACGGTTTCCCCTCGGTCCGTTTCAGGAGCAGCGGCGCCTCGTGCGAAGCGTTGGCGTACCGCATGGCGCCGGTCTTTTTGTCGACGACCGCCAGGAAGAAGGTCATCATCATCCGTCCCTTGCTCGCGTCGTGAATCGCGCGATTCAGGATCGACATCGCCTGCCCGGGGCCGATCGGCGGGCCGCCCTGGATCACGCTCGCGACGGCGCGCGCCGCGCTGGTGATGAGCGCCGCGGGCGCCCCGTGGCCGGTCGCATCGCCGATCCACAGATAGACGCTGTCGCCGTTCTCGCAATAGTACCACCAGTCGCCGCCGCACTCCGACGCCGGCTCGTAATGGCCCGCGATCTCGACCGGCCCCAGACGCGCCGTGTTCTCGGGGAACAAGGTCTCCTGCACGGCGCGCGCGGTGGCGAGCTCTGACTCCATCCGCGCCTTGTCGGCCGTTTCCATCACCAGGCGCGAAACCTCGACGGCCATCGTGTTGAAGCTGTCGGCGAGGCCGCCGATCTCGTCCTTGGATTTCAGGTCGACGCGCACGTTGAAATCCCCCTGCGCGACTTTCTCCGTGGCGAAAAGCAGGTGGCGCAGCGCCGACGTCATGCGCTGGCTCGCCAGCACGCTGATGATCGTCGTCGCCGAAAGCACCGCGAGGAAGAACAGGAGCGATTTGCGCAGCAACGTGTTGACGGCCGCCAGAGCCTTGGCCCGTTCGACGAGCGAAACGACCCGCAGACCACCGACGCCGGCGTCAACGAACGAAGCGAGGTACGGCGAGCCGGCGGGCGATCGTATCTCAGCGATGCCCTCGGGCGCGCCGGTCGCGCTCAGGCGCGCGGAGATCTCCGCTGCCGACCACTCCCCGCCGCTTTCGCCGTCGCGCACGCCCTCGCCGAAAACGGCTCCGTCGCCCCCCCCGCCGGTGGCGAGGAAACTGTTGAACGCGCCGTCCGGTTTGAACGTCTCGGCGAACTCGCCCGCCTGGAAAACGCCGATCGCGACCACGTGCTTGGGGTCGGCGACCTCGCCGAAACGAAGCGCGAGCAGGATGGAGGCCCCGCCGCTTTTCGGCCGCCGGACCACCACCGTTTTTTCGATGGCTTCCGCGACCAGGGCCGACAGCCGCTCGGACTCGCCGGCCATGGCCTCTTCACCCGCCTCTTTTTGAAGCGCCGCCACCTCATTGTAGTTCCCCGTGTCGGGGCTCAAAGCGTAGAGGCGGAACGCTTCGAATTTCGACTCTTCCCTGAAAAGGTGGTTCCCGCTCGCGGCGATCGACCGGGTGTCGGGGCTGTAGCTGTAAACGACCGATTGAGAGGCGCTGATCATGGAGCTGATCTCCGAACGCACGCGCGACGCTTTCGTCTTGGAGACGGAAAGCGAGGAATCGAAGACGTACAGGATCTTGTCTTTCTCGAAGATGTGAACAGCGAGGAGCAGGAAAAGCGTGAGGCCGACCAGCGGGAGCGCGGTCAACGCGGTCAGGATCTTGTAGCGTAAGGACATGCCGCTGTTCTTCATCCGAACAGATATCGGTGCGTCGGCGCTGGAATTTGAGAGCATTCCAACAACTGGACGTTCGTCCGTCAATCTGGACGCGATTCCATACGATACGGCAGTCTGGAACGCTCACAACGGATGGAACTGGAAAGATGACTTCGAAACGGCCGCAAGAACCGAAACCCGTCGACGAACCAACGGAGCGAGCGCCCGTTGGCGAGAGCGACGGCGCGCGGCCCGAAGGCGCCGAGCTCGAAACGCGCCTCGTGGGCGAAGCCGAAGCCACGAACGGAACGAGCGCCCCGGCTCCCGGGTTCCAACCTGACGAGCCGCTCGCGATCGACGTGGGCGCGGATCTCGTGCCGCCCCCGGCGGATGCGTTTCTGGACGCCCCGGAGACGTCGGTCCCCGTGCAACTCCTGATGATGGCCGAGACGACGACCGATACGGCCGGGGCGGACCACGAACCAAGCGCGGGAAACCTGGCGACGCCCGAAAACGAAGAGCGGGCACAACGGGAGGAGCCGGTCGCCAGCGACGAACGGGCGGCGGTCGAGCACGAGCGCACGCCGAACGCGGCGGTGGAAGCGCCCGCTGCGGAAGCGCCGTCCGAGTCGCCCTTCCAGCCCGCCTCGGACGGCACGGCCCTGGGCAGAGTCGACAAATACATCCTCGCCGCGTCGGCCGCGGTCTTCGCCCTCTCGATCGCGCTGCTGTTCGCCGACGGCCTGCTCACCCGCGAGACGGATATCGGGAACCTGGCGCCCGTCGGCAGGTTCTCCAAATCGTCGAACGACGTGCAGCGGAAGGTCGACAACGGGCTCGCGTTCCACCCCGTCGGCGGAACCGACCGCGTCTTCGAGGGCGACAGCATCTTCACCGGCGACGACTCCGAAGCTCAGATCGACCTCGACCGCGGCGGCTCGCTCGTCATCGACCCGAAATCGCTCATCGTCGTCCATACGCGCGACGGCGGCCTCGAAGTCGATCTCAAATACGGGAGCCTCGTCGGTAAATTGAAAGCCGACAAGCCCGTCGTGATCCTGGACGAAGGCCGGCGCAACCAGTTGTCGACGAGCAACGCCGAGCTCCGCATCACCAGAAGCTCCGCTCAGAGCCCGACCAGCATCGAAATCCTCTCGGGCGAGGTCCGGATCCTGGGCGGATCCGCGCAGGGACCGGAAACGATCAAGCAAAACGAGTCCGCGACCATCGACGCGACCGGTGTTTCGGCGCGAAGGTCGTTCCCGATCACCCTGATCGAGCCCCCCGCGGACGCGCAGATCTGGGTCCGGAAGCCCGTCGCGTTCCGTTGGGAAGGCCCGGGCGAAAAACACCTTTTCGAGGTGGCGCGCGACGCGGCCTTCTCCAAAATCCTGTTGAGCCGACCGACGGAGAAAACCGAGGTCGTCATGGGCAAAGCGCCGGAAGACAGCGGCGCCTTTTATTGGCGCGTGCGGCGCGAGGGCGACGACGGCGCGAGCAGCGTCACCCGACGCGTCGTTCTCCACCCCGACACGGCGCCCATCCCCGTGTTTCCCGCGTCCGGACGCTCCTTCATGATCGATCCGAGCCAAGGGCAGAAAGCGCAAGTTATCCGCCTCGCCTGGCGGGACGATGTGGGCTCGAAGGAATGGCTCGTGCAGATCGCGCCCGATCGCTCGTTCCAGAGCGAGATGGTGGAGGAGAAAACCCCGCGGCAGAGTTTTGAGACCCGACCGATCCCGCCCGGTCAATACTACTGGCGCGTCAAAGGCGTTCATCCCGACCGGGACTCAGCCCCATGGAGCGAAGCCGCCAGTTTCACCATTTTCGAACGCGAGCGCCCGTCGATCGCGCCGCAGGTCGAAACTCCGGTCGCAACCTACGAAATCCCCCCCGACGCCGTCCGCAGCGCCGCGCGCTTCAGCAAAGTGGAATCGATCAAGGTCGGCGACGCTCCCGTGTTCAAATGGGCCGCCGTTCCCGACGCCGACGAATACCTCGTGGAACTCGATAAGAACGCGGGCTTCAAGAACGCGCAGTCGATCAATGTCGGGAAGGCGCTCCAGTACCGCCTCGAACGGGTGAAGCCGGGCGTTTATTATTGGCGCGTGAGATCCATTTCCAAAAGCGGCAAGGAGAGCGAACCGAGCGCGACCGGGCAAGTCGTGGTCGCGCTGCCCGCTCCGAAGCCAGGCAGCCAGGGATCCGTCACGCAGCGGTTCAAATCGCAGCAGCAGTCGCTTTCGGGCACGGCCGTGGCGAAGTTGGAGTGGGGCTCGATGCCGTTCGCCAAAGGCTATCAGGTGCAATGGAGCCGTGACGAGAACTTCCAGGAAGTCGAGACGTTCAATTCGCCGACGAACAGCAAAAAAATCATCGTGCGGCAGGAAGGCACGTACTACTACCGGGTCCGCGTGACCGATGGCAGCGGCACGCCGATGAGCGCGTTCTCCGCGGCGAACACGTTCATTTACAGGAAGGAATACCCGGATCCGGTCTCCATGCCCGTGGCGGCCAAAGCAAAAGAGACGGCGCGCACGCCCAGCAATGACGACAGCGCCCAAACGCAACAGAAAGCGAAGCCGACCGCCACGCCCGCGCCGGCGACAGCGCCGCCCAAACCGGCCCCGGCCGCCGAGCCGAAACCGAAAGTCGGCGGAGCGACCCCGCCCAAACCGCTCAAAGGCTCGGCTCCCGCCCTCGGCGCGGAGAACGCGCCGGCGCCGAAACTCAGGGAGCCCCGTCCCGACACGTCCGTGGTCGCGATCGGCAACTCGCCCGTGTTCGTCAATTTCCGCTGGAAACCCACCAAAGGCGCGGTCAAATACCGCGTCGAAATCTCGACGTCGCCCAATTTCAGCAACACGGTGGCCTCCGGCACTTCGCGCGAGCCAAACTTCTTCATGGAAAAAAGCCTGCCGCAAGGCAAGCTCTACTGGCGGGTCCGCGCCGAGCTCAAAGACGACGTGACCGCCTGGTCAACGCCGAACAGTTTCCACGTCTCCTACAAATGAGTCCTTTGCGAATGAGCCGCGAACGAACGTCGGGGCCCAGGCGGCGGGAGGATCGACGGCGCGAACGGCGGCTGTGAACGACGTTTGTAAATGCCGTCGCCGGACAGACAAAACGCGGGTGAACCCCTAAGCGGCGCGCCGAGTGCGCGCGTGAAGCCCTGGAATGAGCGAAAAAGAGGTGAAAAAAGGAGAGACGCCATGGTCCCGCGCAGAGATGAAGACATCGTAGCCAACAATCCGCCGACGTGGATGTCGGAGTCGAGCCCGCGCCTGTTGGAGCGGGCCGCCGGCATCGCCGAGCGCCTGATCGCAGAAGGATACAGCGAGGAGCAAGCCTACGAGATCGCCCTTGAGCGTCTGCAGGACGAGGACGAAGACGATGAAGCCATCGAGGAAACCGATGTCCGCGGCCCGTTGTAAAGGTGAGGGCGCGACGCGCTGATGACGTGCCGATCCCGCCGCTTTTGCGCTTGCTCGCCGTGTGATTTCCGCCTTGAATAAGGGGCATGTTGGCTTGGTACCGGATTTGTCCTTTTTTGGGTCGCGTTGGCTTGGCGGGGGTCTTCCTGTTCAGCGGATGGTCGAAGTTCGCGGACTGGGAGCCGATGGCCGCCGACATGACGGCCAAGGTTCCGTCGTTCCCGGCCGCGCTTCTCCCCGTGGCGGGCGGGATCGAGATCGCGGTGGCGGCCTTCCTGCTTCTCGGGATCAGGACGCGCGCGGCGGCGGCCGTTCTCATCCTCTATCTGATTCCGACCACGATTCTCTTTCACGCCTTCTGGGCGGCGGACGGCGCCGCGGCGAAAGGCGAAACGATCCAGTTCCTAAAAAACCTGGCGATCATCGGCGGCCTCCTGCACGCCGCGGCCCCGGTCGCGCCGCAGCCGCTTTTCATCCGTAAATGAAAACGGGAGCGGGACGGGTCCGCGCGCCGTGGATCGCCCGCGCCCATCGGTCGCAGCCGGTCCCGCTCGGTCAGCTTGTCGCGATCAATTCACCGTAGATCTCCGCGAATTTTTCCGCGGCGAACGGCAGATTGGCCGACCAGTCTTCCGACGCTCCCTCATCCGATCCGTCGGTGATGTATTTCACGCAGACGAACGGCACGCGCTCTTTGTAACAGACTTTGGCGATCGCGTACGCCTCCATCTCGATCACCCCCGGCTCGATCAGGCCGGAACGCGGGATCGCTCCGCCCACGGCGCTGGAAACGCTCGGCCCCGCGCCGAGCGAACCGCCGGGCGCGGTGTTGAGCGCCACCTCGAAGTTGTCGCCCGTCCCGCAGACGCCTTCGGGCAAGCGCGGGAATCGGCGCGCCGCTTCGAGCACAACCGGCGTCGGGTCGAACGGCGTCGCGCCCCGCTCGAAACCGAGAGGGCTCAGATCGATGTCGCGCTGAACGAACTTCGTGCATTCAACCAGCGTGCGTGCGGGGAACACCGGGCTTCCCGCGGTTCCGAAATTGACGACGAGCCGAGGCCGGCCTTCGCCGATCGCCTTCGTGACGGAATAGGCCGCATTGATCTTGCCGATGCCGGTGAACACGACGCGGGACCGGCTCGAAACGAAGCGGTCTTGCGCCTCCTCGGGCATGGCGAACACGACAAGAAGGTCGGACGGTTCCAAGGTTCCTCCGTTGCTCACGAGCGGTGGAGTCTCTCAGACCCGGGGATTTTTGTCACGAGCCGCTCCGCTCAAGACGCCGGGATCAAGGCATCGGATGCGGCGGGCGCCGGACTCCCCAGGGGGCCCAAACCCGGTCCTCCAACGACGCGTCCGATTCGGCTCCATCCGGCCCGGCCCGCCCGCCCTCAGGCCGCCGGACCTCGAGGCGCCCGTACTTCACTTCGTTGACGCGTTCGACAAGGCGCGCGAACGCCGATTCGAAACGCGCCTCGGAGGCGGCGTAGCGCTCCTCGCCGCCCGGCCCGTCAGCCGACTCGTGGGCCGCGCGGAGAAGCCCCTGATCGGCGAGATATTGGGCGTGGCGGATGACTTCGCTGAGGTCCCAATCGAGCTCGTGCGCGACACGCTTGAGCCCGAGAGGCCCGAGCGACGCCTGGTGCAGGCGAAGGATGTCGACGAGCAACGGGAACGAGAGCCGGCTTTCGGCGCGGGCGACACGCGACGCTCCAGCCTCTTTGGCATCGAGAAAATAGCAGAGTTCGGCTCCCAGCAGGAAAAGCGTCGAACCCAGCGACAGCCACAGGAAAAGGATCGGCAGCGCCGCGAGCGAACCGTAAATGCTGTCGCCCAGGCTCCATGCCGCGTAGAACGCGAATCCCTGCTTCAGCCCCTCGAGCAGGACGGCCGTCACCGCCCCGGCTTTGAACGCCGCTTTTCCGCTCACCCGGGTGTGCGGCAACGCCCAGTAGACGAGGGAGAAAAACGCGATCGAAAGAGCGAGCGGCGCGAAGGTCAGGAGCCAGCCCAGGCCCGGGCCGAGCGCCCCGACCCGTTCGGTTCGCGCGGCGAGGAACGACGTCATCGCCAGGCTCGCGCCCAAAACGAGGGGCGCGGCGACCGCGACGGCGGTGTAAAGCCACAGCCTTTGCCGGAAGGAACGCGCGTGGCGCAGGCCCCAGATCCCGTTGAGCGCCTGCTCGATTTTCGAGATCATGTTGACGCCGGCCCACAGGAAGCCGAGCACCCCGAAGACCCCGATCGCCCCGGGCGAAACCCGCTCCTGAATCGTGCGCAAATACCCCACGAGTTGATCCCCGACCGCGGGCGCGAGGTTGGAGACGGCGAACCTCTCCAGGTCCGCTCGCACCTGCTCCAAACCGCCGCTCAGGGCGAAAATGAAATACGCGAGCGCCAGCATCGGGATGATCGAGAACAGGGCTTGGAACGCTAGGACGCCGGACTTGTCGAAGAGGCCGTCGTTGTCGGCTTTCCGGAAAAACGACCGGGCCGCGCCGCTGGCGCGCATCAACGACGACGGGCGATCGGTGGCGGCTGCGGGCATCGGACTCCCCTCTCGCAGGCGAAAGGAGGGATTTTCTCAACAGCCGGGCGCCGACGCCTCGCGATCCGGCGTAAATGTTTTGACGATCGCGCAACGAAATCACCGCCGCTTTTCCACTGGAACCCGACTGAGATCGACGGCCTGGCACCGACGCCGGCCAGCGAAAGCGCGCCGGAGCGTTTCGCCGTCGGCGAAGACGAAGTACGCCGCGACCATCGCTCCCGAGAAGAAGAACAGCCCCATCCCGAACCCGATCCCCAGGTGCAACAGGACCCCGAAACCGAGCAGCCATTTGCGCAGCGGCTTGAACCAAACGAGCACCGGGAAATAAATCTCCCAAACAAGCGCGGAATGGGTCATCAGCCCCACCAGCACGGGCGCCGACTTCAGGAAACTCAAATCGGCCACCATCAGTTGGCTGTTGCCGAGCACGGCCCACACCGCCGTGCCGTCCCACCATGGGGCGCCTTTGAGCTTTTCCATGCCGGTGTAGCCGTAAATGATGCAAAGTTGGATCTGCACGAGCCGCAACGAGACTCCGGTGAGCGCGGCCGACCATGGCCTCATCGCCGGATTCGGCGACGAGCTCAGGGACGAACCCGCCGGCGCAGGCGCCGAACAGCCCCGGGCCGCGCGCCAACGCGCGCGCAAGCTGAAGTCGCGGTCGTTCTCCGCGAGAGCGAGGGAGAACAGCCAGAACGCCGTGACGATGTCGGCGCCGTACACGATCGAGAGATTACGCTGCAAGAACGCCAGGTGCAGGACGAGCGCGACGAGCGCGGCGGCCCGGCCGAAGATTCCCAATGCGAGCAGCAGGATCGCTCCCAGAAACAACGTGTGCCAGAGGTGCGGCTGGCCCGCGACGAGCGCGTGCAGTTCGACGGCGGGACGGAAAAACGGGTCGATGATCTCAAACGCGCGGCCCGCCGCGACGGGACCGGCGTCGGTGAAATACAGATCGAGGTTGATCTGCCGCCAAAGGTACATCACGAAGGCGTTCACGCCGAAGAAGAAGCGGAACAGGCCGAGCGCGAGCTGGTCATCGCCCGGCGCGAACCAGAACGCGTTCCAATTCCCCCAGATCCGCGTGACGGCCCCTCCGACGGCCCCTTGCACCCGACTCATTCTTCACCGCCCGGTCCGGGAGCCGCGGCCCCGCACGTAAAGCGCCGTCGCTCAAAATCGATCCGTTCGAGCATTTCGCTGAACGACTCCCCTGACCAAGCCTTCTCGATACCAGGCACCTGCTCAAAAACCGGGCGCACGGTGAGTGCGCCCGCCTCAGGGTGCTGCCGACAAAGCCACGGCGCGAGGAATCGCTCGAATTTGGCGGGATCGAGCGTGAAATAGCGCATGATGTAAAGCGAACGGAAATAACGTTCACTGTAAAGACGGCCTGACTTGTGGACCGGGAAGACGCGAGGCGCTGATTCCAGCGCTTCCATTTCGCCGTTTTCAAGATCGTATTCCAGGTAAATGTTCGGCGACGGGCCCGGCGAGAAGAACACCCAGGTGTTGTTCATCCCGAGCGTGTTGGCGTATGGAACGAGCGCGGGCCCCAGGGCGCGCGCCTCGAGCGAACCGCCGCTCGGCATCAGGACCACCACCAGCAGGTGGTAGGCCACGAAAAGCGACAGGGCCACTCGCAGCCAGAGGGGGCCCGCGACGGGCGGTTTACCCTTTGAGTTCGTCGAAATCGGATTCGTCGTCATCGACCGGACTTTCGGCGCCATCCAAAGAGTCGTCCCAGTCCGAATCGCTCGCGAATTCGGCTTCCGCCGCATTCCTGCTTTCGGCGACGTCTTCGGCGGTCGCGCCCATGGTTTCGGAAAGGCCTTCGATGTCCTTGCGGAACTCCTCGCCCTCCATTTCGGCTTCGCCGGCCGGTCCGGCCGGCGCCGCGAGTTTCGCTTCGTAGCGTTTGAGCCATTTGACGTCTTTGTCGTCGACCGCCTCGCCAACGGCCAGCGCCTCACGGATGTTCGCCGCGCGCTCGGCGTCGCGCTTCTCGCGATTGCGGATCTTCTCCTGCTCGAAGAACTCCGAATTCGTATCGATCGCGGTGAGCGATTCGGTGATCTTCTGCAGTTCTTCCTCTCCCTCCGAGTAAGTGCCCCTGATCGTTTCGGACATTTGCTCCGTGAGGTCGGCGAGTTTCGGCTTTTCAGCCTCGACATCGTCGCCGATGCCGTCGGGCAGGAGCTCGTCGATCTCGGCGAGAGTCGGAAGCTCCTTGATGTTGCGCAAACCGAAGGTCTCCAGGAACTTCCGGGTCGTGCCGTAGAGCATCGGTTTGCCGGGCCCTTCGCTCTTGCCCTGGAAGCCGACCAGCCCCCGCTCCATGAGCGCGCGCACGAGATGGCCGCTTTCGACTCCGCGGATCTCGTCGACTTCGTGCTTCGTGATCGGCTGCTTATACGCGAGGATCGACAGCGTCTCGAGCGCCGGGCCCGTCAATCGGAACGGACGCGTCTTCGAAAGGCGTTTGAGGTGCTCCGCATTGTCGACCTTCGTGCGCAACTGGTAGCCGCCGTTGACCTCCTCCAGGGTCACGCCGCGCGTGATGTCGGCGTAGGAGCTGGCGAGTTGGTCGAGGCAGCGCGTGATGTCGCGCGAGCGGACATTGCTGCCCTTGAAAATCTGCTTGATCGTCGCCAACGACACCGGCCGCTGCGAGGTGAAGAGCAGGGACTCGATGATCGACTGCATGCGATCAGCTTCGATGAACTCGGCCGGCCCAAGCTCCTCGTCGGCCAGACGCGACTCCTCCTCGCTCAAGCCGTCTTCGTCCGACGCGGACGGCTCCCCTTCATCGGAGCCGGCTTCCTCCTGGGCGCGGGCGTCGAGCTCCTCGACCGACTCGCCGACGGCGTCCGTGAAATCCTCGCCGCCCGGGACCGCGTCCGCCTCTTCATCTCGATCCGTTTCCACGCGGGCCTCGGCCGACGCGTCGTCCAGCAGCCCATCGAGCGCGTCACCCGCGCTACGCACCAGCTCTTTGAGAGCCGTGCGCGCGAGGTCCGCCTCGGATCTTGATTCGGCCGTCTCCGATTCAGTCGTCTTTGGCGCGGGCGTCCCCGGTTCAGGCGCCGCTTCCGGCGCGCCTTGTTCGAAGCTTTTCGGATCTCTTTCGATATCAACCATCGGCGTCTGTCCTCGCGTTCCTCAAACCGGCGCCGGGCCCGCCTCGGGCTCGGATCCTTCAGTGCCAAAATCCGGGTCCATCAAATCGGCATCAGTCAAAATCCCCGGCGCGCCGCCGGACGCATCGTCTGACGCGCGTCCCGGCGCCTCCGCCCGCGCGCCCTTTGGCGCGACATCCGCCGAATGCTCGAGTTCGAGCTCAGCGGCGAGGATCTCCTCATCGGTCGCCGCCTCGACATCCGCCTGGGCGCCCTCCACGGCCCCCGCTCCGTCCCCCGACTCGGACAAAGGCGCGACGTCGCCGAAAGCGAGTTGCGGACTCCCCGTCGGCGCGACCGCTTCCACGTTCCCTCCAGCGGCCATGCCCGCCGACGGCTCGAGGCGCTCCTCCAGCGCGTCGTCGATCATGTGCTTGGCGACGTCCTCGCTGTCCTCGTTCTCGAATTCCTGCACCCGCTCCATCACGTTGCCTTCGATGATCTTGCGGGTCTCGACGTGGACATCGCCGTAGGTTTCGTTCTGGAAGAGATTCACGAAACCCATGCGCCCGAGTTCGAGGAGCGAAAGGAACGTGATGAGGACCTGGCCGCGCATCTGCGGGCCCTCGGGCACCGTGATCAACTCGCGCAACGTGACGCGGCCGCCGACGACCAGGCGGTCTTTCATCTCCATGATGCGCGAGGCGATCGATTGGACCTTCGCCCGCACGACGTGAACGGCTTTTTTCATCCGCTTGATCGCCTTGCGGTAACTGGCGATCAACGAGAACAAGCCGTCTTCCTCGGTGAGGACCACCCCGTCCTCGTCGCCTTTGAAGTCGAACTCGATCGACGACGCCCAGACGTCGCGATTGAGGAGCGGGCGATCATAGAGCTTTTTGGCCGCGTCCTGGTACCGTTGGTACTCGAGGAGCTTTTGGACGAGCTCTTTGCGCGGATCGTCCTGCTCGACCACCTCGCCTTCGTCGTTGTACTGGGGCAGGAGCATGCGGGACTTGATGTGGATGAGGGTCGCCGCCATCGCCACGAACTCGCCGGCCACTTCGAGGTCGAGCTCTTTCATCATGCGGATGTACTCGAGGTACTGGCGCGTGATCTCGTGGATGTTGATGTCGAAGATGTCCATCTCCTCCTTACGGATCAGGTAGAGGAGCAGGCCCATCGGGCCTTCGAACTTCTGCAAGTGAACCAAGTACGCCAAATCTTATCCCCTCAAACCCCGTCTTCACCGCACGATTCGGCATCCGAGTCGTTTGACACCATTCGGCGCCAAGCCATCAAGACCATCCGGGGCCAATTGAATCAAGCCCTCTTGGGACGATGCAAGGCTTCTTTTCGTAGAACACGAGGTTTCAGCCCAAACCCCATTGAAATCGCTCGGATTTTGCTCACAAATTGAGCGGGATCTTGCCGTCGACCGCGAAAGCCAGCAGCTGGTAGCCGATCGCGATGGCCGGCAGCAGAATGTATTTGAGCGCTCCCACCATGAACAACATCAGCAGGATTATCATCGAATACATCTGCGCGCCCTCGAGCTTGTCGTTGAGGCTGGCCGGCAGAAATCTTCCCAGGACTTTCCCCCCGTCCAAGGGATGGAGCGGAATCAGGTTGAAGAACGCCAGGATCATGTTGATGAAAATGAACTGCTTGCCGATCTCGAATGCCAGGCTCCGGCCGCCGCCGGCGCTGCGCAGCGTTTCCGGCGCCACCGATGCGACGAAGCCGAGAACCAGGGCGCCGACCAAGGCCAAGAACACGTTGCTCAAGGGCCCGGCGAGCGCGACCAGGAACATGTCGTTTTTCGGGGTCTTCAGATTGCGTGGGTTGACCGGCACCGGTTTCGCCCAACCGAACAAGGGAATGTTCATCATGATCGCGGTCAGCGGAAAGACGACCGTGCCGAACAGATCCGCGTGCGCCGTCGGGTTCATCGTCAACCGACCCATGAGTTCGGCCGTCCGGTCGCCGCGCGCGCGAGCCACCCAACCGTGCGCGAACTCATGAAAGCAGAGCGAAAACAAGAACGGGATGAAAAAGATCAGGGCATCCTGGATTCGCGCGGCCATATCGGTGTTTTCCATACGGGGGAGCGTAGCGAATCGCTGGGCGGGTGTCCAGCCGCGCGCCGGAATCATTGACGACGCCTCACAGACGGCCCCCCCGCGGCCGCGGCGCCTTAGCCCGCCAGCTCCCTGATTTTGGCCGCGATCTCGCCGATCGAGGAACCTGGCCCGAACACGGCGGCGACGCCTTGTGAAAGCAGCAGCCGCGAATCCGCCTGCGGAATGATTCCACCGACGAAGATCGGCTTTGCGATGTTCTTTTGCTTCATCAACTCCTGAACGGCGGCGACGAGCGGGACGTGCGCGCCCGAAAGGATCGACAGCCCGATCACGTCGACATCCTCCTGAAGAGCCGCGGCCACGACCATTTCCGGGGTCTGGTGCAGGCCCGTGTAGATGACCTCAAAACCCTCGTCACGCAAGCCGCGGGCGACGACTTTCGCCCCGCGATCGTGTCCGTCCAACCCTGGTTTCGCGACCAAAACCCGAATAATCTTTTGCATTGGCCGGACTTTACAATGATATTTTGGCGGAAGCCAAATGGCTTTCTGGTGAGGGGCGGAAGCCACGCGGCTTTCGTGCTGGAAGCGGAAGCCGAACGGCCCGCCCCAGCGCCCCGAACAACCGCCTGACCCCGCGCCCGCCCTCGAAAGGGCTCATTTTTCAAAGGGAGGTTAACGATGAACCAAGACGCGCGCCCCGCGCTGACCACGTTCTCCGAGGATGAAATCGCTTTCCGCGACGCGGTCCGCGCTTTCGCGGAAAGCGAGATCCGCCCGCTCGTGACGAAAATGGACGAGCACGCCCAGATGGAGCCGGCGCTCCTGCCGAAGCTTTTCGAGATGGGCCTGATGGGCATCGAATCCCCCGAGGCGTACGGCGGCGCCGGCAGCTCGATCACCATGGCGTGCCTGGCGATCGAGGAACTCGCCCGCGTCGACGGCTCGGTCAGCGTGCTCGTCGACGTGCAGAACACCCTGGTCACCAACGCCGTCCTGCGCTGGGCGAACGACGCGCAAAAGGACAAGTACCTGCCGAAGCTCGCGCGCGAATGGGTCGGCGCTTACGCCCTCTCCGAAAGCGGGAGCGGCTCGGACGCCTTCGCCCTCAAGCTCCGCGCCGAGGACAAAGGCGACGCGTACGTCCTGAACGGCAACAAGCTTTGGATCACCAACGCCAAGGAGGCGTCGCTCTTCCTGGTCTTCGCCAACGTCGACCCGTCCAAAGGTTACAAAGGCATCACCGCGTTCCTGGTCGAAAAGGGACTCAAGGGCTTCACCGTCGGGAAGAAAGAGGACAAACTCGGCATCCGCGCGTCATCGACCTGCGAGCTCCTGTTCGAGAACTGCGAAGTGCCGAAAGCTAACGTCCTCGGCGACGTCGGCAAAGGCTACAAGATCGCCATCGAGACCCTCAACGAGGGCCGCATCGGCATCGGCGCACAGATGGTCGGCATCGCCGCCGGAGCGTTCGAGGCGGCGAAGAACTACGTCAAGGGCCGCGAACAGTTCGGCAAGCCGATCGCGCAGTTCCAAGGCGTGCAGTTCCAGCTCGCCGAGATGCGCGTGGCGCTCGAAGCGGCGCGCCTCATGGTTTACAACGCCGCGCGCCTCAAGGACGCCGGCCAACCGTTCATCGAAGAGGCGGCGATGGCGAAACTCCACTCGTCCCGCACGGCGGAAAAAATCACGTCGCTCGCGATCGACCTTTTCGGCGGCAACGGGTTCACAAGGGAATACCCGGTCGAGAAATTCTGGCGCGACTCCAAAATCGGCCAGATCTACGAAGGCACGAGCAACATGCAGCTGAGCACCATCGCCAAAATGGAGCTCGGCGGCTAGCCTGGCCGCGCTCTGAACTCGTAGGTGGCCAAATTCTCCAGCAAAACAACATCCGTGCCCCTCATCTTGACTCTCCTAACGTCGAATTAAAGAGAGGCACTTTAACCCTGAAGCCGTCGTTCGCCGACGACTCGGGCAAAACCTACTTATGGGTGGCTGCCAGGCTATAGGATGGGCGCCGATGACCTCTGAGCGGAAGAACTTCCCGTGGCGGACGAAGACAAAATTCGAGGGCAAACAGGCGAAATCGTGAGCGAGCAAATCCGCACCCATGATCGGACGAGCCGTCGCTTTATAAAAAAGCTGGGGTCCCTCACCTCCGCCGAGATGCAGGACTGCCTTTCGCAGCTTCGACGTGAATCACCCATCACGCCTTCCCAAAACCCAATCTAGTAGGGAGCTTCCCCGCCGAAACCGCGCCCCCGCTTCAAACGCGAGTCCACGTACGCCCATGCGGCCAGGAAACCGAGGACGTTGGGGACCAAGTCGTAAGGCCGCGCTGTCCGGCCCGCCATGAACGCCTGCTGGCCCTCGATGAGGAGGGAAAGGGTCAGCACGAACGCGAGCGCGCGAACGCGTCCGCCCGCTCCCTCGATGCGCCTCAAGAAAAGCCCGAGCAGGGCGAAGTAGGCGAAGTGATGGGCTTTCTTGAGCGACTCCAGAAGAGCGAGCCCACCGATGTCGGTGTCGATCTCAAAGGGCGTGAGCGCTAGCCGGCCTCGAGGGTCCGCGGGACGAAAATTGTCGACCAGAACGAAGCTGATCATAACGGCGATCGGGAGCCAAAGCCTCAGTGGATGACGCCGGCTCCACCTCGGCTCGAAACGCTTCGCCCATTCGAGCGTTCGCTCGATCCGGCTTTCCAGTCTCTCGAGCCTCTTCACGCCGACGCCCGGTCGGCCGGCCCATGGGGATCTCGCTCGAACGGGTTCCCCTCGGATAGATCCCGCCGACCAGGCATCATCGAACGGGCCTCAAAGGTTCCGCCGATACTGGCCGCCGACTTCGTACAGCGCCTGGCTCATCTGGTGGAGCGAACAAACCCGCGCCGCGCTCATCAGCGCCTCGAAGAGGTTCCCGCCGGAAAGCGCCACCCGCCTCAAGTTCGCGAGTTCCCTCTCCGCGGCCGCGGCGTTCGCTTCCTGGTACGCCCGCAGGCGCGTGAGCTGGAGGTTTTTCTCCTCGTAGGAGGCGCGCGCGAGCTCGATCTTCGGCGGCACGTACGAAGGATCCAGCGTCTTGGGATCGATGTACGTGTTGACGCCCACGATCGGCAGCTCGCCGCTGTGCTTGAGATGCTCGTAATGCATCGACTCGTCCTGGATCTTGCCGCGCTGGTACTGGGTCTCCATCGCGCCGAGCACGCCGCCGCGCTCGTTGATGCGCGTGAATTCGTCGAGCACGGCCTCTTCCACCAGATCGGTGAGTTCCTCCATGAAATACGAGCCTTGCATGGGGTTCTCGTTCTTGGCTGCGCCGAACTCCTTGTTGATGATCATCTGGATCGCCATCGCGCGCCGCACGCTCTCCTCGGTGGGCGTCGTGATCGCCTCGTCGTAGGCGTTGGTGTGCAGGCTGTTGCAGTTGTCGTAGACGGCGAGCAGCGCCTGCAGCGTCGTGCGGATATCGTTGAAGTCGATTTCCTGGGCGTGCAGGGACCGGCCCGAGGTCTGGACGTGGTATTTGAGCTTCTGCGACCGCTCGTTGCCCTTGTAGAGATCGCGGATCGCGACCGCCCAGATGCGGCGCGCGACGCGGCCGATGACCGCGTACTCGGGATCGAGGCCGTTGGAGAAGAAGAACGACAGGTTCGGCGCGAACTCGTCGATCTTGAGGCCTCGGGCCAGGTAGTACTCGACGAACGTGAAGGCGTTGGAAAGGGTGAACGCGAGCTGCGAGATCGGGTTCGCGCCCGCTTCGGCGATGTGGTAGCCCGAGATGCTCACCGAGTAGAAGTTCCGGACGTCGTGGCGGACGAAATACTCCTGGATGTCGCCCATCATCTTGAGCGCGAAATCGATGGAGAAGATGCAGGTGTTCTGCCCTTGGTCCTCCTTGAGGATGTCGGCCTGAACCGTGCCGCGGACGTTCGACAGCGTGAACGCCTTGACCCGCTCCCGCTCGCTCTCGGAGAGGCCGCGCCCGAGCTTTTTTTCCTCGCGCTCGACCTGCTGGTCGATCGCCGTGTTCATGAAGAACGCGAGGATCATCGGCGCCGGACCGTTGATCGTCATCGACACCGACGTCGACGGGCTGCAGAGATCGAAGCCGTCGTAGAGGCGCTTCATGTCGTCGAGCGAGCAGATGCTCACTCCCGATTCGCCGACCTTGCCGAAGATGTCGGGGCGCTGGTCGGGGTCATGGCCGTAAAGCGTGACGCTGTCGAACGCCGTCGACAGACGCGCGGCCGGCTGCCCTTTGGACAGGTAATGGAAGCGTTTGTTGGTCCGCTCCGGCGGCCCCTCCCCGGCGAACATCCGCGTCGGGTCCTCGCCTTCGCGCTTCAGGTGGAAGACGCCGGCCGTGTACGGGAATTCACCCGGGACGTTCTCCAGACGCAGGAACCGGAGGCGATCCCCCCAATCGCTCAGTTTCGGCGGCACGACCCGGCGGACCTTGTTCCCGCTCAGGGTCAGGCGCTTCAGGGGTTGACGGATCTCCTTGTCGCGCACTTTGTAGACGAACTCGTCGCCGGCATAAGCGGCTTGCAGTCGATCCCACGCGTTGAGCCGCTCCAAGGCCTCCTCGCCGAGCTCCCGCGCGAGCGCCTGTTCGCGGCTTTGCGCGAAACGCAGGGCGCTCGCGGCGTCTTCGGATCCGCGAGCGGACGCGTCGCTGGGGCCCGCCCCGAGCTCACGGAGCTCCGCCTGGATCGCCCCGTACGCGCCGAGGCGCGAAGCCAAGAGCGCGAGGTCCTCGGTTTTTTTCTTGTAACCGCGGACCGTGGCCGCGATCTCGGCGAGATACCCCAAGCGCTCCGGCGGCACGATCGTCTTGCGGGTGACGCCCTTGACCCGCGACTTGTACCCGTCGCCCAGGCGGAAGAAATCGCCGCCGCGGCCCTTGGTTTTCCCGGCGAGCACGTCCGCCAGGCGGAAGAAAAGCCGATTGGCTCCGTCGTCGTTGAATTGCGCGGCCTGGGTCAAGAACACCGGCAAGGACTCGTCATCGGCCGAGAACCGCTTGCGGGATCGCTTGTACTGCTTGCGCACGTCGCGGAGCGCGTCGAGCGAGCCGCGGCGATCGGCCTTGTTGATCGCGATCAGGTCCGCGAAGTCGATCATGTCGATCTTTTCGAGTTGCGACTGCGCGCCGAATTCCGACGTCATCACGTACAGGCTCAGGTCGCAGATCTCGGTGATCGCCGTGTTCGCCTGGCCGATGCCCGACGTCTCGGCGATCAGCAGGTCGAAGTCGAGCCCTTTCAGGAAGTCGAGCATCTTGGGCAGGCTCGCGGCGATCTCGCTGCCGGAGCCGCGCGACGCGACGGAACGCATGAACGTCCCGGGCCGCGAGAGCGAATTCATGCGGATGCGGTCGCCGAGCAGCGCGCCGCCGGTCCTGCGTTTGCTGGGGTCCACGCAGACGACGCCGACGCGGATGCCGGGGTACGCGTTCAGGAACCGCTGCACGAGTTCGTCGACGAGCGACGACTTGCCGGCGCCGCCGGTCCCCGTCACCCCGAGCACGGGGGGCGCTTCGCCGCCGGCGCGCCGGAACGCGCGCATCGCGGCGGCGACGTCGGCGGGCATGTCCTGGCCGAGCTCTATCGCCGTGAGCGCGACGCCGAGCGCGCGATGCGGGATCTCCTCCCGCACGCGCAGGTGCTCGGGGAGGCTCTTGCTGGAAAGTTCGCCGAGCGCTTTCTCGACGAGCGAGAAGTCAGCGCCGTCCAGGACGTCGCGGATCATGCCCTCCAGGCCGAGCCGGCGGCCGTCGTCGGGATGGTAAACGCGTTGCACTCCGTAGGCTTCGAGTTCGCGTTTTTCCTCGTGGACGATGACGCCGCCGCCGCCGCCGTAGATCCGCACGTAGCCGGCTCCGGCTTGGTCCAGCAGATCTTTCATGTAGCGGAAGTACTCCATGTGGCCCCCCTGGTAGGAGCTGACACAGATGCCTTGCGCGCCTTCCTGCAGGGCCGCCGTCACGACGTCCTGCACGGAGCGGTTGTGCCCGAGGTGGATGACCTCGGCCCCCATGTCCTGCAGCAGGCGGCGCATGAGGTTGATGCTGGCGTCGTGGCCGTCGAAAAGCGAAGCGGCCGTCACCATTCGAACCGGGTTTTTCAACGTCTCTCCCACAACCGCCCCCTTCCTCAAACGACTCCACGAAAAGCCCGGCGCGACGCGCGCGCGAAGCGGCGCCTCACTTGCCCCGGAAGGAGGGTTTACGCTTCTCGATGAACGCCCTGGTCCCTTCCTTTTGATCCTCGGTGTGGAACAAGTCGGCGAACAGCTTCGCCTCGAGTTCCTGCGCGTCTTTCACGCTCAGGTGCGCGCCTTCGTTGATCGACCTTTTGATCGCCGCGATCGCGTGCGGAGCGCGCGCGCCGATCGTCCCGGCGATGTCGCGCGCGGCGTCCATGAGCTGCGCGCCCTCGACGACCTTGTTGACGAGGCCCATCTGCAGGGCCTCCTGCGCCGTGTACATCTGGCCGGTGAAAGCCGCGACCCGCGCGAGGCTCAGGCCCACCCGGCGCGACAAGCGCACGGTGCCGCCGAAACCGGGCATGATGCCGAGCGTGCACTCCGGCAACCCGAACCTCGCGTTCGAGCTCGCGTAGATGAAATCGCACGCGAGCGCGAGTTCGCAGCCGCCGCCCAGAGCGAACCCGTTGACGGCCGCGATCACCGGCGCCCGCAAGGTCTCAAGCCGCGTGAAAACCGCTTGGCCCCGGCGCGCGAACGCCAAGGCCCCCTCCGGGGCGAGCGTGTCGATTTCTTTGATGTCCGCGCCGGCGACGAACGCCTTTTCGCCCGAACCCGTCAGGATCAGCGCGCGCAAGCCCGCGTTTTTCTCAAGCCGCCCGAGCAGGTGCTCGAGATCAGCGAGCACTTGCTCGTTCAACGCGTTGAGCGCCTCGGGGCGGTTGACGGCGGCGACGCCGACGCCGTTTTCTTCGGTGTAGAGAATCGTCTTCAAGTCCATCCACGCACCTCAATATTTGTAGAATCCGCGGCCCGTCTTGCGGCCGAGCCAACCCGCCTCGACGTACTTCACGAGCAAGGGGCACGCCCGGTACTTCGAGTCGCCGAGCCCTTCATGGAGCACGTTCATGATCGCCAGGCACGTGTCGAGGCCGACGAAATCGGCGAGCGTCAGCGGACCCATCGGTTGGTTCGTGCCGAGCTTCATCGCCTCGTCGATCCCCTTGGGATCGGCGATGCCTTCATAAAGGGCGTAAACGGCCTCGTTGATCATCGGCATCAGGACGCGGTTGACGATGAAGCCGGGCATGTCGCGGCCTTCGATGAAGGTCTTCCCCATTTTCTCGGCGAGGCCGCGGACGGCCGCGAACGTTTCGTCGGCGGTCTGCAGGCCGCGGATGCCCTCCACGAGCTGCATGAGGGGAACGGGATTCATGAAATGCATGCCGGCGACCTTCTCGGGACGCGCGGTCGCGGCCGCGATTTTGGTGACCGAGATCGACGACGTGTTCGTGCAGAGGATCGCGTCTTTTCTCACGGCCACGTCGAGATCCTTGAAAATCTTGAGCTTGAGCTCGACGTTTTCGGTCGCGGCTTCGACGACCATGTCGCAATCGGCGAGCGCTTTCGTGTCCGTGGACGCCCGGATGCGGCCGAGGAGCTCGCTCTTTTGCGCTTCGCTCAACTTTTCCTTCTTGATCAACCGGTCGCAGCTCGAGGCGATCGTGGCCATCCCTTTGCCGATCGCGGTTTCGGAAATATCGGTCATCACGACATGAAGGCCGGTGGCGGCCGCAACCTGCGCGATGCCGTTCCCCATTTGTCCGGCGCCGACGACGCCAAGTTTTTGAATCTGCATATGACTCCCCGCGTAATTCGTTCGTTCGACTGCTTCACTCAACTGCATCCATCTCAACTGAACGGAGAATGTATAGCTTTCAGCGAGGGCCGCGGGCAAGCGGCGTGAGGCGCCAGATCAGCATCGCTTCATGGCGAGCGCGAGCCGCGCCCTGGAGGTGGGCGCGAGTGCCGAGAACATAAACGGTCGACGTGCCGTAGGCCCCGCCGAGCGAAACCCCCAACGTGGCCTCGTCCTGGCGGTCGCCTCGAACGCGCCCGTCGGGATCGAGGACGTCGTATCGGGCGAGTAAACCCCAGCGGCGCGACAACGCGTAGAATAAATCGAGATGCCCCGACCGCAGGCGCCGGATCGAACCGGCCTGCTCGCTCTCGCCGAAGGTGCCCTCCAAAACGACGCCCAACGGCCGCGCGTCCCACTCGACGAAGGCGTTACCGAAACGCTGTTTGGAGGACCGGTCGGGATCGAGCCCAGCGACCGCTTCAGAACGGGAAAGCGCCGCGTCCTGGGTGCTCAGGGGCGTCGTGCGCCCGGCGCTTCCCGAAAACCCGAGGGAGAGCCCATCGCCGCCCTGCCAGCCCCAACGCGATGTAAACCATATTTGATTATCAAGATCCGGCCCGCCTTCGCCGTTGTGCACCGCCCATTCCGAGGAAAACCCCCGGTTCTCGATGGCGTAACTGAGACCTTGGTCGCGCAGGCCGAGGTAACCCGCGCGATGGACCATCGCCCGCGGCAGGCGCAGCCGCGCCTCGCCGCGGCCGCTCTCGGTTCCGAACGGGAGCGGCACGCGGCCGAAACGGACGTCGCCGAGCGACGAGCGCGTCTCGACGTACGCTTCGGCGAGCGCAAGCCCGGCCTCCGAGCCCCCGCGATAGCGGCGGGGGCGACCGACGAGTTGATCGGTTCCAGCGGTGACGACCGCTGAGACCGACTCGTCACGCAACCATCGGAACGAAATCAAGCTGTTGCCCGCCTCGAACCCTCCGTTGCGCGTTTCGAAGTAGCGGAACTGGGGCTCGAGGAAAACATCGTAAACCTCGAGCACGCCGACGCGCTCCTCCAACGCCGCCGACGCCGGGATCGCCGACGTCAGCGTCAACGTCGTCGCCAACGCCCCGAAGGCGAACCCGGAAAACAGACATGCGAACGCGCGCGTCGAGAGCCTCATGCGACACCAGCCTAACGCAAGCCCAGAGTCGGGTCCAGGACCGCCGTCGTCTTCTGGCCTTGTCCCGGTCCCGCGCCGCCAGCAGACTGATCCTGATGCGTCAAACTCCCCGCTTTCCCGGATCGCCCATCCGGCTGTCGATCGCGGCGGCCTTCGCCGCGGTCGCGCTCGCGAGCCCGATCGCCGCAGCGGTTCCCGTCTATCTCGCGCCCGACAGCCTTTTCCCATCCGGCCATTACAACCGCGAATGGCTCAAGGAGCGCACCTCGGCCCGGGCTCAGCAGCGTTGGTACAAAACGCGCGCCAAAAGCGGAACGATCGGTTGGGTGAGGGAAGAACACGTCTTGAGCAAGCTCCTGCTGTCCGCTTACGCGCGCACGCAAGCGGTCGTCGACCTCCGCCTGGAGGCTCGGGCCGACGGCCGCAAGGTCGCCGCCCTCGGGGCCGGCGCCCGCGTGCGGCTGCTCAGTCGAAACGGCCGCTGGTTCGAGGCCCAGGCCGAAGGCACGAACGTGACCGGGTTCCTCACGGCCGACCAGCTCCGCCCCGATCTCGGGGGCGCGGCTCTCGCCTACGTGAAGGAACGGACCGAGATCCTCTCCGGCCCGCAGATCCGCTCCGAGACCATCATCGACCTCCACGCCGGCGAGCGGATCGAAGTCGTCCGCTCCGCTCCGGAGGCCGATTGGGTGATCGCCAAAAAACGCGACCGCACCGGGTGGGTGAGGCGGGCGCACCTGATCTTGCGCGACGACGTGCCCGCCAACGCCGTGCTCGCGCTCCGCTCGGCCTTGCCCCTGCGCAAGGAAAGCGTCCCGTTCGCGGATCCGAACGGCAAAGCCGCGTACCTGGAAACGCTCACTCTGCTCGATTCCCGCCTCGAGGACTGGGGCCGCGTAGCGCTCCGCGACGACGGCGAAGTTTGGTGGCCGATGAACGAGCGGATCCTCGAGCCCGGCGAAGCCGCGCCCCGACCGGTGCTCCTGACGACGGCCGAGCTCTTCCGCCGCAAGATCTTCGACATGGCCTCGCTGCAAGGCCCGAAGACCCTGCAGATCGCCGCGGCCAACGGGATTTTCCGCACGTGGGACGGCAAGACCTGGCAGCGCGTCGATCTGTTCCGCGACCAGAACCACCCGCTCGCGATCGCGCCGGCCGGGCGCCTGTTCGTCGGCCCGTACGTGAGCGAGGACGACGGGCGGACGTTCCGCGAGTACATCCGCTGGGACAATCTCGTGCGGACCATCCGCCTGCGCTGGGAACTCAACGAGCACAAAGTGCGCATCCTCGAGGTCAAGCCGAACGACGCCAAAGGGACGCGGATCGAGCTCGCGCTCGACATCGGCTTGAAGAACAAGGTCCACGTGCTGTCCGACGACGACGGGCGGACCTGGCGCACGCTTTGAGAACCAGCCCGGATTCTCGGGCCTAGCGCGGGGGGGACTCGCATGGACAACCTCGCGCACGGCCTGGCGGGGGCGTGGATCGGCGAAGCCCTGCATAGGGGGTCGCGGCCGCTCGCGACCGAAGAGTACAGGATCCGCCGCCAGCTCTACGTCGCGACGTCGGTCTTCGCCAACAACGCTCCCGACCTCGATCTCGTCCTTTCGCCTCTCCTCCCGGCGCCGCTCGGCTACCTCCTCCATCACCGCGGCCACACCCACACGATCGGTTTCGCGCTCGTGCAGGTCCTCCTCGTCTTCGCCGCGGCCCTGTGCGTGCCGCGCTTCCGCGCGCGGCTCGCCGCGAACCGCTCGGAACGGTTCGGCGTCCTGCTCGTCGCGCTCCTGGGGCTGGGAACGCACCTCGCGCTCGACGCGCTCAATTCGTACGGAGTGCACCCGTTCTGGCCCTTCGATGCGAAGTGGTACTTCGGGGACCTCGTCTTCATCATCGAACCGGCGCTTTGGGCCTGTTTCGGCATCCCGGCGCTCTTTCTTTTCGAGACGCACTGGGCGCGGGCGGCCGTCATGAGCCTGATCGTCTTCGTGCCGGTGGCCGCGGCCCTCGCGGGCCTGCTGCCGATGGCCGCCCTCGGCGCGGTCCTTTCATTGATGGCGGCGCTCGCCTTCTTCGCGCGGACGCGCGGCGCGGGAGCGAGCCTCGCCGCCGGCCTGATCGCCGCCCTCGTCTTCCTCGCCGCGCAAGCGGCGGGGCAGAGATCGGCGGTGCGCGCGATCCGGGCGGACTTCGCGGGAGCGGGCGACCGGGAACTCGACCTGATCCTCGCGCCCCTGCCCTCCAATCCCGTCTGCTGGAATTACATCCGAGTCGCGCGCGACGCCGACGGCCGCTCGTACACGATGAGCCGCGGGACGGCGTCGGCGCTGACCGGCCTGGTCCCGGCCGAACGCTGCCCGAGGTTCCAGGTCGCGCGCGACGCCGACGGCGCGCCCGCGCCGGTGTTCGAGCGGGGCTCGATCGCGCGGCTCAAAAACCTCGCGCGCGACGACTGCTGGTTCGACGCTTGGCTGCGGTTCGCCCGAGCGCCTCTGATCGACGGGACGCGCGCCTCCGATTGGCGGTTCGCGACGCGTGGCACGGACAACTTCACCGCTCTCCCGCTCGGCCCGGCCGCCAGGCGCGAATGCCCCGGCTGGATCCCTGAATGGGAAAAGCCGCGAGCCGACCTGTTCGCGGAATGACGGCCCGGAGAGGCCTCAAAGAGGCAGCCGCCGCAGGTCCGCGAACGCGGCGAGCACCTTCTCGTGCGCCGTCTGCGTGAGCTGGGCGACGTCTCCCGTGGCCAGGCCCTTCGTTTCGATCAACGGCAGGAACCGCACGTGCACCGTGCTCGCCCACCGGTCGGCGTTCGGCAACAGCCTCCCCCTGGGCAGGACTTCGTAAGCGCCCGAAAGCACCACGGGGACGATCGGGGCTTGCGCGTTGACCGCGAAGATGAAGGGCCCCTTCTTGAACGCGCCGATCTCAGGCTTCGACTGGCGCGTGCCTTCGGGCGCGAGGGCGACGCTCCAGTTCATGGCGAACTTCGCTTCGACCTCGCGGTAGATCTTGAACACCTCGCCCCGGTTGTCCCGCTCGATCGGCAGCGTCCCTATCGCGCGCATCGCCGCGCCGAAAAACGGGATCTTGAAGAGCTCGGCCTTGGCGCCGAAGCGCAGGCGCTTGGGCACGAAACCGTACATGCACGGGACGTCGAAAAGGCTCTGGTGGTTGAACAAGAAAAGCGCGCCGCGATCGCCCGGGATGTTCTGCGCGTCGTGCAGGCGCACGCGCACGTTGAAAACGCGCAAGCACGTCCGGCCCCAAAAAACCACGAACCTGTCGATCAGGAGATCCCGCCCCAGGGCGACGGCGGCCAGCGTGAGAACGCTCATGGCGCCGGTGAAAAGCACGCCGAACACCAGGCCGCAGGCGGAACGCGCCGAGCACAGGAAGCGCGTCACGCCCGCGCCCCTTTCGCTTCGGGCGCGAACGAGCCCAACACCCGCTCGCGGGCGCGCTTGCGCTGGCGCGCCTTGTATTCGTCGTGCGCCATGGGCCCGCTCAGGTTGTTGATGTAGGTGTTGTAGTCCATCACCTGGATCTCGTAAGGGTAGAAGAACCGGAACATCTGCCGCGGCTCGCCCTCGCCAACCGCGACGTTGACGAGTTTGCGGTTGATGAACTTGATGAAGCGGTACCCTGTGCCGGAGAACTCGTTGAACTTCTCGAGGTACTCGGCCTCGCCGCGCGCCTTCCCCAGCCGCTCGAGGAGGATCCGCTCGACGGCGGCCGGTTCGAGCGCGGCCGAACCCGGATCCGCGTCGAGCTCGCGCATCACGTCCATGAACACGTTGAGCGGGAAAAGCGTGTTGTTGCTCTGGTCCGGGATGATGTGCGGGTAACTGACGATGTGTTTCTCGACCAGGAAGTGGATCACGCGGAACGAATCGTAGACGGTGCGCGTGACGAAACGCATGCCGAGCTTGTCGAGCAGCGTGAGCGCGACCTTCTCCGGCCGCGCGAGGAGCTTGATCACGGAACTCGCCGTGGTCTTGAACGGCTTGACCTCGAATTTATGGAGTTTGATCCCCTCGAAGTCGACCGACTTGCCGAGCAGGACCGAGCCGGCGACCGGATCGTCGGAAATCACCTCCTGGAGCGGTTTGAGGACCTGAGCCTGGATGTCGTCGGAAAAGACGCTGAAGAGATCGTTGCTCAGATGCACGTAGACGTGCATCACACGCAGCACCGCGCACGCCCATCTCCGCAATTCGCGGGCCCCGGGCTCGCGGCGGCTGGCGTACATCAGCAACTGACAGAGATCGGTGAGCCGGGACGGGTCGTAGAGCTCCTCGGGGATATTTTCGCCTTCCTCGAGCAATTGATCCTTGATGAGCGCGACCGCGCGGCGGTGCGACGCCCAGAGCTGCTCGCGGTGCGACTCATCGTCGAGGTCGTAGCCGTAGGCGCTGACGAATTGCCGGCACTCTTCGATGGACTTGAGGTTCAGGCGCGGGACATCGAGGGCGGATACGCCGCCGACGACGCAATCCAGGATCTGTTTTTCGAAATGGAATCGATTCGCCACGTGCCCTGAAGTCCCCTTGTTCGGCCCGATTAGAACCCGGGGGGCGGCGCACAATCAAGAGATTTGCCCGCGGCGAGGTGGCCGCGGACGGTCCCGCCAACCGCTCAATTGCATTGCACGAACGAGCAGGTCTGGATGATCGCGCGGCCGAGCGTGCCTTCGGCGCCCGAACCCTCCCCGTCGTAGCGGACCTGGTTGTCGTAATCGACGTCGGCGACGAAGAGGCCGTCCGAGCGGAACTCGCCCGAGAACGTGATCGAGCCGCGCGCGTCCCAGAACTTGAAGTAACCGCGCGCGCCTTCGACGTAGCCCGAAGCGCTGGTCAAGTGCATCGGGATCGGCGGGATATCCTGGCCGGAGCCGTCCTTCTGCCCGACGAATTCGTCATACACGAAGACGAGGAGGCGGCTCGACGGCGCGATCGTCACGCGACCGCCTTGGGCGCCGGCCTGCGTGATGCGGCCGTTCTGCGGGACCACCCTGCCGCCGAACACGATGCCGGTGCGCGAGTCGTTGGAATAGTAGTCGCCGTTGACGAAGCCGAGGTATTCCTCGGGGATGACCGAATTGACGAAGCCTTGGACGTTCCACTGGAACGAGTCCTGCGATTCATTGTGCATGTAGATGCCGCCGTTGAGCGCGATATCGGTCAAGGTTTGCCCGCCGGCACCGCCCGAACGGACCATCCGCCCGTCGACGTTGTTGATGGGCGCCTTCTTGTGTTTGTTGCCGCAGCCCGTACCGATGCCCGCGAACGCGAGCAGGAAAATCAACATGGCTTTCTTCATGGTCGGTCTCCTTGCTTCCTGCCCCCTCCCATCGCAAGGACGATGCCGCGCGGTCGCGCCTGTACTCGAACCTAGGCGCCCGCGGCGGAAGGCCGCCGGGGGCGGCCGGGCCCAGTGACCTTCCCGGCGCGCGACTGTCAGGAAACCGACACTCCCCTCACTTCCCGCTCTGGATCGCGGCGAACTTGAATTGGCTCAATCCGGCCTCGCTGCCCGCGCGGAGCACGGGGCTCAACGCCTCGAAATCCATGTCGCGGTCGGCCTGCACGAGCAGGCCGGCCTTGGCGTTGTTCAGGAGGCCGGACTCGAAGCTTTCCTTCGCCTCGGCCAGCGCCTTGGAAAGCCCGCGCTCCGGCACCGGCCGGTCATCGATGAAGTACCGGTCCCCCTCGATGCGCAGGACGATGCCCCTTTCGAGGCCGTCCACGGCCGTGGCCTGCGGGAGTTTCTCGGTTTTCTTGAGTTCGATCTCGATCCCGTTCTGCGTGCTCATCAGCAGGAAGATCACGAGGATCGAGAACGCGTCGACGAGCGAGGTCAGCATCAACGACGAGAAGAGGACCCGGCGCGCGGTCGAGCCCCTGGGTTTCAACACCCCCTGGGAGGCCAGGGGAGAAGCGATTTGCGTCTGTTTGAGAGATGTCGTCAGCATGGGCGTGGCCCTTTCTCATGTTCCCGACAGCGGCGCGAGGCCGATCTGATCGATCTTGTTCCTCTTGAACGCGTCCATCATCTTGATGACGTCGTCGTACCTGGTCTTCGAGCCCGGCATCACCAGCACGGTCTTCACCGTCGGGAAGCGCGAGCCGATCTCGGTGATCCGGTTTTCGACCTGGCCCCAGTCGACGCCGCCCGAACGCGCGGGACGGATGTCGGTCGCATGGGGTTTCCTCAATCCCTCGACGTCCTTGAGCGAGACTTCGACGAGGCCGTCGTTTTTCATCTCCACGATCACCGAAGGCGGGTTCTTGCCGCCCGCCGGGGGCTCGCTGCCGATCGCCTGGCTCACGTTGAAGACGCCGATCTGGATCCAGATCGTGGTCATCAGCAAGAAGCAGATGCAGGTCGAAAGGATGTCGATGAACGGGACCAGGTTGAGGTCGAACGTCATCTCTTTATCGGAGGTCGTTTCTACTGAAGCCATAACTTCCTCATGCCTCGATGGCGGGCGCGGGGAGGAGCCCCCTCCGCCCGTCCACGATCAGCCTATAGTCATTTTCCGATGCGAACTTTCTTCGCGGGGACCGACTCGTAATGGAAACTCAGGGTGTTGAACACGCGGAGAGCGGCTTGGTTGAGGTCGTCGAAAAGCTTCTGCGCGCGGCTCTGCAGGACGGTGAAGCCGACGAGGGCCGGGATGGCCGTCACGAGGCCGTAAGCGGTCGCGTTCATGGCCTCGGAGATGCCGGCGGCGAGGATGCTGGCTTTCTGGACGGGGTCGGCCGTCGCGATCGCGCCGAACGCCGTGATCATGCCGACGATCGTGCCGAGGAGGCCGAGGAGCGTGCCGACGTTGCCGAGCATCGCCAGGAACACGGTGCGCTTTTGCAGGCGCGCGTTCTCGACGAGCAGGACTTCGTCCATTTTGCCCTGGATCTCCTCGCGGCCGCCGAGATTGAGGGCGGCTTGGGCGCCGGCGGCGACCACCGCGCCGATCGGGTTGTAACCCGCGACGTGCTTGGCCTTGTTCACGGCCGTGTCCAGGTTGCCCTTTTTGATGTCGTCTTCGAGCGCGCCCAAGAAAGCCGTGTCCATCGGCTTGCGACGGATGTAGAGCGCGTACACCCGCTCCACGATGATGGCGATCGAAAACACTTGCGCTGCCAGGATCGGCAGCATCCAGAACCCGCCTTCTTCGAAAAAGCGGATGATCGAGAACGAATGGGACGCTTCCATAATTTCACCTCTGTAAACGTGCAACCAAAGGAGCCTTTCGAACGGCCCTGCCAACGGGCCGCTGCGGAGCAGGATCGATGCCGCAGCCGCAGCCTCCGGAGAGAGCCGCGCGGGCCGCGCGATTCCCCTTCGCGAGCGCGGCCTTAGGCGAAGTTGAAAAATGTGCCCGGTCACCCGCTGGGTCGCCGTTTTGCCGAAGAAGGTCGTTCGAGCCGCGCGCCGACGCCGTTTTTCGTCCCCTCCGCATCGATCTTCGACACGGGCGCCCTCAGCGCGGGGGCTTCGCCGCCCTCCCGGTCAACGGCGGCGAGCGGATGTCCGGGATCGAGCGGTGGAAAGGCGCGCCGAGGGGCCGCCGGACCGGTTCTCACGCCGCTGGCGCGGGATCCATGGTGCGCGGCCGCATCCGGGGAAAGGCCCCCGGGGAGCGAGACGGGGCGAGCGACGTCGTTCCCGACGGCTCTCGGCCGTCTTCCGGGTCCTGGCGCGGGAGGCCGCGGCCCGGCGCCAGACCCGTGGCGATCGCGTGGATCGAATCCATCACCGCCACCGCTTCGGGAGGGGCGTCGCCGGGCGGCAACGGGAAAACGCCGTTCTCGTCCGCATCCATCGACCAAACGGTCACCCGGCGCGCGCGCGGCCCCCAATTGACGCTGTTGATGCGGACTTCGTCCTGGACGACGAAGCGCGAAGCGTTGTCGACGACGACCGCCGAGAGCGGCAACTGGATCATGAAAACGCTCGGGGCCGCCATCGCGAACTTCGGGTTGAAAACGCCGCTGCGCTCGTCGTAGCGGAGCAGGTACGTCGGGTTCACGGTCGCCGACAGCCGCTCCTTCGGCCCGAGGTCGTGCTGCGCGTGCAGGACGTCGACGACGAACGGCGCGAGGTTCTCCTCGTCCAGGGAGCGGTATTGATTCGGGTGGACGAGGACGAACTTCAGGAGGCTGTCGATGCCCGCCATGAAGCTCCTCTTGTCCGCCACGCGGGGAGCGAACTTCCGCGCCATGCGTTCCGCGAAATCGTGCTTCGCGTGGGGGTCGGCCTCGACCCGGCCGTCGTCGGTGACCTGGCGGACGTAAACCTTGAGCTCCCGGGCGAACTCCTCGACGAAGCGGCCGACAGCGGGGATGCGGAACAGGTAACGGCGCTGCTCGGCGTCCGCCATGAACCCGAGCCGGCTCACGCCGGCCCTCGACGACGAGCGCAGGACGGTGACGGCGTCCCGATGGCCGGCCTCCCACGCTCGCTGGATCGATTGGTGGGAGAGCGGCGAACGCGCGTAGTATTCCCACATCAGGCGGAATTCCGGGTGCCGCTGCAGGTACTCCCGATCGGGATCTCATTCAAGCGGCGGGAAGCGTCGTGCCAGTTCCGGGCGACCCTGTCGTAATAGTAGTCGACCGGGTGCATGCCGAGATCGACCGCCTCATCCATCTTCTCCTTGCCCATCAAAGAGCCCCAGAACGCCATGCTGTCGCCCACGTCGAAACGGTCCCGGAGACGCTCCTGCTCCCAGATCCGGCGGATGAGCTGATCGCCCTCCTCCTCGGGCAAGACGCGTATTTTGGCGCCGATCGTCTCTTTGAACAGGTCTTCGCAGGCCCGCGCCCGCGCCGGCAGACGGTCTTGTCGCGGGGGCCCGGCGGGCGCGTCGAACCAGACCTCGGCGTCAAGTCCGCAATCGATTTTCGTCCGCTCCAGCGAGGACGCGGACGGCGGCACCGGCGCGGGCGGCGGCGTGGCGCACGCGACGAGGAGCGAGAGCGACGCGAAGACAAGGATGCTCTTGCGATGAAGCGGCATACGGACTCCCGAAAGGACTCGATACGACCTTGATCTGATCGGCATCGGCGCGCTGTTCTTGAAGCATTCCCGGGGAAGCCGCGCGCACGGTGCGGACCAAAGTCCCGACCCTCTCGCCGCCCACGCTCCGGGACTGAAAGCTTGACCCTCGCGCGGCGCTCGCCTTGAATAGGGCGGACATCTTTTTTTGGGGCACGGTCGAGGGGGGACGCGATGCATGAATTGCTGACTCTGAGCGCTTCGGAGATCGCCGAGCGCATCCGCGACGGCTCGATCTCCAGCGAGGAGGCCGTGCGCGCGCACGTCGCGCGCGCGCAGCGGGAAAACCCGCGCCTCAACGCCATCGTCGCCGACCGGTTCGAACGCGCGCTCGAGGAGGCCCGCCTGTTCGACCGTGCGCGCGCCGAGGACCCGGCCGCGACGGAGCGGCTCCGTTTCGGCGGAGTCCCGTTCACGGTCAAAGAGACCATCGACCTCGAAGGCGCGCCGAACACCCAAGGCACTCTCCACCGCAAGGGGAGCGTCGCCACCGAGGACGCTTCGACCGTCGCGCGGCTGAAAGCGGCCGGCGCCATCCCGATCGGCACGACGAACGTCTCCGAATGGGCGATGTGGTTCGAGTGCGACAACCTCATCTACGGCGAAACGAAAAACCCGTACGATGTTTCCCGCACCGCCGGCGGATCGAGCGGCGGCGAAGGCGCGATCATCGGCGCGGGGGCGAGCCCCATGGGCCTCGGCTCCGACGTGGGCGGCTCGATCCGCATACCCGCCTCGTTCTGCGGGGTCTTCGGCCATAAACCCACCAATCGCGTCGTCCCCCTCACCGGCCACTACCCCTTCTACCCGGCGACCCGCGAAAGATACCGCGGCGCGAGCTACCCGTTCACGACGCAAGGGATGCTGACCAGGCGCGCGCGGGACCTCTGGCCCGTTCTCGAAACGATCTGGGGCGAAGACGGCGTGGACGAGGAGACCAACAAGACCGGGTTCGTCGACCGTTTGCGCGCCCGAAGCCGGGACGGCGGCTTCGATCGCCCCGAGTCGTTCTGGAAAAACAAGAACGTCTTTTTGATGCCGCGGCCGAAAATGACCTGGATCCCCCGCGTCGATGACGACGCGGCTTCAGCGGTCAATCTGGCGGCCGAGGCGCTCGCGAACCTCGGAGCCCGCGTCGACGAGTTCAGGGCGGACGCCTTGAAGGCCGCCTTCGACATCTGGGCGGCGCTGATGAAAACGGTCGAGGGGCCGTCGCTCGCGGTCACCATGGGCGGCGGGGAACGCGCGCCGAACGTCGCGCGGGAGTTCGCCAATCTCGCCGTTGGGAGGGCCCGCTACACTCTCCCGACGCTGTTCATCTGCGCCGCCGAAGCCGCCGCGCCCAAAGGCGCTCGGCTCGCGAAGCTCGTCTCGGAAGCCCGGCGCGTCCTCTCAGAGCTGGAAACCGCGCTCGGAGAGGACGGGGTGCTGCTCCTGCCGCCCCACCCCCGCGCGGCGCCGAAGCTCGGCGCCACGGTTTTCCGCCCCTTGGATTTCGCGATGACCGGTGTCTTCAACGTTCTCGAAACCCCGGCCACGGTCGCTCCGGTCCGCTTGAACGATTCCGGGCTTCCTCTCGGCGTGCAGATCGTCGCGGCCCGCGGCTGCGACCACCTCACGATCGGCGCCGCCTTGGCTCTCGAGCACGTCGGGAAAACCTGGGCGCCCAGCTGACGATTCCCGCCGCGGGAGGAGCCTCGCGCGCGCCTTCAGCGCTCGGACAACCGCGAGTTCGACGACCGCGCGATCAGGCGATCTGGCACGCACCAGCTCAGGAAACGGAAACCCACGGCCGCCACCCCCGTCGAGACCATGGGGCGGCCGCGCGCGGCCGCCTTGATCGCGCGGCGGGCGGTGTTCTCGGGTTTCTCGACGAGGTAATCGGGCGCCGGCTTCCGCTTCATCTCGGCGCGGTCGAAGAAATTGGTTTCGACCGGTCCGGGGCAAACGGCGGTCACGGAGATCTCGCGCGTCTTGCGGATCTCGGCGTCGAGCGCCATCGAGAAGTTGAGCACGAACGCCTTGGTCGCCGCGTAAACGGCCATTCCGCCCAACGGAGCGAAAGCCGCCGAACTCGCGACGTTGACGATGTGGCCGTCGGTCTCCATCAACGGGATGATCCTGCGCGTGAGGATCGTGAGCGTCGTGATGTTGAGCGCGATCATATCGGCGATGTTTTCGACCGGCTGCTCGTCGAAACGCCCGCACCAGCCGAAACCGGCGTTATTGACGAGGTAACGGACAGCGTACCCCGATTTGCGGATCTTCCGCTCGATCGCCTGCGTCTCCTCGGTTTTGGAGAGGTCGAGAGCGAGGTACTCGGCGCGGACCTCTTTGCCCTTGAGCTCGGCCTGGATCTCCTTGAGCTGTTCTTCGCGCCGCGCGACCAGGAGGAAGTGCAGGCCCGGCTCCTGCGCGGACAACTGACGGACCATTTCCAAACCGATTCCACCGCTCGCGCCCGTGACGACCGCCCAACTCATATGATCCCGGCTCCCTTGAGAAAAGGCTCCGCGAACGCGGGGCCTCGTTCATTGTTCCGAAGCCCGCGGGAAAAAGCAATTCGCGTCGAGGGCGTTTCGCATCACGCGCGGACGATCATTTTTTTTTGACATCGCGGTCCAACACGGTCTTGCGGCCTTCCTGACGGGCCGAATCGATCGCTTCGTCGCAAAGCTCGCGGATGCGGTCGGACAGCGAGGCCATGATGCCGTCGGACGTGTTCATCCCGGCGCGCGCGCGGATGTAGTCTTTGACTTTGCTGGCGACGACCAGGATCTCCCTCGGGACCGCAGGCGCGCCGGGACGCGCGACGCTCGCGGCGATCACGCGCTTCGCGCCGCCCGCGTCCCCCGCCGCGCCGCCGGGCTCCGCCGACGCGGCCCCAGGAGACGTTTTTTCGATCGCGCCGGCGTCGCGGTGCCGAGCGCCGGGCAGGTGCCGCTCGAAGCAAGGCACCGAGCAGAAGACGTAGTTCGTGCGGACGGCGTTGCAGGTCGAGACGCTGCAAACGTAGTAACGGCTCGAAAGGCCGATCTCGCTCTTGCAAGCGCTGCACTTTCTCCAAGTGGTTCCGTCCATCCTGACCAGGATGGGCCCGGAGACGCCTTCGGTCATCGGGGCGAACGTCCAGTTGTGCGAGCCGGGTACGGGAAACGCGGGGACGCGGGCGCCGGATGCCGCGCGAGCGCTTCGGCGGGAAGGCGGAGGGAATGAGGGCCTGCCCCAGTCCCTTGACAATGAACGCCGTCTCAAAACGAGGCGGCCCGAGAGGGGATTCGTCTGTTTTTTGGTCGGCTGCCCATCGACCGAGCGCGGGAGCGCGGAGCGAACGCCGTCCGGGGCGGCCCAGCCTTTGCTCTCTCTTCGTCTCGATACGGACTTGGCACACAGACGTCCCGCGGGTTCCACGCGGACGCTCTGCAAAAACAGGCGGCGCGCATCGGTTTCTTCGCGCCCGTCCAAAGGGGGGGCTTCATCCGATGGAAAAACTGTTCTACGAAATTCGTCCCTACGCCGTCGCGATCATCGGCATCATCGCCCTGAAATCGCCGGCGCCCGCGAACCCGGCGTTGACGACCACCCTAGCCGTCGTTCTGCTCGCCTGCTCAGGCCTCGTCCTTTACTGGCGCCACGACGACCGTTCGAGCGCGCGATCGGCCGAGCGCGCGCCTCAACGCCGGCACTGATGATGGCGCGCATCGAATTCAGCGCCGGAACACTATGCCGGAGCGGGGAAACGCCCTAGACTCCTCTTGTGACGTCAACGCGAACTCCGCTCCCCATCGATGCGCATCTGAGCGAGGTCCTCAGCCATCTCGGCGCCCACCCCAATTTGGTCCTTATCGCGTCCCCGGGCGCGGGCAAAACCACCCGCGTCCCGGTCGCGATCTGGCGATCAGGCCTGCTGGCGGCCGATGCGCCCGGCGTCCTGATGCTGGAGCCCCGTCGCCTCGCCGCCCGCGCGGCCGCGGCCCGCATGGCTCGGGAGAACGGCGGCGAGCTCGGCGCGGAGATCGGCTACCAAGTCCGCTTCGACAACCGCACGTCGGAACGGACGCGCCTGACCGTGATCACCGAAGGCTTGCTCTCAAGGAAGCTCGCGCGCGACCCGCGGCTGTCCGGGATCGGTTGCGTGATCCTCGACGAATTCCACGAGCGGAGCTGGCACACCGACCTCGGGCTCGGGCTTCTCCGCGAACTCCAGCAGCTCGCCCGGCCCGACCTGAAAATCGTCGTGATGTCCGCGACGTTGCGGGCCGAAGCGATCTCCGCATACCTGGGCGACGCCCCGATCGTCGACGTGAAGGCCGAAGCGCACCCCGTGACGGTGCACCTCGATAAAGCCCCGCAACTGTTGACGACAGGGCCCGAGTTCGTCGCGCGCGTCGGCGGCGCCGTGATCGACGCGCTCGCCGGCAAGCGCGAAAGCCCCGGGGATCTCCTGGTCTTCCTGCCCGGCATGCGCGAGATCGCCGGCACGGCGGCGAGAATCGCGCCGGCCGCCGCCGCGGCCGGTTGCGAAGTCCATCTCCTCCACGGGAGCCTGAAACTCGAAGACCAGGACCGGGCGATCCGCCGGTCCGGCAAACGCAAGATCATCCTGGCGACGAACATCGCCGAAACAAGCCTGACCATCGACGGCGTCGCGACCGTGATCGACGCGGGGCTCGCGCGCGTCGCGCGTTTGGACGCCACCGGCTTCCCGCGCCTGGAGCTCGCGCGCATCAGCCGCTTTTCGGCGACTCAGCGCGCGGGGCGCGCCGGCCGGCAAAGGCCGGGCGTCTGCCATCGGCTCTGGACCAAACTCGATGAATCTTCGATGAATGAAATGGAAACGCCGGAAATCCTGCGCGTCGAGCTCGCCGAGGCGGTCCTGCTGTTGGCCGCGCTCGGCATCACGGACCCGGGTTCGTTCTCCTGGTTCGAAAAACCGGCCGCGGCGAGCCTCGCCGCCGCGACCGCGCTCCTCGACCGCCTGCAAGCGATCGAGATTGCGGGCGAGGGCCGGGCCGCGATCACCGCTCTCGGCGAATCGCTTCTCGATTGGCCTCTGCATCCGCGGCTCGCGCGCGTCATGGAGGCCGCGCGCGGCGACGCCGCGATCGTTTCGACGGCCGCCAAACTCTGCGCGCTGATCACCGAAAAGGACATCCTGGCCGACCCCTCCGGGGCCAAGCACGCCGGCGACTTCGAGTCCGACGTCGTGCTCCGGCTCGAAGCGCTCGAAGGGCGGCTGCGCGCGGACATCGACCGCGCCGCCGCTGCCCAAGTCCGGCGCGCGGCCGAACAGATCGAAAAAATCGCGGCCGCCAAACGAGGCCGCCCGGCCAGCTCCATCGCACTCGATCCGGCGCACCCCGAACGCGAACTCCTCCTGCTCGGCTATCCCGATCGCGTCGCGCGCCGCCGGCGCGCCGGCGAGCCCGACGCGCGCATGATCGGCGGCAAAGGCGTCAAACTCGGCAAATCATCGTGCGTGGAGCTCTCGGAACTCTTCGTGGCGATCGACGCCGCGGCCCTCAAGAGCGCCGCCAAGAGCGGCGGAGGCGCCAAAACGGAAATGACCGCCACGATCGCCAGCGGCGTCGAGCTCGCGTGGCTCAAGAAGTGGTTCCCGACGAAACTCTCCGAAATCCGCGAGCCCGCGCTCGACGCGTCCAGCGGCCGCGTCCTGTTGCGGATTTTCGAGGCGTTCGAAGACCTGCCGCTCGAGGAGCCGCGCCTGACCGAAGCGAGAAGGGAGGACGTCGCCGACCTCTTGCCTGATCTGATCGCCGCGGACTGGCCCGCTATCCTGGAACGCAACGAAGGCGCATCGGCCTGGATCGAACGCTACGAGTTCCTGCGCGCGGCGTGCCCCGAAAAGCCGTGGCCGGGACTCGATTTCGCCGACCCCGGATCGCCGGCCGTGCGCGAGATGATCGCGGCCCTCTGCCTCGGCGAGAGCGCGCCCGCGCGGGTCGCCGCCAAGGACTTCACCTGGCACCTGGAAAACGCCATCGGCCGCGAAGCGGCCGCGCTCCTCGGGACGCACGCCCCCGAAACGATCATGGTGCCGACCGGCAACCGCATGAAAGTGCGTTACCCGCGCGGCCGCTCCCCCTACATCGAAACGCGCATCCAGGAGGTGTTCGGTTGGAAGGAATCCCCCACCGTCGCCGAGGGCCGGGTCCGCGTCGTGCTGCATCTGCTCGGCCCGAATTTCCGCCCCGTCCAAGTCACCTCGGACCTGTCCGGCTTTTGGGCCAACGGCTACGCCGAAGTCCGCAAGGAACTCCGCGCGAGATACCCGAAACACAGCTGGCCTGAGGACCCCCTGACGGCGGCGCCGCAAGCCAAGGGCGGGCGCCGGACATGAGTCCCGACCCGCGCGAAGCGGAACCGCCGGGGGAAGGGCGGGTTCACACGCGCGCGGACACGCGCGACTGATCGAAAAGCAGGCTCACGGTCCGCAGCCGGTCGTTGATGTCGTCGGCCTCGAGCAAACGCTGCTGCGTCTCGGGCTCGTGGATCATCAACGAGCAGAGGTAGTTGATCTTTTCGAACGGGCTCTTCAACTGGCTCAGGAAAATCGCCAGCTGCTCGCGATCGCCGACGTTGGCCTCGAGCCAGCGCACGAACTCTTTGTTGAGGCGATTGAGCATGAAGATGTTCCCGGGCTCGAGACGGTTGGTTTCATCGACCCAATCCGCCCCGCAAACGGCGTACGACCTACCGCCGGGCGCACGCCGGCGGTCCAACCGCACTTTCCCCAAAGCCTCGACCAGGACGAGAAGGGTCCCGTCCATTCGCGCCTCCAGCACGACCGGCCGCCCGACTCCGGCGACTCTCCTCACCCCGAGGGCGCCCGCGTACCCCTCGCTGAACCTGCGCGGCTCCGAAAACGCGAGCGCGACGGGCACGTTCCCCTCGACGGCTTCGTTGATCATCTGGACGTAACGCGGCTCGAAGACGTTCAACGGCTTCGTGGTGCCCGGGTAGAAGACCATCCGCGGGAGCGGGAAAACGAAAACGTCAACGGCTCGGCCCGAGTCCATGGGATCCGCCTCCGGAAGGACCGCAGGCTAGCACGCATCCCGGCTTCGCGCGCGAATGTCTTCAATTATTCGCAATCGCTTAAGGCGGGGTTCAACATTCGCGCGCCCATCGCCCGCAAACTGGGGCCTGAAGGAGGCCCAATGAAGATCCGCGAAATCATGACCCGTACCGTCCACATGGCTCAGGCGGCGCAAACGCTCCAGGACGCGGCCCGTATGATGCGCGACGAAGACGTGGGGATGCTGCCCGTATTCAACGGTCCCGACGTCGTCGGCATACTCACCGATCGCGACATCGTCCTCAACGCGGTCGCCGGCGGCCTGAGCCCGCAAAAAGCCCGCGTCTCGGACACGATGTCGAAAAACGTGATCACCGTCGAAGAGTCGGAATCCTGCGAAGCCGCCGCGCAAAAAATGAAAGACTACCAGATCCGCCGCCTGATCGTGGTCGACCGCGACCGGCGACCGGTCGGCATCGTTTCCCTGGGCGACCTCGCGACCAGGATCGACGACCCCGACTTGGCCGAAAGCGTCGTCGAAGTCGTCTCCGAAGACCGCGCGCGGCCGCACCACTGAGCGGGATCCGGGCGAGCGGAACGGGACCTTGAAGGGCGCGGCTCCCCTTCCGCCCGGGTCTTTCCGACCGGAAGCCCGCATCCCGCGCGTTTTCACTCGAATTCACCGTCGCATTCGGGCTAGTCTTGTAGCTGATGTCCCTCTCTGACGACGACGATTTCGAAAAAGCGCTCGCGCGATTGGCCGGCGGAGACGTGGTCGCGATCCCGACGGAGACCGTCTACGGCCTGGCGGCGTCGATCGCCAGCGACGCGGCCGTCCGCAAGGTCTTCGCGCTGAAGAAACGGCCGTTCTTCGATCCGCTGATCGTTCACGTCGCCGGATTCAACCAAGCCCGCGGCGTGGCCGCCGAATGGCCGCCGCTCGCCGATTATCTCGCGCGCGTGTTCTGGCCCGGCCCGCTCACCCTGGTCCTGCCCAAACGAAACGAGGTCAACCCGCTCATCACTTCGGGCCTGCCGACGGTCGCGATCCGCCATCCGCGCCACGAACTGACGGAGCGGTTGATCGCGGCGGCGGGGCCGCTCGCGGCGCCGAGCGCGAACCGCTTCGGCCACACCAGCCCGTCCCGCGCCGAGCACGTGGCGGCGGAATTCCCGGGGGACGGCCTCCTGATCCTCGACGGCGGCCCGTGCGAAGTCGGCCTCGAATCGACGGTTCTGGGAATCGAGGCCGGCGCCGACGGCGCGGCCGATAAGATCCGCGTCCTGCGCCCCGGCGGCACGACCGAAGCCGACCTCCATGAGTCCTTGCGGAAGTGGTCTCGGGCGGTTTCCATCGAAAAGGGAACGGAGGGCATCCAAGGGCCGGGCCAACTCAAGCACCACTACATGCCCGACATCCCCTTGATTCTCGTCGGCGAAAACGGCGACCCCGTTTCACCCGACCGGCTCCGCCGCATCGGCCGGGAGCTGGGCGCCGAGCCGAAGCGCGCAGCGGAGCTCGTTCTCGACGAAGACCCCGCGATCGCGGCGCGCGAGCTCTACGACCGCATGAGACGCTTGGCGGGATCCGGGGCCGACGCGATCGTCGTTCGCAAGGTCGCGAGCCGCGGCGGCGGTTTTTGGGACGCGATCAACGACCGTCTCGCCCGCGCCGCCTCGTTCGAAATCCCATGATCGGAATCCCTCGCCCCATGCCCGCGGGCGTCCGTACGGAAATCACGCCTCGTTCGGCTCGCTCACCGGCCCGACCGTCAACCCCTCAGTAGAGAGGGCCCAGGACCAGCCTCGGATCAGGATGCTTGCGCAACGCTTCCTCCCGATCGACGACGCTGACGGCGCCTGGCATGTCGCAGACCTCGGGCCGCTCGTAACTGAGCTGAAAGTGCAGGTGAGGGTTCCACCCGCCGTTCTCGCTCTTATCCCCGAGCCAGGCGATCACGTCGCCGGCGCGAACGGGGGCCTCGATCGTTTTCCCTTCGATCGAACGGGCCGCAAGATGCCCATGGAGCGCGTAGAGCTCGACGCCATCGAATTCATGGCGCGTGATCAGGGTATACCCGTAGTCGCCCTCGGCCGGGTTGCAGCCGAAGAGGTGGATCGTTCCATCGTGGAACGCGTGCACCTCGGTCCCCGCCGGGGCCGCGATGTCGATCCCCAAATGGATGTCACGCGCGCCCCCGAACAGATCGGCCGTGTACATCCCGACGCGTTTTTCGTCGTACTTGCCGACGCCGTACTCGGAAACCCGGGCGCGATCGGGATCGTAGCCCTTGGAAAAATCATAAATCTCGTACGCTGCGGGCAAATGGATCACGGGATGGAAGCGGAATTCGGCGAAAGCGATCATCGCGATCGAAACTAAACGGCGACGCCTCACAAGTCACGGAGATGGGCACGGCCGGCACCCGGGCTTCAGGCGGCCCAGAGGGTCCGATCAACGTGAAGTCGGCCTAAAGGGCGCGCCTCTGGTTTACCCCGCAGCCCAAGACCCTGAATTGAATAAATATTTTAAATATTCAAATAACCGTTTGATTTTTTTGATCCAATGACCGATATTTTCATATGAATATTTAAACCCAGCTCAACCAGTAGCGGAGCCGCCCATGAGCGAAAAAGTCGCGAAAGACGCGAGCACGCGCGAGGCTCTTCTCGCCGCCGCGGCGAAAGTGTTCTCGGCGAAAGGCTATGAAGGCGCCACGGTGAAGGATCTCGCCGACGCGGCCGGCGCGAACGTCAGCCTCGTCAGCTATTATTTCGGCGGTAAAGAAGGCCTCTATCGCGAGTGCCTCGGGGACTTCGGAAAGGACCGTTTAGCCACGGCCGAACGGGTCCTGAAATCGCCCGAGTCCGAACAGGACTTCCGCGTGCGCCTGACGATGTTCGCCGAGGAGTTCGTGCGCGCGAATCTCCGGGACGCCGACCTCTGCAAGATCATCCACCGCGACATCGATTTGGGCGGCAGCCCGATCGCGATGGATGTGTTCAAGACGACGTTCCTCCCCTTGTTCCACACCTTCCAGCGCTTTTTCGAGGACGCGCGAGAGAACGGCCTGCTCCGGGCGGAACTCGATCCGCAGAACGTCGCCGCGATGCTGTTCGGCGCCCTCGTGCACGCGATCAAGATCGACGCGCTCCGGATCGAGGTCATGGGACAATCCCTCGCGGACGAGCAGGTCCTCGCGGGGGTCCTCAAAGATTACATCAGCATCCACCTCGACGGCTGCCTGTCTCGAAAGCGGGAAAAATGAGCGACTCCATCCAACGACTGATCTTCTTCCTGGCGGCCGCGGCCATCGCGCTCGCCGCGGTGATCGAGCCGGCCGAGGCGCGGGTAGCGGCGCGCAAGGACTCCGGCGCCGCGGGCCCGCTCCTCACGCTCGAGCAGTACCTCGGCTCGGTCCGCGCCAGGAACGAAGACGTGAAATCCGCGATCCAAGCGAGCGAAGCGGCGGCTCTCCAGGCGTACGACGCCCGCCTGCTGACCTCGCCGCAGCTGTTCGGCTCGGCCTCGACCACGTCCGACGAACGATTCAACCCGCAGTTCCGCGCCGACAAGATCCTCAACGACAGTTACCAGTTGGGCCTGCAGCAGCAGACCAAGTTCGGCCTCGGCGCGAAACTCTACTACGGCCTGAGCAAGACCGACGTGCCGGGCGCGTTCCCGACTTTCCACGAAGCGCGGCCCACCCTGGAGCTCTCGCAGCAGCTCTGGCGAAACGGGTTCGGCTCGGAGACGCGCGCGCAGATCGAATCGATCAGCGCGGCCACCCGGGCCCGGGCGGAGGCCGAGTCCTACCGCGCCAACGCGCTCCTGCTCGACGCCGAACTCGCTTACTGGCGCCTCGCTCTCGCGCGCGAAACCGCGCGCGTCCAGGGAGAGGCCCTCGATCGCGCCAACCGCCTGACCGCGTGGGCGGATCGGCGCGCGCGCTCGGGGCTCGCCGACCGGGCGGATTCGCTTCAAGCGCAGGCCAACCGGAAAGCGCGCGAACTCGAGCTCCGCCAAGCCCGCGACGCGGAACAGGCCGCGCAGCGCGCGTTCAACAGCGCCCGCGGCATCGACGAGAACGAAGTGACCGAGCGGCTTCAGCCCCTCACGCAGGACGTGATCGACCGCATGCAGGTCCCCGCCGAGCGCCAAACGCGCGGCGACGTCCAGGCGGCGAAGCTCCAGGCTCGCGCCGCCGCCGCCGCCGCCAGGCTCGGAGCCGAGAAGAGCCGGCCGAGCGTCGAGCTCTTCGGCACGTTCGCGGCCAACGGCTTCGATTCGTCGCGAGGAGCGGCCGTCGACCAGTCGTTCTCGACCGAGCGGCCGACGACGACGGTCGGCCTGCGGTTCACGGCGCCTCTCGACTTCAGCGCGGCGACGCGCTCGCGTGAAGGGTACGCCAAGGAGCGCATGGCCACCGAGACCGTCCTGAGCCGCAAGACGTTCGAGGAACGGCGCGACTGGCGGGACGTCACGCAGAAATTCGGCGAAGCCAAAGAGCGCCTGACCCTGTACCAGGAGCTGGAGAAAACCCAGCGCGCGAAACTCGACTACGAACGCGACCGCCACAACCGGGGCCGCAGCACGACCCAGCAGGTCCTGCTCTACGAACTCGATTACGAGCAGGCGCAGTTCGGCCGCATCCGCACCCTGGCCGAGTTGCTGCAACTGAACGCGCAAATGAAGCTCTACGGCGCCGACGCGCTCCGCCCCGCGAGCCATGAGGTATCCGAATGAATCTCGCCGATCTTTCCATCCGCCGGCCCATCTTCATCACCTCGGTCGTGATCCTCAGTTTGATCGCCGGGCTCATGGCGATGTCACGGCTGGGCGTCGATCTCTTCCCAGACATCACTTTCCCCGTCGTCACCGTGACCACGGCCTACCCGGGGGCCGGGCCCTCCGAGGTCGAAACCCTCGTCTCCAAACCGCTCGAGGACGAGATCTCGAGCATCGCCGGCATCAAACGACTGACCTCGGTCAGCCGAGAGGGCGTCAGCACGGTGATCGCGGAGTTCACGCTCGAAACCGACGTGCAGTACGCCGAACAGCAGGTCCGCGACCGCGCCGGCGGCGCCAAGAGCAAACTGCCGCGCGACATCAAGGAGCCGGTGATCCGCCGTATCGACCCGGCGGACCAACCCGTGCTGACGTTGGCGTTGAGCGCCGATCTCCCGCCCGGCGAGCTTTTCGACCTCGCCGACCAGAAAATCCGCCCGCTCCTCGAGCAAGTGGGCAAAGTCGGCCTCGTGCAGGTCTACGGGGGCCGCAAGCGCGAGATCCAGGTGCAACTCGATCGCGGCAAACTCAAGGCGCACGAAATCTCGGCCGGCGCGGTCGTGGCGCGGCTCGCGGGCCAAGGCGAAGACATCCCGGCCGGCAAGAAATCGATGGGACCGAAGGAAACCGTGTTCCGCACCGTCGGCCAGTTCGAGTCTCTCGCCGACATCAACGGCCAGATCGTCAACTTCTTCGGCAACGATGTGCCCGTGAAAATCTCGGAGCTCGGCACGGTCGAGGACACGCTGGTCGACGAGACGTCGCGCACGTTCGTCAACGGCAAGCCCTCGGTCTTCATCCTCGCCTTCCGCCAGAGCGGCGCCAACACGATCGCCGTCGTCGACGCGCTCAAAGCGCGCGTCGGGAAACTCAACGTCGAACTGGAGAAGGCCCCCGGCCATCCCAGGATCGAAACCGTCCGCGACACCTCCCTCTGGATCCGGGCGAACATCTTCGACGTGCAGGAGTCAATCTTCATCGGGATCTCCCTCGCCGTCATCGTCGTATTCTTCTTCCTCGGGTCGTTCCGCTCCACGGTCATCACGGGCCTCGCCCTGCCGAACTCCCTGATCGGCGCGTTCATCCTGATGGCGATCGCGGGCTTCTCGATCAACATCATGACCCTGCTCGCGCTCTCGCTCTCCGTGGGCCTCCTGATCGACGACGCCATCGTCGTGCGCGAGAACATCTTCCGTCACATCGAGATGGGCAAGGACCCCCGGACGGCGTCCCTGGAGGGGACCGCCGAGGTCCGTCTGGCGGTCATCGCGACGACCCTCACGGTCATCGCGGTGTTCGGCCCGCTCGGATTCCTCACCGGAGTCGTCGGCCAGTTCTTCAAGCAGTTCGGCCTGACGGTCGTCTTCGCCATGGCGATCTCGCTCTTCGACGCGCTGACGATCGCGCCGATGCTCTCGGCCTATTTCGCGGGGCCGCCGCACGACCTCGAGAAGGAGAAACGCACGCTCTACGGCCGCACGATCGGCGCGGCGGTGCGCGGTTTCGACCGCTTCCAGAGAAGCCTTGAGAACGGCTACGAGCGCCTGCTGCGCTACACGCTCGCCAACCCGATCAAAGTTCTCTCCGTTTCGATCGCGATTTCGGTCGGCCTTTTCGCGACGGCCCGCTTCGTGCCGAAAACGTTCCTGCCTCAGCAGGACTCCGGCGAGTTCTCGATCACGGTCGACCTGCCGCCCGGCACGAACCTCGACGGCATGGCGGAACTCGCCGCGAAAATCGACGACGTCATCCGCGGGAACAAGGAGGTGGCCCTCTCGGCGCTGACCGTCGGTTCCCGCGACGGCGACCCGAACTACGCCGATTTCTACGTCAAGCTCGTCAAAGCCGCCGATCGCGACGTCAACACCGGCCAGTTCAAGGACCGCGTCCGCGAGCAGCTCAAGGAGTTCGCGTTCGCCAACCCGACCGTCAAGGACTTCGACGCCGTCGGCGGCGGCCAGAGGCCATTCAACCTCAACATCGTCGGCACCGACCAGAAGCGGCTCGAGGAAGTCGGCGCCAAGGTGCTCGCTTGGATGCGCGAGAACCCGGGGTTCAAGGACCCGGACATCAACTTCCGCCCCGGCAAACCCGAGTTCCAGGTCCGCCCCGACAAGAACCGCGCTGAATTCCTCGGCATGTCGACGGCGTCCATCGGCAACGAACTGCGCACGCAGGTCGAGGGCCTGACGGCCGCGAAATTCCGGCAAAACGGCTACGAGTACGACATCCGCGTGCGCTTGAAGGACGAACAACGCGACCTGAAGGCCGGCTTCGACCAGACGTACGTGCCGAACATCAACGGCTCCCTCGTGCGCTTGCGCGACGTCGCTCGTCCCGTCGACACCGACGGCCCGTCGAAGATCAACCGTCAGGACCGCGCCCGCTACGTTCAGCTCCAAGCCGATATCGCGACCGGCTACGGGATGAGCGAGCTGATGCAACAGCTTTCCAAGGAATTGACCACGGGAGGGCTGAAACTCGACGACGGCCTGAATTTCGCGTTCGTCGGCCAAGCGGAGAACTTCCAGGAGCTCGGCATGAGCATGATGTTCGCCATGGGCGCGGGCATCCTGTTCATCTTCCTCGTCCTGGCGAGCCTGTACGAATCGTTCGTCACCCCGTTCACGATCATGCTCGCCCTGCCGCTCGCGATCTGCGGCTCGATGCTCGCTCTCGCGGTGACGCAGGAATCCATCAACATTTTCTCGATGATCGGCATCGTCATGCTGCTGGGGGTCGCCACCAAGAACTCGATCTTGCTGGTCGACTACGCGAACCAGAAGATCCATCAGGGTTACGATCGGGCGACCGCCGTCATCGAGGCCGGCAAAACCCGGCTGCGCCCGATCCTGATGACGACCATGGCGCTGGTCGCCGGCACGCTGCCGATCGCGATCGGCCTGAACGAGGCCTCTCGCCAGCGAACCTCGATGGGGGTGGCGATCATCGGCGGGCTGATCAGCTCGACGCTGCTGACGCTCGTGGTGATCCCGGCGGCGTACTCGTACATCGACCGGTTCCGCGTCTGGGCGGCCGAATTCCTCGCCGGGATCTTCATCGCCAAACCGCTGCCGGCCGAATCAACCGTCGACACGCGCTTCGACGCTCGCGCTGACGCGCACGTCGCCGCCCGCAACCAGTCCCGCGGCCGCGACGATGCGGGCCCTGCGACGACGGGCTCCGCAAACCCGGGCGATGATTCGAAACCCGCGATTGAGGCTCCCCTCGAAGAGAACACCGTCCCTTATAAGTGAATTCCCGAGTGAGCCCTCCCGTTCGCGGGAGGCTCCGTTCAGAAGGCGAGGAGAAGAAACGCCGCCAAGGAACCGACCCAGCTCATCGTCGTCGCCAGCGGGCGGCGTTCGCGGCTGACTCGCTCCATGGGGCTGATTTCAAGCGCGGCGATCTCCGCCCCCAGGTGGCCGCGAACGCCCTCCTTGATCAGACCCTGCGCCTGCAAGCGTTCGAACTCGCGCGGCAGGCGCACGAGCGAAAACTCCTTGATGTCGTCGATCCGCGAGGCCCGGAGCAATTCGACGGTGGCGATCCCCTGCTCGACTTTCACCACCCGCCCTTCGGCGAAAACGTTGACGCGCGCCCCGCCCTGGAAAAGCGGCGCGACAGCGGTGCCGACCATTTTCATCCACTGCGCTGGATCGCCGGGCTGGACCTGCGCGCCGAGCCCCACGTCGACCTGGGCGAGGAGCACGTCGCCTTCCTCGAAAACGGCCTTGCCGATGAGCGGGTCCACGTGGGTAAACCCCTGGTACGGGACCGACGAGACGAAGTCGACGACGAGCTTGCGCGCGGTCGCGACGAGCTGGTCGGAGAGGGTGAGCGACGGGTGCATGGCGAGTTCTTTTCGCCAAAGCGGCAGGCCGTTCCCGCCGTCGAAAACCTGCATGCTGAGGGTTCGGCCCTTGATCTGCGCCGTGACCAGCGCGTGCGCGTCGAGAAGCCTGCCGAGGATGACCGCATCGGCCGGCTCCAACGGCGGCCGCGCCTGGTGGACGTCGCTCTTGATGAGAAACTGCTTGCTCGCGACGAGAAAGCGGCGACTTTCCGTGAATTCCTCTCTCACCTGCCACCACGCCTCCTCGAGCGCGGCGGCCGGCACTTGCGCGCGCGAGTCGCGCGGCGCCGCGCTCCCCCCCTCGGTTTCCGCTTTGATCGGGAAAACGACCATGCGGCGGAGCAACTGATGCTCGACCTGCGCCCCAGCGGGGCGGGCGAAAACAGCGCAAACGAGCGAGCAAATGAATAAAACCGGGAGTCGCAACGAAAATCCCATCCCCAAAGCGTAGTCCCGCCCGAAGGCGACCGTCAACGAGCGGTCGCCCCGCACGCCCCTGACGAGCATACGGCCTCTGAAGAGCTCGAGCGTATCCTCAATTCGATTCAACACATCACTCACGCCCACCCCAGCAAGCCATGTGCGAAGGCGTTTACGACGCGCATCTCAACAAAAAGGTGCGTGTCACCTTTTTGCACCGCCATCGGGACCCTGGGGTTGGCTCGCCTCGAATCCGTTACAACGGTGCGAGTCCCGTATCCGGGTCGACGAGTCGAAATAACCGTCCGGCTCCTCCGAATTCCAGAGATCTTCCATCCCAACTCATTGCGAACGACGGACGGCCGCTAAAACCAGACGATGGATTCCTTGGGGAACTCGATCCAAGCCTCGTCTTTCGGGAAGCCGGGCGGCGGGGGTTCGGTCTGCCCGCGGAACTTGAGGAACGCGGTCAATGCGCAGATGAACGCCTCGAACGCGTCGTTGTTTTCAGTCATCGCGCGCATGTCCTGCTGGTAGATGAACGCGATGCCGCGCTCGACGAGCGCCGTGAGGATCGCCAACCGCGCCTCGTCCCCGTCGATGGAGTGCTTGTGGAAACGGAGATGGGATTTCGAGACCCGCAGAGCTCGACCGATGCGCCAAATCGAAAGTTTCGGGTACACTTCCAAGGCCGGGAACGCCAGGCGGCGCGAGACGAAGACGGCTCGGGCCGCCAGCGGCGCGGCGTTGGCTCCCAACGCGTGCGGCGGATGGAACGATTCCTCGAGCTCGCTCGAGATGAACATCTCCGAGCAACGCTCCGTGTAGGGGGTGAACAGCTTGTGCGGCCGCTTCCGCTCGACGCGTTTGCGGTGGTGATCCCACATCCACCTGATCTCGGGGACCTCGCAACGCTCGAAGCCCGGGCATTCGAGCTCGCAACGCATGCACTTGGGGAGCTGCAGGGGGGCGTTGAGCGCGACCGACTCGATGCCGGGTTCGGTCTCAGTCAGGATCGTATGCAGCTGCAGGTCGGCGGACGCGCCGCCATCGGCCCGGACCCGCTCGCGCAGGCCGCGCAGGAAGACGCGTCTTTGCAACGGGTAGTATTCGATGACCGCGACGGCTGTGCGATCGGTCTTCCCCCCGCCGAGGGAAACCCCGGCGAAACGGTGGGACTCCAGCTTCGAAAGCGACGGCTTCATCGCTGAAATCCCTTTCAAGCCCGAGCCGGGCCCCCGCGTCCCTCTTCTTGCCACGGCTGCGCGGCTAAAACCCGGAAGCCCGCGGCCTCGACCGCCGACTTCACCCGCGACGCCTGGCGATCCGGGCACCAGATCATCACGCAACCGCCGCCGCCGGCGCCGCAGATCTTGGCGACCGCGCCCTGGTCCGCCGCGAGCCGCTGCAGCCTCTGGATCTCCGGGCTCGAAAACCCCTCGGAAAGGGCCACGCGCGCACGGAACTCGCTCTCAAAAAGCGTCGGCATCTCGTCCCATCGCCGGGCGGAGATCGCCTCCCGCATGCGCCTGGAAACGGATGCGAGCTCGCTCAATTGGGCGCGCGTCTCCCGATCGCCGTCAAGATAGCTCTTGATCACCTGCCAGTTGTTGATGCCGGAATGATGCGACTTGCCCGTGTAGACCAGCAGGAACCGATCGTCGAAGACGTCTTTCGGGATCGGGTGGGATTCCGCTCGAGGGCCCGGGACGCCGTATTCGATGAAGCACAGGCCGCCGAGGATCGGCGGGAAGTAATCCTGCGTGCCGGTGGGCTTGACCAGGACCTGCGCTTCGAGATGCGAGGCGACGCGCACCATCTCGTCGATCCGCATCCGGCCGCCACGCCAGCGGTTGAACGCCTTGAGCATCGAGATGCAAAGGCTCGAGCTTCCGCCCAGCCCCCCGCCGACCGGGCTCTCCGATCGCGTTCGCAGCGTGAAACCCTTTTCAGGGCGAAAAAAACGCAGATGGGCGCGGTAAAGCTCGAACTCAGGCGCGGTGTCCGCGAGCGCGGCCTCGAGCCCCGCGTACGAGCGGCGCGCGCTGAGATCGTCCGAGACGAGCTCGATCTCAGCGCCGGCCTCTCGCGGCGCGAGATGGCAGTGCGTGAAGACGTCGATCGCGACGTTGATCGTGACCGGATCGGAAAGGAACAGATAGAGCGGCCAGCAATCGAGCGTCCCTCCCGCGAGATCGACCCGCGTGGGGGATCGCTCGTAAATCTCCGTCATGAATGCCCCTTCACGTCCGATCGTCCGCTCAATTCTTCTTTTCCGCCGCTGCCTCGGATGGTTTCGTCGCCAAGGCGGCGGGCGCCGCCTGTTCGAGCAGCTCGTTGAACGGCAGGCCCGCCAGGGACGATTCGAGCACGGAGAACGTCTGATCCGAGGCGCTTGTCCTCACGTCCACGAGTTTCGCCTCCGCGTCCTCGCCTTTCCCCGCGTACGCCGTCCCCCAAGCCACCTGCAGCAGGAGCTTGTCGCCCTCGCCGAACAGGCGGATGACCCGATCGGTCGCCGGACTTCCCGTCGCGAGCCCCCTGGGCGCGGCCTTGCCGCGGAACCTGCTCACCTCGAGGCGGGGCACGCGGTCGACGATTTCGCGGACTTTGTTGGAGACCAGCGCGCGCTTCGCGTCCGGCGTCTCCAACGCCCAGGCATCGCCGACGAGCTTGGCCCGGATCCGCGTCGCGCCGTTGAGGATCTCGACTTTCCGCACATCGGCCGTCGCCAGGCGGAACGGGAACGTCCTGTCGTAAAACGACTCGGGCCCCGTGTCGATCCCGTCGACCGCCGTTTTCTGCAATTTGAAGACGACCGGGCCGGCCGAGCTCGTGGCATAGAGGTATCGCTCGTCCTGCTCTTTCGGGGAGTTCTCCGCGACGCTCGGCTTGACGCGGCTGACGGTCATGGCGAACACGGGCTGGCCGTCTTTGAGGATCTCGAGCGACGGCGCGCCGCTCGCTCCGAATTTTTTCCCGGCGGGCGAACCCTTGTCCTCGGCCACGTGCCCCGCCGCGCGCAGGCCCTTCACCCGGTCGACGAACCCGTCGACCAGCGCCTCGGAAACCGGGAGTGATTTATCCCCGCCCGAAGCGAGCGCCCAAGCCCCGTCCCTCCGGACGAGCTTCACGGCGCCGCCGGCCGCGCGGCGAATCGAGATCGCGTCGTAACCATCGATCGGCGCGCGCAGCAGGCGCTTGTCGCGCAAATCCGTGACGAGCTTCGAGAGATAACCGTCCCAGGCCTGGCCGACGAGGAGAACCTTTTTCTCGTCGCCGAGGCGCGCGTAGAGCGCGCCGTCGAAGCTCTTCACCGCTCCGATCCTGACCTCGCGGGCCTGGTCCGCGGCCATGGCCACGAGACGGGTCACCGGTCGGTCGAGGCCGTAGGTCGCCCAGTCGATCGCATCGCCCTCCGCCACCGTCTCCTGCGCCCGCTCGCTCAAAAGAGCGTCGATCAAGCCGTCGACCTGGCTGTCATCGACCGTGTCCCGCACGGGCTCGAGCAAGCGCCATGCGCCGGCCGAACGCTCCATGACGACGGTCTCCCCCCCGCGGTGAAGCTCCATGCGGGTGAGCTTCTCCTTCTCGAGCTTGAGGACGAGGGCGTCGGTCTCCTTGCGGCGCTCGTCTTCGCCGCGCTGTTTGAATTCGACGAAGTAGGCGTAACCGGCCAGGCCGGCGACACAAGCCGCGGCCACCGCGGTGGACGCGAACGACCCCTTCTTTTTCCTCATGCCGTCCTCCTCCGGTACCAGACCACGCCGCCCGTCGTGAGCAAAAGGATCGGCAGCGGCACCAGGAAGCCGAGCAGGATGAACAAGGCCTTGCCGCCCGTCAGGTCCAGGACGGTGCCCTTCGGCTGGTTCGGCCGGATCGTGATCAAATCGGTGTCGCGCGCCAGGTAGGCCGTGGCGTTCATGATCAAATCGCGGTTCAAATTCTGGTTGAACAACTGGTTCGAAAGGAAATCGCTGTCGCCGAACACGGCGGCCGAGAAGTCCTTGCTCTCTTTCGACGCGTTCGGATCATCGGGCACCGGCGGCAGCTTGCCCTCGACGGCCAACGCGAGCGCGAAGGGGCCCTTGCCGTCCGGCCGGATCCGCTCATTCGAGATGTCGTTGGTCGAAAGCGGCGCCGCGTCCGTGCGTACGAGCTCCTCGACGCGGAAGCCGGCCGGCGCGTCGGGCGCGCGCGTGACGGCCGATCCGAGCTGAAAGATCGCGATCTGACCGGCCGCGAACCCCTTGGTGATCTCGCTCGTGCGCGAGAAAACGGTCCCGATCGCGGCGACGTTGCCGCGCCCGGGGACCTGGGCCCGCGGGTCGAGGACGTAGTTGTTCTTGAATTCGACGCCGAGGGTTTTGGTCAGTTGGGCGAGGTTGTGGCGCTCGCCCGGGTCGATCGCGACGAGCAAACGCCCGCCGGCCCGCGCGTAATCGCGCAACGCCCGCAATTCGGTTTCGAGGAACTGCTGTTTCGGGCCCGCGACGACGATCGCCGCCGTGTCCTCGGGGATCGCTTGCGCGTCGACGAGGTTGAGCGGTTTGACGTCGTACGTGGTCTCGAGGTCTTCCTTGTAGAGGGAAAGGCCCTCCGGCCCCGTGTCGCCGAGCGAACGCTCGCCGTGCCCTTCGGTGAAGTACACCGTCTTCTTGGACTCGCGCGTGAGCCTCATGATCGCGCGCGTGATGTCCTCCTCGGTTGGTTTTTCGATGCGCAGCTGTTTGCCTTTGTATTCGGCGAAGATCCCGAACGCGCCCTGCGAGAAACTGAACTTCTGCGCAAGATCGGGTCGCTGGCGGGCGTCGTGCGGCGCGAACGTGATCTTCGAGTTCGCGACGCGGTATTTGTGGACGGCGTCGAGGACCACGCGGCGCGCGCGTTCGACGTCCTGATCGCGGCGCGAAAGCAGGACGATCTTGAACTCGTCGGTCACGGCCTTGGCGGCTTTCAGGCTTTGCTCGGAGAGCGAATTCAGGCCCTCGCTCGTCCAGTCGAACTTTTTATCGTTCTTGACCGCGATGAAATTCACCGAGACCAGGGCCACGACGGCGATGAGGATGAGCGCCCCCATGTTCATGCCGTGCTTGGTCGTGCGCATGCCGAGGAACTCGGAGATCGTGCGCCGCTCGACGAACGCGCCGGCGCAGAGGAACGCGCAGGCGAGCCCCAAGGGGAAGAAGAGATTCGGGTCCCAGACCTGCAAAACCAAGCGGGCAACGCCGGAGGCGAGGATGAACAGGCCGGCGATCAATAGACAGGCTTTCCCTTTTTTACTCACGGCTCACCTCCAGCGCGACGACTCGACCACGCGTTGGGTTAAAAAACAGTTGAGGAAGATCATGCTGAGGAAAAAAACGACGCTGGCGACGCCCACGCCCCCGCGCATGAAATCGGAGAAGTGATTGCCGATCGAAAGATGCTCGAAGAGCGCCACCATCGCGGGGCTGTCGACGGCGTCGGAGAGCGCGCCGACGAACCAGATGCCAACCGAAAAAATCAGCGCCATCACGACCGCGAGCACCGCGCTTTCGGTCAGGCTCGAGGCGAACATGCCGACGGCGACGTAGCAGGCGACCAGGAGCATCAAGCCGATGTAGGCGGCGGCCAACGGGCCCCAGTCGAAGTTCGCGATCGTCATGGTGGCGAGCGGATACAGCAGCGAGAGCAGGATCAGCGACCACGCGGCCGCGAGCCCCGCCAGGAATTTCCCGGCCACGATCTGGGTCGCGGTCACGGGACTCGTCAGCAGGAGGTCGAACGTGCGCTGTTTTTTCTCTTCGGCGAACAGGCGCATGGTGAGCGCCGCGACCGCGAGGATCATGAAAAAATGCACCAGCGCCACGTGTCGCGTGAAGACCTCGCTGTGCAGGTTGGGGCCGCCCTCGGCTCCTTGCATCTGCATGCGCGCCATATTGGCCCGCTGGGCGAATTCGCCCAGGGAGATATGGTACATCCCCGACCAGATCAAGGTCAGCAGGAACGCCGTGACCCAAAAGAGCGGGCTGTAAAAGAGGCTCCGCAGGTCCTTGCCGGCGATGGCGAGTGTCCCTCTCATGACTCAACTCCTTGGTTCTGTTGCTCTTCGCTGGACGTGAGCTGCAGGAAGACGTTCTCGAGATCGGCGCTCTCCGAACGCAGGTCGACGAGACCGGCGCCGGCGCCGACGACATGGGCGGCGATCCGCTCGACGGCGTCCTCGCCGCCGTCGGTCTCGATCTCGAACGCGGAATGGAGGGCGGCGATCGCCCCGTGACCGCGGCCGTTGGCCGATGCGTCCGACGCCCGCACCCCGCGCACGCCGGCGAGCCGGCTCAGCCCCTCGGCGAGCGACGGCGGCGAGCGGCGGACCTTGATCGTCACGCGGCCCGCGCCCGCCATCCTCTGCGTGATGCCGCCCAAGGAATCCTCGGCGACGATCTTGCCGCGGTTGATGATGATGATCCGGCTGCAGCTCGCCTGCACCTCGGGGAGGATGTGGGTCGAAAGCAGGATCGTGTGATGGCCCGCGAGTTCCTTGATGAGCGCGCGGATCTCGGCGACCTGGCGCGGGTCGAGGCCGACGGTCGGTTCGTCGAGGATGAGGATCTCCGGATCCGAGACGAGCGCGCCGGAGATCCCCACGCGTTGGCGGAAACCCTTGGAGAGGTTTTGGATCAGGCGGCGGCGCACGTCGCCGAGGCTCGTCTTTTCGATCGCGCGCGCGACGAGCGACGGGACCCGGGCGCGCTCGACGCCCTTGAGATTGGCGACGAAGCGTAGGTACTCCTCGACCGTCATATCGCCGTAGACCGGCGGCGTTTCCGGCAGGTAACCGATGCGCTTCTTGACCTCGACCGGATCCTCGAAGACATCGTGGCCGGCGACGTTCACTTCCCCCGAGCTCGGCGCCATGAAGCCGGTGATGATCTTCATCGTCGTGGTCTTGCCGGCGCCGTTCGGGCCGAGGAATCCGACGACTTCCCCTTTGTTGACGGAAAAGTTCAGCCGGTCGATGGCCTTGTGCTGGCCATAACTCTTCGTGAGGTCACGAACTTCGATCATGCCTAGTTTTCTCCTTTGGGAATTCATTGAAATCGTAGTGCCGCGCGCGGAAGTGTCAAGTGGACCCGCTCATGATGCATGGCGTTTCGCCAGCGCCTATCGATACTTAGCTCGTGCAAATGGCGCCTGAGAATGGCGGGCGGGCCACCTCGTTCGGGCAAGAGTCTTCATCGAGTTGAGTTGAGGACGCGTCTGAGGTCTTGGCGGTCCGCTCAGAATCGCGCTCAGAATCGAACGACGAAAAGCCGGTCGTTCTGGTAGTGGACCCGGCCGAGCTTATCGCCTTTGATCGGCCGCACGTGACGGCACTCGGCGAGGATCAAATCGTATTTCCCGCCGGCGAGCTCGGATTCGGGCTTGTGCAGCGATTGAACGACGACCCAACGCCCGATCTCTCCCAGCTCCTTATCGCCGACGTTGCGTCCCTTCGGACGGCGGAGGATCGCGTGCGCGCCGGGGTAATCGCGCAGGTGGAGCCAATAGTCATGCGGCCGCGCACGGCGGAGCAGCGCCAAGTTGTCGGCGGCCGATTTGCCGATGTACGCCTCGAGGTCGGCGCCGAGTTTGAACCGCCGGCCGCGCGCGCCGGACGCCTCGAGCAGGCTCGCCGCCGGCCCGGCGCCGCCACCTTGCGGCCTTTGGCGCGCGTCGACGCCGAACCCGACCGCCCCTTTCCGCCTGAGCTCGTCGAGTTCGCTCTCGAGCGAGCGGAGCCGCGCCTGCGCGCCCGCGAGCTTGCGTTCATTGTCCTTGGCTTTCTGGAAACACCGCTCGATGTTCCAGGCCAGGGACTCGCTCCGATCGAAGCACGAGGCGATTTCGGGCGACGCGCCCTCGAGCCCGTGCGCCTTGGCCCATTCGCCGGCCGCGCGCCAAACGGGATCGGCTTTGCTGACGAGTTCGGCGCGCATTTTCCCGAGCGCCTGCGATTTTTTGGCGACCGCCTTCTCGAAGGCCTTCCGCGCCCGCTCCGCCGCGGACTCTCCCGAAGCCGCGCCGCTCTCCCCTTCCCCGGTCTTTCCGGTCTTGAGCGCGAGCCACTCGTCGCGGAGCCGGCCCCAATCGCGCGCGTCCTTCGCCGCCTCGACTTCGGGCGCTCGGGCCGCCGGCTTGGCCGGCGCGTCCTTGGGTTTGCGGAGACTGACGGATTTGGCTCCGGCGAAAGCCGTGAGGTTCGCGCCGTGCGGGAAGAGCCGCGCCTGCAGCCCGCAGGCTTCGCCCCCCTGGTGATGGAACGTGAGTTCCAGGACCCGGCCCAAAGCGGCGTTCATGGCCGCGCCGGCCAATCTACGCCCCACCAGGTGGGCCCTCACGAACAGCAGCGCGGGCTTTACCGCCTTCAAGCGCGCCGCGGGCGGCGGATCGTCGTCGAAGCGCAGGACCAGGGGCCTCCTGGGGTCGAGGTCGAACCAGAGCCAGACCATGCGTCGGTCGTGGTAAAACGCCAGGCCGAATTCGGACTCGGTCTGCGCGACCTCCTGCAGCTGCGCCCCGACCAGCGACTGAAGATCGTTCGCGATGCCGGCCAGCTCGATGTCGCGCAAAGGCTTCATGATCCGCATCGTAGGTCCGGGCGCGATGAAAAGAAAGACGCAAATCGCCTCTCCGCGCCGTTCAGGTCCCCGCCGCGACGGCCGATGAGGGACACGTCAAAGCCCGAGGGAAACCCGCATGAAATCATCGATGGACCGCCTGTACAGCATCTTCGAACGGCATCTGCTCAACGCGCTCGTCGAAGAGGAGACCGCGGAGGAGTTCCTGAGCCGCGTCGTGCGGGATTACCTCACGTCGCTCGACGGGACGGTCGTGATCCTCGACGAACACCGTTCCAGCATCGAAGAGGAATTGCGTGAAGAGGTGCTGGAAATGCTACGCAAGAAGACCTACGGCCACTACTCACTCAAAGATTTCCGCAAAGCCGCGCCCGCGAAAACCGCCTCCAAAGCGCTCGCTGCCGCGAACATGATCCGAGTCAGGGGGCGCAAGAGCCGCCGCTCGAACTGAACGCCCGGACCGCGCTCCTCCCGCGGCCTTCGCCGTCGCGAAATTAAAAAAACCCGGAGCCTCTGCCCGGGTTTTTTTAATTTCGCGGGCCTATGGCTGCGGAACCCGCCCGCGCGCGCGGGTTCACGCGCCGGCTTCGGGGGCCGGCTCCGCCACGGCGGCCTTCGCCCCGTTCTCCTTCGTCCCGTCTTCCCTCGAATCGCCCTCTTCGGCTTTCGACTTGTCTTTCGAGCCGCCGGCGGCCCCGTCCTTCGCGTCGGCGTCGTCGACCACGGCATCCGCGCTCTTCTGAGGAGCCGGCGCCGGGGCGGCGGGCGCCTCATCAGGAGGAGCGCAATTCATGTTCTGCGAGTTGATCTTGACGGCTTCGCCGGCGCGCTGCCCCTCCGTGATCGCCTCGAGGGCCTTCTCGGCGGACTCCGTGCGACCAGAGGTCTTGATCTCGCCACGCTCGCTGGACGACCAGACGAGAGCATGCGTCTTTTCCGGGGCGACGCGCCGGAAAAGGAGCGCGATCTCGCCGTCACCCTCGCTCTTCACGCGGATCATGGCGAGCACGTTGTCGCAGGACTTGCCGAGGCAGAGCGCCTCGATGGCGAAGCCTTCGGTTTTGCGACCGCAGTTGTCGGCGATGTCGAGCGAACCGAGCTTCGAGCTCGAGCGGATCTCGCCTTTGCCCACGACAGCCTCGACCGGGTTGTTGAGAAGCGCTTTGACCTCGACTTCAGCGGCGGCCGTGTCGCCTTCTTTATTGACGACCACTTCGCCCATCTTCAACGTCGCGCCCGCCAAACGCAGCGACGCCCGCTTGTTGTTCTCGTCACCGACCTTGTAAGAGGCGCCCAGCGCTTGCGCGAGCACCTTTTCGATCGTTTCGGCGGACGGCGCGCCCTTGGTGGCCGATCCATCGGCTTTAGTGACCGGCGTTTTCGTCTTTTTCTTCGGCGCGCAGGAGATCGCGATCAAGCTGGCGAGCCCCGCCACAGCCACCATTTTAACAGCCAGTTTGAAACCCATTTTCTCTCCCGCTTTTATGACGTTTTGAAAGGGCTCAGGGGCGGGTCCGCTTAGCCGGTCCACGGCTCCCAAGCCGAACCTCGCTCCTCAAGCCTCTCTTGAACATCGACTGAGCAACGACAGTGCCCGGAGCGGATCCAGTGATTTCGAATGCTTATGATACGCGCCCTCGGGCTCGAGCCGAGAATTGTTCGACACGCGCAGGGATTGCGACCGCAAAAGGGCCTCCCTCTGGCGCGGAGTTTGAACTCCCTCGCGAACAGGGGACAGGGGCGCCGCCCGGAAGGCGCCGCAGATGCGAGGTCATGATGGAAAAAGCGTCAGAGAAGTCGAAGGTTTCCGAGCCGATCAGATTCCGCCGGGAGTTCTGGGAAGTCTGGCTGCTCGCGCTCTTTTCGGTGACCATTCTCGGCCTGCTCGCGCAATCCCGACAAGGTGAACTGTTCCAGCAGGCCAAGCCGCTGCAAAGCCAACTCGACCCCTACGATATCCGACCCGAGGAAAACCATCGCGCCGCCCGCTCCCTGGAAAGCGGCTTCTAAACGCCAGCCGGCGACCGCTTTCCTCGGGCTCCCCGACCACGCGCAAGCGCGGGAGGGTTCGAAAAAAAACGGCCCCGTTCCCGGGGCCGAAAAGCGCTTCGAATCTCAGATCGAAGGTCCGTTCGTGGGGCTTTAAAAACCACCCTCATCGGCGAAGCGGTGCATTTTCCAGTTCGCGAGCTGGCGGCCGATGCGCTCTTTCAGGCGATCGGCGAGACGGAATGCGTCGGTGTCGCGTTCATGCACGAGAAACGTGCCGACCGACGAAGTGATCCGGAAAATCCCCTCGAACACCTCACCAGTGCCGTCAACGATGCGGTGAATCGTCGCCTTCGTGAAGGAGTCGCTTGGCGCCTCCATCGAAACATCGGCCGCGATCTCGCGCACGCGGTTGGAAAGGGAAAGGCTCGGTCGAAAGCCGGAGAAATCCAGCTTCAAATCGGGCATCCACATCCTCTACCTCCTCTGTTGAGAGTACGGTGCCGGCGGGGGCGCGGAACACCCTCCTGCCAAAAACCAGCATAAGGCAATCTGTGCAGCAAAACCACAACGGCAAGCCGCAGAAGCGAAATGTGTACAAATTGAGTCAAGACCCCTGGGGATTTCGCGAAAACCGTCCACAGTCCATGCACGGCGCGTTCAACGCCGCTTCACATCAGGCCTCGCAGCCCGGCGCGCACGAGCGGGCGCAGCAAGTCAGCGGGACGAATCTGGTCTGGATGCTTCACAAAGCCCAACGAACCCGTTACACTGCCCGTCATTCGCGCACATGACCTCGTAGCTCAGTTGGATAGAGCAACGGTTTCCTAAACTGTAGGTCGGCAGTTCGATTCTGCCCGAGGTCACCATATTCAAGTGATTCAAATTACATAGTCTCAAGTCGGAACGATTTCGGAACAGGTTGAGTCTGCCTCACAGGCGAACCTCAAGCGCCGTGCGCATCCTCTCAAGGCCGGCTTGAGTCGGCTTGATGTAGGGTATCCATCGCAACCTTGAGCGATTTCCGATACAGCAAACAGATCCTGACGAAAGGCTGGCAGTCTCCTTTACGGTAAAGTTGCAGAGCGGCCTAATTCTGCGAAGATTGCAGCAAAGAGCCAGACCATAGTTGGAATAGTGTCAGGGTATTCAAACGTATAACGCGAAATGCAAGTCAGGGCCCGAGTCTGACCTCAAAATTCGACGATCATCTGCAATGGAACGGAACGACTTTTCGGAAGCTATAAATCATTACGAATAACGACCCGATAAGAAAAGCATGTCACTCCATTTCAAAATGGAATGGCCCCCGGTTAAACGTACACTTTCTCGCCTGAGCGAGCTTGCTCTCTGTACTCCAGCGGCGACATAAATTTCAAGGCCGAGTGCGGATGA
>JAJTYM010000059.1 GCA_021463345.1 Pseudobdellovibrionaceae bacterium | reverse complement strand
AGTGCCAGCAGCGCGGGATGACCTACGCCGCGCCCCTGCGCGTGACCCTGCGCCTGTCGGTTTTTGACGTAGACGCCGACTCCGGCCTGCGCTCCATCCGCGACATCAAGGAGCAGGACGTCTACATGGTGGACATGCCTCAGATGACCGAAAATGGAACCTTCGTCGTCAACGGCACCGAGCGCGTCATCGTCTCCCAGATGCACCGTTCCCCGGGCGTGTTCTTCGATCATGACAACGGCAAAACCCACGTTTCAGGCAAATACCTCTTCTCCGCGCGGGTGATTCCCTACCGCGGCTCCTGGCTCGACTTCGAATTCGACGCCAAGGACGTGATGTACGTGCGGATCGACCGCCGCCGGAAACTGCCTCTGACCACGCTCCTGCGCTGTCTGGACAGCGCGGAAACTGAAAAGCTCCGCAAAAAGGCCGAGGACAAAGGCGAGGAACTCGATCCCCTTCTGGTTCAGGGCATGTCGAATGAGGAAATTCTCAAAACCTTCTACGAAGTTGTGACCTACAGCCTCGACAAAAAGGGCTGGAGAACCGCCTTCAATCCCGACCGTATGCGCGGCGTGAAGCTGAACTACGACCTCATCAACGCCAAAACCGGCAAGGCCGTCGCCAAGGCCGGCGATAAAATCACGGCCCGCGCCGCCAAAAAGCTGGCCGAGGGCGGCCTTGAGGAAGTGCGTATCGAGAGCGAAAACCTCGCCGGAAACTTCCTCGCCGCCGACATCTTCGATGAGAAAACCGGTCTGGTCGTCTTCGAAGCGGGCCATGAAATTGCCAAGGACGACTTCGCAAAATTCGAGGAGATGGGCGTAGAAGAACTGCCCGTTCTGGCGATCGACTTCCTGAATGTCGGCCCCTATATCCGCAGCACCCTGATCGCCGACAAGTGCGACACGCGCGAAGAGGCGCTGGTGGACATCTACCGCGTCATGCGTCCCGGCGAGCCTCCGACTGTTGAATCCGCTCAGGCATTGTTCCACTCGCTCTTCTTCGATGCAGAGCGTTACGACCTGTCCGCCGTGGGCCGCGTCAAGATGAACGCCCGTCTGGACCTTAAGGCCGACGACCAGTTCCGCGTTCTGAGCAAGCAGGACATCCTGGCCATCGTCAAATATCTGCACGAGCTCAAAGACGGCCGCGGCGAGGTGGACGACATTGACAACCTCGGCAACCGCCGCGTACGTTCTGTCGGCGAACTGATGGAAAACCAGATGCGCGTCGGCCTCCTGCGTATGGAGCGCGCCATCCGCGAGCGTATGTCCTCCGTCGATATCGACACGTACATGCCGCATGACCTGATCAACTCCAAGCCCGCTCAGGCGGCGGTGCGCGAGTTCTTCGGATCGAGCCAGCTCTCCCAGTTTATGGACCAGACCAACCCGCTCTCGGAGATCACCCACAAGCGCCGTCTCTCGGCGCTCGGTCCGGGCGGTCTCACCCGCGAACGCGCGGGCTTCGAAGTCCGCGACGTGCACCCGACCCATTACGGCCGGATCTGCCCGATCGAAACGCCCGAAGGCCCGAATATCGGCCTGATCAACTCTCTGGCCACCTTCGCCCGCGTGAACAAGTACGGCTTCATCGAAAGCCCCTACAGGAAAGTCACCAACGGCAAGGTCACCGACGAGGTGGTCTACATGTCCGCGATGGAAGAAGCCCGCTACGTGATCGCGCAGGCCAACTCCGTGCTCGACAAGGCCGGCAAGTTCGAAAGCGACCTCGTCTCCTGCCGTCAGGCCGGGGAAAACATCATGTCCCAGCCCGACCAGATCGACTATATCGACGTTTCGCCCAAACAGATCGTCTCCGTGGCCGCATCGCTCATCCCGTTCCTTGAGAACGACGACGCGAACCGTGCGCTCATGGGCTCGAACATGATGCGTCAGGCCGTTCCGCTGCTTCGCGCCTCCGCGCCGATCGTCGGCACGGGGATGGAAGCAACCGTCGCCCGGGACTCCGGCGCAGCCGTGTCGGCCCGCCGCAGCGGGGTCGTCACGAAAGTGGACGCGACCCGTATCGTCGTTCAAGCGACCGATATCCAAAGCGCAGACGAGCCTGTGGTGGATATCTACAAACTCTCGAAATTCCAGCGTTCCAACCAGAACACCTGCATCAACCAGCGCCCCCTCGTAAAGGTCGGCGATGACGTGCGGGCGGGCGACATCATCGCGGACGGTCCCTCGACCGACCTCGGCGAACTCGCTCTGGGCCGCAACGTCCTCGTGGCGTTCATGCCCTGGAACGGCTACAACTTCGAGGACTCCATCCTCATCTCCGAACGCATCGTAAGCGATGACGTCTTCACCTCGATCCACATCGAGGAATTCGAAGTCATGGCCCGCGACACCAAGCTCGGCACCGAGGAAATCACCCGTGACATCCCCAACGTCGGGGAAGAGGCGCTCAAGCACCTCGACGAGGCCGGTATCGTGCATATCGGCGCCGAAGTCGCCCCGGGCGATATTCTGGTCGGTAAGGTCACGCCCAAGGGCGAAAGCCCGATGACGCCGGAGGAAAAACTCCTGCGCGCCATCTTCGGCGAAAAGGCCGCTGACGTGAAGGACTCCTCCCTGCGCCTGCCGCCCGGTGCGGTCGGGACCGTGGTCGAAGTCCGCGTGTTCAGCCGTCGCGGCGTCGATAAAGACGCTCGTGCCCTCTCGATCGAGCAAGCAGAGATCGAGCGTCTGGCGAAAGACCGCGACGACGAACGCCGTATTCTCGAAGACGGTTTCTATGGCCGCCTCGAACAACTCCTGACCGGACAAAAGCTCGCCTCCGCTCCCAAGGAAGCCAAGCTGAAAAAAGGCGAGTCGATCAAGAAATCCGACCTCGCCGAAATCAAGCGAGGCCTCTGGCGCCAGATCGGCGTCGAGAGCGAAAAGCGCATGTCCGAGATCGAGGCGATGACCAAGACCTTCGACGCAGCCGTCGACGATCTAAAGAAACGCTTCGAAAACAAGGTCGAAAAACTCCAGCGCGGCGACGAACTGCCTCCGGGCGTTATGAAGATGGTCAAGGTCTTCGTGGCCGTAAAGCGCAAGATGCAACCCGGCGACAAAATGGCCGGACGTCACGGAAACAAGGGGGTCGTCTCCAAGATCATGCCGGTCGAGGACATGCCCTACCTTGAAGACGGAACGCCCGTTGACATGGTTCTGAACCCGCTCGGCGTTCCCTCGCGGATGAACGTCGGCCAGATTCTCGAAACCCATCTGGGCTGGGCCTCTGCAAGCCTCGGCAAGCAGATCGGCCAGATCATCGACACGTTTGACAAGGCCGGAAAGCCGAACGAGCAGGAACTCAAAACCCTGCATAAGAAGCTCAAGGATGTCTACGGCGAACGCGAATTTGCCGAGAAAGTGACGCAACTGGAGCAGGGCGACCTGATCGAGATGTGCCGCAACGTCAGCGTGGGCGTGCCGATGGCCACCCCCGTATTCGACGGCGCGCACGAAGGTGACATCACCGAGCTGCTGGAAAAGGCCGGCCTCCACCGTTCCGGTCAGGTTCGCCTGATCGATGGACGCACGGGCGAATCCTTCCACCGTCCGGTCACCGTGGGCTACATGTACATGCTCAAGCTGCACCACCTCGTGGACGACAAGATCCACGCACGGTCTATCGGGCCTTACTCCCTCGTTACGCAGCAGCCTCTGGGCGGTAAAGCCCAGTTCGGCGGACAGCGCTTCGGGGAGATGGAGGTCTGGGCCCTTCAGGCATACGGCGCGGCGTACACGCTTCAGGAAATGCTCACCGTCAAGTCTGACGACGTGGCGGGGCGCTCCAAGGTGTAC
>JAJTYM010000058.1 GCA_021463345.1 Pseudobdellovibrionaceae bacterium | reverse complement strand
CCCGGGGCGATGTCTTTGAGCAGAATGGTGCCGCCGGGAGTCCCATCGGAAACCCATGGCTCAAACCCCACGGTCGGTCCGCCGTTCGCAAGGAACAAGAATTTCGTCCCCAGGGCGAGACCGCTCATCGGGTTTGATCCTGCCGAAGGATTCAAGTCGACCACGAACGTGCCGGCCGGAGTCCCGTCGGTGATGCCGAGTTCCCTCTCCCCGCCGGAATTCGACGCCGCAAAGTAAAGGAAGTTTCCCGCCGACCCTAGAATGGCCGGGACTGACCCATTTGAACCGGCGAGGAGGTCTTTCAAGATGAAGGTTCCTGCGGACGTACCGTCCGAGATCCACGGCTCGACGCCTTCCGCCGCGGTGTTCACTTGGGAGAGGAAGACCTTCGTCCCCAAGGTCTGAAAATTACCGGAAAGGCCAGTGCCCAAGGGACCCGGGGTGATGTCTTTGACGAGCTCGGTACCGACCGTCGTGCCATCGGTTTTAAAGAGCTCCTGGCCTGTTTCCGCGCTCGAACCGATGAAAAACAGCGACGTGCCGGCAACCGCTCGCGGGCTCGTCGCCAGACAGCCTCCGCCGGGGAACAAGTCCTTCACCATCTGCGTGCCGGCGGGCGTGCCATCGCTCGCCCAGAGCTGCGCGCCGCGGCTGCCGTCATCGGCGCTGAAGTACGCCTTGCCGTTGAACTCCACGACCGAGAGCCCGATGGACGCGCCTCCGCTTGCGACCGTTTTCGAGGCGAAATACCCCGTCCCCAAGGAGCTGCCGTCGGACGCGCCGACTTTGGCGAGATCCGTCGCGGCGTCGTACCCGGTGAAAAAGAGCGTGGGGCCGAGGATCGTCAGGTTACCCGGTGAGCTATGGCCCGCGCCCGGATTGAGGTCCTTGACGAGAACGGTCCCGGCCGCGGTGCCGTCGGTCTTCCACAGCTCAACGCCGGAAACCCCGTCGTACGCGGTGAAATAGGCGATCGCGCCGTCGGTCGTGAAATTGAAGATGCCAGAGGAACCAACGCCGGGATGGATGTCCTTAAGGAGCGTCGTGCCCGCTCCCGTCCCGTCCGAGACCCAAAGCTCCGTGCCGTTGGAGCCGTCGTCGGCGGTAAACACCAATTTACCTCCGACCAAGCCCAGCAGAGCCGGTTTCGACCCCAACGCGCCGGGGAGGATGTCTTTGACGAGCGTCGTGCCGACGACGGTCCCGTCGGTGACCCAGAGCTCCCGGTCGGCGGCATCCCCCCAGGACATATAAGCCTTGCCGTTCCCATCGCTGATCGCATTGCCCACCCAACCGCCTCCGGCGCCGTAACTGCGCAGAAGCGTCACCGTCGTGCCGTTTGTCACACGCAAAGCCCCATCCGCGCGGAAAATCGCCAGGGACGGGGAGAGCGAGTGGAATTTCGTCGGGTTTGAGGAGTTTGCGCCGTTCCTGATATCCGCGACCATCGCCGTCCCCGCGGTCGTGCCGTCGGTCGCCCAGAGCTCGGAGCCGTGGGATATAGTCTGAGCGGAGAAAACCACTTTCGATCCGACTTTGGCGAACTCCGCGGGGTAAGAGGACAAAGCTCCCGTCCAGATATCCTTCAAAAGCACCGTTCCCGCGGTCGTGCCGTCGGTGACCCACGGCTCTCCGCTCTCCAACATGGACGTCGCGTTGAAGATCAGGTACCCGCCGCCGTCTTGGTAGCCTCCGGGGGAACTGCTGGCGAAGCCGGGATAGATGTCTTTCAGCAGGGTGGTCCCCACGCCGGTGCCGTCGCTGACCCAAGGCTCGGCCCCCTCCCCGGTCGTCATGGCTTTGAAGAAAAGCTTTGAATTCCAAACAAAGAAAGACTGGGCTTGAGAGCCCTGCGAGCCCGCATTGATATCCTTGACCAGGACGGTGCCCACCGCGGTGCCGTCCGACGCCCAGAGCTCGTCGCCATACACGCCGTCATCGGCCGTGAAATAGAGCTTCCCGTCGAATTCGACCATCGATTCCATTTTGAGCCCGGAGCTCTTTGGCCCGGGATTGATGTCCTTCAGCATGAACGTGCCGACCTCGGTTCCGTCCGAAACCCAAAGCTCCACGCCGTGCTCGACCGTCTCGTTGGTGAAAAAGACTTTGCCGCCGACGCGCAGTAGAGCCCCCGCCGCGGGAGCCTGGTTGATGTCGCGGACCGCGACGAACGCTCCGGGGGAGTTTTCGCGGATCAAGCCCGTCGCTTGAGCGGTCGCGAGCGTCGCGTTCACGGGGGCTGAGAGATCGACGAGGAACGAGCGGTCGCCCTGGCTTTTCGGCCGATCGTGGACCGTGACGACGGCCACGGCCGAGGACTCCCCGGGGGCGATCGTCGCCGTGCCGGAGGCGGACGCGTAGTCCGCCGGCGCCAGGGCCGTGCCGGGGGCGGTCGCCCAGTCAACGGTGACCTGGCGGCCCGAGACGGTCGACAGCGAGATCGTGAACGGGAACTCGCGGGCGTGCTCGGTGTCGTCGACGCCGGCGACGGAAACCGTCGGCATCGGGTCGTTGTCGGTCACCGTCACCACGCCGTTCGCCCCGGCCGTCGCGTTGACGATGTTGGCGAGCCCGAAAGCGAACGTCTCGTCGTCTTCATCGAGCGCGTCGTTGACGATGAGGACCGGGACCGTCAGCGAAACCTGGCCGGCGGCGATGGTCGCGCCCGTTCCCGAAGTCGCCGCGTAGTCGCCCGGCTGAAGCGCCGTCCCGTCGGCGGTGGCGTAGTCGAACACCACGTTCTGGTAGCTGGGGTTGGAGAGCGAGATCACCACGGCCGCGTTGCCCGCGCTTTCGGCCACGGCGAGATCGGTCACGGAGATCGTCGGAACCGGGTCGTCGTCGTTGATCGTGATCACGGCCGTGTCGTCGGAGATCGTCGCGGCGACAGGATTCGACAACCGGACCTGGAAGGTTTCCGCCGCCTCGTGCACGTCATCGTCGACGATCGCCACCACGACGGTCTTTGAGGTCTGCCCCGGCTCGAAGCGCAGGCCCGTGGCGGAGCCGGCGGCGAAATCGCCGGGCGCCGACGCCGTGGCGTTCGCCGTCGTCCAGTCGACGGTGACCGGCCGGCCGGAGGCGGCCGAGAGCGTGATCGTGGCCGTGGCGGTCCCGCCGTTTTCGTTGACCGCGGCGTCGCCGATGGCCAGCGACGGCGCCGGGTCGTTGTCGGTGATCGTGAGGGTGTGGACCGTGGTCGCGCCGAGCGACCCGAACGTCGGCCCGAGCATGGTGAGCACGATCGTCTCATCGGCCTCGTTGAGCGAGTCGTCCACCAGGCTCACGTCGAACGCCGCCGTCGTCTGCCCTTGCGGGATGGTGAGGGTGGCCGCGGGGGAAAGCGTGTAATCGACCCCGGCGCCGGCGGCGGTCCCGCCGAGCGAGACCGTCACGACGACGTCCTCGGGCGCGACGGCGTTGAGCTCGACCGCGACCTGGTTCAGGCCGGAGGCTTCGCCGACCGTCTGCGCGGCCTGCGTGAAGCGCACCGTGGTCGAGTTGTCGTCATCGACGATCGTGCCGCGCGCCTGCGCGACGGCGAGCGCGCCGAGCGACGGCGAGGAGAGCTCGATCAGGAACGTGCGGTTGATCTCGGGCGCGGAATCGTCGGTCGTCGTGACCGAATAGGTCGCCGACACCGACCCCGCCGGCACGGTCAGGCTCGCCGCGCCCATGGCGAAGTGCACGCCGTCCTGAGCCGTCTGATCCACGTGCGTCACCTGCATGGTCACGGCGACGTCGGCCGGCTTGTCCATGGTGACCGTGAAGGTGAGAACGCCGGCGCCTTCGTTGGCGGCCGCGTCGGCGATCGAAATCACCGGTGGGGCCTCGTCGTCGATGAGATCGATGCCCAAGGTCCCCGACTGGATGGTGACGTCGCTCTCGCCCGCGGAAAGCAGGAACTGGTACGTCCTGTTCCCCTGGTGGACGCCGTCGTTGATCGACTGGATCACGACCGGGATGGACAACCGCCCGGCCGGGATGGTCAACGTCCCGGGGATCGAGTGGAACCGGTCCGCGATCGCGCCGGGGCCCGTGAGGGCGGCGCTCACCACCGTGTCGGTGGTCCTGACCTCGCGGAGCGCGACGTTGACGACGCCGAACCCGCCCTCGGGAAGGGTGACCGACGTCTGGTCGAGATAGACCACGCCGGCGGCTTTTTCAGGGCCGAACAATTTGCGGATGCTCCCGGCCATCTGGCAGCCGGAGAGAATGCCCGAGCTGAAAACGGCGAGCGCCAGCCCGAGAGTCGGTTTGATCGTAGATCTCTGTCGACGTTCCACAGGGGATGGATCGGCCGGATGGCCGCGG
>JAJTYM010000057.1 GCA_021463345.1 Pseudobdellovibrionaceae bacterium | reverse complement strand
TTCTCCAGAAGCGCCCCGAGCGCGTTCGGTCGTTTTTCCAGGCGCCGGACACGCGCTATGCTGCCTGAAGCCTGAAGATACTTTCCGTCTGGTCAGTAACAGGGTGATACAGCACAAGCCTCTCCCGGTTCATCGGCCGAATCGAGTCCGGAATTTATTTGGATGGGACGAAGGTCCTGGATGCGGGGAGGCGAAAGCGCGGAACGTGATCGGGTCCCCGGCCCGAGCCCGGCTGGACGACGGGCGCCACCGGAAATAGCTGTGGCGGGAATCCCGCTCCGGCCTTCATACTATATGAATCGTATCCGAGGGGCTCACATCGGCCGAGACCCCAACCGCACCGAGGTGACAATGAGCTCGCAGCGCGCCACACTGGAAAATCCCGACGAAACGACGGCGGCCGGCGACACGGTCAGAAAAGCCCTCTACGAGAAACTCGTTGCTCTCGTGGGAGAGGGCCATGTCCTCATGCAGGAGGACGATCGGCAGAAACACTCCAAAACAACCCTCCCCTACTCCAAAGCGTGCGCCTTGATCCTGTACCCCTCCACGGCCCTCGAGGTGCAGGGGATCATAAAGCTGGCCAATGAATACCGCTGGCCCGTGTGGCCGTTCAGCCGCGGCAACAATTGGGGGTACGGAACCAAAAACGCGCTCAAAGAAAACGCCATCATTCTCGTTTTGGAGCGCATGAACAGGATCATCGAGGTCAATGAAAGCCTCGCCTACGCCGTGATAGAGCCGGGAGTCAGCCAGAAGCAACTCAACGACTATCTCAAGGAGAACAAGATCAATCTGTGGCTGGACTGCACCGACTCCACGCCAAATGGCAGCATATTGGGGAACGCCATAGAAAGAGGATACGGTTACACGCCTTACGGGGATCATTTCGGCCATTTGTGCGGACTCGAAGTCGTGCTGCCGAACGGCGGCCTTTTGAAAACGGGTGGGGAGCATTCCAGCGCGAAAACATGGAACACCCACAAGTGGGGATCCGGACCGTACGTCGAAGGCCTGTTCAGTCAGTCCAACCTTGGAGTGGTCGTCAAAGGCGGAGTCTGGCTCATGCCGAAGCCGGAGGATTTCCGCCTTTTTACGTTTGAAGTGCGATCGGACGATCGCTTGCCCGAGGTCATAAACGCTCTTCGCGAACTGTCCCTTGCCGGGACCATCCAATGCCATACCCATATGGTCAACGACTTCCAGATGCTTTCCCTGCTCGGCCCGTACCCTTACGATAAACGCGACGGGAAAACCCATCTGTCGGACGCCGCTCTCGGCGAATTCCGGAAGAAGTTCAGGATACCCCGTTGGTCCCTGGTGGGAGGCCTCTACGGGGCGCCCGACGTTTTGAAAATGAACAGGAAAAAATTGAAAAAACGATTGTGCGGGCTGGGTGACATCGATTTCTTCGATGACAAAAAAATCAGCGCCGCGAAAAAGTTCGCCGACTTTCATGCGAAGTCCAAAGAAGGCTCGGTCAGCCGAATCGTCGCCTCCCTCCTGAAGCCCTTCATCTCACTGAAGCCGATCAAACTTATTCAGTTGATACCTGACATCCACGATATACTCAAAGGCGTTCCGAACGAGAGCATACTGGCCAGCGCTTACTTCAAATCCTCGAGCCGCCCTCCCGAGTCCAATCTCAACCCCGCTGAGGACGGGTGCGGCATCATGTGGCTGGCCCCGACCTTGCCGGCGACCGGCGAGGCGGCCGAGGAGTTGCTGAAACTGGTCAAGCCGATTTACGAGTCGCATGGGTTCGAGTTTTCAGGATGCTTCACGATCATCAATCCGAGGACTTTCTTCCTCCTGATGGGCATCTTTTTCGATCAAAAGGACCATGAGGAGAAGGCTCGGGCGCTGAATCTGTATCACGAGCTGAACCGGGCCGTTAAAAGCGGCGGCTTCCCGCAGTACCGCCTTGGCCTGCCCGCCATGGAAAACTTCATGGAGAACGAAAACGAGATCCACGATCTGCTGGCCAGGATCAAAAAAGCCGCCGACCCCAACGGCATTTTAGCTCCCGGCCGCTACATCGCATCGACGGCTTGAAACGCGGCAATCGCGCGCGCCGGGGCCGAAAACGACCTCGGGCGGCTTCTCGTTCCTCGCGAAGAAAATGAAAATGATCGTCTTTGGGCACGAGTGCAGTTTGACCAGGTACTCCCTTTTCTCCAGGTTGTAGTCGCCTGGCTTCGCCCACTCGATGACGTCATCGCTTTCGAGCCTCTCGCCGAGGATCCGGTAAATCTCCTCTTCGTCGCGGCTGAGGCCCTGAAGGCCGTAATCATACGTGTCGCAGACCCTCGTCAGGTGGGCGAAATTGTCCTTGAGATCCCGTTTCAACCGGTCGCTGCTCCGGCCGTGCTCTTCGGAGACCATCGATTCTTCGCTCTCGGACAAAGGGGAGTAAGGGCGTTTGTAATTCCACCCGTAGCCCCAGCGGAATATCTGCGAACTGTTGGCGCCGCCGAACCGCTTGACGAAAGCCCTGTAGAGCCTCCCGATTTCAGGATAGCCCTTTCGAGCGATGCACCTCTGGAGCTCATTGTCGGCGGCTTCTTTCTCGGCTTCGGTGCCGCCAAGCCAGTAGTCGACATCATGGTGGACGCAGCATTGGACCCATTCCCGATCGGACCCTGGGACCCCGTCCGGGGACATGCTGCACCCGTCCGAGGCGAACGGGCGCAAGACCCTCCCGTTCGATTTCCGCCAATTGTAAAACGACCCTGGCCCCGCTTTCATCCCGGACAGGGCGCTCCACCTCGTCTTCGCCCGCCCTTCCCCCTTCTCCCGTTTGAGCCGCGCTCGTTTCCCGGAACAGCTGAAGTGGTCATGGTACTGATAGACCCCGTCACCGCCGGCGCGCGCGGCCGAACGGGCGGGAAGCCCCAAATACGCGCACAAGCCCAGGGCCAATATGATGTAAAATCGTTTACTCTGGACGCTGGCTCGCATTCGCTCGTCACGGGGCATGCTCATCAGGTCACTCTCCTCGGGCAGTGGCCGGTTTCAAAAGTCTCTCGCACCCATGCCTGGCTTGCGAGGCGGTCAGAAAGGGCGCCGTCACCAAACCGTGGATCACGGCGTGCAACACCACAATGTCCTCGGCGGCTTTGTCGGGGAAAAGCCGTCGGAGCCGCTTTTGGAATCTTTCCTCGATTTTCATGAACTCTTTTCGCAAGGGGGAGCCGTTCGCCCGCCATTTCTGGTAGAATATGACGGCCTCCGGGTGGGTTTCCATGAGGGCTCTGGACGTCTCGATGACATCGGGGAGGCTCATTCGCCTCCCCGTCGAGGACAATCCGTAAAAACGCTCGATGAAGCACCGGAAAGCGTTCGAGAAGATTTCGCCTTTATTGCGCCCGAGATAGCGGTAGATCAGAGTTCGGCTCACCTGGGATTTGCGCACGAGATCGGTCACCTTCCATTGGAGATGCCCTTGCGCCGCTTCCAGGGAGAACATGCTTAAAGCGACCCTGAAACTTTTTTCTTCTTTGGTGTTCCCGCCGTTCTCGCCGCCCGCCGGCGCCGCTCGCCGACTGGCCGTCTCTTCCCTTTTCCGCTCCTTCACGCCATATCCCCTTCGCCGATCCTCCCCCTGAGCCGCCCGGGTCGCGGGATTGGAACAAAAAACACGCAATGTGTAAACAGATAGCGCTTCAAATCACTTCGGTTCCTGTTTAGACTCGCGGCTGAACAAACGGTGAATTCGTCATCGTTGAGGCGACGCCCGCCGCCGCGTGGGCCGGCCGTCGCACGGAATCCGATCGTTACACTGAAACTGAAGGAGTCACGCATGAAATCGCCACGGCATTTCGCCTTGCTTTTGATGATCGCAACGGGTTTTTCGATGATGGGTTCCCACGGCTCGGCCGCGGCCCCCGACCAGCTCAAATTGCAGTGCGCCTCGAGTGAGCTGGGACAGATGACGATTGAACTGTCGAACCCGACGAAACAGACTCTCGACTGCGACCACTACGATATCCTCGTCTCCCGCCTCGATCACCAAATGAACCATCTTGAAACCCAGAAGATCTCGGCCCGCCAAGGGTCGGCGTACCAAGCCCGCAACTGCGGGAACGGGGAAGGCATTGAACTCAATCTGCCTCCCGTGACTCCGGATTGGTCGACTTCCGCTGGCAAGTGTTGGTCGGCCGCCCCGTACGCCGGCGCGTGGTTCACGTTCAGCCACCGGACGGGCCAGGTTTTGACGAAAGAAGGGGATTTGACTCACGCGGTGGTTCTGACGACGGAGGGCTTGAATCCCTCGGCGACCTACAAAGCCGTGCGCAGGGGGCCCTTCTACCATCAAGTGCCTTTCGTCAATGGCCGGGAGTGCAAGGAAACCTCGAACACGATCGAACCCGCCCGCCTCCCGGAATGCCAGCTGGTTTTGGAATAAGGACTCCTCAAAGCCGCCGGGGCTAAAGGCGTCCCTCCCGAGATGAACGGGAACCGTTCATCTCGGGAGGGACGCC
>JAJTYM010000056.1 GCA_021463345.1 Pseudobdellovibrionaceae bacterium | reverse complement strand
GACGCCCCCCAGGCCCGCGATCGCGACCGTTTTTCCGCGCAGGGCCTGCAGTTCAGCGGGGGTGAGGAGGCCCAGCGTCCGGCAGAAGGCCGTGGAGAATTCAAAGGACGTCATCTCGAACCTTCTGTTTGGACAAGTGGTCTCCGGAAACGTTTCAGTCGGCCGAGAGGCCGGGTTTGATTTGCGCGGCGACGGGTTTGCGGGAGGATCTCTTCGGTGCCCGTGTCGGAACGCCGACACGGAAGCCGATCATGGGTTTCTTGAAGTCCAGGCGGAATTTCGTTCCGAAATCACGCGTGACGGACTCGATGGCGCGCCTCTGTTCGGGCCGAAGCCGGCTTCCTCCCTCGTCGCGCCAATGCTCGAACGCGATCAACGGCAAACCGATCGGCTGGAACGCCAGCGCCGCCTTGTTGACCTCCAGCCATTGTTCTTGAAAGCATCGCCCCAATTCGAAGCAACTCCGGAACGAGGCGTCGGCCGCCTCCAAGAAATAAACGCGGTCGCAGTTGCGTATCCCTTGCGTCAGGCTTTGGCGCGCGATGATGCGGTCGAGGCCGCAGCGGAACAGGAGCCGGAGGGGACGGACATCGCGGAGAAGCCGTAAAAACCACTGTTCGACAGGTGAGATGCCGAGTTGATCGGCCTCGATGAGGCCGGAGGCCTCGGTGGCGTCATGGCGGAAGTGAAGTTCTTCGAACAGGCTCTGCAGAAGGCGTTTGTCCTGCCAACGGATGCGCTCGAGCGCGAACAACCCGGGGACGAGGGCCATTTTCGCTTCGGCGAATTCCGCGACGCGCACACGCGCGTACGAGCGGGCGATCGCCTCGAGGTTGGAGCGGACGGCGGCGTCGATCGGAGTCGTGCGGAACGGGTACCGGTTCGTGTGGCGCACCCTGATGTCGTCCGGGCCGTAAACACGGCCCGTCGCCTTGCCGCGGCCGAAGAGGAGCCGCACGGAGCTTGTCCAGAGGGAGTCCCGTTCGGAGACGCGGAGGTCCGTCAGAACGAAGCCGTTTCCGGCGGCGATCATGTGGAGATTGGTCGCCAGGCAGCCGAGTGCGAGCGTCGACGCCGTTCCGCTCAAGTCCATCGCCGATGGGTGCGCGCGGTAGGCGGCATCGATTGAAAGCTCGATGGCGACGGAATTTTCGGTTTCTTCATAGGCGGCCGTCCAGGGTTGGGCGTTGCCGCCCGAGGCGGCCCATTTCGCTTGATCCAGCCAGTCCAAAGACTTCATGACTTTACGGTAAGGGGCGGGCGCGGCTCACGACAGGGTTGTTTCCGTATTCACGTCGTTTTTTCCGAAATCGGAAACGCGTGGGGTGCCAAGTCGTTTCGGTCTTGTGCTGGACCGGCTTGACCTGAGGGGGGCGCCTTGAGGATACCTGCCGTACGAGTGAGGACGTGTGATGGACGACTTGGAGATTCCGGTTCCCCGAGCCGATGACGACGGGCGTCATGTCGCCGCCCGAAGCGCGCCGGAGGTCGATTACCAGAAGCTGGCTGAAGAGGTGATTCGTCTCCTGAGGGGAGTTCTCACCCAGCGGCATGTGAGCGAGCGGCTCGGTTACACCTTCAATCAGGTGGGGAAGTGGGAATCCGGCTTCACGCGGATGAAGTGGGACGAGTTTTTTCGTTACGCCGAAGAGCTGGGCGTGCCGATGTCCGGTCATTTCCGTTACAGCTTCTGGACTTTCCATAACGAAAACGAACTGAGCGTCGCGTCCACCCTGCGCGCGCTCGAGAATGGCCTGCTGTCCCAGTCGGCTGCTTGCAAGAGCGCGCGCAAGCAAATTCAAAAATGGTTGGTCGCCGGGACGACGCCGGATCTGGCCGAGGTCCTGAAGCTGATCGGGACGCGTCCGGCGATATTGTTCGGTTGGTTGTCGCGCTTCGTCGATGTGCGTCGCTTGGGGAGTATCCAGCTTCTTTACGAGGACTTTTTGCGTCAACGGGCGGTGCTCATGAGCAACCCGCTTTGCGCGTACGTCAATGCCGCCCTTCAGCTGGAAGCCTATCGGGACCTGGTGCGCCACGATGAGCGTTTATTGGCGGAGCATTCGGCTTGCAGCGTTCGGGAGGTTCGCGAGACTTTGGCGATCCTCTGCTCGGCCGGGTTCGCGGGATTCGATGGCGATAAGTACGTCTCTTTGGGGAACAGTTTCAATTTTTCCGGCCTGCGCGATCCGAGGATCCGCGGCTTCACGAAGCATGCGACCGATTTGGCTGCCGAGCGTTACTCGCTCTCTCCGGCCGCGATCGACCCCGAACGCACCCGCAACGCTTCGGTCTCCTCGGTTCGGGTCGCCGCGCTTTCGAACGCCGCCTCGAAAAAGATCGTCGAACTCGTGTCGAAATTCCATAACGACGTGGCGGAGATCATCGCGTCCGATACGTTTCCGAAGGACAATGTGCAGATCTTCGTGTTGCATTCGTTCGCGTCCAACCTGAACGCGCCCCAAGAGAAGGTCGACCTCGAGCTTTGAGGCGGAGCGGACCGCGGCTTTGCGAAGAGCCCGACTGACGCGCCGGCGGGAGATGGATCGCGTTCCAGGCGGGGGCCGGCGGTGGCGAGGATCGGTCCCGGATCACCCGGCTCCGGTTGGCGCGGGGTCGAAACGGAGGGCGACGGTTATCAGGATCCCGAGGCAAGCCCCATTGAGGAGATGCCAGAGGAAGTGGGTGCCCAGAGGGAACGCGTCGCAGATCACCGGATCCAGGGTGCGCATGACCAGACTGAGCGCGAGCGTGGCCGCGCCAGCCGCGTACAACTGACTCCATTTACCGTGGTGGCGGGCCCTCATGGCTCCAGCGACGCAGAAAAGCGCCAGGAGCGGCGGTGCGTAGAGGAGCGAGCCGTTGAGAACGTGGTTGGGCACGAAGACTTGGGCCAGGGCCATGCCGGCGACGACCGCGACGAGGGCGACCAGCGAACGCTTGAGGGGCCATTGAATGAAGCATCGAAGGGAGTGGAACAGGTAGGCGCTGGTGAAGACGAAGATCGGCACCAGGTCGCCGATCAGCGCCAACGTGTTCGCGTACGTATGGAAGAGAAAGCTGCCGATCCCGACCGCGACGATCAGCCCGGCCATGATCATGACCATGGGGCGGGCCGAGAGCTTTCGACCCTGCCATAACGCCCAGACGCCGACGAAAACGAAGGCCAGGTTGCTGAGCGCGTTCGCCGGTTCCGCCCAGAACGCGGCCGACAACCGTTCGCAGTAGAGATCCAGGGCTCTGAATTCCATGTGTCGCCTCAACCATCGAGTATGTCGTCGGGAGGGCGCGATCGCAACGCGGTTCCGCGGTGGGCCCCGAGGCGGCTGGACGTTCGTCGTTTTCGCGGCCTTCTCGGGCTTCGTCTCATCGCGATGCACGCGGATTTTTGATGCGACGCGCGTCCAGTGTTGTCGTTTATCCTGGAAGCGACGCATGAAACGAAACGCCGCCACCCACAACTTGTTCTCCGTCATATCGGCGGTTTTCGTTTTTTTCGCCGCGGGCGGGGTTCGCGCTCAGGAGGGCGGAAGCGGCGGTTTTTATGAAAAATACAAGCGCCGGCAGTCCCAGCGTTTCGATCTGATCGGCTATCTGAGCGATCAAAAGCGCATCCGCGCCGAGCAGGACGCGAAATGGGGTTACGTCAAAAAACGTTGGCCGTTCGAGCCCGACCTCGCGCTGAGCTACTTCAAGCTCGGCGGCGACGTCGAGCGGGGCTCGAAGCTAGGGGATTTTTCGAGCCAAGGCGGTCGCATCCAGTTTTTCATGAACGGTCTGCTCTCCGACAACGACAGGCGTCGCGCGATCAACATCGATCTGGGCTTCGAGGGCTACCATCTTAGCGGCGCGTTCCTGTCGTCGCCCGGTTCCCCGCAGACGCGGTGGGCGTCGACCGAGTCCGGCGGCGGTCTCCTGCTTCGGCCGTTCGGCCGCAGTTCGCAGGACACGGGCCTGCTGTTCAAGGCCGGATACGCAAAGCACGACACGGTCGGGTTCTGGGGCGCGTCCGCGCCGTCGCGTTCGTTCGCTTCGGCTTACTACGGAGGGGAGGCGAAGCTTTATCTTCTGCCGTTTCTCGGCGCGCGCGCCGAATACGCCGCGACCGCCGCCCGAGAGGAGCCTGGGGTGGGCGGGAAAGTGAGCCGTTCACGCTTGACGTACGGCGCGTTTCTGGAAATCTTCGCCATCGCGGTGGAGGCGCAGATCTTCGAATCGACTTATCAGCTCAAGCCGACCGGCGGCGGGACGAGCGTCACGGACAGCTATAAAGGCATGGGCCTCGTCGGCACCGTCTATTTCTAGCGCGCGGTCCGCCGCCGAATCCAAGGGTAGGCGCAAAGATTCCATATCTTGTCATCGTGCTGAGGCTGCCAGTAGCCGTCTTGGGGTCAATGTAGGCGATGCCGACGCCAGTTCGTCGAGCGAAAATCCCTCTTTGAGGGGTAGGCTCGCAAGGCACTCAATCGTAAGATTTTGTTTCACGTCTCAGTCTCCGTGCTGAGAAATGATGGATGTTTAGCGATCCAAGCGTATCGCGCGTGAGGTTGATTTTTCAAAAATCCCTCAAAATTTTCGTGGAATATTGTTCGACAAAGTGCCCTTTGCGGGGCTTGTCCGTCGTTTAGTTGAAATTCGTCGATCGAGCGGCGTTGGTTGCATTGGTTAAACGGCCTCTTCCATCGTGTCAATTTGTTTATCTTCAGT
>JAJTYM010000055.1 GCA_021463345.1 Pseudobdellovibrionaceae bacterium | reverse complement strand
TGCGCGAGTTCCGCGGCGACTTCACGACGCCCGGGAAAGACTCCCCCGGCCGGGGTCGCGGCGTCGAGGAGAATCTCGATCTCTTCCGGCGCATGCGCGCCGGAGAGTTCGCGGAAGGATCCTGCACCTTGCGCGCGAAAATCGACATGAAGTCGCCGAACATGAACATGCGCGACCCGCTCATGTACCGGATCAAAAAAGCGCGTCACCACCGCACAGGCGACAAATGGTGCATCTACCCGATGTACGACTACGCGCACCCCGTGAGCGACGCGATCGAGGGCGTCACGCATTCGATCTGCACGCTCGAATTCCAGGACCATCGCCCGTTCTACGATTGGTGCGTCGAGAACGCGAACAAGCATTCGGGCATCGGGGGCCGGCCCCGCCAGCACGAGTTCGCCCGCTTGAACCTCACCTATCTGGTGATGAGCAAGCGTAAACTCCTGCAACTCGTGAAGGAGGGATTGGTCAGCGGCTGGGACGATCCGCGTATGCCGACGGTTTCCGGGATCCGCCGCCGCGGCTACACGCCGGCGGCGGTCCGCAATTTCGCAAAACGCATCGGCGTCGCCAAAGCCGAGGGCGTGATCGACATCGAAGTCCTCGAAGCATGCGTCAAAGACGACCTCGATCAGGTCGCACGGCGCGCGATGGCGGTCCTCGATCCGCTCAAAGTCGTCATCACGAACTACCCAGCCGGCGCGTCCGAAGATATCCAGGCGCCCGCTCACCCGAAAAAACCCGAATTCGGCGCGCGCACGCTCACGTTCACGAAAGAAGTTTATATCGACCGCAAGGACTTCATGGAGAACCCGCCCGAGGGTTTCCATCGCTTGTCGCCCGGCGGCCGCGTACGCCTGCGCAACGCGTACGTGATCACGTGCAAAGACGTGATCACGGGCGCCGATGGCGCGGTGACCGAGCTCCGCTGCGAGTACGACCCGGTCACTCTGGGCGGCAAACCCCCGGCCGATGGCAAAAAGCCCAAAGGCATCATCCACTGGGTTTCGGCGACGAACGGCTTCGAGGCGGAAGTGCGCCTCTACGGTCGCCTGTTCAAGGTCCCCGACCCCGACGTCCATCCCGATGGCGAGGACTTCAAGTCCAACCTGAACGGAAACTCGCTCACGGTGATCCGCAACGCGAAGCTCGAGCCGAGCTTGAGGGACGCGGCGCCCGATCTGCGTTACCAGTTCGAACGCGTCGGTTATTTCTGCCTGGACGACAGGGACTCCAAACCGGGCGCCCCGGTGTTCAACATGGTCGTGGAACTGTAAAGGGCCGGTCCCACGGGTCCGTCGCTCAAGCCCGCCCGAAACGATCCGCACCGAACGCGAACGAGCGCATCGAGATCGAGGCGTTTTGAACGCCCTCGAAAATGAACTCGACCGGCTCGCCCTCGGCAGCGGCGCCCATGGCGTACAGCGCCGGGAGCCAATGATCAGGCGTCGGGATCGAAAGCCGACCCGCTTCGCTGATCGTCGCGTCCTCCACCAGCGCCCGGAAGTCCCGCGCCTCCAGCCGTTCCTTGACCCAGAGATCAAACTCGAGCGCCCAGTCGAACGGCGCCGCGGCGCTCTCCCAGCTGAGCCGCCGCAGGTTATGGACGATGTTCCCGCTGGCGAGGATCAGCACGCCCTCGTCCCGCAGTTCCCGGAGCGCGCGCCCGGCCTCGAAGTGGTACGAGGGCGGCTGAGTGATAGAAACGCTCATCTGCAGCACCGGCACGTCGGCCGCCGGGTACATGTGGCGCAAAACCGACCACGCGCCGTGGTCGAGCCCCCACATCTCGTCGTCAAGAACGATCCGGGGCCGCCGGATCCTCCGGTGGATCTCCTCGGCCAAACGCGGATCGCCAGGCGCGGGGTACCGCACGCCGAAAAGTTCCTGAGGAAAACCGTGGAAGTCATGGATCGTGCGCGGGTTCTCCATATGCGTGACCCATGTCCCCTCGGTCAGCCAGTGCGCCGAAACGCAGAGGATCGCGCGCGGACGCGGGAGCCGCTCGCGCGCGAAGGCGGAAATCGCCATGGTGTAGTCGTTGGTTTCGATGGCGTTCATCGGTGAACCGTGGCCGATGAACAAAACCGGCACCCTGGATCCACTCGGCATCCGCTCCCCCTTTCCGCGAAAACATGAGCGGCCGGCCCTCGCGCCCGCGCTCAGCCGATTTTCGCCATATCGATGACGAATCGGTAACGTACATCGCTCCGGAGCACGCGCTCATAGGCGGAGTTGACTTGCTCGGGGCCGATCAATTCGATCTCGGGCGCTACGGCGTTCCGGGCGCAGAAATCGAGCATTTCTTGCGTCTCCTTGATCGAACCGATCAGGGATCCCGCGTACGATCTGCGCATCATCACCAGCGGGAACGGATGAATCACCAACGGCTTCTCGGGAAGGCCGACGGCGACCAGCGCGCCGTCGCGCTTGAGGAGCCCGAAGTAGGCCCCCATGTCGATGTCCGCCGAAACCGTGTTGACGATCAGGTCGAACGAGCCGGCCAGATCCGAGAAGACCCTGGGATCGCGCGTAGACGCGAACGCGCGCGCCCCCAGGCGCCGCGCGTCCTCGCGCTTCGCTTCCGAGTGGCTGAGGACCGTGACCTCGGCGCCGAGCGCGCGCGCGATTTGGACGCCTATGTGCCCAAGACCGCCCAGGCCAATGATCGCCACTTTCTTGCCGGGACCGGCCTTCCAGTGCATGAGCGGGGAATAGAGGGTGATCCCGGCGCAAAGCAGGGGCGCCGCCTTTTCGAGCGTCAGGGCGTCCGGGACCTTCAGGACGTAGTTCTCATCGACGACGATGACGTCCGAGTATCCGCCTTGCGTCGGCGTTTCGCCGTCTTTTTCGAAGCCGTTATAGGTCGCATTGAAGCCTTCCAGGCAATACTGCTCGAGGTCCTGCCGGCAATGCGCGCATTCCCGGCAAGAGTCGACGAAACAACCCACCCCTACCCGGTCGCCCACATCGTGTTTGGTCACTTTCGTCCCGACCGCCCGCACGACGCCGGCGATCTCGTGTCCAGGCACGACGGGATACCTCGCCGCTCCCCATTCGCTGCGCACGGTATGGATGTCCGAGTGGCAGATGCCGCAGTACTTGATATCGATGACGACATCGTGTTCGCCCGGCTCCCTGCGCTCGAACGCGTAAGGCCCGAGCGGCTCCGTCGCCGAAAACGCCGCGATTCCTCTCGCTCGGATCATGATCACTCTCCTTTCACGGACGGGGATCAAAGACGCGCCAGTGGCCTATTTCACCAAGGGATGAGGGAAGTGCAGTTGTTTGTCGCAGCCATAAGAGACGAAGCTTCGCTTCAGATCAATGACCGCGAGCTCCTGCGCGTCGGCGTCGCTGTCCCCGTCATAAACGCGCAGCTTCAATCCGCCAGGATAATTGGACGCGCTCAATTCCCGCCTGAAGTCATCCGTGTCGATGCGGGGCGTGCCGTCGCTCGCCACGACTCGAATGATCTTTGGCGACCGGATCTGGCCGTTCTCTCCGATCGCCGCGATCTGGGTGACGGGCCTGAATCCAGGTCGCTTGTTCGCCTTTTTGAATACCTTGCTCACCTTGAGGCCGGATCTGACGAAGTCGAAATCGATATCGAGGACACGGCCGTAAAGAGCCGGCGAGTTGGAAAAGACCGCGTCCGTGAAGTGAGCGATTTTGGATCCCAAAAGGTAATCCATCGTGAAAAAGTTCGCCGTCTTCACGGACTCGTTGGGATCCATCGTCGGGAAGATCTTTCCCGCGAAACCGAACACCCGCGATTGCCCCGCGAGCGTCTTGCCGGTCGCGACCGATGCGCGGCCGATGAACAACCCTTGTTTGCCTGGAGCGAAATACCCCGAGTAAGGGGAGGTCGGGTTCGTCGCCGTCCATAGGCCGGTGAAGCAAATCCCGTTGCCGTGGACCCGTTTTTCGATCCGTGGGTAGTAATCCGAATCTTCAGCGAGGGTCCGTTTCGCATCGCCCGCCAGCCCCGCGTCCAAGATCGGCTCATACGCCGGCAAGTCGCCATTCCGGTAGACTTGCAGCTCCGCCTCCTCCTCGGCGCTCAATTGAACCGGCACTTTCCGGTCTTGAAGGACATCCTGGACCTCCATGAAAGAAGACCCTTGCGAGGCCATGGCCGTCCCCTTCATCAACGACGCCGTGCCAATGAGCGGCAGAGTGAGCAATATGACGAGCTTCAGCACTTTCCCCATGATCGACTCCTTTATCTAAAAAACGGGCGCCTCGATTTCAGCGACGGGCGGCGATCAAGGCAAGCTTGATCTTCGGCATTCTCTAAGCCGCCATCCCACCAATCAAGTTGAGACCTCCACCCCTCTTTTTTTAGAGCGATGAGTCAAAAAAAAAGGGGACAAAAAGGCGTCGGAGCCGGCATCCCGGTCGGGACGAGCGGGTCACATGAAAATCGCGCCTAGGATCTTGGGGAGTTCATACTCGACCCAGTCTCCATTTTCGAACATCTCGAACGTCTTTTCACGATAGCTTCTATCCAACTCGGATAAGACTTCCGAATTGCTTTTGAATCGATGTAAGTGAAACCACAGTACGCAAATCTATCTCGCTCGGCAGGGAGTATGCCTAGCACTTGCTGGGCAATCTCACACGATGCGTCTGTATTTCCAGTCCGCGCTTCGAGAACAGCCCAATCCAGCAAGATAGAATAGTTCCATGGCCTGAGTCGTATTTGCTGTCGCGCAAGCGAGCGGGCATCTTCAATGTGATCTGTCAACTCGCTCATTCTAATAGCCTCACCACAAACGCGCCAGTTATACGGATCTACTTGGCAGGCGACCCGCACCCAGCGAGACAACTGAGCGTTGGCTGGACTTGCAGCTGACAGTGAGTGAGCTAACGCAAAAATAAGCGTCGCTACGGCCAGACTCCCAATGGCCCATCTCTGAATAGATGCATGCACGAAGGAATGAATTGGATCCGTGGAATGGCCCCCGGTTAAACGTACACTTTCTCGCCTGAGCGAGCTTGCTCTCTGTACTCCAGCGGCGACATAAATTTCAAGGCCGAGTGCGGATGA
>JAJTYM010000054.1 GCA_021463345.1 Pseudobdellovibrionaceae bacterium | reverse complement strand
AGCGTTTCGTGACTGAGTCTGCGGGCGTCCTGTTTCTTCATAAAGACAGCATACACCCTCTCACGGCTTATGTGAACTTACTTATGAACTGATTAGTAAATGGGCATTGTACGGATGTACGAAGGAGGCGACGTGGTTCGACCGAGATATTTTCTGCTGCCCGCTGCTGTTTCCGCCTGCGTGGCTTGCACCAGCGCCGAAAAATCCGCGGCCCCTGATCCCGCGAAGCGTGAAACGGCGGCCGCCGAGACCGTCGTCGCCGTCGATCCCGTTTCCGGCAAGACGCTGAGCCAGGAGATGGCGGAAGCCGAGACCAAAATGAAGATCCTGAAACCGCGGTTGCGCACGTTCGGCAAATGGGTGAGGTCGAACCCGGTCCCGACTTTCAGCGAACTCCTGAGAACGTCGCCGGTCCTGGAACTCGAGAGCTTGCCGATCAAAAAAGGCCCGTACAACTACAAACACGACGGCACATTCGTCGTCATGAAGTACGCCGACGTCAAAGAAGTCCTCGACAACCCGACCGTGTTCACGGTGCGCAACTACCGTGAGAAGATGAAGAGCTCGATCGGCTCTTACATGCTCTCGTTCGACGGAACCGACTACAATGCGAAAGAGAAGCCGTGGATGCGGCGGATGATGCCGCGAGAAGACATGCCGATGATCCGATCCATGGTTCGCGAGCTCGTCAAGGAAGCGATCGAAGAAACGCGGTACGTCGGGACGGATCTCAACGGGCGGGCATTCGGGCGCCTCGAGCTCGTCAACCAAGTCGCCCGCAAAGTCCCGATCCGACTCACCGGCCGCTATTTCGGGTTCCCCGGGCCGAATGAAAAGAAAATGTACGAATGGTCGCGCGCGACCCAGGACGAATATTTTCACAACGTCCTCAACGACGCCCATGTCCACGCCGCCGCCGTCACCGCCGGCAAAGAGATGCACGCCTATCTCAAAGAGCTCATCAAAGAGAAGCAAAGACGGCCGGGAGGCGATGACGTCCTCTCGCGCATGGTGCGAGAGGGCGTGAGCGAATTGGTCAAGCCCGCGACGGAGGAGGACGATCGCCTGCGTTTGAACATCATCGGCACGCTCGTCGGCGGCGTCGAAACCACGCAAGCCGCAGTCGTCCAGTCGCTCGCCCAGCTTTTCGCCCGCCCGGAGCAGCTCGAGCTCGCCCGTCAGGCCGCCTTGAAAGATGATGTCGAGACGGTCGCGAGGTACACGTGGGAGGCTTTGAGGTTCCAGCCGATCAACCCCTACGTCGTTCGTTACGCGGAAAGGGATTTCAAGCTGAAAAACGGCGCGACGATCACCAAGGGCGCGCACGTTCTCGTCGCGACGCACGCCGCGATGCTCGATCCGGACGTCTTCGCGAACCCGGGCAAGTTCGATGTCAACCGCGACCAGGATTTGTTCTTCCATCTCGGCTACGGATACCACCGCTGCCTCGGCGACTATGTCGGCCTCGTGCAGGTGCCCGAGATCGTGATGGCGATCCTCAAGCTCCCGAACGTGCGGCCGGCGGCGGGCGCCGACGGGAACATCGAATTCCGGACGAAGCTGAAAACTGAGAACGGCCTTTTCGTGGAGAAGAGCACCTCGTTCCCGGAGCGTTACGACGTTGAATTCGACGTCTCCGAGCGCGATGAGCGAGCCCTGCAAATCGCGAACCCGGCTTACGCCTACGAAGATTACCTGCAAGACTACGATCGCAAGGTGTTCCGCCAATGCCTGGCCGGCCTGGACATCGACGATCCCAAACTCTCCGCGCGCGTGGTCTTGAAGAACCTCAAGATCCATAAGCTCAACATGGTGAACTTCGAGAACCGTCATCTCCTTTACTGCCGGATGAACGCGAAGTACCAGTCCTGCATGGCGAAAAAGAAGGTCAATGTTCTGCTCGGGGACAAGAGGCACGCGGAGGCCCATCTCGCATGCAAAAAGGAAAAAGGCGGCGAGCTGACGCCGACGGAAGACGCTTTTTACGAGCACGTCATGTTCGGGCGGGAACTCAAGGCCGATCGGCTCAGCATGGACCAGGCGAAGAGACCGAGCGGATCGGAATACGAGTTCGAGGACCACATGAAGTTCTACGACCGTTACACGTATCGAGAGTGCCTCATGAACCCGGCGGGGATCAGCTCGTTCCCGAACGAACGCGACATGTTGCTCTACGCGCGCCTCAATATCGATTTCCGCCTTTGCATGGGCCTGCCCGTGATCGCCCATAAGGTCACGAAGGGGCGGAAAGGGGCGGACCGCGACACGCAATACGAGAAATGCAAGGACGGCGTCTATAACAAGAAGACCTCCATGAAGCACGGCGCTCTTTCGGAAACGGAAAAATACTTCTATGAAACCGTCATTCTCGGCCGTTCACGCCCCCTTCCGGAAAGGCGGTGAGGCTTGAACACGGTCGCCGTCTCCCTGGTCGCCCTTGTCGCGTGCCTGCACGCCTATTTCATGGTCATGGAATGTTTCCTGTGGACGCGGCCGCGCACGCGCAAAACGTTCGGGCTCAGCGAGGAGTTCGTGCGCATGACCAAGGCGATGGCCTTCAACCAGGGCCTCTACAACGGGTTCCTGGCCGCGGGCCTCGTTTGGGCCTTGTTCGCGGGCGAGCAGCGGTTTCCCGTCGGGCTTTTCTTCTTAAGTTGCGTCGTCATCGCCGGAATCGTCGGCGGCGTCACCGTCCACAAGCGGATTTTTTTCGCGCAAGCGGTTCCCGCGATCGCGGCCTTGCTCGCGTTGGTCTTTGGCCGATAAACTAAAAGGATGCGCATATGAGATACATCTGCATCTCCCTGCTCGCTTCTCTCTCCCTGAGCTCGTGCACGAGCCCCAGGGAGAAGCCCGCCGGCGAACGGACCCTCGCGTCGAGGCCCGGCCCCCCCATCTCGCATCCGCCCGGGGTGACCGGGTCCGACCTCGCCGATCTCGAGCACCTCTCCGAGGGGGCCGACATTTACCCGTATGAATGGATGAAAGCGCTTTCCTCCGTCGCGTTTCTCGATGAAAACGGCGAGGCGACCCGGCCGTTCCTGCAGGATCTCGACAAGCGTTGGGGCATGAACCGGAGCACGGCCCTGAAGACCGTCACTGAAAAAGGCGAGCGACGCACGTACCTCGTGCCCTACGTCGGCATGAGCGCTTCGTGGAGCAACCACACGGTCGACGCGGAGGCCGAGGCTTACCTTGAGGATCAGTTTCCCGTCGTCCGCGACATCCGCCGCAATGGTGAAAGTTTCAAGTCGATCAAAATGGTCGGCACGAACTGCACGCTCTGCCATTCGGGTTCGATGAGCTTCCAAGGGAAGACTTTCAAGGTCTCTGGCTCGCCGAGTGTCACCGACGTGCGTGGGTTCTTCGAGGACCTCTCCCGCTCCACGCTGGGAGTGCTCGCCAAGAAAGATTTGCTCGTCCAGTTCTTGAAGAAACAAAACGTCGCCGACGCCGAGAAACACGCCAAACGGATCAATTCCGATTTTTTGAAGCGCCTCGGTAAAGAGACCGGCATCGTCAACGCCGGCAAACTGAGCGCGAAGATCACTCTGGCGATGGCGAAGCTCCGTCAAGACACGAGGCGCCTCTACAAGGGCGATCACGCGATCACCGAGAGCCTGAAGGACCTGCTGTACGTCACTTACGGGTTCAAGAAGGGCGACGATATCGGTGAGCTTGAGCAACGCATGCAGTTCCTCGGGAAACTCATGGTCGGAACCGATCCGAAGACCAACGAGACGATCTCCGGTTACGCGCGGACCGACGCTTTCGGGCGGATCGGCAACCTCGTCCTGCGCGGCGAGAACCCGATCGATTACACGGCTCCGGTCTCCCTTCCCTGGGTTTGGGGCATCAAGCACATGGCCATGCTCCATTACAACGCCAACTCGAACTCGGTCGCCATGCGCAACGTCGGGCAGGCCCTGGGTTTAGGGGCCGTGGTTCTGAACAAGGACATGGATTCGACGGTGAAGGTGCGCAATCTCGACCGCCTGGAGAACCTGATCCATAAGATCCAGGTTCCCAACTGGCGGGCCATCTTCGCCGGTATCGAGGAACTGAAAGTCGACGAGGGCATGCTGGGCCGGGGCCGGCGCGTTTACGAGGCCAAGTGCATGAAGTGCCACGAGTCGAACCGTTTCGTCGGGCCCGCGGGCCAGTTGCGCGACTATCGCGTCGGTTCCCTCGAGCACGTCGGCACGGACCGGTACGCGGCCGTGAACGCGACGAAACCCGTGGACGACAACGCGTTCAACGCGACTATTTTCAACAGCGTCGGCGCCATCAAGAACCGTTACTATGAAACTCGTGACGTGACTCAAAGCGAGGTCCGGCGCATCGAGTTCGCCGACCTCCGCGGCGCCGAGTTTTTCCGGGATACGGTGAAAGGCTTCTCGAGCCAGAATGACTACGGCAACAACTATGGGGACATAGAAGAGGGCGCTGGTTACAAATCGCGGCACTTGGCCGGCGTCTGGGCGACCGCGCCTTACTTGCACAACGGCTCTGTCCCGACGATCTGGGATCTCCTGTCGCCGGCGAGCGAGCGCCCGAAGCTCTTCGCCGTGGGTTCGATCGAACTGGACCCGCGCACGCTCGGGTTCCGGCACGACGTCCCGAAAGGGGCTGACGGCAAGCCCGATTGCAAGAGCAAAGGCAAAGGGTACACCTGCCTCAACACGGAAGAGGTGGGGAACTCGAACAGCGGCCATGAGGGTTCCAGGTACGGAACCGACTTGAGCGTCGAGGACAAACGCGCGTTGATCGAGTACCTGAAGGTGCTGGAGCCGGAGCCCGAATATTCATGGCGGGACTGATCTTGCGTGGCTGAACAGGCGTTCGGCCGGACGAGCGATGAACGTCCGGCCGGTCTCGTCGCCCCTCGACGCGAGATGAGACGCGAGAGCGTCAAAAACGCGGGTGGAAGCGCAGCTTGCTGTAGAGGCTCGCGATGAAAAAAAGCGCTGTCACAGAGACGAGGATCCCGGACCCCAGGAGAGATCTTTTCGCGACTCCGTTTTTCTCTGGGTTTTCGACGGATGCGTATCGCAGCAGATGCCGCATCTTGGGGGAAAAGGATCGCCAGAGGGATTCCGGTATCACGCGGCGGTAATCCCGGTCGGAGCCGGCGAACTCTTCCACGAAGCGGCCTAGGTAATTCCCGAGATTGAGCAAAGATTTGTTTTTTATGGATGAGCCTGAGCCTTTGCCTTCGCGCCTGATGTCGAGCGCGTAACGAGCCACTCGATCGCAAAGCCCTCTGTGGGGGGTCGGGATCGATAGGCCCGTCAAACTGAAACCATCCACTTTCTTGTACCATATCGACAGGCAGGGTCGGGGGCTTTGGCCGCTGTTGGCCGTCCCGCGATGGACAAGCCTGTGATCCCTGATGAGGATGGACCCGGCTTTCAGCATCATCCGTTGGGATTGAATCGCCTGGTTGACCCGGTTCAGCTCGTCTTTCGATAAACTGACCGCTTCTTTGTGGAATTCGGGTTGAACATCCCCCTTCTGCTTGAGATGGGAGCCCGGCCATATTTCCAAGGGGGCGTTCCGCTCCGTGAAGTCCACGAGCGGGATGTTCACTGTCACGCCGAATCGTGAGAAGTCTTGGTGAATGTTTTGAAAGCCCGCGCCCGGGTAGGGAGTGTCGGAAGCCACCAGAAAGGCGATGTAATCGCCTCCGAAGACCTCGTCGAGCACCGCGGTCACATGCGGGTGGGCGACGAGCTCTTCGCTGAGGAAGAGAGGGGTTGTCGGGAGATGCATGTTCCATCGATTGAAGTCGTGGTTCCCGCCCTCCGGCCGGAAGTCCCTGTGGACGGAATTGTTTTCCAATTTCCTCTTGTCCGTCTCGCGGATCGGCGCAAGGCCGAATTTCCGTATCTTGTCTTCCATCAACTCCATGAAAGCCTTGTTGAGTCGGGCGATGAAATCCAGCGGGAGGCAGTCTTCGAGGACGACGTATCCGTTCCGTCTGAAGAACTCAGCGTGCGTTTTCCTGTCGAACTGAGGGTACTCGGGCGCTGTTGCGCTCATGACTTTCCGCCTTTCGGAGAAGAAGCTTGAGATTTGGGGTCGACCGAACCGCTTCTCCGGTACTGGTTGATGCTCTAAATGACTTCGGCCGAAGTTTCGGCGGGCTGAAGCTGGGAATGAACCACGCTCTCGCATGAACGCGCCGTCGGCCAGACCTTCGTCTTGGCGAGCGGCGAGGGTTTTGAAGTCCTTGTTCGTCCCGACAGGAGGTTGCGCATCTTGAGCCATTTGAGAGTGGTGAACCTGACCCACCATTGGGCGGATGCCGCCCCAAAAGCCGGTCCAGCGGGCTTACGAGCAGCAATCCGAGATGGAAGGACCAAACCGAAATCAGCCAAACAGTGGCGTGATTTTCTGTTCGCCGGCGACGTGAGCCCCGTTTTAGGGCCGCGAGCTTAGTGAGTCCTCGCGCGTTAGTTGAGCCGCGAATTCTTTCGGCGTAAGTCCACCGAGAGAAGAGTGCGGACGAATTTCATTGTAATCAATTCTCCATTCTTCGATAGTCCTGCGAGCATCTTCTAGGCTTAAGAACCAATTCTCGTTCAAGCATTCGTTTCTGAATTTTCCGTTGAACGATTCGATGAATGCATTCTCGTTTGGTTTTCCAGGACGGATGAAATCAAGTTTGATTTGCTTTGCGTGAGCCCACTGATCCATTGCTGAGCCAGTGAATTCGCTTCCGTTGTCGATCCGTATTGATTGCGGAAGTGAACCGATTCGATCGAGCGTTTGCGCGACTTTAAATCCAGGTATTGAGAAGTCAGCAAAAAGTGCCACGCATTCTCTCGTCAGCTCATCGATGACAGTCAGCACGCGAAATCTTCTTCCCGAGGGGCCGAGTTGATCAGAGACAAAGTCCATCGACCAGCGTTCGTTTGGACGCGTGGGGCTTGCGATTGGCACGCGCGGCTGCGAGCGTAATTTTGATTTCTTGCGAAGCTTGATGGAGAGATTTTGTTCCTTGTAGATCCTTCGGAACTTTTTGTGATTCATCTTGATGCCTTCATCGCGTTTCATTTTTCGCAAAAGCTGACGATAGCCCCACTTTGCACGGCGACCAGCTAACGTCGTTAGTCTCTCGATGAACTCTGGATCATCGACTCGCTTGGATACGTATCGCTTTGCTGTTCGAGACAGCTTTAAGAGCC
>JAJTYM010000053.1 GCA_021463345.1 Pseudobdellovibrionaceae bacterium | reverse complement strand
AAACTGGAGAGGGTCGGATATCACAAGAAGTCAACCGTCAGTCGGCTGATCACGAAGCTCTAGGCTGATCGACTCCGATCACGCGCCCGCACTCCATTTCACCGATCATCGAAAGCGGCAGTTCAAGTTTTTTCGCGAGCGCGTCCCGCGTTTGAAAATGCGGAATGGAAAGCAGGACATGAACCGCGCCAAACTGCCGACTGCTGTAGTAGCGCGCCTCTTCCTCGCTTCGTAACGAGTCCGGCATCTCAAGGCGATTTTTTAATGCGGAAAACCTCTCCTGGCTCTCCTGAAGGATTTCTTTTGCGGGCGAAAGCGTGGATGCGGCGGTCGCCTCGATGCAGCTTGGAAGCGACATCTGTTTTAGCGTCGTGTGTTTACAAAATGTGTCGCCGGAAGCGCTCTATCCGCAGCTCGTGGCTCTCGCCGCGCATGAGTTCGCCCATCATTTCGGTTATGGAGAAGACCTGGCGAATCGCGTGCAGAATTATTTTTTTCATGAAGTCCTCACTCACAATGCTTTGTATCGAAACATGGTGAATACAAGATTTACGAAGATTGAAGAGGAAGTGTCCAAGGTGCATTCCGCGCCTGAATCCGATCGTTGTCAGGCCCTCAAAGATCTGACGTCAGAAATGAATTCCCTGGAATCGATTATAAAAGGCATTGCCCAGGACGGTGATGCCACTGCTTCCAAGGCGACGCTTTCCACGGCGCTCGCGACCCTGAAAAACAACGGGCTTCGCGATGCATTTCCCAGCCGCTATTGAGTCACTCGTCCAAACGACGTTTGAGCTGGGAGGGGGGATCGATCGCACCCTGTGCCTTCGAAAACGTCCGTTCGCCGCTTTTCGACGCGCTCTAAACCCTGAGTTTGCGGAAAAAATCTTTGAGAAGCTGAGAGGCTTCCGTTTGCAGCACGCCGGCTTGAATCTCCGGGGCGTGGTTCAGTCGCGTGTCCGTGAGGATGTTGAAGAGCGAGTGCACGGCTCCCGTTTTGGGGTCTGGGGTCGCATAAACGACGCGGTCGACGCGTGCGTGAACGATCGCGCCGGAGCACATCACGCACGGTTCCAGCGTCACGTAAAGAGTGCAGCCGGTCAGGCGCCATCGTCCGAGTTTTTCGCTTGCGGCTTCGAGCGCCAGGAGCTCGGCGTGGGCGAGAGGGTTGTTGAGCTCCTCTTTGCGGTTCCAGGCCCGGCTGATTTCCTCCTGTTTATGGACGACGATCGCGCCGACCGGCACGTCGCCTGTGACCAAGGCGTTTTCCGCGGCCTTAAGGGCTTCGCGCATCCAGGTTTCGTCCTCAGGAGTTTGAGAGCTCATATAGGGGTTGTCCTAGCATGAGGATTGTTTGATGCGAAGCATTAAGGCGCCTGATTCCTTCATGGGAACAGGAATCTGTCGGCCAGGTGGGGGTTTCCGGTTTGTCAGTTTTGTGGGCATCTGCTATATCCTGCCGTTCCGTCTCTCCAATCCCGAAAAGCTGGCCACAGCATCGAAGGGCAGGTGAATATTTTGGCGTTGGTGAAACTTCGCGATAACGAAGGTTTCGAGCAGGCGTTCCGCCGTTTCAAAAAGTCGTGCGAAAAGTCCGGCATCCTCTCGGAAGTCAAAAAGCGCGAGCATTACGAGAAACCGAGCGTTCGTCTCAAAAAGAAGTCGCTGGCAGCGCGTAAGCGCTTGATCAAAAAGCAAAAGAAGCATCATTCCCACGGAGACTGATCCGCGGGGGATTCGAAGTCGATTTTATTTCTGCTTTCGACGCGGGGTCCGTCCTCGGCTTGGATCAGAGCCTCTGAACCCAAGTTTGAGAAACGCGGGCCCCGTGCGTTTGTTCGAATGCGACCGCAGGGGTGCGAGCGGCGCCGCGCGGTCGCCGTTTCAGGGGGATTTCGATGGGTCTCAAAGAACAGATATCGGCCGACATGAAAGACGCGATGAAGTCCAAAGAGATGGACAGGCTCAATGCTCTTCGCATGGTCCAGGCGGCGTTCAAAAACCGGGAAATCGAGCTTCGCCCCAACCCGATCACGGAGGATGAGCTCATCGTGGTGCTCAAAAAGCTCGTCAAGCAGCGCAAAGAGTCCATCGAGCAATACGCCGCGGCCAAGCGCCAGGACCTGGTCGATAACGAGACCAAAGAACTCAAACTGCTCGAAACCTACCTCCCGGCGCAGATGGGGCGCGAACAAATCGAGAAGATCGTCGCCGAAGTGATCGCCGAAACGGGCGCCAAGTCGCAGAAGGAGATGGGCGCCGTGATGAAAGCCGTCATCGCGCGCACCTCCGGCTCGGCCGACAACAAGATCGTGAGCGAAGTCGTCAAAGCGAAGCTGCAGTAGCCGCCGCTCGGTCACTCACCCCGAGGGCGAACGCATGCGTTTCACGCAAGACTTCATCGAGAAGGTCCGCGACGCGAACAATCTCGTTGAGATCATCTCCCAATACACCGAGCTCCGCAGGACGGGCGATCGGCTCATGGGGCGTTGCCCGTTCCCGGATCACGCCGAGAAGACGGCGAGCTTCTCGGTGACCGAGAGCAAGCAGCTGTACCACTGTTTCGGTTGCAAGAAGAGCGGCAACGTTTTCACGTTCCTGGAAACCTTCAACGGAATGTCATTCCGCGAATCGGTCGAATACCTCGCCAAGCGCGTGAGCATTCCGGTGCCCGTCGATGAGGGCGCAAAACGGCGCGGTGACGGGCGCGAGGCGTTGGCGGTCATCAATAAACAGGCGGGGGAATATTTCCATCAGCAACTCCTGCGCCTGAGCGAGTCCCATCCGGCGGTCGCTTACGCCCGCTCGCGCAAGCTCGCTCCTGAGATCATCGACAAATTCAGACTAGGTGTTGCGCTCGAGGCGTGGGAGGGTTTGGTCACCGTCCTGCAACAGAAAAAGGTCCCGCTGCCCAAAGCTGAGGGCCTCGGGCTCATCAGGCGCAGGAAAACCGGGCAGGGGTATTTCGACCTGTTTCGTGAGCGGCTGATCTTCCCGATCTTCTCACCGAGCGGCGAGCCTTTGGGCTTCGGCGGGCGGGCGTACGCGGGTCAGGCGCCCAAGTACCTCAATAGCCCCGAAACCGCGCTGTTCAGCAAAAGCCGCGTCCTTTACGGACTGCACGAGACCGGCCGCTACATCCGTTCCGAGGATCAGGCGATCATCGTCGAGGGCTACATGGACGCGCTCGCGCTCTACGCCGCGGGCGTGAGGAACGTGGTCGCGATCCTGGGGACGGCGTTCACGCCAGAGCATGCCAAACTCCTCAAGCGCTACACGAGCAACGTCGTCATGCTCCTGGACGGCGACAACGCCGGTATGAACGCGGCCGAGCGGAGTCTGCCGATCTTGCTGGCGGCCGGGATGCTCGTGAAGGGATGTTTCCTGCCGGACGGGTCCGATCCCGACGATTTCGTCAACAAAAACGGGGCAGAGGCGTTGCGAGAAGAGCTTGTGAAAGCGCCCGAGTTGTTCAGCCTCGTCGTCGGTCGTTGGCTGGACGGGTACCGGGGTTCGGCGAGCGAAAAAATCCAGATCGTGGACCAGACGTTCCCGGTTTTGAAAGCGATGGAGAACGTATCGCTGCGCGAGCTTTATATAGCCGAACTCGCCCAGCGGCTCGACGTGGACGTGCCGTGGCTCAACCGCTCGTTTTCGGCCGTTGCCAGGCGGGAGCGCATGGCGACGGTCAAGGTCGAGGGTAGCTTGAACGCGGCCGGTCCGCCGTCGGGATTTCGGGGCATCGTGCCTCCTGGAGGGGCGGCTCGCCTCAAATCCCTGGCCGAACCCGTGGTTGAAACCTTAACCGAACCTAAGGTTTCGGAATTTCAAGCGGAGGGGAGGGAGGATGAAGAGGTTGATCCCCTAAGGTTGTTGATCTCGGTGAAAGGAGCGCCGCGTGATGAGGCTTTTGTCTTGAGTCTTGCGGTGCACAATGAAAGCCTTTTGCGTGAAGTGAGCGAAAACGGGCTCCTGGACATGCTTTCTCATTCGGGAGTCCGCGACGTATTCGTGCAAGCTCTTGATACGTATAGACAAAGACCGGAAACGTTTGATACGCTGGCCGCTTCGTTGGCATCTCAAATAGATCAACCTAGTGTCCTCATGAACGCGCAGGACTTGCTCCAGCGTCGGCCTAAGGTGGATTCCGAGGCCGTAACGAGTCCTGGCATTGAGGAAAGAAGACTGATGGCCGAGTACGTGAACGCGATCAAGAAGCGTTTCTACGATCAAGAACTGCGGCTTTTGGCCAATCAAATGCGCAATCAGCCCAACAGTGAGCGGCACCAAGAGATGCTGGAACAATTCATGAATATCCAGAAGGCACGGCACTCTCTCGATAAAGAGCAGCAGTGAAAGTTCCTTCCGTTTTGGAGTGTTGATCGGATGGCGAATACCACGCAAGACACTGTTAATCCGCCCGCGAAAGAAGCCTCCATCGCCCAACAACAGGCGATGATTAAAGAGGAAATTCAGCGGTTTACAAAAATAGCCCGCGACAAGGGCCACCTGACCATCGAAGAGATCAACGAGCTGTTGCCTCAGGAGATCATCGACGCTTCGGTGCTCGATTCCTTCATGCAGGCGCTCGAGGTCAACGGTGTAATCATTACAGACGCCACGCAAAAAAAGGATGGTGAGGAGGGCGAACAAGGCTTCCTCGCGGACCCGGACTCAGAGGCCGAAGAAGAGGCCGACGAAGATGAGAAGGCCGATGAGGAGGACGTCAAGGGCAACGACCCCGTGCGCCTCTACCTGCGCAAGATGGGCTCGGTTTCGCTGCTCACGCGCGAGGGCGAAGTCGAGATCGCGCGTCGGATCGAGAAAGGCGAGCGGGAGATCGTCAAAGCGATCCTGCTTTCGCCGATCGGCACGCAGGAAATCATCAATCTCGGAACGCGTCTCGACGAGGGCCGGATCAAGGTCAAGGCGATCTTCCGCGGCCTTGAGGATGAAGAGACCCAGTACGATGAAAACGAGTACATCCAGAAAATCCATCAGCTGATCGGCGAAGTGACGAAGTACCAGAAGCGCGCGGGCAAGTACTTCTCCATGCTGCGCGACGAGAGCATCTCGCCCAAGGTGAAGCAGGAGAACGAAAAAGGGCTGATGGAGCTCAACAATGAAGTGATGGCGAATTTCGAGAGCATCAACTTCAACCGCAAGACCATCAACCGCATCGTCATCAAGTTCAAAAACCTGGTGAACCGGATGTCGGTTTTGCGGAAACGCCATCGCGAAGCGCTCGAGAGGACGTTCACGAAGTCGCTCGAGGATCTCACGGCCCGTTACAAGGCCGTGGAGAGCAACGAGAAAGAGATGGCCAAGTTCGCCCGCGATACGGGCCTGAATTTCCAGAAGCTCCGCCAGCTCCATACGCAGGCCCTCGACGCCGACAAGCGCCTCAAGCGCCTCCACGACGAAACCGAGATGAACTTCGGTTGGATCCGGGACACGTATACCGCGATCTGGAAAGGCGAGCGGGAGGCCGACGCGGCCAAAGCCGAACTCGTCGAGGCGAACCTGCGCCTCGTCGTTTCGATCGCCAAGAAATACACGAACCGAGGCTTGCAGTTCCTGGATTTGATCCAGGAGGGCAACATCGGCTTGATGAAGGCGGTCGACAAGTTCGAGTACCGCCGCGGCTACAAATTCTCGACGTATGCCACCTGGTGGATCCGTCAGGCCATCACGCGAGCGATCGCCGACCAGGCCCGCACGATCCGCATCCCGGTGCACATGATCGAAACGATCAACAAGCTTGTTCGCACTTCGCGTTACCTCGTCCAGGAACTCGGCCGGGAGCCGAACCCGGAGGAGATCGCCGAGAAGATGGACATGCCGGTCGACAAGGTCCGCAAAGTCCTTAAGATCGCCAAAGAGCCGATTTCGCTCGAGACCCCGGTCGGTGAAGAAGAAGATTCGCACCTGGGAGATTTCATTGAGGACAAAAAGGTCATCAATCCGGCCGAGGCCATCGTGAACCTGAACCTGGCGGAGCAGACCCGTCGCGTGCTCGCGACGCTCACGCCTCGCGAGGAGAAAGTCCTGCGCATGCGTTTCGGGATCGGCGAGGAGAGCGATCATACGCTCGAGGAAGTCGGCCAGGATTTCAACGTCACGCGCGAACGCATCCGCCAGATCGAGGCGAAGGCATTGAGGAAACTGCGGCACCCGTCGCGTTCGAACAAACTCAAAGCTTTCATCGACTCTTGAAAGGGTCCCGGGTTTGACGAAGACGACTCGGAATGAGGAGTCGCCGCCGGACCCGCCCAAAAAATCATTCGAATGAACCCGAATGCGGAAAAACCAAGGCGATCGCCTTGGTTTTTCCGCATTCGGGGCGCGCTCGCTCGTAGCGGCGGCCGCGCGGGCGTAGGCCTGGTTTTCGGCCGGGGTGGTTCTGCGGTCTGGTCCGTTCGGCGCGTGGAAGAGGGAGGTGTGCGCCCCTCCCTTTTCTGCTATTATGCCGAGCCATGATCGCGCAGACGAAAAAAAAGCTTTTGGTCGCCGCCGGGTTCCTCAGCCTCGCCATCGGGTTCATCGGGATTTTCCTGCCATTGCTGCCGACGGCGCCGTTCATCTTGTTGGCGGCCTTTTGTTTTTCGAAGGGGTCGGAGCGCCAGTATCGTTGGCTGGTGACGCACCCGAGAATGGGGCCTCTGGTCCTGGATTGGGAAAAGCACGGCGTGATCCGTCGCAAGGCCAAGGTCGCCGCGACCGTCATGATCCTGATCTCGTCGTCGACGATGATCGCGCTCGTGAAACTGAAGCCGGTCTTCTGGGCGGTGATCGGGTTCACGTTCGCCTGCGTCTTGGCTTACATCTGGACGAGGCCGTCGCTGCCGCGCGATCAGGGAGTTCCGGATCAAGGCCTTTCCGGCCGTCAGAACCAGGAGCCGTGACCGCGCTTGGGCTCCGTTTCGAAAGTCTGGGGGCGGCGGTCCCGGAATTTCAGGGGCAAAGCTCGACCACCCCGGCTTCCTTTGATAGAAATGGAGCGGATCGAGTCCGTGTGAGGGGGCTTAGCTTAGCTGGTGAAAGCGTCCGGCTCATAACCGGAGGATCGCAGGTTCGAGTCCTGCAGCCCCTACCAATTCCTACGTTACCTGAACTTTCGATCAACAAATTAGGATCCGGGTCTGGAGGAGAAAGCCCCCTGTATTTCTGAGGGAGGCGTTCCACGGCTCAGGTGGCGCTGAGACGTTAAGAAGATCGAAAAGGAAGTTTCGCCGAGCACTTTCTTCCGGAGAAGAGTTCGAAGTCACGAGCGGATCGATTGGATAGCTCTGACGGCCGATAGGTGATTTTTGATTGTCTTTTCCATCTCTGGTCTGTCGAAACACGACGATCGGCGAACCCGATTTACGGCGTGAAGACCAGAAGTTCTTCGCCTTTGAGTGGCTGTTGCCCTTTGAATAGCAATTTGCCGTTGACGTAGAGGAGCGGGGCGAGCGAGGAGCTGAGCGCGCCCGGGGTGAAATCGTCGATCATGTACGTGCCGCGCGAGGTTCCGTCGGACCGGTACCACTCGGTTCCGTAGAGCGCGGACGAAGCGGAGAAATACACGACGTCATTGAACAAGAGGAGGTTCGGGGAGACCAGCGTCGTCCCGGGCGGATGAATCATCACGGTGCCCGCCTCGGTCCCATCGGTCGCGTGGAGCTGATCGCCCTTCGTGAAAAGAAGACGCGAACCGGAAACCTTCACGAAGTTCGAGTTGCCGAAAGATGAATTCCCGGCCCCCGGGGTCAGGTCGGCGACGAGTTCGGTCCCCGCCGCCGTGCCATCGGTCCGGAACAGTTCCGTGCCGACGGCGCTGTTGCGGCCGGCGAAGTAAATGTACCCGCCGACAGAACCCAAAAGCGATTGAAAACCACTTTGAGCGCCCAGGTATAAATCGACCACCGGCACGGTATTGGCCGGCGTGCCGTCGGTGACCCAGAGTTCGATCCCTGAAGCCGAATCACTCGCGGAAAACACGGCCTTTCCGCCGAGGACGCCGAGTAGCGTCGCCGAGGAACCCCCGCCCCCCGGGGCGATGTCTTTGAGCAGAATGGTGCCGCCGGGAGTCCCATCGGAAACCCATGGCTCAAACCCCACGGTCGGTCCGCCGTTCGCAAGGAACAAG
>JAJTYM010000052.1 GCA_021463345.1 Pseudobdellovibrionaceae bacterium | reverse complement strand
GCTCTGACGCGACTCTCAACAAAAAGGTGCGTGTCACCATTATGCCCATGTGGAGGCGACGGGATGGGCAAGTTCGATTTGAAGCCGGGCGCGCACGTGCATTTCATGGGGCTCTGTGGGACCGCGATGGCGTCGCTCGCGGGGTTGATGAAAGATCGCGGGTACAAGGTCACCGGCAGCGACCAGAACGTGTATCCGCCGATGTCGACGCAACTCGAGCGCATCGGCATCCCGATCATGGAAGGGTACAAAAAGGAAAATCTCGAGCCCCGTCCCGACCTCGTCGTCGTCGGCAATGTCATCACCCGCAACCACGAAGAGGCGCGGGCTTTGCTCGCGACCGACATCCCGTACACGAGCCTGCCTCAGGCGATGGGCGAGATCGTGATCGCCGGCCGGCACAGCGTCGTCGTGGCGGGCACGCACGGCAAGACCACGACGACGTCGCTCCTCGCCTGGGTCGCGCACGAGTGCGGTTTGCGGCCCGGTTTCATGATCGGCGGGATCCCGAAAAATTTCGCCCGGTCCTACCAGTCACCGCTGGGCGACTGGTTCGTGATCGAAGGCGACGAGTACGACACGGCGTTTTTCGACAAGGTGCCCAAGTTCGTCCATTACAAGCCGCGCACGGCGATCCTGACCAGCGTCGAATTCGACCACGCCGACATCTATGAGGGCCTCGACGCGGTGAAGGCCGCCTTCGCCCGCCTGCTGGGGCTTTTGCCTGCCGAGGGCGGACTGCTCGTCGCGAACGCGGAGGATGCCAACGTCGCATCGATCCTCGGGGAGACGAAAGCCAAAGTCGTCACGTTCGGCCTGAGACAGGGCGATTACCGGGCCAAGGGCATCACGTCGACTTCGACGGGTGTCGAGTTCGACGTGGTCGCGCGAGGCGAAGCCCGCGGGCGACTGAGCGTCAATTTGATCGGCGAGTACAATATCAAAAACGCCCTGGCGGCGTTCGCCGCGGCGAGCGAGCTGGGTTGGCCGCTTGAGAGAGTCACTGAGGCGATCGCCGGGTTCCAGGGCGTCAAGCGCCGCCAGGAAATCATCGGCGCGCCGAATGACATCACTGTCATCGAGGATTTCGCGCACCATCCGACGGCTGTCAAAGGGACCATCGAGGCCGTGCAGGCCCGCTACCCGAAAGGCAAAGTCTATTCCGTTTTCGAGGCTCGTTCGGCGACGTCCCGGCGCAACGTCTTTCAAGACGATTACGCCGCCGCTCTCTCCGTCGCGCAAGCGCTGTTCCTGCCGCCGGCCTTCAATCAGGCGGGCATCCCCGAGGAGCAGCGGTTCTCGGCTGAAAAGCTCGTCGCCGACCTCAGGGGAGGCGGCACGGACGTCGAGCTCTGCGAATCGATCGATGAGATCGTCGAGCGCATCGGCGCGCGGGCGAAACCTGGCGACGCCGTTTTGATCATGAGCAACGGCGGTTTCGGCGGGATCTACGAGAAGCTCCTCAATCGGCTCGGTGGAGGCTGACCTTCACCTGGCCCGAGGGCTCGTTTTCTTGACGCCCTCGGCTCCGACGGTTGCACCGCGGCTCGCGACGCTGGTCGGGCTCCCGTCCAGCGCGGCGGCCCTGCACAGATCGCGCGCGCGTTCGCGCGCTTTGCCCGCGGCACTCTTGTCTTTGCCCGAAAGCTTGCCTTTCGTTGTCTGCAGAGGATCCTTCAAGCCCAGGCGACTGCCGTGCCTGGAGACGTTCTCGAGCTGATGGTCGGCGCCGCGCAAGGTGAGGATCGTCGCGAGCGCGCGGACCTCGAGCACTTTGAGCTCCTCGGACAGTTTCGCGGGGAAACCGAGAGCGGGCCCGTTGACGTACTCGCAGACGCCGGGGGTGACCGTCAGGCAGTCCCGGCCCTCCTTGCCTCCGGCGTCGGTGCATTTCGTCAGGGCGTGGACGCGGCCTTTGTGGAAGACCACGGACGACGACTCCTCGCGCGCCGGTTTCGCTCCGGCCGCGAGCGTGTACGCGGAGATCGAACTCAGTTGGCCGTTGTCCCGCAGGATCACGCGTTTTTGCTCCTGAGCGCGGCCCTTGAAGGTGAAGATCTCCGATCCATCGGCGAGGGTTTCAAGCGACCAGTCGCGGGCGTCGAACTCGACCTTTTGGTCGGCTTTGATCGACCAGCCGGGCGCCGGGTTCAGCAGTTTCAGGGCGCGATCGATCTCGGCGGCCGCGGCCGGCGGCTCGTGAGCGGTCGTTTGCGCCCGGGCCGCGGCTGGAAAAAACGCGGCGACGAAAACCAATACGGTTTTTGCGAGCATCCGTCCTCCATGAGAAATGCGGCTCACTCGATTACAGCACCCGAGAGCGGTCGCGGGGCCGCAAATCCCACGTGCCGCCTTCACAACGGCGTTGAGATAGGAGGAACCGAAGCATGGTCGTGCCGGCCTGCCCTCGGTTTGGGCAAAAACGTGGGGCGTCATCCGTTCGAAAGCAGCCTCGCCCTTGGCTCGACAGAAGTCGAGGAACCTTCGTTGACCCGGTGAAACGCCTACGATAGCCCATAGAGTCATGATGGATACGGAAGCGATCGAAGCGAAACCGGCGACGGGTGGGAAAACGACTCCTTTGATGCAACAGTATTGGGACATCAAGTCCGTGCACGAGGACAAGATCCTGCTGTTCCGAATGGGAGATTTCTTCGAACTCTTTTACCGAGACGCGGAGATCGCGGCGCCGATCCTCGGGATCGCGCTCACGTCGCGCAACAAAAAAGCGGCCGATGAGACCCCTATGTGCGGCGTCCCTCATCACAGCGTCGCGGGCCCGATCAATAAGCTCCTGGCCGCCGGTTTCAAGGTCGCCATTTGCGATCAGATCGAGGATCCGAAGTTCGCCAAGGGCATCGTCAAGCGCGCGGTGACCCGTATTTTGAGCCCCGGCGTCGTTTATGATCCTGAAACGCTGGAGGCCGCCAAAAGCCATTACCTGGCGGCGCTCGACGACGACGCCTTGAGCTTCCTGGATCTCACCACTGGGGAGGCTTTTTACTACAAGGTCGGCGGCGCCGAACGCGATCGCCTCCTCGACGTTCTCAATCCGGTTGAGATCGTGGCCGCCCCCGCGCAGGCCGATTCGTGGAAAGGGCGTCCCGAAACCGCCCCGAAGGCTCTCGGGACCGCGATCGTGAGCCGTCACGCCATCGAAGACGAGGCCGGCGGCGAGGTCCCGGTGAGCGAGCTTCCGAAAGGCGCGCGCCGCCTGATCGAATACGCCAAATACATGCAGGGTGACAGCGCGCTCCGCATGATCGCGGGTTTCGAGGCGCGGGAGCTCCTGCACCGCCTGGACCTGGGGCCCACGGTCGTGCGCCACCTGGAGATTTTCGAGAACTACCGCGGGGAGCCCAAGGGATCGTTGTTCCACGCCGTCAACCGGTGCAAGACGTCGGCCGGTACGCGCCTGCTGCGCCGCTGGCTGCAGTTCCCGCTCGCCAGCCGCGAGGCGATCGAGGCGCGTTTGAGCCGCGTCGAAGCGTGGGTGAACGACGCCGCCGCGCTGAAGGGCCTGCGGAGCGCGCTGGGCGGGATGGGCGACATCGAGCGGCGACTTGGCAAGATCGCCAACCCCGGTTGCAACCCGCGCGATCTCCTGGCGCTGGCGGAAGCGTTGGAGGCGGGGTTGCGGGCGTCGGCCATCGCCGCGCGCGACGTCTGGCCGGAACGTGAAACGCGCCTGGCGCGGGACTTGATCGCCCAGTTGCGCGCGGCGCTCGTCGACGAGCCCCCGTTGCAGATCAAAAACGGGCATTTCATCCGTTCGGGCGTCGACCCGCAGCTCGACGAGCTCATCGAGCTTTCGACCAATTCGCATCAGAAGATCATGGAACTCGAGGCGCGGGAAAAGGACCTCACCGGCATCCCGTCGCTCAAGGTGCGGTTCAACAACGTTTTCGGCTACTACATCGAGATCACGCACACGCACAGGGACAAAGCCCCCCCGCGCTACCAGCGCAAGCAAACGCTCGCCAACGCCGAACGTTTCGTCACCAAGGAGCTCGAGGAGCTCGAGCACAAGGTCCTGACCGCGCAAGGCAAGCGCCTGGAGCTCGAGATCGCGATTTTCGACGATCTCCGCAAGAAGGCCTTGGAGTTGAGCCCGGACCTCCTGCGGCTCGCGCGCCTGTGGAGCGAGCTCGACGTCATATCGAGCCTCGCCTGGCTGGCCGTCGAGCAAAACTACTTCCGGCCGGTTTTCGACGGGAGCGGCGGGCTCAAGCTCAAGGCGAGCCGCCACCCGGTGGTCGAGCAGGCGCTGGACGCCCCGTTCGTCGCCAACGACATCGAGCTTTCCCCGCATCACGCTCTCCTGCTCACCGGCCCCAACATGGCCGGCAAAAGCACGATCATGCGCCAGGTGGCTCTCGCGGTGATCCTCGCGCAGGCGGGATCGTTCGTTCCGGCCAAAGAGGCGCGCTTGCCGCTCTTCGACCGGATATTCACACGCATCGGGGCGAGCGATTTCCTCGCCGAGGGCCTCTCGACGTTCATGGTCGAGATGAAGGAAACGGCCGAGATGCTTCAGGCGGCGACCCCCGGCAGCCTCGTGATCCTCGACGAGGTCGGGCGCGGCACGAGCACTTTCGACGGTATGTCGCTGGCGCAGGCCATCCTCGAGTACCTGCTCGAGAGCGCGCGCTCGATGACGTTGTTCGCGACCCACTACCACGAGCTCACGGAGCTTTCCGCGCGGTACCCGCAACTCGTCAACGCGCACATGGCGATTCACGAAAAGGGAGGGGACATCTCGTTCCTGCACGCGCTCGTGAAGAAGCCGGCCAACAAATCCTACGGCATCCAGGTCGCGCGCCTGGCGGGTTTGCCCGCGACCGTCACCAAGCGCGCCGCCCACATCCTGAAAGGGCTCGAGGCCAATCCGCGGATGGAAACGCCGCAACTGTCCTTTTTGGACGGCCTGAGCGGCGGCGAGGGGGCGGAAGAGCCGTTCTCGCCGCCCGCGCCGCCGAGTGACCCGCGCGAAGAGGCGGTCCTGGACGAGCTCCGCGCGTTGAGCGTGGAGCGCATCACGCCGCTGGACGCTCTGGCGCGTCTGCACGAATGGAAAACCTCGCTCGCCTGAGCGTCGCGCGCGGCGGAGGGAGCGACTCCGCGGCGCTGGAAAAAAATTCCGGTCCAGTTCTCAAAAAAGGCGCTCGCGGGGGCTTGCGGGCGGGACGAAATGTTGTCAGACTTTGATACAGGTTGCCGTTCAAAGGCGCGACGGAAGTGCCGGTCGAACGATCTTTTAGTTTAGAGGGAAAACAAATAGCGGGAGGGAGCAAGGATGCTCAGAGATGTCCTTATTCAGAAGGGTCTGTCCAATCGCGAAGCCGAAGTTGCCGAACTGGTCTCCAAAGGCCTGAGCAACAAGGAAGTCGCGAATCAGTTGTTCGTCACGGAAAAGACGGTGAAGTTCCACCTGACGAACATCTACAAGAAAATGAACGTGAAGAGCCGCGCCCAGCTCATCGTCTGGTGCCTGCCGCACCTCGGCTTCGTCGAAAACGAAGCGCAAGCGGCTCAAGCGCAGGCCAACACGGCCGCGAGCGCCGCCGCGGTGAACACGATTCCCGCCGGCAACGCCACCGTTTCCTCGACGATCGCGGGCAACGTCACGCCCATCCGTAACGACATCGGGTCGGGGAACATGGGTTCGGGCAACGGCGAAGTCGGTTTCGGCATCTGAGTCTCCCGGTTTTCGGCTCGCCCGCGTTTCGCGTCGGGCGGGCTTCGTTCTCGGGTCCAGGATGGACCGGTTATTTGTTGGGGTCCCTTCCGTGGAAGCCAGATCCGTTTCCGAATCCCAAGTGATCATGACGGAACTCGTGCTGCCGACCCACACCAACGCCCTCGGATCGATATTCGGGGGCGTTGTCATGTCCTGGATCGACATCGCCGCCGCCATCACGGCCCAGCGCCATTCCCGGAAAAACGTCGTCACGGCCAGCATCGACGCGCTCAATTTCATCGCGCCGGTCTTCAAGGGCTGGGTGGTGAACCTCAGGGCTTCGGTCAACTACGCCGGCAAGACGTCGATGGAAATCGGCGTGCGTGTGGACGCCGAGAACCCCGTGACCGGCGAGCGCTTTCACACCGCCAGCGCGTATTTGACGTTCGTCGCTCTCGACAGTCACGGCAAACCCACGGGGATCCCGCGCGTTCAGCCGGAATCCGCCGACGAGCTCCGCCGTTTCGAAGCCGCGAAGGCCCGCCGGGCCCATCGCCTCCAGATACGCCCCCGCGCCTGAAAAGCGCGTCCCCTCGGGAGAGTTGAAAACGTCTCAAAAATTTTTTTCCGCCCTGAATCCCGGCGAATTCGTCGAGTTCGTGACGTCATCTGAACGCCCCGCACAAGTTTCGGAAACGAATCAGTCGATAAGGCTCGAATCGACCATGCCGAGTCCCTTTTCGAGACGGCGGTTCGCTCGGGTTCGCCGAACATTTTGACGCCCTTGAATCTGGCGAAAATCGTCGAAGTCCAGTTCGCGTAGACTCGAGTGAAAGCGGTACGTTTGGCTTGGAGGGTTCGCTCGATGGAACAAGTGCGTTACGTGAAAGGACCGAATGGGGATTGTCTGGTGATGGTGGTGGTCTCGGAGCCCGAGATGCGCGTCATCCGTCATGCGATCCGTTCTTCCGATTCCTTGCAACTGACGGGGAAGGTCGAAAGGGGGCCGCGCGGAGGGACGGCGGCCGATGCGGGCGGTGGTGAGAAGCGCCAGACCGTCGTGTTCATGGTGCAGACGACCGAGCCGGACGCCAGGCCTCAAAAGGTGCGCTGGATCCGCGCTCGTCGCGAGCGAGGCTTCCTCGTTTTCATGAACGGCCCTCTCTTGGATTGGAAGCCGGAATTCAAGGAGACCGCGCCGGAGACCCCGGTCGAACGCGCGGCCAGGATCGTCGTCGAGAAGACCGAGATCCCGGAGACGTTGAAGGCCGCCGCTTGAGGCCAGGGACGGGAATATGTTTCGTTTGCCTATAGCCGGATTCAGACGCAGCGAGGACCGTTGGGCGGCCATGACGGTGATCTTGGTCCTGCTCGTCGGCCTGACCGCGATCCTGTCGGCGGCCTACCTCAAGCTGCAGACGGAGTGGGACGCGGCCGTCGCGGTCGAAACCCGCGACTTTGGAAAACAGATCTCCAAGGCCGTCTTCGACGCCAAACAGTGCCTCGCTGCGGTGGACCGCATGATGCCCATCGAGCTCGCGAAGGCCCTCACGCCAGAAGGGGCGCCGATCGTCATGACTCTCGCCGACGGCGCGATCAAGCTCGGCGACGAGCAGAAGCCCTTGCTCGCGGGCTACATCGAGATCGTGAGCGTGAAGTTCGCCAACGCCATCCTCGCCGGCAAGACGACCGCGGGTCCTGACGCGTACGTCGGGGACCTCGTCATGGACATCCGCCGCCGCTACGTCAAAGACGCCGAGGTCGAGACGAAACGGTTGGGCCGGATCATGTTCCTGTCCGAAAAAAACATCTTCAACACGTACACGGTCAAAGGCTGTCGCGGGCACTCCAACGACGGGCACAAAGCGCAGCTTTGCACCATGCTCGGCGGCACGCCCGACCCGACCGGCAAGTACTGCATGGCCAGTTGCCCGGCGCAGACGGTCACGCTCAGCTCGGGTTTGAAATATGAAGTCCCCAAGAGCCCGAACGGCTCCCTCAAGCACCTGATGAGCGAGGGCGAAGTCCAGGTCTCCGCGCTTTGCACGAACGGCGCGTGGGTGATGTTCAATGAAAAGATGAAGGACCCGTCCGAGCTGCCGAGGATGCGCGATGTGACGGTCAGCCGCCTGTCGGCTTCGCGCGATTAGAACAGCGAATTTGGATCTCGGGCCTTCGCTGAGCGCGGTTGGACCGTTGGGGCTCCCGGCCGGTCATTGGAAACCCTCTAGCCTGCGGCGAATGCCGTTGGCCGCTGCGGTCCCCATCTCTGTTAAAAGTAAAAATAGTTTGCTTATGTAAAGCGTGAGCGCATACAGTTTTGGAGACGTCTCCATTTCTCTTCAAATGACATCGACGTCCGTCGGCGGTCGTGAGAGCAGCTGGTCGTTGCCAGAGGCCACGCCCGTCGTTTCAATGGCGTGAAGGGGGGCTCGTGCTCCGTCGTTTTCATTTTTGGATCGTCGCCTTTGGCGTCGTTGCTTGGCCTCATGACTCGCTTGGGTGCTTCCCGTACGAAAGCCCTTCCGTGGCCCACTATCGCGCCTTTTGCAGCGGTCATTCGGGGACTTTGACTGCGACCTATGAATCAGACAAGTCGATACGCATAGCGTGCGAGTGGCCTTGTGGGGGCGGGATGTGCGGCGGGGCGATCTACACATCCCTGGTCTGTCCCAATAATGGGGGGCCGCCGCGCCGGAGCGGAAAGAACGATTGCTCGGTGCCGGAAAGCGGCTCGATCATCCTCGCGGAGAACCAGGTAATAGGGGAGCGCATTCCTTTGGTCGGAGTACCGTTCGATTTGTATTACTATTCCAGCCGGGTCGTTGGGCGAACGGAGGAGTACACGCTGCATATACCGATCACACCGGCGTCACCGACCTCGGATCTGGCGAGAGTGGATCTCAAGATCGAAATCGCTGGCCGCACGATCATGGACAGCGTGTTCCCGACGCCTCCGGCGACGATCTTCGCCCCGGGCATCGATTACAATTTCACTTGGGATGGTTTGGACAGCGCCAGCCAGGCCGTGATCGGCTCACGGAAGGCGAAAGTCACGATCACGGAGCACTATGACCCGCCGAAGCTGAACGCCGTCGGTCGCGTCAGCCAGTACGAGGTGGGCGGCTGGCGCGCGAAGTCGCTTGGCTTGGGCGGATGGGTGCCGAGCATACTGCATTTCTATGATGTCGGCGGCAAGGTGCTCGAGTACGGATACGGCGGGACGCGGGAGGTCACCGCCTCCGCGATCGGAACGGAGCACAGGATCGAATCCGACGACAATTCTGAAGTTTTCATGTTCGATGCCAGCGGCCGGCACGACCGCACTTTGTACGCGCTGACGGGCGAAGTGAAATACCAATTCAACTATGATCTTTCAGGTCAGTTGGTATCGGTCGTCGATGCCTTTTCAAAAACTACGGCCATCACGTACGTCATGGGCGCCGCCACGAAGGTCACCGGTCCTTACGGAAAGGAAACGCTGTTGCGCCTGGATGGGAACGGCTGGCTCGATCGGGTTACCTTGCCGAACGGGACCGACAAATTCGATATTTCGTACCACGGCTCCGGCGGCTTGATGGCCAAGTTCACCAATCCTGAGGGGCACGCGAGCGCGTTCACCTATGATTTGTTTGGGCGTCTGGTCCGGGACGACGGGCCGAACAGCAGCTACAAGACCCTCACGCGGACCCGCTTGAATTCGACACAGGACAAAATCAGCATCGATACTGCGCTCGGCCGCAGGAATGAATACACGGTCACGTACGGGCCGAATAAATTTTTTCCGGTTGCGGCTGTTTACGCGACCAGTACGACATCCAATTTCACACAATACACGGGCGGATCGACGTCCTATTATCGAGCGGGAGCTACCCTGCAGCTTCCGCGCAGCAACGATATCCGTTTTGGGACCGGCGGGTCTTTCCGGTACGCTATTAATCGAACGTTTGGCAGCAGCAGCTTGAACACCAACGTCTCGCAAGCGGTATCGTACAGCGGTGCGGCTCCTTTCGGGGTGAACGAGTTCAAGGAGACGTACACGACCAACGGGAAAGCGTTCAGCGTCACGTATGCGGGATCGCCGCGAAAGGTGACGTATAAGACACCGCTCTTGCGTACCGCTGTGGTCGATATCACCTCCCGGCAGTTGCCGACACAGTACCAATGGGCGGATTTGACGCCTATTTCTTACGCCTATGATGGGGATGGGAGAGTCATCCAGGCCTTGCGCGGTGCCCGGTCTACGGGATTCGCCTACAATGTCGAAGGCGAGATGGTCTCCATGGAAGACTCGCTCGGTCGTGTCACGAGCTTCACTTATGACGATCACGGTCGCATGTTGACGCAAACGTTGCCGGATAGCCGGGTCATTTCGTTTTCGTACGATAAGAACGGTAATTTAACCTCCGTGATGCCACCGTCGAGGCCGGCGCACACGATGGCGTACAATGCCGATGGCAACATGAGTGAGTACGTGCCTCCCGCCCTCGGAGGCCCGTTGACGGCGACGACGTACTCCTACAACACGGACAAGCAGTTGACCGGGGTCGTCCGGCCCGACGGCCAAACCGTCGCATTGGCGTATGGTTTGACGACTGGAAGACTCAGCTCGATCACGACTCCAGGAGGTACTTATTCGTACAGTTGGGATAACGGGCGGGACGCGTTGTCTAGTGTGCAGTCGCCGGATGGCATCACGACGACGATTTCCTATCCTTTCAATAACAATCCCTTGTTGAACGCGGCCGCGCAGAACGGCGCGGCCGCGGGTGGGTTTTCGATCTCGCGCAACGCAGACCTGCGTGTTTCCCAAGAGACGTTGCAAAACAGCGCTGGCGCGAACGTCAGCACGTGGAGCCTGGCATACGATAACGATGGCCTGTTGACATCGTTTGGCCCATTGACGCTCAACCGTCATCCGACGCGGGGCTATGTCAGCTCGCTGGAGCATGGCAACGTCACAGAGACGCTGTCGTACAATTCGTTCGGTGAGGTCACGGGCCAGGACGTTGATGATACGATTGGCCCGACGGCTCTTTACAATGTGACGTATGTTCGGGACGTTCTCGGTAGGGTGATGGAGAAATCCGAAACGGTCGGCGGAGCGATGATCGTCTACGCCTATGCGTATGACAACACCGGTCGTCTGGCGTCGGTCGAGCGGAATGGGAGCGCGTATTCGTCGTACACGTACGACGCCAACGGCAATCGTGACAGCTCTACGGTTTCCGGTGTGACGGTAACGGCGATGGTCGACGCCCAGGACCGTCTGATCGCGCATGGGGCACTGTCATATACGTATGGCCTCAACGGTGAGTTAGCATCGAAAAAAAATTCGGGATCGAGCCCCACCGAGACGACGACGTATTCTTACGACGTCATGGGGAACCTCAAGAGCGTCACTTTACCCAATGGTGACGTGATCACGTATGTGATCGACGGGTTCAATCGACGAGTCGTCAGGAAGGTGAACGGTACGGCCATTCGCCGTTGGATCTACAGAGATCAGTTGCGGCTCATCGGCGAGCTGGATGGAAGCGGGAACTTCCGTTCGCACTTCCTGTATGGAAGCAAGTCTCATGTTCCGGAAGCCATGGTTACGAGCGGCGGCGTGGAATATCGTATTATCACGGACCAGATTGGGAGCGTGAGACTCGTGGTGAAGGCATCAGACGGGACAATCGCGCAGCGTATCGATTACGACGAGTTCGGTCGAGTGTTGAGTGACACGAATCCT
>JAJTYM010000051.1 GCA_021463345.1 Pseudobdellovibrionaceae bacterium | reverse complement strand
CGTGGGCCCCTGCTACCAATGAGGTCATCCGCGGACCGTACGGTCCGCGGATGACCTCATTGGTAGCAGGGGCCCGTTGATGAGCCGGGAGAAGACAAACCAGGGTTTGGACGAACCAGACGTCGACGCATCCGTCGCTTACCTGGCGCGCGTGCTCGGCGTGGAGAGCGTGCTCTTCCCGCCGTCCGCTCTCACCGCCGCGACGGTGGTGGCCGCGGATCCGGAGCCGCTTTCGGAGAGCACGGCCCTTCGCGTGGCCGGTCCTGCGGATTCCGTTTTGGCTTTCTTGATCCCGGCCGAGCATTTCGAAGGCGAGACGCGCGCGCTCTGGTCGAAAATGGTCCAAGCGATGAAGCGTGAGCCCATGGCGACTTTGCTGTTCGGCGCGCCTGAGGCGAGGGCCGGGGAGGCCGGCGATGATCTTTGGGCGCGCCTGACGTCGGCGCCGCGCTCGGCCATCGTGGTCCTCGGCGAGACCGCGGCAACGCGTCTGTTCGGCGTGGAGGAGTGGATCGCCGCGCGTTGGCTCGAGCCGCGCGCCGGATTCCCCGTGCTCGTTTCACACGGTCTCGACGCCATGCTCTCCAACCCCGATCTCAAACGTTCGGCCTGGCAGCATCTGCAGATGGCGATGAAGCGCCTGTCCTGAGGTCGAATCTCGCCCCTGCGCCGTTCATTTCGCCTGGCCCGAACGTCCCATCGCTGATTCAATACAGCATGCATTCGATTCGATTCCTCTCGGCGGCGCTCGCCGCGGCGTACGTCCTGGTCCCCTCGCGTTCCATCGCGACTGAAGTCAAGGTGCGTCTCGCGCAGAACCGCGCGTCTGTCTCGGTGACGGGTCTCGACGTCGTCGTGTCGGCGGAAGGCGGTGTTTTCCGCTCGGGGGGGGCTTCCGTTCCCGGCGGCGCCGTGGGCAGCCGGATGGGTTCGCTCGCTCTCTCCGCGGACCGGGTGGCCGGGCGCACCCTGTGGACCGTCGTCGACAAGGCGAGCGGCGCGCGACTGAGCCGAGTGTCGGGTGAAACGCTCGAAATCCGCGGTGAGATGCTGCGCATGGATTTGAAGCCCGCTCCCGGCGCTCTCGCTTTGAGCGTCGCTCCCGGCTCGGGCCGGCTCGTGGACGTGATCGCGAAAATGGATCTGGAAACGTACCTGCTCGGCGTGCTGCCGAACGAGATGCCGGCCGAGTGGCCGTTGGAGGCCCTCAAGGCGCAAGCGGTCGCCTCTCGTTCGTTCGCGCTCGAACGCGTGAAAGCGCGCTCGCGCGAGGACAGGGCGTTCCACCTTGAGAGCACGGTCCTCGACCAAGTCTTCGCGTGGGAAGTGCCGGAGCGCGCGGGGAGCGCCAAGTTTGCGAACGTGCGCAAAGCGCTCGAGGAAACACGAGGTGAAATCCTCGCCGATGCGCGCGGCGAGGTCGTCGCCGCGTATTTTCACGCCGACTGCGGGGGCCGGACCGAAACGGCGGCGGCGGTTTGGGGAGGGGACGCGAAGACCACTGGCACCGTCGTCGACGGCGGTTGCCCGTTCAGCCCCCGCGCGCGCTGGGCATGGAGCGTGACGGGAGAGGAATTCGCCTCGAGGCTGCGCGCGACCTTGGGCTTGCCGCTGTCGGGGCGCATCGTCGATGTCCGCTCCGAAGCGCTCAGCGAATCGGGTCGGGTGCTCAAGCTCGCGATCATCGCCGACAACGGCCCGATCCGTTTGTTGTCGGGCCATCAGCTGCGTTCCATTTTGGGATTCGACCGACTCAAGAGCACGGCCTTCGAGGTGCGGAAGACGGGCGACGGGGGGTTTCGTTTCGCCGGGAAAGGGCATGGGCACGGCGTGGGTTTGTGCCAGTGGGGCACGCGGAGGCTGGCGGGGCAGGGCGCGGATTACAAACGGATCCTCCGGCACTATTACCCGCGAGCGACGCTCGCCAGGGTCGGGCGCTAGGCGCCTGAGAGCCTGTTCGAAAAGTTCCCGAGGTCGTGCTTTGCCGCTCCGATGCAACGGAAGGCATACGACACCGATTTGAGCGCCGCTGAATGGAATCAGTTGCGCCCTCTTCTCCTGAAGGCGAGATTTTGAGGTCGGCCCCGAACGGTCGGCGTGCGCGAGATTCTCATCGCCATTTTCTACATCACCAAAGCGCGATCATCGACTCGCAAACGATGCGGGCGGCGGAAGAGCCGCGAGATGCGGGTTACGACGCTGGCAAGAAGAAGCGCCATCTTCTTGTCGGCACGCTGGGGCTGATCACCGCCGTCATGGTCCACTCAGCGGGCATCCAAGGTCGCGATGGCGGAAGGCTCGTCTTTGAGGGCACCAAGCCGCAGTCGCGGTTGAAGCTGGTGTGGGCCGATGGCGCCTGCGGCGGCGAGTTCATAACCTGGGCGAAAAAAAGTTCGGCTGGCGGATCGAGATCGTGAAACGATCCGACGACGTCAAGGGCTTCAAGGTATGACCTCAGCGCGGGATCGTGGATCGGACGTTCGTCTGGCTGATGCGGTGTCGGCGTCTTTGCCGCGACTTCGAACGAAAAGCCGAGACGAGTCGGTCGATAATTTACGTGGCCAGGACTCGTCTCATGCTCCAGAGGCTGGACTCATGACTTTTCAAACAGGCTCTTAGATGCTCATCAGGACTTTGAGTCCGAAGAACACGATGGCGCCGCCGGCGACGATCAGATTCCCAACAGAAATCATTTGATGCTCTCCTTGCAAGTCGGTTCGCGATCGGTTCGCCATCGACGTGGCGATTCGCGCGCGCATGTTTGCAGGTTCGGTAGGTTTCGGGAAAACCTGAAGGTTTTCTCCCGGAGATTCGGTGAAGTCATGAGGACAATGAGGCGATGGCGGAGCGCTGCGCGCCTCAAGGCGGCGCGAGACGCGCTTCGACGGCGAAGACCCGCGCGAATAAACGATCCTCGCGCTCGGTGCAAGAGTGATGAAGAACAAACAGGGCGTCGTCGCCTCCGTGTCTGAAAAGTCGACAGGGGATTCCTCTCGAATCAATAAAAAGCAAGTTATCCCAATATGTTGTAAAGATCGCGCTTTCCGTCTCAAAAGGGCCCGCGAGTGTCACCGGGCGGCTTCCAGGGGCGTGTCTCACATCGAGACGGATCGATGATTCTCCATTGGATCCGCCCGTTTGCCCGTTTGTCTCAGAACGGGCACACCCCTCGCATTGGTCTCCAGTGAGGTTTAGAGCGGAAAACGCCCGCGGGCGAAGGGTCCCGGGCAAAAAAGGGTGGAAGTCATGAAACGAGTCTTAATGCTTCTCTTGGCGGCGGCGAGCTTCGGGGTGAATCTCGGCTGCGCGAAGGAGAAGAACGGTTCGGCGCAGAGCCCGGCTCCGCCGGCAGCTCCGTTCCCCGCGGCTCCGCGCGGCACCGATCCCGGCGGCGGTAACGGCTCGTATTCCGGCAGCGAAGTTCCGTTGATGGTGGAAAGCCGCGCGCGGCTGGCCGAGTTCTTCTTCCAGGAGCCCGTCAACAGCCCGCAGAACATCCGCGTCGGGATGGACGTCGCGGTTGAGGGGAACGGTTACGGCGGCGAGATTTGGATCAAGTTCGAAGACAACGGCGCGGTCCGCGAGGCGGTGCTTGGCACATATCACCCGTGGTACTCGGGCGTTTCCGACGCCGGTCAGAACCAGTGGTTCCAGCACAACAGCCAGACGGTCTTCAAGGGCTATTTTCAGGACGAGTACGGCGCGGTGATCGTGGTGATCGACAATACGCTGAATCAGGGCGACGGCGCGCCCTCGGAGTTCATCGGCGGCACGGTGTACTTCCAGAACTTCCAGAAGACCGTGTGGCAGAACCCGCTGCAGGGCCCGGCCCGGATGTGCTGGCAGATCGAGCGTGGCCCTTATGATTGCCGCGCGAACCTGGTCGCGGGCGCGCCCTCGCAGTGGTCGCCGTCGGGGCTTTACCCGGTGGAGGCGAGCCCGGACTGGGACACGCCTTACAAGCGCCTCGGTTCGTTCTACAACATGCTGCGCTCGGGATCGTTCCACTGATCGAGAGATGATTGAATTCGTGAAAGAGGGAGAGAAGTCATGAAAACGCAGATGAAGCGATACGCGAAGAAATGGGTCGCTCTGTCCATGCTGATGGTGGCCGCGGCGATGGTCAGCGCTTGCGGCAAGAAAAATTCGGGACCTGCGCCGCTCGGTCCCCTGGCGCCCGTGGTGCCCTGCCAGACCTGCGTCGCCGGCAGCCAGTTCCTGCTGAGCTCCCTGAGCGGAGTGTTCGGCGGCACGACCGGCAGCTCTTACATCGAACTGGGCATCGAGTTTTTCTCCAACGGCACGGCGATGATTCCTGGCGTCCAGGACCCGTACGCGCGCTATAATGGCCCCGCGTTCGCGCAAGGGACGATGTACGTGACGCAGGACCCGTACGCGGCGACGTGCAGCCTGCCTGTCGGGACGTACGTGGTCTATTCGTACAATAACCAGCCCGCGACGATGTATTCAGACGTGATGCATGACCTCTACCTCGAGGCTGTCGGCCCGGTTCGCGTCCTGATTCACGTCCCGCGCGGCATCCTGAGCGCGCGCACCGGCGCGCAGATCGGCAAGGACGGCAAGACGTACCCGTTCCGAATGCAGGGGTCGATGTACATGTACCCGCAGGGCAGTCTCTGCATGACGGGTGGGCTGACGAAATTCCTGGAGTGATCCTCCGGGGTTTCCGCGCCCTCCCGGCTCGCGCCTTTTAGGGGCGCTCTTCCCGCCCTTTTCCAGGTCGATTGGAATTGGCTTGCGTTTCATAATTTTTCGAGAGTCAATTGTCGCCATGACGTTGCCTCTTTGGGTGGAATTTTTCGACGAGCTGGAACACATCAGAGGTCGCTCCAAGAACACGATCATGGCTTATCGCCGCGACTTGGAGCTGTGGGGCGAGTACCGCGGCAAATCCAAGGACGTCCCGGCGTTCTTCCACTACATGAAGACCAAGGGGCTTTCGACCCGCTCCCAGGCGCGGGTGGTGTCCTCGCTCCGCACCTACATGAAGTTCTGCGAGGCCCGGGGCCTGAAGACGCCCGAGCTCCGCGAGTTGCGGCCGCCGAAGATCAAAGCCGGCCTCCCGAAGGCGCTTTCGCTCGACGAGTTCCAGGTCCTCTACGAAGCCTGCAAGACCGGGGAGCCTTACAGGTCGGCCCGCAACCAGATCACCCTGCTCCTCCTGTTCGGCCTCGGTTGCCGCGTGAGCGAATTGGTTGGCCTCGACCTGCAGGACTACCGCGAGACGGAAGGCTGGCTGAGCGTTCTCGGCAAGGGCAACAAGGAGCGGGCCGTTCCGCTCACCGAGCAGGTGAGCCGGGAGTTGAAGGCGTACTTGTCGCAAGCGCGCCCGCATCTCACGAAGGACGAGACGGCCCGCTCGATCCTCATCAACGACCGCGGCCACAGGCCGTCGCGCGTGGATATCTGGCGTTGGTTGGCGGCGTGGTCGGCCAAAGCGGGGTTCGACGAGCCTGTCAGCCCGCACCGGTTCCGCCACGGCTGCGCCACCGCGCTCCTGGAGGCGGGCGCCGATCTGCGCTCGATCCAGATGCTCCTGGGGCACGCGAGCATCCAAACTACACAGATTTACACGACGGTTTCCGCCAAAGCGATGAGCGAGACCATCGCCAAACACCATCCCCTTTCCGGCGCCGAGATCGAGGACGCCGAGTAGGGCCGGGCATGGCGATCGTTTGGGCGCGGGGGCCGGTCCTCGCCTCGGGCGCCGGGGCCGGACGCCGGGTCCGCGCGCCGAACGTTCGCGCGGGCCGGTCGAGGGAGGGGCGTCGGATCACGAGGTTTGGCGCTTGCAGCGCGCGCGGCCCATGAAAGTCGTTTCGTTCATGCGCGACGGTTTCGATCTGGTTCCGATCGAGATCGAATTGGGTTTGAGCCCCGGGCTCCCGCAAATCACGTTTCTCGGTTTGCCCGACGCCGCCATCCGTGAAAGCGTCGGCCGCATCAAGTCGGCGTTGCGGCATCAGGGATTCGAGATCCCGGCCGCGCGGCAGGTGCTGGTGCACTTGCGCCCGAGCCATTTGCGCAAGAGCAGCCGCGGCTTGGATCTCGCGGTGGCCGCTGCGCTCCTCTGGGAGACCACGCAACTGCCGATGCCTGAGGGTGGCCCGCCGAGAATGTACGGGGAGCTGTCCCTGAAAGGCGAAGTCCTCCGCCCCGACGATCTAGAGGATCTGCCGGCTGAGTTCGGAGCGATGGGAGTCGTGACCGGGCCTGGGGAGCGATTGGGCTTCCCGCTCTTTCAGATTCGGGAGATCAGAGGCCTGGCGTCGCCCGATCGGCTTGATCCGCGTCCTGAGGACGGCCCGCTTGAGCGGCCCGGGATCCCCGATATCCGCTTGCACCCAGTGGCCGCCGAGACGGCGGCGGTCATCGCGGCCGGCGAGCATTCGGCTCTGCTCGCCGGCCCCCCGGGGACCGGCAAATCGACGGTGGCGGATCTGATTCACGCGCTCTTGCCGCCTCCGCAGCCGGCTGCGTTCGCGATCGCCAGGCGTTTGCATCGCGGGGCCGGCGAACGCTTGGCCTGGCGGCCGTTGGTTCGCCCGCACCATTCGGTCACGCCATTGGCGATGGTCGGCGGCGGCAGTCCGCCGGCGCCGGGAGAAGCGACGCGAGCCCACTCAGGCTTGATGATCCTGGACGAGCTCATGGAGTTCGCTCCCGCCGTGCAGGAGATGTTGCGAGAGCCGCTGGAAACGGGGAGTGTCCGCTTGGCGCGCGCGGGGCGGTTCCAGCGGTATCCGGCGCGGTTTGTTCTGGTGGCGACGACCAATCTTTGCCCGTGCGGGCGTTATCTGCCGGGGCGCGATGAACTTTGTCGCTGCGCACGGCTTCGCAAGGCGAATTACCTGGCGCGGTTGAGGGGGCCTTTCGTCGATCGTTTCGGGATCCTCAGCTATACGCCGGAATGGGGAGAGGCGTTCGATGTGCCGGTCTCGGAGGTCCGCGAGCGCGTGGATCGGGCCGTGGCCCATCGATCGAGGACGCGTGGCCAGGCCGAGCCGAACGCGCGTCTGTCCGAGGATGACGCCAGGGCCGGGCTCACGCGGTTTCAGCTCGCGAATCTGATGCCGTCGGGCGGTTTTTCGAGACGCCGTTTGGCCGCGATCCTCAGAGTCGCCCGCACGTTCGCGGATCTCGACGAGAGCGAGCCGATCGGGAACAAACACCTGGATCGGGCGATCGAGCTTTCGTTCCGGACGTTCAAGGCGCTGGAGCGCGCGGAAGCCTGAGACCTTCGCGCGGCTCAGAAGTCGTTGTTTTCCAGGGTGGTGACGAGTTCACGATTCGTGAATGCCCGGAATTTGTCGCGCGCGACGGCGATCTGCGGGCTGTCCCAGAGCATTTGCCGGGTCTCATCGAGTTGGTCGGGAGTGGCGTCGAGCGGGGCCAGGCTCGGCAAGAGGAAGTTGACCATGCGTTGGAGAAGCTGCTCGACGATGACCTCGCGTTGCGAGGCGCTCAGCACGATGTCGTCTTCGTTCCAGCGGCGTTTTTCAGCCGCCTCCTCGGACTCGAAAAACACCTGATAGGTCGCGTTCCCCATCTCCTGGATTTCGTCCCAGAGGAAATAGGCGATGAGAGGGAGGGTGATCGTTCCAAGAACGCGTTCGACGCGGCTCAAGACGGCTTGGGCGCGGGCCGAACGCCCGTATACGCGTTGAACCTCGGTTTCCACCGACCCCCATCCTTCACGGAGATAACGCGCTTCGAGCGAGCGGGGGAGGTCGCGCGCGCTCAGGATGACCGGCGGCGCGTCCGAGTTCATGAAGGGGATGTAGAAGGACAAGACGTTCATGGCTGCCGACCCGCTCAGGCGCACCGCCCGTTCGACGCCGTGGAAACGCGCGCGCGCCTTCTCCAGCGCCGACGGCGAGCGCACGAAGCCGAGGTCGACGAGCGCGTCCGTCAGAGAATTCTTGACGAGGCTGACTTGGACGCGCTGGAGGATCAGTTCCTTCTCCGTTTGCGCGAGGGGCGTCTTGAACGTGTCGAAGAGCCCCTTCGCCGTCGGGTCGTAATGCGTGGCGAGGTAAAGTTTCACGAGCGCGCGCTGCGCTTTCGTCCAACCGGTCTCGCCGTCGGTGCCGAATTTTCGCAGGGCTTTGCGGATCTCTTTGATTTGGGCGGGCGTGAGGTCCCGCATGACGTCCCCGAAGCGGTACAGGTCGAGGCCGCGAATCCGGCTGACCGCTTCCAGGTACGCGAGTTTGGCGACGGGATCGGCGAGTTCCGCCGCGGGAACGGCGGCTCCGGCTTTCAGCCGCTGGGCGAACCGCTCGCGCAAGGATGAGAACCGGGCGAGATCGAATTCCGAACGCGGCTTGAAAAACGGGAGACGTTGGCGTCGGGCGGAGGCCTCGGGCGCGGCGAAAATGTCTGAGCAGGCGGGCGCCGCGGGTGATATGGCCGTCGCGTTCGCGGGCGGCGCGGGAAGGGACAGGACGAGCGCGAGGCAGGAGGCGGACAGCGCATGGAACGCTTCATGCCTCGCTCCCCGAGGTCGCTGGTTTCGCGGATCGTTCGCGCGTTCCACGAGCGAGGCTCCTTCCTCAAATCATCTCAGGCCCGAGACGTCGGTCGCATCGTCCCAATCGACGGCCAGGATTTCGAATGGAGCCTCAGCCGAGCCGGGCGTCTTTTTGTAGTCGTAGGGGCTCTCCATCCTCTGGTTGACCTTGGCGATCGAGAAACCGGTCGGGCTTTCGGGGTTTTCGACGATGCCTCCGCTTTTATGTATGAAACCGGCGAGCAGCGAGATGTAGTGGCCCTGCTCTTTCGAGTCGAAGCCGATCAGGCGCGAGACCACCGATTGGTAGAACTCCATTTCCTGCTGGGTGGGCTCGCCGTCCACGTACATGAACTGCAGGTAGAGTTGCGCCATTTTCACGCGATCGCGGAGGATGGACGTGCGCAAGTGCGCGACGGACGTGTCCGGGATCGAAGTGAAGCTCTTCATCTCGCGCATCAGCAGGTTCCAGTTTTTCGAGTCGTGCTTCTCCGGGCAGCTGTGCAGGATTTTTTTGACGTCGATTCCCGTGATGGCGACGGTTTCCGCCTCCTGCCGGGACGCGGATCGTTTTCGGGCGTGTTCGGCGAGCGCCGCTTTGGCCGCGGCGACCCGATCCTTCGCTCCGGCTTTGACGGCGGCGTCGCGCACGACGAAGTCCTGTTCCGAGCAGATGCCGAGCGAGCGGGCCAGGTTCAGGATGTAGGCGACTTGCGGGTTTTTGTCGCGACGGGCGGTGAACGGCGCCATCTCGTTTCGACCGAGCTGCATCGAGTGGATCATCAGCTTCAGGAACGGGATTTTTTTGTGGGAATTCATGCCTTGCAGGAAAACCTTGTTGGAAAGCTCCTGGCGTTTTTTATAAAGGCCGTTGAAGAAATCCATGCTGAAGGACATGGCTCCGAAGGAGACCCCGCCCGTCAAGGCCGCGTTGCCGACGCCGCTCATCAACGCGCCCGCCAATTCGAGCGCCCACGCTTTCGGGGTTTTCGGCTTGGGTTTGCGCGGGGCGCGCGGCTTCTTGGGTTTGTTCACTGGATCCGTTGGATCCACCGGATCCAATGGGTCGTTGCTCAGGACAGGACCGCGATCCGAGCCGCTGATTCGTCCGGCACCGATCGCGCCGGCGCTGCCGGGCGCGTCCGCGAGCGAGGCGACCATGCCCTCGAGAACCTCGTTGAGGTATTCTGGGCCGCGGCCTTGCTTTCTCGCCTTGTCGAAATTGCGGGCGATTTGCTCCATGTTCGGCGAGAATTGGCGGAATTCTTTGGCGAGCGTCCCGAGCTCTCCGGCGCTTTCTGGTTTTTCGGATTTGGTGAGATTGCGCGCCATCTTCCCTAGGCGCGGGGAAACGCGATCGAGCGCCTTCGTGAGGCCGGAAAACAGGCTTTCTTTCGGGATTTTCGGCCCGTTCTTGCCCCAGATGACGTGCTTGACGACGAACATCGAGAAGCCGAGGGCCACCATGCCGATCAGATGTTTTTCCACCTGATCGATTTCCACGTCATAAAGCGCGGCCATTTGCGTCATATAACCCGCGTTGATGAGAAGCGCGAGAATTTCGTCGGACAAGAGCTGAGCCTTGCTGGCTCCGCCGGTGGAGAAGGTATCGCCCGCTCCGGTCGAGGGGCCCGCTTTTTTGAGTCTGCTGTGAGCCAATCCGAATATGCCGCCCGAGGCGGCGCTGTACAAAGTCGCCTCTTCGACGAGGAGCTGGGCCAGGTCCTGAGGGCGCGCGCCGTCGTATCTCTGTTTCAACTTCAGGACTTTTTGATGATAGTCCTTGTCGAGGATGCCGAAGTACGCGAGCACGTCGTAGACGGCGCCCGGTTCCATGTTGCCGTAGCCGAAGCCGCCGTATCCCGAGCCGAAAGAGTCCATTTTGGAGAGCTCGTCCTCGCCGAGTTCGCGACGGATGAGTTCCCTCAGGCGGTTCGTGCGCGCGTGCGCGGCCAATCTGGCGGAGTTGATCCACCACAGGATTTCACGGATTTCCGGCGCGTTTTTGAGCACGTCGTTGAGAACCTTAGGGTCGTGTTCGGAGATCAAATAGGTGCCGCGCGGATCCGTGATGGGGACTTTGGTGTCAGGGACGGGGACGTCGGAGTCGGCGATCGTCGTGTCGACATGGTTTGTATCAGCCGTCGGTTCGAGCAACAGATCCTTCCCGAAGTCATCGGCGGAACTGTTCTGCGTCGCTCGGTTATGGTTGTCCGCCGCGGCGCCGGGTGACTTCTTCGGGTTCATGCTGCCGATCGGGATGCCGAGGCCCGAATTCACCGGGTCGTTCGGGTCGGCGAGGCCGCCGTTATTGGCCGTTCCACCGGCGGACGTGATGAGGTCGTCCAGGCGGTAGATGATTTCGCGCGCGTAAGGTTCGGGGAGTTTCTCGGCGAGGAGTTGCGTTTTAGCCGCGTTGAAAAGTTCGAGGGCGCGTTGTTGATTGTTCTTCAGGCGCTCCGCCGCGCCTTCGACGATCCAATCGGGGGCGTTCGTCGCGAAGATATGCGTCCCGCGGACCGGCGTCATTTGCGGAGACGACTCCGCCATGACGGCGGCCGCCGGATTCAACACGATCGCGGCACTCAATAAAAGACGGAGAACCATAAACACCTCAAAACCGGGATCTGCGGGCACGCACAAACCTGCAGGCCGGGGGAAGCCAGGCGCTATCAAAAGCACCAACCACAAGCACCAAGGACAACTTTACAAAAGCTGAGCCAGCGGTCTCAGTTTGCGACAGGCCGTTGTTTAAGCGGTTGGTGCTCGAGAAATACGCATATTATCGATAACTTATAGCGTTAGCGGACTTGGATGGTCATGAAAACGATTCGTTGCCAGGTTCGAAGAGCACTGCTAAGAATTTGGTTTCCGCTGACAATTCTTGTCAGTCCCAAGCCTGGGAGCATGCCTGCAGAGTTGTCCTGCAAGGGTGATGTGGCCGAGTGGCTAGGCAGCGGCCTGCAAAGCCGCGTACGGCGGTTCGAATCCGCCCATCACCTCCAATTTACGACCCGCATTTCGCGGGCGTTTCCTAAGTTCCCTAGATCACTAACAACGGCCTTATCTACCTAAAATTGATCTGGCTTTCTGATATTTCAAAAGACTTCGCTTCATTTCCCGGCGTTTGCTGGATTTGCGCTGACCCTGCGCTTGATGGGTTGGATCGGCACATTTCGGCTTTGGAAGTTTCATCGGCCACCTGCATCTATGGAGTGCGGGCGCGTGATCGGAGTCGATCAGCCTAGAGCTTCGTGATCAGCCGACTGACGGTTGACTTCTTGTGATATCCGACCCTCTCCAGTTTTT
>JAJTYM010000050.1 GCA_021463345.1 Pseudobdellovibrionaceae bacterium | reverse complement strand
CTGGGATACTTGCGCTGTCGACAGAAGCGACCTGACCTCGTCAAACGCTACTTCCACGCCGAGCACGTCAAGTATGCTGCCTAAACTTCGGCACTATCTTCTGCTCCCCGTAATATCATTCAAAAGTTTCGGTTCTTAACCGACGAGAAAATAGAAGGCATTGTAACTTCCGCCCAATATTCCAATCGTGCAGACCATGATTACATGGTCAAAGCTCTTAAACTGCGACGAGACGGCATCATTACTAACCTGCTAAGCTTATTTCCATAAACTATGGGGTTCATCTCGGTGAATAGTGGAATGCAAGGTATCAAAGTTTGACTGCCCCCGTTAATGGGGAAGATCCGGGATCCAAACAACCCCAAGAACTTCTTAAGATTTTAGTTACGAATGAACGAAAGTAAAGAATGGTGCGCGAGGAGGGACTTGAACCCTCACGGCTTTCGCCATACGCCCCTCAAACGTACGTGTCTACCAATTCCACCACCCGCGCGACACGAGAGATTTGGGGGAGTGGCGATTCACGTCATCGCCGACTCTTCACCAAGAGGGAATCCGAACTTTAACCAAAGTGAGCCCCTCTTTGTCAATCGCTTGAATTGCCGCCCGAAAAGACATTCGAGCGGGAGCGCGCCGAAGCCTCTGGTCAGACCCCATGAGCTTAAGTTTTGGGCAAACGGCATGGCCACAGCTCAGCATCGCATGGATTGTTTGGCTCTGAAGACGGTTCTGGCTCGATTTGAGACGAGGCGGCGAGTGGGGGAGGCTCGACCGAAGCGCCCGTTCTATTTCCTAAAGCGCGCTCGCCCGGATTCCGAGAAAAGCGCATTGGCGCCTCGCTAAATCACCACGAGGGTGCTTTCTGATTGAGCGGCTTTAGCCGGCGGAACGATTCGGGGTTGGTCGTGTCTCCAAGTCCAAACAAGAAGCGCCCGCGCGCGCTCACCGAAATTCGAGGGTCGATCGACTCGCTCGACGACCGGATTCTCGAGCTTTTGAACGAGCGGGCAGAGGCGGTCCTCGAGGCGGGCGCTTGGAAGCAGGCGCGCGGACGGGCGGTCTTCGATCCGGGGCGAGAGACCCGCATCATCGAGCGTTTGCTCGAGCGCAATCGGGGGCCGCTCGACGCCGCCGCTTTGGAAGCTCTCTATCGGGGCCTGATCGCTGGGTTTCGCGCCTTCGAGGAGCGCGTCAACGATGGTCCTGTCGGCGAGCGTGGCGTCGAGAGCGGTGCCGATGGCCCGGAGCCGGGGAAGGGCAGCCCCCCTCTTCGGACGCTCGCGGTCGTCGGTTGCGGTTTGATGGGAGGGTCGTTCGCGAAGGCCGCGAGCCGCTCCCTTGCCGGGAAGTACCGGCTTTTCGTTCACGATACACGGTTCACGGAGGCGGGCGCGGTCGTCGGTCCTGGCCTTCGGACCTGCGATCTGTCCGCGGTTCTCGCCGCCGACCTCATCTTGCTCGCGATGCCGGTGAACGCGATCGTCGAGTTCCTCCGCGCGCACGGCAAGTCGATCAAGGCGGGCGCCGTCGTCTTCGATTTCGGCAGCACCAAACGGGTCATCTGCAAGACGGCGGAGACCCATTGCCGCGACGGCGTCGCGTTCATCGGCGGCCATCCGCTGTGCGGAAAAGAAAGCGCCGGCTTCGAGAACTCCGACGCGGAGCTGTTCCGCGGGACGGCGTTCCTGCTCACGCCGACGAGTTTGTCCGACGACGGGTCGGTCGCGCTCGTCAGCGAGGCGATGGCGGCCGTGGGCGCCCGCGTCCTCGCCGTCGAGGCGGGCGCCCATGACAAGCACCTGGCGTTCGCCAGCCATCTCCCGCAAATGGTCGCGACCGCGTTGTGCCTGTCCGCCGCCGAGGGGTGGAAGGACGGGGGATGGGCCGATCGCCGCTCTTCGCCGCCGTTCCCCCCGTCTCTCCTGGAGATGACCCGCTTGGGCAAGTCGAGCGGGCGCGTTTGGAGCGATATCGTCGCCTCCAACGCGGATCACCTGAGCCGGGCCATCGAGTGGATGAAGGAACATTTGAGCGCGCTCCAGAGGGGGCTCGACCGCGGAGAGATCGATGATCTGTTCGCGGCGGCCCGAGCGGTGCGGATCTCGATCGAAAAGCCAGCGGTTTCCAAAAACGAGGAGTCTCCCAATGATCATAATCATGAAAAGCAATCACACGGACGATCAGTTGCGTGAGGTGTCCGCGCGCGTGAAGGCGCTCGGATCGTCCCCGCATATGATCCACGGCGAGACCCACATCACGATCAGCGTGATCGGAGAGACCAAGCACATCGGCTCGGAGGCGTTCGCCGGCCTCGATGGCATCGAACGCGTCGTTCGCATCTCCAAACCGTACAAGCTGGCCGCCAAGGCCGCCCGCCCGGAGGGGACGCGCATACGCGTCGGCGGCGTCGAGATCGGCCGCGGCGGGTTTCTCGTCATGGCGGGGCCTTGCTCGGTCGAGAGCGAGGATCAGACCCTGCGGATCGCCCGGGCCGTGAAGGCGGCCGGAGCCAACGTCCTGCGCGGGGGCGCGTTCAAACCGCGGAGCTCGCCTTACGCGTTCCAAGGGCTCGGCGACGAGGGCTTGAAGATCCTCGCCAAGGCCCGTGAGGAGACGGGGTTGCCGATCATCTCCGAGGCTTTGGACATGCAGGGCTTGGAGCTGGTCGCGCGTTACGCCGACATCATCCAGATCGGCGCGCGCAACATGCAGAACTTCCCTCTCTTGAAAGCGCTCGGGAAACTCAACGTGCCGATCCTGCTCAAGCGCGGGATGTCGGCCACGATCGAGGAGTGGCTGATGTCGGCCGAGTACATCTTGGCGGGAGGGAACGAGAAGGTGATGCTGTGCGAGCGCGGGATCCGCTCGTTCGACGTTCAGCACTCGCGCAACACCCTGGATCTCAACGCCGTGCCGATTTTGAAGTCTTTGACGCATTTGCCGGTGATCGTCGACCCTAGCCATGGGACCGGTTTCCGCCATCTCGTCTCCCCCATGGCGCTCGCCGGGATGGCGGCCGGCGCCGACGGCATCATCGTCGAGGTGCACGACCGCCCCGAAGAGGCTTTGTCCGACGGTCCGCAAGCGCTGTTGCCATCGGATTTCGAGGATCTGATGGGGAAGGTGGAGAAGATGGGGCCGGTGTTGGGGGTCGAGGTCGCGTCGACGAGCCGGAGCGGGAAAAGGAACGCGGCTTGAGCCCGCGATGATGGGCTCGGGTCCGGACTTGGTCCCCCGCCCCATCCGCGGTTAGAATGGTCGTCGTCTAGAATGAGCAAACAAAGGACCCTCGACATTCCGCGGCCGATCCGCCCGCCCTCGCCGGAGGGCCTCAGCCGCGTCTTCGTCCGATCGGATCTGCCGAGTCCGGAGGATCTGGGCTTGGATTCCGTCGTTCTCTACGACCGCCGGTTGCCGTCGGTCGATGCGGCGTTTCGAAGCTGGATCCAGTCGTTCCCGGCGTCGGTCGGCTTGCGCGCCGGAGAAGCGCTCAAGGACGTCGCTGGTTTCTCGCCCGCGGTCACGGCGATTTTGCGCCGGATCGACTCGATTCCCGGCGCTCGAGCCCGGCGCGTCGTCGCGGTCGGCGGCGGCTCGGTCGGCGACTTCGCCGGCTTCTTCGCGAGCGTTTACCATCGGGGAGTCCCGCTGATCCACGTCCCGAGCACGTGGTTGGCGGCGTTGGACTCCTCCCACGGCGGCAAGACCGCTCTGAACGTGCGCGAGGCGAAGAATCAATTGGGGACGTTTCATTCGGCTGAACGCGTTTACATCGTCGAACGCCTGTTGCTGTCGCAGCCGGAAGCCAGGGCCCGCGAGGCGATGGGCGAGCTGATAAAAGCGGCTTTGATCGACGGCGGCCGATGGGTGGGGGATCTGGAGCGCTCGAAGCTCGACGGCGGCGCGCTTTTGTGGAAGTTCCTGCCCGACGCGATCCTCGCCAAGTACGCCGTCGTTCGCCGCGACCCGTTTGAAAAATCGGGCGTGCGCGCGGTTCTCAACCTCGGCCACACGCTCGGCCATGTCCTGGAACTGCGCCATCAACTCCCGCATGGCACGGCGGTCGCGTACGGCCTACATTTCGCCGTCGATTGGAGCCTGCGGGAGAAGACGTTGTCCGCCGCCAAATCCGCGGCCGTGCGCCGTCTGCTGGATAGGCACCTCGCTTTGGAGGAGATCGGGCCCCGCCGTCGCCCGCCGCCGATCCGGCGGGGGATCTTCCTGAGGCTCGCCATGCAGGACAAGAAGAAGTCGCCCGCCGGCGGGGTGAAGTTCATTTTCCTGCGCGGGATCGGCGAGCCGGTCGCGCGCGACGTGTCCCTTGAGGCGTTTTTCTCAGTCGCGAAAGAGGCGGGGTGGGCCGAATGAGCGGAGCATCGGGCGGATTCGATTACAGGGGATTCATCCCGTCATCCAAGTCGTTGATGAACCGGTGCCTGACGGTCGCGTCGTACGCCGATCAACTGCAGATCGTCGGGGATTCGGGATGCGAGGACGTGCAGAAAATGAGGGCGGCCTTGCCGGCGCTCGTTCGCGGCGAAGAAGTCGATTGCGGCAGCGCGGGAACGGTCTTCCGTTTCCTCGCGTTCCGCGCCTCGCGAATTCCCGGACGACACGTTTTGACGGGGACCGCGCGTCTCCTCTCGCGGCCGCAGGAGACGCTCATCGAAATCCTCGAGCAGCTCGGCGTGCGGGCGCGACTCGACGGGACTCGATTCGTCGTCGAGTCCGAGGGCTGGCGCGACCCCCGAGGGCCCCTCGTCATCGACCGTTCGAAATCCAGCCAGTTCGCCACGGGAGTGCTCCTGAACTCCTGGCTCCTGGACTTTCCCCTCGAATTGGCCTGGAAGAACGAGCTCGACGCCGTTTCCGAGGGTTACTGGCGCATGACTTTGAAGATCGCGCGCGATCTCGGCATGGGGTTCGAAGAATCGGAGCGCGGGGGCATCCGCGTTCCCGCGCGCGCGGCCGTCAAGCGGGGGCGGCACTGGGTCGAGATCGACCTCAGTTCGGCTTTCGCGGTCGCGGCGATCGCGAGCGTTTCCGGGCGGGCGGTTTTCGAGAATTTCCCGGCCGAAGGCGAGAGCCTGCAGCCGGATCGCGTGTTCGTCCGCGTCCTGGAGCGGATGGGCGTCGGGGTCCGCGAAGGGGGCAATCGCTTGACGGTGACCCGTGCGCCGGCCCTCCGGCCGATCGAGTGGAGCCTGCGGGACTGCCCGGATCTGTTCCCCGTTCTGTCGGTGTTGTGCTCGCTCGCGGACGGGACATCGAAGCTGTATGGCGCCCCCCACTTGGCTTACAAGGAGTCCAATCGGATCGCGAAGACGGCGGAGTTGATCGAGCGCCTCGGGCGCCGTTGCGAGACATCGCCGGAAGGGATGGTCATCCATGGGCGGGCCGGCGACTTCGGCCCCGCGTTCGAATTCGATCCCGATCAGGATCATCGCCTCGCTTTCGCGGCCGAGGTCGCGCGCGCGGCCGGAGGTCCCGTTCGCGTTCTGCACCCGGAGGTCGTGAACAAGAGTTTCCCGGAGTTCTGGGAAGTCGCGGGATCGCGCTCATGACGGGGGCGACGGGAACGCCGACGATCACGCTCGTCGTCGGGCACAGGGGTGTCGGCAAAACCGCGTGGTCGCGGCGGGTAGGCGAGTATTTCGCCGAGAGCGGCCGCGGCTGCGTGACGCTCGATCTCGACGCGGAGATCGAGCGGAAGACGGGGCGTTCGGTCTCGGCCCTGTTCTCCTCGCGAGGGGAAGCGGCTTTTCGGGCGCTCGAGCGGGAAACCCTGGACGGGTTGATCGCGGTTTTGCGTCGCCGATCGCCGCAACACCCGTCAGGGGGCGCATCGGGGACGGATTCGATCGGTCGCGCGTTCATCGTTCTCGGAGCCGGGTTTTGCGGGCCAAAACCCGATGGAGTCGATTGCTTGTGGATTCGGCGCCCGACGGACGCGGCGGGGCGTGTTTTCGCGAATCGCCCGCGCTTGAACCCGGCGATGCCGCCCCTGGATGAGTTCAAAGCCCGCTTTCGCGAGCGGGAGGACCGTTACAAAGAGTGGGCTGACGAAATCTGGCTGATGAGCGAAGGCTTCGACCGGAGGAACGACGCCGAGCGGGCGTTCCTCCTCGACGGCATGAGTGAGATCGGGGGAGCGCTCACGCTCCTGCCGGAGAACTTCCGGTCCGCGGGTTCCTGGGAGCGGTTCATCGCGCGTCGTGCGGGATGGGGAGCGCGTTTTTTCGAGGCGCGCGATGACCTGTTGCCGCCGGAGGCGTTGGCGTTGGCGCGCGCGGCCCTGCCCGCGCGGAATCTGTTGATCAGCTTCCGGAACCCGGCCGGTTCCCCTCCGGAGGCGTCCCCTTGGTCGCAAGCGCTCGCGGACGGGTCTTCTTGGGACTGGGCTTTGGAACTGGGAGAGGCGCCGCCCCTGGCCTGGGGAAGGCCGACGATCGTGTCGTTGCACGAACGGCGGCCCGAGGAAACGTTCGAACGGGCGCTGGCGCGCCTGACGGCGGCGGGAGAGGGCTCGGTCCTCAAGGCCGCCCTCGAAACGCGGGATTTCCGCGATCTCCGGACCGGCCACGCTTGGATGATGGAGGAGCCGCAGAGACGCAGCTTCCTGCCGCGTTCGCCCGATGGTCGTTGGGCCTGGTATCGCCTGTGGATGGGCGATCGATCGCCGTTGAATTTCTGGCGAGAAGGCGACGGCTCGGGCGCCGATCAACCGACGCTGATGGACTGGTGGCGCGCGCGCGAGGCGGGGCGTTCCGAATCCGCCGGTTTCGCCGCGATCCTCGGGGATCCCGTCGCCCATAGTTTGACGTGCGCGGAGCATGAGCCGTTCTTCCGGCGACTCGGGATGCCGGTTCTGAGGATTCGGGTTCGGGAGGAGGAGTGGCTGGGAGAGTCGGGGCGGGATTCCGCGCTCGCGATCCTGGGAGCGCTCGGTTTGCGGTGCGCGGCCGTGACCTCCCCTTTGAAGCGCCTCGCGTATCGCGCCTGCGCGAAGCGAACGGGCGTCGCCGATCGTTTTCACGCAGTCAATACCTTGCAATGGGACGGCGCCGCTCGCGGATGGCTTGGGCACAACACCGATGTCGCCGGCTTGCGCGCGCTGCTGGACGAGTCTTCGGCGGCGGAGGGATCGGCGGTCGCGATCTGGGGCGGCGGAGGGACTCTCGCGCTCGTACAGGACGCCCTGCCTTCGGCGATCGCGTATTCCGCTCGAACCGGGCGGCCGCGCGAGGAGCGGGCGAGCGCGCCGAGCGTCCCGCCCGTCGCGGTGGTCTGGGCGGCTGGTCGCGATCCGAGTCACTCGCCCCCTCCAGCGGAGTGGCGGCCGGGACTCGTCATCGATTTGAGTTACGCGGAAAATTCCCCGGGCTTCGAGTACGCGCTCTCCACGGGAGCCCGTTACGTGTCCGGTCTGGTCATGTTCCGGCGGCAAGCCGAGGAACAAAGAAAGTTTTGGGCGGAATATGTCGGCAAATAGCTTCGGTTCGCGTTTCGTCATCACGTCGTTCGGAGAGAGCCACGGCGCCGCCCTGGGGGTCGTTATCGACGGTTGCCCCGCGGGCGTGCGTTTCGATACGGATCTGCTCCGGCGGGAACTCGCCCGCCGCCGGCCGGGCCGCCACGGCAAGGCGGTCTCAGTGGTCTCCGACCGCGAGGAGGCGGACGCGCCGGAAGTTTTGAGCGGCGTGTTCGACGGCAGGACGCTGGGCACGCCGATCGCGATCCTCGTGAGGAACACGGACGCGCGCTCGGGTGATTACGCCGCGATCGCGGTGCAGCCCCGGCCGGGGCACGCCGACGACGTCTGGCGCGGGAAATTCGGCCATTCCGACCACCGCGGCGGCGGCCGTTCTTCCGGGCGCGAGACGGTGTGCCGGGTGATGGCCGGCGCCGTCGCGCGGATGCTGGCGCGGCAACTGGCGCCGGGGATGCGCGTTCGCGCTTTCGCGTCGCGGATCGGGCCCGTCGAACTGGACGCGCGCGACCGGCTCGAGCTCGCGCGCGCGTTCGCCGCCGAGGGGGACGAGGACGCGGTCGACGCGTTCAGCGCGCGGATGCCGATCGCCGCGAAGAACGCCGAAGTCGAACGCCTTCTGCAGGAGGCGAAAACCGCGGGGAAGAGCTACGGCGGAACGGTCGAGATTTGGGTCGAGGGGCCACCCGCGTTCCTCGGGCAGCCGGTTTTCCACAAACTCAAGGCGGATCTCGCCGGCGCGTTCATGAGCATCGGCGCGACGGCGGCGGTGGAACTGGGGGAAGGCGGAGACGTGGCGGGAGCGGAAGGCTCGGAGTTCCACGCGCGCGGCGCGGGCGAATCGCCTTACGGCGGCATCCGCGGCGGGATCTCGACCGGCGAGCGCATTCTCTTGCGGATCGCCTTCAAACCGACGGCCACGGTCCTCGACGTCGCCAAGAAGGGCCGCCACGACCCCTGCATCGTGCCGCGGGCGATACCCGTTCTTGAAGCCATGACGTACGTGGTGCTCGCGGATCACCTGCTTTGGGCGCGCACGGACCGGGCGGAGTGATCGGGCGGGGCTGAGGGGGAGACCTTGAAACTGTCGAAACGCGTTTCGGCTTTGCCGGCGTCCGGAACCATGGCGATGACCGCTCTGGCGGCCCGTTTGCGCGCCGCCGGCAGGGACGTGATCCAGCTGACGGTGGGGGAGCCCGATTGGGACACGGACGAACGCGCCAAGCGGGCCGCGTACGACGCGATCCGCGACGGTCAGACGAAGTACCAACCATCCGCCGGGCTCCCCGAGCTGCGTCGCGCGCTCGCGGACCGCGCCAACGCCGAGCTTTTCTCGGGGCTTCGCGGGACCGCCGGCCGAGCCGCGTCTTCCCGTCGGATCGACTTCGAGTACAAACCGGAGAACGTCGTCGTCGGAGCGGGCGCGAAGTTCGTGCTGTACGCGGCCCTGCAAGCGCTTTGCGATCCGGGGGAAAGGGTCCTGGTGCCGGTGCCCTCGTGGGGCAGCTACCGGGCGATGATCGAGTTGGCTCAAGGGCTCGCCGTCCCGGTCCCGACCCGCCCCGAGAACGGATTCAAACTCGCCGCTGACGAGCTCCGGGCGGCGCTTCGTTCGGGCGCGCGCGCGATCGTGTTCAATTCGCCGAACAACCCGACGGGCGCGACTTACGCGCTCGACGAGTGGGCGTCGCTCGCCGCGGTCCTGCGCGAGTCCGAAGACGTGGCGATCGTCTGCGACGACGTGTATCATCGCTTCGTTTTCGATGCGAGCGGGCCCGCCCCGCACCTGCTGCAGGCCGCCCCCGATCTCGCCCCGCGGACGGTCGTGGTCAACGCTGCCAGCAAGACGATGGCGATGACGGGCTGGCGCGTGGGATGGGCGCTCGCGCCTGGCGACCTGATCGAGGCGATGAGCCGTTTCATCGGCCAAAGCCTGACCTGCGTGCCCGGGTTCTCGCAGCGAGCGGTCCTGGAGGCGTTGACGATCGGGGACCAGGCTTTGAACGAGCGGGTTCACGGGGAACTCGCGAGCAGGCGAGAGACGGCATGGCGGGAATTCCAGGCCGTGTCCGGCGCGCGGGTGGGGAAACCGGAGGGAGCTTTGTTCCTTTGGGTCGATGTCATGGATTTCCTGAAACGGGGATCGAGCGATCGGCCGCTCCGAAACTCGATGGAGTTCGCGCTCCGCCTTTTGGAAGAGGAAGCTCTCGCCGTCGTTCCCGGGTCCGAGTTCGGGATGGAGGGTTATCTGCGGATCACGTATTCCGTCCCTGAAGACAGGATGCGGGAAGCCGCCCGCCGGTTCCGCTCGTTCGTGGCCCGCCTTTGTTCAAGCGGGCGCCAATGAGGTCAGTTTGACCGCTGTCCCTGCGCCGGGTCCCGAGGCGTTCCGTGGAAATGTTGCGCGGTTGTGACTTCAGCGAAACCTTATCGACACATTTTTAACCGAGGGAAGGCGCTGGCCTGTCTTACCATCAGGAGCATGGATGGATCCGGCTCTGAAGACTCTGGGGACATGGAGGCGAGATGGCGCTCACGGAACTCGAGCGTTTGACCAGTGAGCTCGCAAGCTTGGCGGAGATGCTCAAGGGTGAGACCAAGTCGATTGCGCGGCTGGTCATTCTTCAGAGGGTTCAGGAGATCATGGGCTCTATAGAGAAAGGACTCGGAAATGAATGATCCTTTGGTTTTGTTCGCCTTCGTCATCGTTTATCTGACCGTCGGAGTCGGGCTTCTCGTCCTGGCGGGTGGTTTCAACCGGCCTCGTCTGCGGCCGGTCCTTTTGAAAAGCGAGTTGAGAGGCGAGGTTCCGAGGATGGGACGAAGGTGAAAGAAGGGTGAAGACGCAGGTCCCGAAGCCAGGAGGGCCGAAGGGATCGAACGGGTCAGGCGGGTGATCGAGGGGGCCCGCGGGACAACCGCCTCCGGATGGGCTTCTGGATGGGCTCCAGATGAGCGCATTCGACGGCCCGGGGATCGCGAGAGCCGGCCTGCACGGATGCGGGACCGGGTCGCGTAAAGGGGCGGTTGAAAAGAAGACGATCAAAAGCGCCTGATGCCGGTCCAGGCGCGTTCGATCAGGCGGAGCCCGGAGAAACGCGGGCGAAGCCTGAACGGTGGCCGGGGTTCGTCATTTCTTCTCCTTGTTGTTGCCGGCGGGGCGCCACCCCGCCGGTTTTTTCGTCGTTTTTTTGCACGACCCCCGCGCGGGTCGACAAGGAGGCGGCTTTCGGCTAATCCCTTGTCCCATCCGCATGACGAACCTCCGCGACCTCGATTTCGAATACCCAGAGAGCTCCGTTGCCATTGAGCGGGCGCCTTCCAGTCGCGTTCTCCTCGCGGGCCAGGGGCGTGATCTGGAGGAGATCGCGGGAGGGGTGCCTGGGCTGCTGGGCCTCGTCCGCCCGGGCGATCTTCTCGTCGTCAATGATACGCGCGTCTTGCCTCGCCGGGTCTTCGCGGATTCCGGCCTCGAGATCCTGTTCCTCAAGGAAGATCCCGGCGGCGATTGGGACGTGCTTTGCCCCGCGAGTCGTTGGCGGAACGGCGTCAGGCAAATCCTGCCCGAAGGCGTCGAGCTCGACCTCGTCGCGCGCGGCAAACCGCAGAAGGTCCGCCCGTCGCGCGCGCTCGACGAGCGCTATTTCGCCTCGGTCGGCGACCTGCCGTTGCCGCCGTATATCCAGGGAGCTCGCGGTGAGCGCCGCAACCGCGGCACGGACCGGCGCGACTACCAGACGGCGTGGGCCGAGATCCCGGGCAGCCTCGCCGCGCCCACGGCGAGCTTGCATTTCAGCCTCGCCGACCTCGAGGGGTTCAAGGCGGCGGGCGGCCGGGTGGAGCGTTTGACGCTGCATGTGGGTCTCGGCACGTTCCTGCCGATCGCGGCCGAGACGCTCGATGAGCATGTGATGCATTCCGAGGCGGTCGAGATCCCGGCGCGGACGTGGGCCGCCGTGGCGGAGGTCAAAGCGCGGGGCGGCCGCGTTTGGGCCTTGGGCACCACGGTCACGCGCGCGCTCGAGGCGGCGGCGGCGGGTCGGCTTCAACCCTTGGGCGAAGACGCCGGCGGCGGGTTCTTCGGCGAGACCGATCTGTTCATCCGGCCCGGGTTCGTGTTTCGGGCCGTCGATGTTTTATGCACGAACTTCCACCAGCCGCGTTCGACGCTGCTCGCGCTCGTCGCGGCTTTCGCCGGCCTTGAGGACGTGCGCCGGGCGTACGCATGGGCGATCGCGCGCGGCTTCCGGCTTTTTTCGTATGGGGATTTGAGCGTATGGATGCACCGGTAAAGCATTTCGAACTCCTCGCCGAGGACGGCAACGCCCGTTCGGCGCGCCTGCACACCGCGCATGGCGCGGTGGAAACGCCGGTGTTCATGGCCGTCGGGACGAAGGCCACCGTCAAGGCGATGACGCCTGAGGAGCTCAAGGACAACGGCTGCCAGGTGGTGCTCGGCAACACGTATCACTTGCATATCCGCCCGGGCGAAAAAACCATCGCCAAGCTCGGGGGGCTGCACGAGTTCATGAACTGGCGGGGCCCGATCCTCACCGATAGCGGCGGCTTCCAGGTGTTCAGCCTCTCTGACCTGGTGAAGATCACCGAGGACGGCGTCGAGTTCCGTTCGCACATCGACGGCTCCAAGCTGTTCCTGAGCCCGGAACGCTCCATGCAGATCCAGATGGACCTCGGCTCGGACATCATCATGGCCTTCGACGAGTGTCTCAAGTACCCGGCGACGCGCGAGCAGATCGAGGCGTCGATGGGGCTCACGCACCGTTGGCTCGAGCGGTCGGCCAAAGCGATGACGCGCAAGGAGTCGATGCTTTTCGGGATCGTGCAGGGGGGGCTGGAACTCGATTTGCGTTTCAAGAGCCTCGAGCAGATCACCAGCGTCGATTTGCCCGGGTACGCGCTCGGCGGCTTTTCGATCGGCGAGCCGATCGAGTTCATGCATCGGCTCGTCAAGGAGATCGGCCCGAAAATGCCGCGTTGGAAACCGCGGTACCTCATGGGCGTCGGCACGCCTCTCGACCTGATCCTGATGGTCGATTCGGGTATCGACATGTTCGATTGCGTGATGCCGACCCGGGTCGCGCGCAACGGCACGCTGTACACATGGAGCGGGAAAGTGAGCATCAAACGCACCGAGTACCGCGAGGATCCGGCTCCCCTCGACCCCGAGTGCGGGTGTTACACCTGCCGCAACTATTCGAAGGCTTACCTGCGTCACTTGTTCATGAGCGACGAGATCCTCGGCTCGCGCCTCAACACGATCCACAACCTGCATTTCTATTTCGAGCTCATGCGCCGATCGCGCGAAGCGATCCGTGGGAAGCGCTGGGCCGAGTTCCGCGACTTCTGCCTGAGCCGCTTCTAAGGCGCGGGCACGGTTTTGTGGCGAAAGGCGTTGAAGGTGCTTTA
>JAJTYM010000005.1 GCA_021463345.1 Pseudobdellovibrionaceae bacterium | reverse complement strand
CCCCGAAGGCGTGATGCCCGCGGTGGCGAAAAGCATCCATGGGCGCGTGGCGGAATTGGCGCGAAGCCCGAAAGAGTCCGACATCCTGACGTACGTGAGGACGATGGGGCCGATCCTGAAGGCCGCCGACGCCGAGGGGCTCATCAAGGCCCAAGACTTCCTGCGGTACCTGGAACGGCTCAGCGCCGGACAGGGCAGTCTCCAGCTTCGCAAAGAAGCCTTGTTCGAAACGTTTCTCAATACGGATGATCTCGAACGCCGCTTGGATTTCAGGCGGCGCCTGAGCCCGGAGGAACAGAAGGCCGTCACCATGGAAATCAGAAATTGGCGCGGGTCAAAGGACGCGAGGAAAAGAAAGTTCGCGGCTGAACTGAACAGAAAATGGTCCGAGGCCATCGCGAAAGACCAAGCGGAAAGGCTCGAGGCCCTTGTGGGTTCCGGCCTGTTCGAAATCAACCATAAGAACACGAGCCAAGTCTCCATGCTCCAGTTGGCGGCCTACTACAGGAAAAACAAAACCATCGACTGGCTGGCTTCCAAGCTTCGACCATCGGCCTACTACAAGCGGAATAAAGTCATCAACTGGCTGGTTTCCCGCCCGGACTTCGATTTCAACGCCAAAAACGCCCGCGGCTTCACCGAGATCGAGCAGCTCCACCTGAGCGGCAAGACCGAGCTCGCCGACGCCATCGCGAAAGCTCGGCCCGAGATCAGCGCCCGCAGGCTCCAGGCGAAAGAGAGGAACACCCACGAGAAAACGGCCGAGTACCCGCAAGGGACGCCCATCGTCGGCTTCGTGCGGTTTGAGCCCGGCTCGTTCATGATGGGTGACGGTGATGCCAAGGTTTTAACGACTATTTCCAAGCCATTTGAATTCATGTCCGTGGATACGACTCAGAAAATGTACCGGGAGGTCGTGGAACTGATCAGGCGTCATCTACGAAGCCCTGAGTACAACGCGCTCGCCCCGGATCCATCGAAGTTCAAAGGCGAGAACCGTCCCGTGGAGACGGTTTCCCCTGAGGATATCGACCTTTGGCTCAAAGGCCTCAACGAGTTGTCCAAATCGGACGATGCCCAGGTTCAACGCGCGCTTTCAGGCCTGTTCCCCGGGCACGAGCGCGGCAAAACCTACAGCCGAGGGACGGAAGCCCAATGGGATTTTGCCTCGCGATTGGGCGGCGATTTCGCGTATGCTAAAGGCCAGCACGGCGACTTAGACGATCATGTGGTTTACAACGACTCGAACAAGCGCGAAGGAGCGCTGCCGGTGGGTTCGAAGAAGCCGGTCTTCTACAATGGCGAGCCGATCTATGATTTGGATGGCAATGTTCGAAAATGGCTCGAGGATTGGTTTGATGAAAACCTGTCTGGGGGTACGGATCCTGCAGGTCCCGCGTTTGGCTCTCTCCGCCTTGTTCGCGGCAGCGGCTGGGACGACTATGAGCCGCACCCTGCCAAACGTGGCTGCGAAGCACCGAAGGCCCGCCACAGCGACATGGGCTTCCGCCTCGTGAGGGCGGCCGAGTGATTTTTAGACGGCCGGATCAGTAGAGCTTTCAGCGACGCCCGCGCGAACCCGTTCAGGTCCGTCCCGCCTGGCGGAAGGTGGCGCGGGAAAGCGCCCGGCTGGTCGCGAAAAGCGCGATCCCGGAGGCCGCCGCGACGATGACGACGAAGGACAAACCGAGCGCGCCCGTCGAGATTCGGCTCGGGATATCGAAGATCCGGCCGGCGACGAAGTGATTCGTCACGACGGCGAAAATCCCGCCCGACACCGCCGCCAGAACGCCGATCGCCGCGTACTCGACGGCGATGAGCCTGCGGATCAGCGACGCGTCCGCGCCAAGAAGCTTCATCACGTCGAGCTCGCCCGACCTCATCCGGAGATTGTGGCCCACCACCGCGAACAGGATCAAGACGCTCATGAAAACCGCGACCCACGCGACGGCTTGGATCGGGCCGATCATCGCGTCGGCGATGACGATGATGCGATCGATCGCGCGCCCGATGTCGACGACCGAGAGATCGGGGAAGCCGCCGACGAGCTCGAACTGAAACCGGGCCTTGTTCCCGGGATCGTCCAGGTAGACGTTCGCCAGGAACGATTTCGGCGCGTCCTCGAGCACGCCGGTCTGGAACTCCATGAAGAAGTTCGGGTGGAAGTCGGTCCATCTCACGCGACGGAAGTTCTTGACCCGGCCCGTGACCGGCACGCCCTGCACGTCGAACTCGATCACGTCGCCGAGATTGAAGCCGTTGCGCTCGGCGAAGCGGGCCTCCATGGAGATCCCAGGCTCGCCGCCTCCGGCGGGGTCGAACGGCCCGACGATGTCCTCGCCTTCGAGGATCGATTCCGATGGGATCAACTTCTCCCGGAACGAGACCCGCACGGGGAACTTCCGCAACCAGTCCCGCTCGGGCTCCGCGCCGTTCACTTTTTCGACCCGAGCCAGGATCAAAGGCGAAAGATAGCGGAGCTCGGCGCCCTTCTCAGCCGCGAACCTCTCGAGGTCGGTCACCGCGCCTTCCGGGATATTGAACAGGAAAAGCGACGGCAGTCTCCTCCCCTCGCGCGGCCGCAGCTCCTCGACCGCCGAGGCGAGCAGGTGAGGGACGAGATTCAAAACCAACGCGACCAGCGTGAGCGCGAGGAAACACAGGTTGGTGCCGAACCGCCCGCGCGCGAGATTGGTGGCCGCGAGCCGCGGCAGGCCCGGCGCCGAGCGGAGAGCGCCGAACAGAGCGCGAAACAACGCCCGACCCGCGCTCCAGCCGGCGAGCGTCGCCCCCAGGAGCGCGAGCACGAGCCAGGTGCCCTGCGTGAGGCTTTCCATGAGCCAGATCGCCAACAGCCAGAACAAGATCGCGAGCGGGAGGTAAAAAAGGACGCGCTGCCCGCGGCTCGTGGGCTCGATGTCGGCGCCCATCGAGCTCTCGTCGAGCAGGACGCGCGGCTGGAGGCGCGCGAGCTTCAGAAGCAACGGCGTCGCGAAGGCCGCCGAGCTGAGGATGGCGATGCCCGCCAGGCGCAGGACGTCCCGTCCGTGGATCGACAGGGCGAACCCCTCCGGCCATGAGGCGGAAAAACAAAAATTGGCGACGGCGAACCCGGCCGCGACCGAGGCAAGGCCCGCGCCGAGCGCGGCCAACGCGACGAAAACGAGTTGCGCGACCTGGGTCCCCCCGCTCAAAACCCGCGTGCCGCCCAAAGTGACCAGCACCGCCGCCTGGCGCAAACGATCGGTCAGGAAAATCTCCAGGATGTAGAAGGCGCTCATCCACGAGAGCGCGAACACGATCAGCGTGACGACCGAGACGTAGCGGCCGAAGAACTGGATGAAGCGCTCCATCCCCCGGATCGAGTCGTCGGGCGTGCGCAGGAAAAGCTCGGGATCCGGGAGCGCCGCCTTCAGGACCGTCCCCGCGTCCTCGATCCGCGCGTCGTCCGGCAGTCGAAAGTAGACGCGATGGTGGACCTGGCTGCCGAAGTTCGCCAAACCCGTGGCGGCCACGAACGGACGCCCGATGTAGATCCGCGGCGCGAAGCCGAAGCCGGCCCGCAAAACGCCGGGCCCGTCGACGATCTCGCCGGCGATTTCGAACTCGGCTTCGCCGATCCGCAGCCGCCCCCCGACGGAAACGCCGAGCTGCACGAGGACCTCCGGGAAAACCCAGGCGCGCCGCGCGCTCAGGAGTTCGCGGGTCTCCTTCGGTTCCCCCTCCGCCGGCCCTCCGGCCGTCCTCACCAGGTACCGGCCGTAGATGGGGAAATTCCCGTCCACGGCGTGGATCTCGGTCAACGTCGACGCGAACCCGCCCTCTTCACCGCCCTCTCCGACGGGATCGCGCACCCCAGAGGCCATCGTGACGAACTCGGTTTCACGCGCGAACGCGAGCGGAGAAAGCGTCCGGCGCGCCGTCTCGACTTCCTCGTCCGTGATCGGCCGCATCGACGAGAGAGCGACGTCGGCCGAAAGCATCTCGCGCGCTTTCGCCCGCAAATAAACGTCGGTCGACGATTTGAGGCTCGCGGCGATCAGCGGGCCGGCGAAGCCGATGAACAGGATCGCGGCGACCGTGAGCATCCGCTTCCAGGAGTGCCGCAGCTCTTTCAGCGCGAGGCGTAACCACATGGCGCGCGCCTCACTGCAAACTCGCGGGTTTCGACGCGAGCAGGCGCCCGGCCTCCATGAAGAGGTGGCGTTCGCACCGCTCAGCGACGCCCGGGTCGTGCGTGACCATCACGAGCGCGATTTTTTCGCTCTCGGCCAGCCGGAAGATGAGATCGATGACTTCTTTGCCCGTTTTCACGTCGAGGCTCCCCGTCGGCTCGTCGGCGAGGACGAGCGCGGGACGCATCACCAGGACGCGCGCGATGGCGACCCGCTGGCATTCCCCTCGGCTCATCTGATCGGGAACGTGATCGAGGCGATGCCCGAGGCCCACTTTCTCGAGGGTCTCGCGCGCCAGGCGGTCAGCGCCGCCCGCGCGGCCGCCGATGCCGTTGAGATCGAGAGGCAAACGCACGTTCTCGAAAGCGGTGAGGTGCTCAAGCAGATGGAACTGCTGGAAAATGACGCCGATGTTCCGCGCGCGGAAGGAGTTGAGTTCGCGCGCGGGGAGCTTTCTCAAGGATTTGCCGAGGATCTCGACCTCGCCGCTCGTCGCGACGTCGAGCCCCGCGAGCAGCGAGATGAGCGTCGACTTCCCGCAGCCGGAACGCCCCATGATGGACACCGTCTGCGGCCGCTCGATCTCGAGCGAAGCTCCCTTCAGGATCTCGAGGCTCGACTCGCCTTGACCGTAGACTTTGCGCAAATCGACGGCCCGCAGGATCATAGCATCGGCTCCAGGACTTTCAGGACGCCGGCGGCGACGCGCTCGTGCCCCCTCGGGTTCGGGTGTTTGCCGTCTGAGAGATTGAGCGATTTGTCGAGCGCCACGTCCTCGAGGATGAACGGGACGAACGCGACTTTTTGCTCGCGCGCGAGGTCGGCGTAGATCTTCTCGAAATCCGCGGCGTACCGCGTGCCGAAATTGGTGAAAATCCTCACCCCGCCCAAAATGACCTTGATGTCGTTTTCTTTCGCCAGGAGGATCGCCTTCTCCAGATTGCTCTTGATCACGCCGGGCGGCGTGCCTTTCAACGCGTCATTGGCGCCGAGCGAGAGAAAGAGGATGCTCGGTTTGGCCTTGAGGTGCCAGCGCAACCGGCGATCGGCTTCGGCGGAAACGCTGCCGCTGACGCCGCCATTGGTGATCTTCACGTTGCGACCCGCGGCTTTCAGTTTCTTCTCGATGAGGGCGGGGAACGCTTCGTCTTTGCGCACACCATAACCGGCGGTGAGCGAATCGCCGATGAACAGGATATGGACCGGCGCGCCCGAGCCCGAAGACGGAGCCGCCGGGGCCGTCCCGATTTGGGACCAAACCGCGGTGCCTCCGAGCCCTGTTCCGACCGACACCGCCGCCAATGCGAATAAACGGGACAAGGATGAACGAAACCCCATATCCCGGCATGCTCGAACAAAACCCTGACCGGCGCAACCAATTACGGTCCGCGTTCGACTTTAGGACCTAAAGCCCGCCACGGTTTTTTAGTACCAGGCGCCGGTCCGGGAGGTTAGAATGAGGTGAATCGCACGGAGGATCGTTTTCATGCCCGAAGCCCAAGCGCCGACCCCGAGGCGCACGAATTGGACGAACCTGCTCTTTTTCACGCTCACACCGCTCGCTTCGCTCGTACTGGTGCCGCTTCACATCCGCATGAACGGATTCAGCTGGGGGCTCCTCGCGTTCTTCCTCGCGTGTTTCGCGCTCAGCAACCTGAGCATCACTTGCGGCTACCACCGCTACTTCGCGCACCGTTCGTACGAAGTCCACCCGTTCGTCCGTTGGCTGTACATCATCATCGGCTCCGGAGCGTTCCAGGGCTCCGCGCTCGCGTGGGCGACCGACCACCGCCGCCACCACCGCGAAGTCGACACGGACGCCGATCCCTACTCGATCAACAAAGGCTTCTGGTACGCGCACCTCGGCTGGATCCTGCTGCACGAGGACCCGAAGCACTCGCACCTGCGCTGCCCCGACCTCGAAAAAGACAGATGGATCCTGTGGCAGCACAAACACTACCCGTGGATCGCCACGTTCGTGGGGTTCCTCCTCCCGGGCCTCGCCGCGTGGGCGATCGGCCTCGGCTTCTGGGCCGGCGTGATCTTCGGGGGCGCGCTCAGGATCGTCGCCTCGAACCACTCGACGTTCCTCATCAACTCGGCCTGCCACTACTTCGGGCGCCGGCCGTACACCGACTCGAACACCGCGCGCGATTCGTTCATCATGGCGATCCTCACGTTCGGCGAAGGCTACCATAACTTCCACCACATGTTCCAAGCGGATTACCGGAACGGCGTCCGCTGGTACCATTGGGATCCGACGAAATGGTGGATCCGATCGCTCTCGCTCGTCGGCCTCGCATCGAAGCTGAAAAGGGTTTCCAAAGAGGACATCCTGAAAGCGAAACTGCAGATGGAGGAAAAGTTCCTGATCGCCAAAGGCGCATCGAGCGAATACGTAGCGGCGCTCAAGCTCAAAGTGGTCGAGGCGCAGGCGCGCGCGCGCCATCTCCGGGAAGAGGCCAAACGCCTCAAAGCGCAGATGCGCACATCCCTTCAGGGGAGCGCGGCCGTGGCCAAGATCACGCAGCTCAAAGCCGACTACCGCAAGGCGACCGAGGATTTCCAAACCGCGTACGCGGCCTGGCTGGCGTACCAACGGGCCTTCCAACACGCCCGGATCCGCTGAAGGGGATGCTGAAGCGCGGGCTGATCTTCGCGATGGGCTTCCTGCTGCTGGCGGCGACCGCCTTGGCGGGGCTTGAATACCTCGGGAGAACGCGTGTCGATCCCGTCGTCAACGCCTACCGCGGCGTCCAGAGCCGCCACCTCGCGCTGTTCGCCGAAGACCAGGCCTTCCTGCGCAAATTCGAGATTTTCCGGCCGGTCCGCGAGGGGAGAGCCGACGCGGGCCCGGCTCTGAACCCGCGCCTGCCTTGGTCGCCGCCGTCAGGCGCCCCGCGGCCTCCGACGATCTCCGTGCCGCGCGCCCTGACCGAACAGGTTCTCCGGTTCCGCTCGGAGTGGATGCGCCACCACGCCCGGATCTTCAAAGAGAACAAAATCGACTTCTCGTTCTTCCTGGGGCTCAACGCTTTCGACCATTGGGACATCGAGCGAGGTAGTCCGATCGCCGACCTCATCGAGCAAGGCCGGTTCAAGCCCCCCGAGGATCTCCCGACGCCGGGAACGATCGACCTGCTCACGCTCACCAAGCTGCGCCTCGCCTGGGGCGCGGAAACCCGGGCGCCGCTCCCCGCGCTCGAGCAGGTCCGCGCGCTCGCGCGCCTGCTGCTCACAGCCGAGAACATCCAGCTTTTCGCGAGCGGGCTCGCGGCGCTCGACACGGAACGGCTCGCCTACCGCTATTACGTCGAACGCGGCCTGATCGCCGAATCCGAGTGGCAGCCCGTGCCCCGCAACGTCACCCGGCGCGCCGCGCGTGCGGCCTGGGCGACACGCGGGTATTTCCACGTCTGGACGAGCGCGGAGACGCTCGCAAGCGTATTCCTCGCAGAAGAACCGCCGATCGGCCTGTGCGAAGCGGTCAACGAAGCCGCCCCGAAGGAATTGAGCCTCCGCCGCGTCCTGGGCCCGACGTGGCCGCTCGAGCGCGACTTCCGCGGCGCCTACGCCGAGCTCGATCGCGTGATCGCGCGCGCGATCGATCGCTGCCGCCTCCGTTACCTCTCCAGGATGATCGAGCTCAACAAATTCGAAACCGACTTCCCGCTCCCTGGTTTTTTCGCGTCGCTGCCGTACTCGCGCAAGGTCTTCGGCCTGCGGATCGCGACGCTGCCCTTCATCGGTTTCGAGGCCTACGATGACCCGGACCCCGAGTGATCGGGGCGGGAGCGCCGGGGCGCGCCGCCCGGCCCGGACCGAAGAACGGGAGTCCCCGCCCAGGCCTTGCCCGCGCGGCTGAGCGGTCCGAAAATGGGAAGGCATGACCACCTCCCGAAGGAACTCCGGCCCGACACCCCTCATCGCCTCCGCTCTGCTCGCGCTTTTGGCGTTTTCCGCCTGCGCGGCCCGGCCTCCGCGCGGCGACCATCAACCGAACGACGGCCGTACCGCGATCCGCCTGTCCGGGGAAAGCTGTCGTCTCGACCTCGACGGCGATTCCGAACCCGACAGCGTCGAGATCAACGTGGTGCGAGGCAAACGGACGGCGAAAATCGAGCTCACCCGGCCAGGCGCGCAACCGCACTTCGAGGAACTTTCCACGCTCCAACACGTCGAATGCGTGAGCAACCAGGAGCCCGGCGTCCCCGTGCGCGGGACCGACGAAAGCGAAAAGGCCGTCTCGGTCCCGATCATGAACGACTACCTGCGCTTCGAAAAAGCACAGTCGTCGGCGAAGCTGATGTACTTCGACGGCACTTCGCAAATTTACAGATCCATCTATCAAGCGGACTGACTTGGCCGATCCGGCCCAACCGAGGGGTTCAGCGGCCGGCGCGGGCCACGGTCGACCTCGTCGGCGCGTCCCGGCGATAGCCACCGAACAGGAAGCCGCCGTAAGGCGCCAGCAAGGCTTCCGTCAGTTCGATCACTTTGGCGGGACCTCCCCCGGAGATGAAGAGCGCGTCGAACGCCTCGGTGAACGAGCGTAGGAACGCGGGGTCGGCCTTCTTCAGGCGCTTCAGGATCGCCTTGCCGCTGGCGGAATAGTTGCCGCGGCTGCGGAAGTGGAAGTCCGCGAGTTCGGCGTACAAACGCGTGGCCGACGCCACGAGCTCGTGGCGCGAGCGCGGATCGCGGACATCGTCGACGAGTTCGCTGATCAGGTACCGGCGGTCGTCGATGTCGCTCGGAGCGAGCTTCGGCGGCCCTTCCGCGAGGACTTTCGACGCCATCGACTTGAGGCCTTCGGAGAACGAAGTCGCCCCGGGCGTCTCGATCCCCTCGTGCACCATCTCGGCGAGCGTGCAGTTGCCTTCCGGCCAGTCGACGTCCTCGAAAAAGTGGCGGAGCGTCTCGGGGTCGTGAACGAAAGCCTCGACCGGCCACTCGAGATGATAGAACGATTCGCGATACGCGCGTTCCACATTGGGGAAGACGACGACGATATCGACGTCCGAATAAGTCGAAGCTTCCCCGCGCATGACGCTGCCGGCGAGGAAGATGACTTCCGCGCCCTTGTAGCGGTTCTCGAGCAGGTCCTTCGTTACGAAGAGAGGCGAGTATTTGGCTCGGGTCATTTGGCTCGGGTCATCTGGTTCGGGTCACGGGGCGGCGACACGGTCACTCAAAGGCTTTTCCAATTCACTCCTCACCACTTCAGCAGGTAGCCGAACATGAGCGGAGCGACGATGGTGGCGTCTGATTCGATCACGAATTTCGGGGTGTCGATGCCGAGCTTGCCCCATGTGATCTTCTCGTTCGGGATAGCGCCCGAATACGAGCCGTAAGACGTCGTGGAATCGGAAATCTGGCAGAAATAGCCCCAGAGGGGGACTTCGGTCCGGCGCAAGTCCTGATGGAGCATGGGCACCACGCAGATCGGGAAGTCGCCGGCGATACCGCCGCCGATCTGGAAAAAGCCGATGGTCCCGCCGCTCTTGGTCGTTTCGGTGTACCAAGCGGCGAGTTCCTGCATGTACTGAACGCCGGTTTTGACCGTGTGGACGTTCTTCACGGCGCCTTCGATGACTTGGCCGGTGAAGATGTTCCCGAGAGTGCTGTCTTCCCAACCCGGGACGAACATCGGCAGGTTCTTTTCGGCCGCGGCCATCAGCCACGAGTCCTTGGGGTCGACCTGGTAGTACGGCTTCAGCTCTCCCGAGAGCAGGATCTTGTACATGAACTGGTGCGGGAAATACGCTTCACCGCTCTTGTCCGCCGCCTGCCAATGACGGAGCACGGCCTTCTCGATGCGGCGGATGGCCTCGGCCTCCGGGATGCACGTATCGGTGACCCGATTGAAGTGCTTGTCGAGCAAGACCTGCTCGTCCTGCGGGGTCAGGTCCCGGTAGTGCGGGATGCGCTCGTAGTGGTCGTGAGCGACGAGGTTGAACACGTCCTCTTCGAGGTTCGCGCCCGTGCAGCAGATGGCGTGCACTTTGTCCTGACGGATCATCTCGGCGAGCGACAGCCCGAGCTCGGCCGTGCTCATCGCTCCCGCGAGGGTGACGAGCATCTTGTTCCCGCCATCGAGATGCGTCTCGAACGCCACTGCGGCGTCTTTGAGGGCAGCGGCGTTGAAATGGCGGTAGTGGCGGTCGATGAAAGCTCGAATGTCCATGCGGTCGGGTGTAACCGAAAGGGGCCCTCGGCGCAAACGGAAACTTCAGCGGGCGGCACTCGTGATCAGAACGGCGCGCTGTGCCCCGGAGCGAGGCGCTCCCAAGCCTCGGAGGACCGACGGATCGAAGCGCCGACGCTCGTGAGCAACCGCTGCAGGACGGGCCCGAGAACGACTTCCTCCGCCGCGTGGGAGAGCCCCGGAACGGGGTAGAGCAAGCCCGGGCGCGCCATCGCCTCGTAAGCGAGGACGCCGCCGTCGTTCGGCCCGTGCGCCTGAAGCCTCTCAAAGCCCGCGCGCAGCGCCGCCGGCGCGCGCTCGGAGGTGAGCAGACCGAACACCGAGACGATCATCATGCGATCGTGCACCGCGAGCGGCGCGCGCCAGATCCCCGTTTCGTCCGACAGCTCCTGAAGAGCCGCGAATTTCGCGCGTTTGGCCCAGAACTCGGCGCGCGCGCCGAGGCCCGCGAATTTGCCGGACAACCGGAGCGACGCCGCCCGGCTGCCCCAAAAAGAACCGCCGACACTGATCCAAGCGCGGACCTTCTCGAGCTCGCGCGCCCCGCGCCCGCGCCGCTGCAGCAGCAGGCGCGTTTCGGCCGTGCCCCGGCCGACGGTCACGAGGCAGACGCGCTCGGCCTTCGTCCTCCGCAAGCACTCGCCGATCAGGCGCGCGTTCCCGGTGATCGACTCCCGTTCGCTCGTCCCGATCACGTCGGTCGTAAATCCGATCTCGCGCGCGAGCCCGCGCATCCAATCGACGTGCCCACCCCACCTCAAACGCAGGCCTGGGGAGACGCTCGGCACGAAAACGACCTCGACGGGGGGGAGACCCTCGGCCGCCGGCCACGGCGCCGGCTTGGTGGTCTGCACGTGCCGGATGAACGCGCCGTGCGGCTGGGAAGCCAGGACGGCCCGGTGCAGGAACTGACTTGAGAGCGCGAGCCCCTTTTCCGCGCTCAACGCTTCGATTTCCGCGCGGGTCGGCAATCGGCCCGCGAGCATCCGCAGCAGATCCTGGGTCTGATAAGCGAGCTGGATGTCGTGGGACCCATCCTCCGCCGGCGCGCTGAATCTCTTCGAAATGGCGCTCATGCGAAAATGATAGCCGGCGCCGAGGCCCGGCGAAAGTCCGACGCCGAAATGCCGACCAAGGTCCGGGCGCGGGACCCGCCGCGCTTCAGTTCCCGTCCGCCTTCGCCTTGTCAGCGTCGAATTTGCGCGAAGCGAGCTCCGTTCTGCAGATCTGCACCTTGTCGTCGTACTCGTCCTGACGCTTCATGAGGATCATCTTGTAATCGCGGAAGCGGGCGATGCGGTCGGCGAGGAACTCCTCGGACACGGCGACGAGCTTGTTCCGTTCATCGACGCCGACTTTGAACTCCTCTTCCTTGTCGGTCACGCGGTCCATCGGCTCGGTCCACATGAGCTTGCCATCGCCGCCGTTCTCCTTGCGCGCGAGCTTCCCGCGGCAGTCACGCAAGGTCCCGTAGAGGCCTTTGGAGCCGTACTTGCGGTTGCCGTAAACGCGGTCCTCGAGCTCGTACACCTCGTACTGCAGGCGGCGGAGCTCCTCGTTCATCGCCACTTTTTTCCGCACCACCATGTCGCCGTCGGTGTTGACGCCGACCCTCTCGTCGCCGGTGACCTCCGCCGACTGCTCCAATTTGGTTTCGATCTTCCGGGCTTTGTGGGGATTGGACGAACAGGCCGCCACCGCGCACGCGACCGCGGTGAACCCGAGCGCGCGAAGCGACTGGATGAGAATCATCGGTTTGCCTCCGGTGGTGGGATCGACTCCAACGGTAGCCGCCGCTCCGGACGCGCACAACAGCTGTCGCGGCGCATGAGCCCGGTGGCCGCTCTCGCGGCCTTGGTGGACCTCGACCGAAGGCCAGCCGCCTGGATAACTCTTTAATCAAACGTAAAAATTTGAAACACTTGGAATCGCTTCGGTCATCACGGGAGTCATCAACGATGAAGAAAACATATTTCATTCATATCTTCCTGTTCGCGACCCTGGTCGGCTGCGCGAGTTCCCCGGACGAAGGCGAAGAGGCGTCCGATGACGTCGCGGAGGCCGGGGCCGGCGGCGAAGAGGACGGTCTGAGCGACGAGCCCATGGGCGGGGACGCCGCGACCGACGAGGACGCCGCCAACGCGGCTCCCTCGCCCGAGGCCGAGAAGAGCCTGTTCGACCGCATCGGCGGCAAAGGCAAATTGCAGATGTTCGCCGACAAATTCGTGACGGCGCTCGCCGCGAGCGCGGACCTGCAGAAAAACCCGACGCTCGCCAAGGCGATGCAAAGCGACCAAACCCGGCACAAGCAGATGCTGGTCGACTTCCTTTGCGCGAACTCCGGCGGCCCGTGCAGCTACGGCGGCAAACAAATCAAGGAGGCGCACGCGCCCTTGAAGGTCACGCGGGACGATTGGAACGCGATGCGCAAGCTTTTCATCCGCACGCTGCGCGAGATGAAGGTCCCAAAAAAAGAGCGCATGGATCTCGCGCTGATCGCCGCGCGCCAGAAAAAGCACATCGTCGCGCCGTGACCCCCGCCCGAGAGCGGCCGGCGGGCGCGACCGCGCCTCAAGCGACCCGGCGTTTCTCCGCGAGCTCCTCTTTCGACAGGAAGGAATCGGGCGTCGCCGACGCGACCGCGCGCGCGAACGACCCCGGCAGCCTCCCCTCGTCGAGGAGCGCGCCGGGCGCCAGGAACTCGAACAGCTCCCCGTAGTGCTTCACTTCCGTCGGGCTCGTGCGGCGCATGACGTGCCACGGACGGAGCTCCGCCGGGCTCGCCAAACCCATCGCGCCGACGATCTCGCGAGCGCTCTTGAGCGTCTCATGGTGGTAGCTCGCCACGCGCCCGGCCTTGTCCTCGACGTCGAGGCCTTCCATGAGATCCGGATCGTTGGTCGTGATGCCCGCCGGACAGGTGTTCGAGTTGCAGCGGAGCGCTTGGATGCAGCCAAGGGCGAGCATCATGCCGCGCGCGGAGTTGCACGCGTCGGCGCCGATCGCGAGCCGCGCCACGACGTCGAACCCGGAGACGATCTTGCCGCTGGCGATCACCTTCACCCGGTCGCGCAGGCCGAAGCCGACCAGCGCGTTGTGCACGAAGATCAGAGCTTCCCGCAAGGGGCAGCCGACCGAGTTGCTGAACTCGACCGGCGCCGCGCCCGTGCCGCCCTCACCTCCGTCGACCGTGACGAAGTCCGGCGCGACCCCCGTCTTCAGCATCGCCTTGCAGATCGCGGCGAACTCGTGCCTCTTGCCTACGCAAAGCTTGAAGCCGACGGGCTTGCCGCCGGAAAGTTCGCGCAGCCGCCCCAGGAACGTCACGAGCTCGACAGGCGTCGAGAACGCCGTGTGCCCGGGCGGCGACAGCACGTCGGCGCCCATCGGCACCCCGCGGATCGCCGCGATCTCGCGCGTGAGCTTGGCCGCGGGCAGGATCCCGCCGTGGCCCGGTTTGGCGCCCTGGCTCAGTTTCACCTCGATCATCTTGACGTTCGTGTGCGAGGCGCGGGCCACGAACGCTCCCTCATCGAACCTTCCGTCGGGCGTGCGGCAGCCGAAATAACCGGTTCCGATCTGCCAGACGACGTCGCCCCCGTGCCGCAGATGGTGTTCGGCGACGCCGCCCTCGCCCGTGTTGTGGTAGAACCCGCCCCGCTCGGCGCCCATGTTCAACGCCCGCACCGCGCGCGCGTTGAGGGCCCCGTAGCTCATGGCGGAGATGTTGAGCCGGCTCGCCGAGTACGGTTGCGAGCAATCGGGGCCTCCGATCGTCACGCGCATCTCGCTCTCTCCCGGGTGCCGCGGCATGATCGAATGATCCACCCACTCGTAGCCGGTTTCGTAAACGTCGCGCTGCGTGCCGAAAGGGATCGTGTCGCGCACCCGCTTGGCCCTCTGGTAGACGAGCGAGCGCTGCTCGCGGTTGAACGGGGCGCCGTCGATGTTGCTTTCGATGAAGTACTGGTTGATCTCCGGCCGGATCTCCTCGAGCAAGTAGCGGAAGTGCCCGACCAGCGGGAAATTCCGCAGGATCGTGTGTTTCTTCTGGAGATAGTCGCGGAGCCCGAGCGCCGCGACGGGACCGACGACGACGAGCGACCAGAGCGCGGGCGGCCAAACGAGGGCGGCGACAGCATAGAAGACGGTCGTGATCGCGAGAACGTACCGGAAGATCTGGCGCATGACTGAGGGCCTCCGAATCCCTTTATCGGCCGGTCCTCGAGGTTGACTGAGCTCCGCCCGGAGCGAATTCGCTTTCCCGGACCCTCGACTTTCGTGTAGGCTCCGCCAGGTGAATCGACTTGCCAGGCGACGATTCGTCAGAGATCGATTCACCAGACGGAGCCCCGCGCGAACGGCGCTCCCAAAGGGGGCGGCAATGCCGGCGGACCCAGGCTTCCTGTCCAGAGTCCGAGTCAAAAAATACGGTGGCACCTCGGTCGGCTCGCTCGAGCGGATCGAGGGCGTCGCCGCCCGCTTGGCTGAGGACCTGGCGCGCGGCGAGATCCCGATCGTCGTCGCCAGCGCGATGTCGGGCGAAACCAACCGCCTGGTGGCCCTGGCCGAGCGGATCGATCCCGATTACCGCGGAGCCGCCTACGACGTGCTGGTCGCCAGCGGCGAGCAGGTCTCCATCGCCCTGCTGGCGATCGCGCTCCAGAAACGCGGCATCCGGGCCCAACCGCTCCTCGCCTACCAGCTCGGCATCCAAACCGACAGCGTGTATTCCAAGGCGCGCATCCAGAAGATCGAAGGGGAAACGCTCCTCGGCTTCTGCCGGCGCGGCGTCGTGCCCGTCGTCGCCGGTTTCCAAGGCGTCGACGAAGAGGACAACATCACGACCCTCGGTCGCGGCGGGTCCGACACCACGGCCGTGGCGCTGGCGGCCGCGATCCGCGCGCCGAGCTGCGAGATCTACACCGACGTGCCCGCCGTCTTCACCGCGGACCCCCGCCTCGTGCCGGACGCCAAGGAGCTCGCTCGGGTCTCGTTCGAGGAAATGATGGAAATGGCCGCGCTCGGCAGCAAGGTGCTGCACATCCGCTGCGTCGAGCTCGCCGCCAAGCACGGCATCCGCATCCACCTGCGTTCGACGTTCGAGGCGCGAGCCGGGACCTGGATCGTGCCTGAAGGAGAAATCATGGAAAACCCGCTCGTCACCGCCGTCACGCACGACGCGAACACCTGCGTCTTCGTGCTGCATCCGGTGCCCGCAGGGACCGGCTTCCTCGCCGACCTCTTCGACCGCCTCGCCTCCCGCGGCGTCGTCGTCGACATCATCACCCAGAGCGACACCGGCGACGGTCGCCGGCTGGCGTTTTCGGTGACCAAAGAAGACGTCGCTCTCACCCGGCAGGCTCTCAAGGAGTTCCTCCCCGCGCAGGTCGGCGTCGAGGCGCTGGAGGGCATGGGCAAGATCTCGATCGTCGGCGTCGGCATGCGCAACAACTTCGGGGTCGCGGCGCGGTTCTTCAGAACCCTCGCCGACGCCCGGATCCCGGTGCAATTGGTGACGACCTCGGAAATCAAGATCGGCGCCGTGGTCGCCGCGGACGCGCTCCCCAAGGCGGCCGACGCGCTGGCGGGCGCGTTCGGGTTGCGCGCCACGGGGGGCGTTTGACGGTATGCCGTTCACGTATCGCGGGGACCGCCTGTTCGCCACCCGAAAAGCCGACGCGAACGCCCGAAACGAAGAAGGCGGGAGGGATCTCCTCGAACTCGCGCGCGGGACCGAGGGGCCGTTCTACGTCTACGCGCTGAGCGACGTCTTGGCGCGCGCGCGCCGCCTGAGGGCGTCGTTCGGCGGACAGTCCGCCTCCCTCCACTACGCCATGAAAGCCAACGGCAACCCCGTCCTCCTGCGCGCGCTCGCGCGCGAGGGACTCGGCGTCGACACCGTGTCCGGCGGCGAGATCGAGGAGGCCCTCGCGGCCGGATTCGCGCCGGGGGCGATCATCTTCTCGGGCGCGGGCAAAACGGTGCGCGAGGTGGACTTCGCCGTGCGGTCGGGCATCAAGCAGATCAACGTCGAAAGCCCGCAGGAGCTCGAGCGCATCGCCCACGCGGCCCGTCGCTCGAATCGGGTCGCCGACGTCGCGTTCCGCATGAACCCCGACGTCAGCCCCCGGACGCATCCGTACATCACGACCGGTTTCCGCGAAAACAAGTTCGGCATGGACGAGTCGTTCATCCCCGAGCTGAGGCGCGTCCTGGCCGCGCACCGGGACTCGCTCCGCTTGCGCGGTCTCACCCTGCACATCGGCTCGCAACTCACGGAGCTGGACAGCCTCGAAGAAGCGATCACGAAAACCCTCCCCGTCTTCCGCGCGTTCCGCGCGGAAGGTCACGCCCTGGATCGCTTCGACATCGGCGGCGGCCTCGGCATCGATTACTCGTCCGATGAGACGGCGGGGGAGTTCGCGCTCATCGAGGAATACGGCCGGCTCGCCAACCGTTTGCTCGGCCCGGAGGATTGCGAAACGCTCTGCGAGCCGGGCCGGATCCTCGTCGCGCGCGCGGGGCTTCTCGTCGGGCAGGTCCAATACGTCAAAACCACGCCCCACAAGACGTTCGCGATCCTGGACACCGGCATGCACCACCTCCTCCGCCCCGCTCTGTACGGGGCCCGGCACCGCGTGTTCCCCCTGGAGAAACGTCCGGACGCGGAGCCGCGCGCCTACGACGTCGTCGGGCCGATCTGCGAATCCTCCGACTTTCTCGCCAAAGACGTCCCCTTGCCGCGTGTCGAGCCGGGCGATTATCTCGCGATCGCCGACGCCGGCGCCTACGGCTACTCGATGGCCAGCCGCTACAACCGGCACGCCCTCCCGATCGAGGTGGTGCTCGACTGAGCGGCCGAGCGCCCCCCCCTTCCGCAGGGGACCCGAATCCCGCTCGTATGGGCCAAAGCCCAAAGCGGGACCCATTCAAAAAAAAACCTCACTTCGAGCGGCGAACTCACATACATTAAACTCAAATGCTTATGAATATCCGACCCTTGAAAATCCCCCTCGCGGCATCGCTCGCGCTCGTTCTCCTCATCGGCCCGCTCCCGGCGAGCGCGCAAAACACCGAAGCGTCGCCGCAGGCCAGCGACGACCCGGCCCTGGCCCCGATCGATATTTCAGATTTACCCCCGCAAAGCCCCGCGGCCCAACCGGGAAGCTCGCTCGACCCCGCTCCCGGGCCCGATGGACGGAGCGCGCCCGCGATGGGCGGTCAGACGGCGGATCAGACGCGGGCGGCGAACGCGGCCGCGGGCGTGTATTCGCGACCGCTCCTGTTCGCGCCCGAGGACAACGGCATCGAATTCACCAGCCCGCAGATCAAATGGAACCTGGGCGATGGGGACAAAATCAACCTCGGTGGCCTCGTTTTCGATGCGGCCTCCATCCGCCTGACCCTCAGCCAAGCCAAACGCAGGAGCGTCCCGCGCAGGTACCGCGCGGATCACCCGTCCGCCATCGTGACCAGCATCGGCTTCCAGTGGCCGTCCATCATGTCGCGCACGGGCCAGGTGAGCGCGGAGCTCGAGAGCGGCAAGGTGATCTGGTCGGAGGACGTCGACGAGGCCAAACGCGCCTCCTGGCTCTCCGACGTCAAAGCCGACGGGGGCAAGCTCTTCAAAGCCCACGGCCGCAGCACCTGGGGGATCCTCGACCTCGATCCGAAGGCCGCCTTCCTCAAAAACGGCGAGCGCTTCCGCTTCTGCCTCACGAAAGTGGTCGCCGAGGGCGAGCGCCTCCGCATCTGCTCGGGCTTGCACGCCGTTCAACGCTCCGGCGACGTGGTCAAAATCCAGGCGCTCGACGAGGGCAAAAGGCCAAACGTCTTCATCGGCAAGGAAGCGATCGGGACGCGCGCGACGGTCAATTTCCCGGAGTCGCGCAAAATCGACCTTCTCGTCCAATTCCGCGGCGGCGCCTCCGTGGCGCTCTCCAGCCGCCCCATTCAAGTGAAGTTCCTCGACGTGGTGCTCGGCGCCGACGGCGAAGACCTGATCCTCACCGGCAAGGGCATCAAGCCGCTCGGCAAGGTGAGGGACATCCAGATCCCGCCGAACCATTTCTGGTCGGCGACGGGCCAGGAGAGCGATACGGTCTGGCAGACGTCGATCCCGCGAGGCCGGCCCACCCTGCGCGCCCTGGGCGCGTGGAACATCCCTTTCACGTACCTGATCCAGTACGACGCCTTGCCCTCGGAACGGGACCGCGTCTACCTCAACGCGCGCGCGGGATCCGGCACCTACGTCGACGGCGCGCGCATCCGCGTGCTTTCGCCCCAAGGGGCGAGGCTTTCGACCAAGGAAACCAGCGTTCGGAAACTGCCGGGGGCGAAAAACCAGGAATACCGCTGGGACTTCCTGGCGAAGGAGAAGGGCCGGAACAACAAAGCCCGCATCACCATCGAAGGCTCCGGGGGCGGCGCCAAGAACTGGGTCGCGCATTACCAACTCTACCGCGGGTACCCGTACGAGATCAGCGGCCGCCTGACGGGCATCGTCGCGGCGAACCTGGAAACGGTCCTGATCAGCGAGTTCGCCGGGGGAGCATGGTTCGAGCGGTTGTTCGGCATGGACAGTTATTACCTGTCCGAACGCCGCTGGGGCGTGAACGCGCGCTATTTCCGCTCTCTGCAGGCGTTCACGTTCTCGAACGACGTGTCCGCGCTCAACAAGTTCTCGGTGGCGAACGCCGATCTCCGTTACAACGTCATTCCCGGCATCTGGAACCGCGACGAGCTCTTCGGCATCATCGGCAGCGCCGAGTTCGTCGACATCGGCGGGATCAAGGCGAACCTCGGCGGCATCGGCGCCTACTGGGCGCGGACCATGCCCCGGATCTTCGACGATCTGTTCAACATCCTGCCGTTCTTCCGGCACCCGAAATACGTCGACATGGAATTCATCTACTACCCGCTCGCCGCCTCGGGCGACGTCAAACCCGGCGCTTCCTACAACCTGAATTTCCACGGCAAGGTGTTCTGGAGCCCGCGGTTTTACGGCGAAGCCGGCTTCGGCATCAAGCAATTCAATTACATCTCCAAATCCGCGCAATCCGAGATCGACATCAGCACCGCCTATGGAACGGTCGGTTTGGGCGTCATCTTTTGAGTTCCGAAACCCGCCCCGGACTCCCTCGCCGAAGCCCCGCAGCGCGCGCGAGGAGCGGAATTCGCCATGACGGGGGCTCCGTCGAAGGGGATCTATGCCAGCGAACGAGTTGCAGCAGCTGAAAAAACGCCTTTCGGACATCGCGAGCCTGCGCTCCGCGGCCGCTCTCATGCACTGGGACCAGTCGACGTTGATGCCCGAACGGGGCGCGAAGCACCGGGGCGAGCAGCTCGCCGCCATCGAGCGGCTCGCGCACGAAAGAAGCACCGACGCGGAGCTCGGCCGCCTCCTCGAGAGGCTCGAGGCGCGATCGCCGGCCGACGCGACCGAAGCGGCGCTCCTGCGCGTGGCTCGCGAGGATTTCGAGCGGGACACCCGGGTCCCGGGAGCGTTCGTCGAGGAGATGACCGCGCACGTGACGGAAACGTACCACGCCTGGAAAAAGGCGCGCGAGGCGCGCGACTTCAAGCGGATCGTGGAACCGCTCAAGAAGACGCTCGACCTCAGCCGCCGCTACTCCTCGTTCTTTCCCGGCTTCCAGCACGCGGCCGATCCGCTCATCGACGGCAGCGATCCGGGTTCGACGGTCGCGACGCTGCGTCCCCTGTTCGCCGAGCTGCGCGCGAGGCTCGTCCCGCTCGCGAGGGAAATCACGGCGCGACCGCCATTCGACAACTCCTGCCTGCGCCGCGAGTTCGATGAGCGCAAGCAGATCGAGTTCGGGGCGCTCGTCATCCGCAAGCTGGGCTACGATTTCAGCCGCGGGCGCCAGGACATGACGGCGCACCCGTTCATGATCCGCTTCAACGCGAACGACGTGCGCATCACCACGCGCGTGAAAAAAGACGACTTCGGCGAAGCGCTGTTCAGCACGATCCACGAGGCCGGCCACGCTCTCTACGAGCTCGGCATCGACGAGGCGCTCGAAGGCACTCCGCTCGCCCGCGGCACGTCCTCGGGCGTGCACGAAAGCCAGTCGCGGCTCTGGGAGAACATCGTCGGCCGCAGCCGGCCTTTTTGGGAGCACTTTTACCCCGAGCTCCGGGATTCGTTCCCCGCGCAGTTCGGCGACGTGCCCCTCGACGCGTTCCACCGCGCCATCAACCGCGTCGAGCGCAGCCTGATCCGCACCGACGCCGACGAAGTCACGTACAACCTGCACGTCATGATCCGCTTCGACCTCGAGATCGACATGCTCGAGGACCGCTTGCGGGCGGAGGATCTCCGCGACGCGTGGAACGCCCGCTACGAGGCGGATCTCGGGCTCACGCCGCCGCACGACGGGGACGGCTGCCTTCAGGACGTCCACTGGTACGGCGGCCTGATCGGCGGGGCTTTCCAGGGCTACACGCTCGGCAACGTCATGAGCGCGCAATTCCTCGAGGCGGCCCGGCGCGCGCTCCCAGGGCTCGACGACCAGGTGCGCTCCGGCCGGTTCGATGGTTTGCTCTCCTGGCTGAGGGCGAACGTGCATTCCCACGGGCGCATGCGCACGGGGCCCGAAACGGTGCGCCACGCCACGGGCCGCGATCTCGAGACCGCGCCCTACATGCGTTACTTGGAGGGCAAATACCGCGCGTTGCTGGGGACGCGGTGAGCGGCTCCATTGACCAACGCCCGGGTCCACCGTACCTTTTCATTGAAGGCGACGGCGGCTCGCCTCGGGAACGCGGGACCCCGGGCCGGAATCCGGAGCGGGACCCAAGCGCCGGCGTCCGACACAGGCATTCGAAAAGGCACTCGAACGCGAACACTCAAGCCCGAACATTCGGCGGGAGGCACAGGGATGGAGAAAATCTGGCTTAAACGCTACTCGGAGTCGGTTCCTCCTGAAATCGATATCAGCCGGTATACGAGCATCCTCGACGTCTTCGACGAATCGGCGAGGCGGTTCCCCGATCGCAAGGCCTTCACCAACATGGGCAAATCGCTCACGTACCGGGAGCTCGACGAGAAATCGACGGCGTTCGCCGCGTTCCTGCAGAACGAGCTGAAACTCAAAAAGGGCGACCGGATCGCCATCCAAATGCCGAACGTCCTGCAGTTCCCGATCGCGATGTTCGGCGCGCTGAAAGCGGGCCTGGTCTGCGTCAACACCAACCCTCTCTACACCGATCGCGAGATGAAACACCAGTTTCTCGACGCCGGCGCCAAAGCGGTCGTGATCGTCGCGAACTTCGCCGCCAATCTCGAGAAAATCCTCAAAGACACCCGGATCGAGCACGTCATCGTCACCGAACTCGGCGACCAACTCGGGCTCCCGAAGAGCCTGGTCGTCAACGCGGTGGTGAAACACGTCAAAAAGATGGTGCCGAGGTATTCGTTGCCGCGGGCGATCCCGTTCAACGCCGCGCTCGCCAAAGGCGCGCGCATGACGCTCGCGCCTCAACCCCGGTCGATCGGCGACGTCGCCTTCCTGCAGTACACCGGGGGCACGACGGGCGTCTCCAAAGGCGCGATGCTCACCCACGGGAACTGCGTCGCCAACATGGAACAGATCGTCCTCTGGATGCGCACGCTGCTCAAGGAAGGCGAGGAAATCGCCATCGCCGCGCTGCCGATGTACCATATTTTCTGCCTCACCGTGCACGGGCTGGCCATCTGCAAATTCGGCGGGGAGAACGTGCTCATCACCAACCCGCGCGACATCCCGGCGTTCATCAAAACCCTCAAAACCACGCCGTTCACGGTCCTCACGGGGGTCAACACCCTGTTCAACGCGTTGATGAACCACCCGGAGTTCGACGGCAAGGGATTCAAAAAACTCAAGATCAGCGTCGCCGGCGGCATGGCCCTGCAGAAGGCGGTCGCAGAACGCTGGATGAAGCTGACCGAAACGCCGATCGCCGAGGGCTACGGCCTCACGGAAACCTCTCCGGTCGTCTGCGTGAACCCGATCGACGGCCGCGACAAAGTCGGCACGATCGGCCTGCCCGTGCCCAGCACCGACGTGAAGCTCGTCGACGAGAGCGAAAACGAGGTCCCGCTCGGCCAAAGCGGCGAGCTCTGCGTGAAGGGCCCGCAGGTCATGAAAGGCTACTGGCAACGCCCCGACGAGACGGCCGCGATGATGACCAAGGACGGCTGGCTCAAGACCGGCGACATCGCGGTGGTCGACGAGGAGGGTTACTTCAGGATCGTGGACCGAAAAAAAGACATGATCCTCGTCTCGGGCTTCAACGTCTACCCGAACGAAGTCGAAGACGTGATGGCGGCCCACCCCGGCGTCCTGGAGGTCGCCGCCATCGGCGCCCCCGACGAGAAGTCAGGCGAGGTGGTGAAAATCGTCGTGGTCAAGAAGGACCCGGGCGTGACGGCCGAAGACCTCATCGGCTTCGCTCGCGAACGCATGACCAATTACAAGGTCCCGCGCTTCGTGGAGTTCCGTTCCGAGCTGCCGAAGACGAACGTCGGCAAGATCCTGCGCCGCGCGCTCCGCGAGGGATCCGGCACCGGCCGCTGAGCGCCCGTTCGGGATCGGCGCCGGCGCCCGGGCGAACGTCCGGGCACCGGTGCCGACCGTCGAAAAAGCCGACCGCGAAAACCTGGTTGGCCCTTTCGAACGCCCGCATGTTAAAATCGTCGCATGTTCCCGTTGAATACGCGCGTTCTCATCGTCGACGACATGGCGAGCCTCCGGGACCTTCTCAAGGCTTATCTGCGCCGACTCGGCTTCAAGCACGTCACCGAAGCCGTCGACGGCCGCGACGCCTATCAGACCCTGATCGCCAGCAAAGCGGCCGGCAACCCCTTCGAACTGGTCATCTCCGACTGGAACATGCCCAACATGACGGGACTCGAACTGCTCAAACTCGTGCGCGGCATCCCCGACTGGAAAAACCTGCCGTTCCTCATCCTCACCACCGAGAACGAGAAAGAAAAGGTGATGGAGGCCGTGATGGCGCAGGTGTCGAATTACATCGTGAAGCCGATCGAGGAGAGAACCCTCGAGGAAAAACTCCTGAGGACCTGGCAGAAACTCAACCCGCCAACCTGACGCCGCCGGCCCGGTCGCAACTCGGATCCGGGACGATCACGGCGAGAACCGTGCCGAACCCGGGCGACGAACGCACGTACGCCCGCCCGCCCATCTTCTCCGCTTGCCATTTGACCGCCGAAAGGCCCAATCCCCTACCGGACACTCCCGTCACTGAAGCGGCCGTGGAGAAATCGTCGAGGAACACGGCTTGGATGATCTCGTCGTCGCTCGCCGACGGATCGACGGGCAGGCCTTTCCGTTCGAGCCGCTCGCGGACCCTGCCGGGCTCGATCCCCCGCCCGTCGTCGCGGATCTCCGCCTTCAGGAGGGTCACCCCGTTTTTTTCGAGGCGCTCGAACTTGATCGCGACTTGGCCCTCGACGTCCTTGCCGGCGGCGGCGCGCTCTTCCGGCGCCTCCAACCCATGGTCGACGGCGTTGCGGAACGCGTGGACGAACGTGGCGAAAAGATCCGAGAACGCTTCCGGGAGGACGCGCAAATCCCCGCCCTCGATGAGCAGGGGCTTGACGCGCTTGCCGAGACTCGCGGCGAGTTCTTTCATCGAGCCATCGGCGTGCAAAAACGACTTCGAGACCGGCTCCTGCAACCAGTCCCGGAGGATCTCGCCGCTCAAGCCCGCGGCGAGGCTCGGATCCTTGAGGCGGCGACGCCAGTCCGCGAGCGTCGCCGCCGGGACCTCGACGGCCCGGGCTCCGCCCGCGAACGGCCCGCCGGTCAGGTAACCATGGGTCTCCAGGAAATCGCCGAGCGTGCGGCGCATGCTTTCGGCCCCCTCCGCGATCCGCTCCTTGAGCTCCGGCGGCCACGGCGCGCCCGGCGCGCGCGCGCGGAGGTAAGCGGTCAACGCGCCTTCGCAAGCGTGCGCGGCGTCGACCATGTCGAGCAGCGAGAAGCTCGCGGCCCCGCCCTTGACGGTGTGCAGATCGCGCGCCAACGCCTCCCCGTCCGGGTCGCGCGGGCCGCGCAGAAGCGCGGCCATCCCCCCGAGTATCCGCTCGGCCTCGGACGCGAACATGCGGAACTGCGGCCGGTGCCGCGCGATCTGAGTGACGCGTTTGGCGAAACTGCGCTCGCGCTCGGCCTCCTCGCGGGCCCTCATCTCCTCGGTCTTGTCGGTCGCGACCAAAACGACGCCTTGCAGGGACCGGCCCTCGCCGCGCATGGGGTGGAAGTCGACGGCGATGTGGCGGCCCTCGCGCGAGAGTTTGGACGGGCCGAGCGGCGCGAGATCATCGAACGCGAGCATCTCCGCGAAAATCGCCTCGACCCATTTGTCGAACGTCTCGCGCTCGGCGCCCTGGAGGCCGAGCAGATCCGCCACCGCCGCGCCCGCGGGCGCGGCGCGGAACATCCTCTCGGCGGATTTCGAATAGACAGGGAGGCACTTGCCTTCCCGGTCGAAAACGGAAATCCCCTGCCCGAGGCTGTCGAGGATCGCGGCGAGCAAGCGGTTCGCCTCGCGCAGTTCAACCGTGCGCGCCTCGACCATCTTCTCGAGGTTCTTCGAGTAGTTCTCCAATTCCGCCCGGGCCTTTTCAAGGTCCCCTATGACGGCCTCTTTTTGATCCAGCTCGCCGCGGTACTTGTTGTGCAAGACCTTCTCGAGGCTCACGTCGCGCAGGTACAGGATCCAGCGCCGACCATGGCCGTCCGCCGCCAACGACGCCTGCAACGGGGCCGGGAACGCCTGCACGGAGACCTGCGCGAAACCCACCTTGCCGTTCGGCGTGACGAACTCGATCTCGCGCACCTGCGACGGCTGCTCGACGCCCGCGAGGTCCTCGCCGTCCTCGAGCAGCCCGGGTTCGAAGCGCACGAAGCTCTCCAACGGCCTGCCCGAGGCGAGTTTGCGCATGGGGACGTCCAGCAGGGCGCCGGCGGCGTTGTTGGCGAAATGCACGTTGCGGCGTTCGTCGATGACGAACGCCGCTTCCTGCATGTTTTCGAACATCCGGAAGACTTCGGACACTCAGGCCGCCTTCTTCAAAGGTTCGCCGTCGACCAAGCGCCTGAGCGCTCGGAGCGCGTCCTTGTTGTAGAGCATCGCTTTCCGGAACTCGATCTCGTCGGCCGCTTTGCGGGCCGAGCGCTCCGTGATCGTCCTCCCGCCGTCGAGCACGAGGTCCGCGAAACCGTTGGCGAGCGCGATGACGCGCGCGAGGGGACTGATCTGGAAATCCTTGAGGCCCCTGGGGAACCCGCTGCCATCGGAGTGCTCGTGGTGCTCGTACACCATGAGGAGGACGTCGTCGGGCAAACCCTTGATCCCCGACAACAACTGGCGACCAAGCTCCGGGTGGCTCCTGTAGATGACCTGTTCGTCATGTCCGAGGCGGGCCGGGTCCTTGGTCCCGATGTCGCCAGGGAGCTTCATCTTGCCGACGTCGTGCAAGAGCCCGCCGAGCGCGAGCTTCTCGAGCGTGGCGGCCTTGATCCATTCGTGCCCCTGGCCGAGCATCGCCGCGACCATGCTCACCATCATCACATGCTTGCTCTGGTCGTTGGAGAGGTTTTGGAACTTCTCTATGAGAGCGGACAGCTGCGGCTGGCCAGCGACGACGGTCATCGTCGCCTCGGTCACGAGCTTGGCGTGGCCGAGGACCTGCTCGTTGACGCCGATCGCCGCCATCTCGCGATGGACCGAGCTCAGAGCCTCCTCGATCACGCTGAGTTTGCTCAAATTGTCGATCGCCCTGTTGCTCACGGCCATTCCCGCGACGGAGATCGATTGCCGGACGAGCGACAGGAAGTCCTCGGGCCGCACGTACATGTACGCGACTCCCTTGTCTTTGAATTTCCTCAGGTGCTCCGGCGACGTGCTCGTCCCCGCCTTGGCGATGAGCACGTGCTTCGCGTCCGAGAGTTGGACGTAAAGATCGACGAGCACTTTCGGCTTCGCGATCAGCTCGTCTATCGGCACCGGGTGCATCTTGGGCTTGCTCATGCTTCATGAATCGGGATTTCTCCGGAATTCTGAAACTTTACGCGCTCGCGCGCCGCGATTCCGCGACCTCCGTCCAGGGCGGCGCGCGCCGGGTCCGGACCTGGGGCTGGGATGTGCGTTTCTTAACCGATTCTCCGACAACTCGAAACACGGCCCTTGGGGCGGGCCGGTACAATCGACCTCGAACAAAAGGGAAGGGCCAAAGCGCGCGGGCAGGCCGCGTTCCGATCGCGGCTCTTGAAGGATTCTCTCCGCCCCGGAGAGGGAGGAAGGCGATGAAACCGAACCGACGGCCCCCCGCGCGCAAGCGCGAACGAAGCAAATCCGCCGCGATCGAGGATGTCTCGGGCGAGAATTGGGATTCCGAAGTGATCGGGCTCCTGCTCAGGGACGGCGAATCCAGCGGGAGCGTGATCCGTCCGGAACCCTCACCCACGGCCCCGCTCCCGCGCAAAGAAAACGACCTGAGCCGGGCCAACCTCACCGGCGCCGACTTGAGCGAGGCCCACCTGAACGGCGCGGAACTCGTCCTCGCGCAACTCTCGCACGCCGAGCTGCGCAAAGCGCGACTGGCCGGGGCGCGACTGAGCCACGCCAATCTCAACGGCGCCGATCTGAAGGGCGTGGACCTCAACGGCGCCGATCTCAGCTTCGCTGATTTGACCCAGACGGATCTGCGGGACGCCAACCTGCTGCGCGCCAACCTCGAAAACGCCGACCTCCGAGCCGCCGACCTGCGCGCGGCGCGGATGTCGACGGCTCGGCTCGCCCACGCCAAACTCGCCGGCGCCCTGTTCGACGAGTCGACGACGCTCCCTTTCGAGCGCTCCGAAGCCCTCGAGTTGGGCTTGCTCTACACGGGAACCGACGCCGAACCGGACGTCGAAGTGGTGTCGGGCGGGGAAGGAGTCGAATGACGTCCCTCTCCGGCCGCCGGGAAGCCGGTTCCGGCGGGGCGGTCGCCCCGCCCCTCCCGCTCAGTTGTCGTAGACGACCCGGACGTTGTCGAGATACGCCTGCATCTCGGCGGCGACCCTGGAAATGCCCGCGGCGTCCTCGGCTTGCCCCGCCACTTCCAACTCCTTGGCGAGCATCTCGAGATGCCCGAAGCCGTAGGGTCGACATATCCCCTTGAGCGTGTGCGCCGTGCGACGGATGAATTCGTAATCGGAACGCGCGACCGCCCCGCGGATCTCGACGAGGTCGTTGCGGCGATTGCCGAGAAACGACGGGATGAGATCCTCGAGATCCGGGTCGGGCCGCACGACCCAGGTCATGGTCGAATTCCCGGCGGCGTCGCCGCCCGCCCGCTCCTCGCCCATGCGCCCATCGCTCGCGCGCCCTTGATCCGTTTTCCCCGAATCGCCGACCGTTTTGTCGTTGATCGTTTTATCGCTCATCGCTGCGGCCCCCTCTCCCTTGTCCACGCGCGATCGCGTTCAGCTGATCGCGCCCATGCTGACTGCCCTCGTTCCCGAAGGCCCTGACGGCCTTCGGGAACCTGGGTTCCCGGCCGGCCCGCGACGGATGACGGCCGCGACCGGCGCTCGAAGCCACCCCAATCTCCCCGCTCGGGGCTGGCGCTGTCAAAGCCAGAATCGGCGATCCGCGCGGAAACACAGGTTGAATAAATTTATATTGTTTTACAAAAAGCGGAGGCCCCAGGCGAGCGGGAGGGATCCCGCATTTGTTGCGAAAAGTACAACAATTATCGAAGACATCTTCTCATCTCGCATTTGCATTCATGAACGCATTTGGTAATCTTCTTCTCGGTTTTCAACGCCCTTGACGTTGTTTCACGGGGGCGGCTAGAACGGCCGCGGACTCCGCGGCGGCGGGGATCATCAGTTCAGACGCTCATCAACAGAGGGGTTTTTCGTGCACAACGTCCTGCTTGTCGAAGATTCTTCAGACGCATTCAATCTGGTGAAACGCGCTCTCGGCAGTTCGGTCCACCTCGAATGGGCGAAAACGCTCGGTGAAGCCTCGAAAATCCTGCAGAAGAAATCGTTCGACTTGATCCTGCTCGACGTGATGCTGCCCGACGGGGACGGCTACCGCCTCTGCTCCATCCTGCAGACCGACGACCAACTCAAAAGCGTGCCCGTGATCTTCCTGACCGCGAAGAACTCGGTGTCGGACAAAGTCCTCGGCTTCTCGGTCGGCGCGGACGACTTCATCTCCAAGCCGTTCGATCCGCTCGAACTCAAGGCGCGCGTCGACTCCCGCCTGCGCAAGCGCGACAGGGAAAAGATGGAATCCGACATTCTCAAGCTCGGCGACATCGAGATCAACAAGAACACCCAGAAAGTGCAGGTCTTCGAGAACGGCCAGGCGCACGACGTCGATCTCACGCCCATCGAGTTCAAGCTGCTCCTGTTCCTTTGCAAGGAAGTCAACAAGGTCTACTCGCGCGATGAAATCCTCAACTCGGTTTGGGGTGAGAGCATCCATGTGTATTCGCGCTCGGTCGACACGCACATATCGAAACTGCGCAAGAAGCTCGGGCCGAAAGCGACGTACATCGAGTCCGTGCACGGCAGCGGTTACCGCTTCGTCGTCGACGAGGAGGCGAAAACCCCGCGCGTCGAGCTCGCGCCACACCCCCTCCGCTGACCGGTCGGCCCAGGGCCGCGGGAAGGGGCCGCCGACGACCGCGGCGGTCTCTCAAACGGACCCATTGATCGCGAACGAGAACACGAGGACCACGAGGACCACGGCGAGCAGCGCCATCGCCAAGCGAATGAAGAACCTCACAACGACCTCCTCCACGAATGATCATCCATCCGTTCAAAACTCCAGTTCAGCCAGGACCGGCAGGTGGTCGGACGCCACCCGCGCCTCCGGCGCGTCCAGGGCTCGCAAATTGAAACGCCTCGGGCGCGGATGCGCGTAGACCCTGTCGAGCGGGAACCGGGGCCAGCGCGACGGGAACGTGCGCACCCGCGGCGTGGGGCCGAAACGCCGCGCGAGCTTCCTGGCGTTCCGACTCCATGGGAACCACTCGTTGAAATCGCCCATCACGAGCGTGGGCCGGTTCTCGCCCCAGTCGACGGACTCGAGCAAGTGGTCGAGTTGGAACCTTCGCTCCCACGCTTTCAAACCCAGATGCGTGTTCACCAGGCGGATCGGAACAGGGCCCGCGCGGATCAAGGCCTCCAACAACCCGCGAGGCTCGAACCTGCGGTACGTCAGGTCACGCTCCGCCACCCCGACGAACGGGGCTCGGCTCAGGAACGCGTTCCCGTACGCGCCGTACCCTTTGCGCAGCGTCGGCCCCATGACGGAGTGCATACGGGTCCCTTCGGCTAAATACCTCAATTGATCGATGCCGTCGCGGACGTCGAGCGAGGAATCGATTTCCTGGAGCGCGATCACGTCGGCGGCCGCGGCGTTCAATACGCGGAGCACGCGCTCGGGATCGTATTTTCGGTCCACGCCGAAGCAACTGTGGATGTTGTAGCTGAGAACCTTGATCCTCAAGCCTCGGAACCCGTTCTCAACGTACGAAGACATCGCGCTCCTGCACGCTGCCGTCGGAGCCGTGCACGATGACTTCGACGCCGCGTTCGACCCCGATCCGGCGCGCGGCCTCCAAAGCCTGGCTTTTGGTTTCGAACCGGCGTTCATCGCCGCCCTCGCCCTGCAGGACGCTCCAGCCGTCACCGTCTTCGATCACGTGCAGGGCTTTGTCCTCCGTCGGCGCGCCAGACGAAACTTCCATGGCTCCTCCTCGAGTCCCCCTCGTCCCTTTCCAACCTACCACTCGCGCCGATAAAGTCGCGCCGAGCGCGTTGAGGCGTCGCAGAAACTTAAGCGAGGCCGCTCGCCACGCGCGCGAGGCGGGAAACGGCGCGGTCCGCACGGCGGCTAACGAAGCATCGCGCGAGAGCTTCGCCTTCGAAGAAAAGCGCTGATAGGATCGATCCGAGAGAGGAGGTCCTCATGCACTGGTTCATCGTCATCGCGTACGCGGCCGTCTTCGGCTGGCTCGTCAGTCTCGTGACGAGACGTTACGGGATGGGTCCTGTCGTGACCGTCCCCGTCTCGGTTCTCGGCGGCTGCCTCGGCGGCGGACTCGATCGCGTCACGAACGCCGGCCTCGGACCCGGGTTCGTCTTTTACAGCCTCGCCGTGCTGCTTTCATTGCTCGCGACGGTCGGCGGCTCTTTCGCGTTCCTGCTCACCAGCAGCGAACGGCGCGTTTGAAGCGGCGTCCTCGGCGCGGCTGAAAACGAAATGAAACGAACGCGGATTTGACGCCGCTTTCTTCGCAAGTGTTTCGCGAAGAGGCACGAATGCGCTCCGAAGTCCAGGCGACGTCCGGTTTTGCGAACGGCGCAACCACTCGGCATGACTTGCCTTTCATGGATACCCAGAGCGATCGCGACCTACCCTTTCACGGCCGTTCATGTTATTCTTTATACGTGTCGGAACGGCTGAAAACACGCCGCCTAGACACGTTTCAAGACACCCCGCTCGAAAACGGGGCATGAACTCGGGCGCTCGAGCAGCTAGAGATGTGATGACCGATGTCTTGATCGAACCCCCGCGACCTCGCGGGCCAGGCACGGGTGCGTCCGGAGGCTCTCATGAAAACGCTGGCGGCCACGTTCAAAAACCGCTACCGCGTGATCGACGGGAAACCGACGATTGAACTCAAACTGAAAACGCCCCATCAGCTCTTCGACGAGCGGGACCCCGCCCCGTTCCGCGAGCGCGACCTCGACGACGACGCCGTCCGTTACATCGTGAGCTCCTACAAGGAGCTGCCGAACGAGGAGGAAGCCAAGCTCTCGCTTTACATCGCCGGAATGGGCGGCTTCGAAGGCGATCCGGAAGAGATTCGCCGGGCGATCCGCAGCCATTTCGTGTACGAAGCCGAGCTCAAACGACGAGAACTGCGAGAGACGTTCAAACAGGGTCTCGTCGCCCTCTGCATCGGACTGGGATTCCTGCTCACCTGCACCTGGTTCTCGATGACGGTGAACGCGGAAGGGAGCCTGTTCCGATCGCTGCTCAAGGAATGGTTGCTGCTGATGGGCTGGGTTTCCACCTGGAAGCCGATCAGTATTTTCCTTTACGAGTGGTGGCCGATCCGAAGCGCGATGCGCACGCTGCGCGAACTCGGCGGGATCGAGATCGAGATCAAGATCATCGCCGCGGGAGAGACGGCCAGGGCGGGCGAACCTCGCGGCGCGAGCGCGACCTCGGTGGCCCAGACGCTTTCGGCCGCGTCGTTGAAAATCTCCTGACCGTCCCGGTCAAGTTTCCTGCCGATCACGGAACCGGCCGCAAAAATGGAGTTATCGAGAAGAGGAGGGCGACGGATGGCCGCCCGTTCTCATTTCACGTATGATTCGTGCGCTCCCCGCGACCCGACGAAAGGAAACGCGCATGGAAAAGCAGACGACACCACCGGATCGAAGGCCCCGGCGGGCCGACGCGCCTCACGCCAACGCGCCCGTGGACCCGGCCAAAGGCGCCGAGCAAATCGAAACGGACTTCCGCGTCAGCCAAGACCGCCCCGAACACGCCATCGACCTGAACCCGATGGACTTCCCGGCCGAAGGCTCGCACGAGGAAGTCGAGCGCTCCGCGCGCCCCGGGGGCGCGTCGACGGGACCGGACGCCAGCAACACCCGCGTTCCGCGGCGCGATCCCCGGGCGCCGACGCCTCCGCCTCTCGAATCCGACGATCGCATCGAGCACGCGCGGAGACCCGGCGGGGCGGGGCGAAACCCGCCCAAACACTGATCGACCGTCAGTTCGGATCGAGCGGCGCCTCCCGGCAGGGGGGAATGCCGTAATAGCTGTAGACGCCCGCGGCGAATTGGGGATCGGCGAAGTTCGGCCACTCGCCTCTCGCGAAACCGGGTGCGGCGGCGAAACGGGCGCGATCGACGTCGAGCCTCCAACCGTCACCGCCCCTCGAGACGTCGATGCTCATCGCCTCCCAGGGAACGGCGAACAATTTGCCGATCGCGCCGACGGGGGATAAGACCACATAGGCGACCCGGCCACGCTCGACGTCGAGCAGGACGTCCTCGATCCTCCCCAAACTTTCCCCGTTCGCTCCGTGAACTTCATCACCGACGACCTCGACCGAGGATACCACCCATCGATTCAAGAACCCTCCCCGCCGTCAACCGGCCATCGTCGTTCGGAAGCGGGCGCGGCGGCCCGGCTGATGGCGCCGCGAACCCAACCGGCGCGGAAGGCGCTTCCGCGCCTCAGGCGCGATCCAGTTCGAGCCGCCTCGCCCGGGAAGACGCGCGAGGCTCGATGGTCTCGCGCGGGACGTGCACCGTCGGCTCGCGCTTGATGGCGCGAGCCAGGTTTTTCGGCACGGACAGCGCGCTTGGCACCGGCTCGATGACGGCGCCCATGAGCTCGTAGGAACGCGAGGCCTCCAGCCAACGGCGCTGGCTGAACGCCATCGCGAAGGCAACGCCTCCGATCGCCAACAGAGCCGCTCCGATGACGAGCGTCGTGACCCGCAGGGCGCTTTCGCTCATGGGGATCATCGCGATCAACGCGCCGACCGCGAGCACGAGGCCCGCGACGGCGAGAGAAACGGCGGCGATCAACCCCACGAGCGCCATGGCGCCGACACGGGCCTTGCCGACCGCGGCGACGTACGCCCGCACGGCCTTCAGGCCGCGCAGGCGCACATGCTCGCGAGCGGCTCGCTTGAACACGAGGCCGACGGCGAAGTTAAGGACTGAGTTCAACATGGCGGCGCGCTCAGTGGAACGACTCGGAGGGGGACGAACCGCTGCGGCCGAGGATGAACCCGACCGCGAGGCTGCCGATCGCGACGCCGCCGATCACCGGCCACGGGTTCTCGCGCACGGTCGTGTCGACCTGCCCCGCGACCCGCTTGCCCCGCTCGATCCCCTGGCCCGCGTAGTCCTGGATGACGTCGGCGGCTTGATGGCCGTACTGCCGGAACGCTTCGCCCATCTTGGGCGCCATCTCCTCGATCGCTTTGCGGAGAGAGACGTACTCGGAACTCACCAAGTCCTTGAGGTTCGCCCCGTCGCGCGACAGCGCCTGGTCGAGCATCCTCAGCGCCTCGTTGACGGAACCGGGGCGGCCGGACGAGCGGCTCGGCTCGCCGGACGGCGCGGCTGGTGACACGTTGAAGTTTTCATTCTTGTCGTTGCTGGGAGTGGGCATCGGGGCCTCCTTCTTCATGGTGCCTCGCACGTTAGGGACAAGAGGCGCGTCCCGCCAATGCTTAATTGGAGTTGTTTCCGTATCTCCACGATCCATTCAAACAACGGCGATGAAGCGCGCCCCGCCGCCGCGTTTTGATGGCGGAAGGACCAGCCGCGGGAGGGATCATGCTCTATTGGGCGCTCGTTTTTTTCGTCGTTTCGATCGTGTCGGCCTTGTTCGGGTTCGGCGGCGTCGCCGACGCCACCGCGGGCATCGCTCAGATCCTGTTCTACGTCTTCCTGGTCTTCTTCGTGATCAGCCTGATCGCGGGCCTCGCCGGGGGCGGGCGGCGCGGCCTGCGCTGACGGCGGCGATGTCGCGTCTTCTCCACAGCTTCTAAACCGAAACCCGAGGACTGCGCCCAAATCGCCACGCTAGCCTGCTCGCCGACGTCGACACACGTCAACACAAGGGTCATCAGGAGGCCTCATGGAGATTCTCAGCAAGCACGGCAAGATTTTGTATGAAAACAAAACCGTCGATCGAATCGGTGATTTGCTCGAGGAGGCCGTGGCGCTGAAAACCGACCTGACGGACGCCGATTTCCAAGGCGCCGACCTCAGCGGCTGCGACTTGGCTGGGGCCCAGCTCGCCGGCGCCCGTTTGAGCGGGGCCAATCTGGAATACGCGGATCTCGAGGGAGCCCGCCTCAACGGAGCGTCCATGGAGAGCGCCAACCTCAAAGGCGCCATCCTCGAGGACGCGTCCGCCGTCTGGTGCAACTTCTCGAAGGCCGGGTTGAACAAGGCGAGCCTGCAGCACGCCCTTCTCCAGGGCGCCAACCTCAACGGGGCTTCGCTGCAGAAAGCGGACTTGTCCCGCGCCAATCTCTACGGGGCGAACCTCAATGGAGCGAACCTGATGTGGGCCAACCTTTGCGGCGTGGACCTGACGGGCGCCGATCTCAGCGCCTGCGACCTGTACGGCGCGTTCATGGACATGCAGGCGGTGCTGCGCACGAATTTCCGCTCGGTGAATCTGCAAAACACGATGCTGACCAACACGCTCCTGCAACTCTCGTTGCCGGTTTGACGAAGGGCTCCCGACGGCCCCGGGAGCCTCCTGAAAGCCGGCGCCGGAACCGGTCTTGAGACGTTTCCCCGGGGTGGGCGCACGCGGCGGCACCCTCCGGACCTTCAAGAAAAGAATGCATCCCATTGAATCTACAGATGAATTTCATCCACCCGCAATGCAAACACAAATCATTGAGAGCTCGCCTTGCCTAGGCGACAAGAGGGAATTCGATAGGAAAAGCCCGAGGGCTATGATAGGCTCAATCCCAGTTTAATGAGTGCGCGTTTCGAGTCACCGGTCTGCTGTTTTTGCTCTCGGATCTCTGATGCGGCTCCCAACAGCCCTGAGGAGGTACTTATGGGCAAGAAACTTTATGTCGGCAACCTTCCCTACTCCGCTTCTGACGAAGCCCTGGCGAGCTACTTCGGCCAGTTCGGCACGGTCGAGTCGGCTCGTGTGATCATGGATCGCGAGACCGGCCGCAGCAAAGGCTTCGCTTTCGTCGAAATGTCGACGGACGAAGAAGCGGCGGAAGCCATTTCGAAAACTGATGGTCAAGAGTTCGAGGGCCGCGCGATGCGCGTCTCGGAAGCTCGCCCTCAGCAAGGTGGCGGAGGCGGCGGCGGTCGCGGCGGCGGCTTCGGTGGCCCGCGCGGTCCGCGCAGCTCCGGCTTCGGCGGTGGCGGCGGCAACCGCTGGTAATCAGCAGACCGATAGATTCCGGTTTTCTCAAAACCCCCGGCGCTTCCGTCGGGGGTTTTGTTTTTCCGGCCCGATCGCCCGCGACCGGCTCCCGCCTCACACCCGCAGTTTTTCCGAGATCTGCATCGCGAGGGCTTCAAGATCGGTTTCGTTCGTGCCGAGAGCGCTCTGCAAGAGGACTCGGGACCTGTGGAGCGAGAGCAGGACGCGGATCCTCGACTTGAGCACCGACGCCGAAAACGGCTTGAAGAGATAATCGTCGGCCCCGGCCCGGCCCGCCGCCTCGCCGGAAACGTCCGCTTCTCGCGCCGTGATCACCAGGATCGGGATGGGCGCGAGGTCAGGGCGGCGACGGATCTCGCGGATCAGCCCCAGGCCATCGAGATTGGGCATCATGAGGTCCGTCACGACCAGGCTCGGGATCGCCCTCCCCATCGCGGCCAACGCCTCAAGGCCGTCCCGGGCGCATTCCACGGCGTATGCATCTCCGAGGATTTCCGTGATGTGCCGGAGCAAGTCCGGATTGTCCTCGACGACGAGGATCCGCGGGCGGGTGGTTTCCAAGGAAGACGGCGGCCGCGCGCGTTTTTCCTCGGTGACCCAGCCGATGGTTTCCTCGACCAGCGGCGAGTGGCTCCCCGGGGTCCGGGCGCGGATGTCGTGCCTGACCTGGTCCTCCGGCAGATGCGTCGAGCCGCGCGGGATCCGAATCGTGAACTGCGTGCCGTGATCGAGGCGGCTTTCGACATGAATCGAGCCGCCATGCAGCTGAACCAATTCCTTGACGAGCGCCAGCCCGATCCCGGCTCCTTCGAAACTCCGGCCTTTCGCATCGGGCACGCGGTAGAACCGGTCGAACAACCTCGGGAGATGCTCGGTCTGGATGCCGACGCCGGTGTCGCACACGCGAAGTTCATGATGCAAGTCGGTCATCCGGGTCATGACGGCGATCTCGCCCGCGTAAGTGAACTTCAACGCGTTCGAAAGGAGGTTGAGGACGATCTTCTCCCAAGAATCGCGATCGAGGTAGGCCGGCTCGTTCAAGCTCTCGCATTCGATCCGGAACCTCAGCCTGGCGAGGGCGACGGCCGGCTCGAACTGCGCGGCCAGGTCCCGCGTCATGTGCCCGATGTCGGTGGGCCTGAACACGGCTTGGGAGCGGCACGCGTCGATGCGCGCGAAATCCATCAACGCGACGACGAGCTTGAGCATGCGGAGCGCTCCTCGGCGGATCATGTTCAATTGATCCCGCTGCCACTCCGTCGGCGCGTCCTTGGCGCCCTCGAGCAGGGTCTCGACCGGGCTGAGCAAAAGCGTGAGCGGAGTCCGGAATTCGTGGCTGATGTTCGAGAAGAACCGGCTTTTCAGGACGTCCAATTCCCGCGCGGCCGTCAAGAGCTCCTCGGTCCGCCGACGATTGGCGTCCGCCTCCCGAAAGGCGCGACGCTCGAGCAGGATCGACAGCTGGCTCGCGACCAGGCAGCCGAAGTCGATCTCCGACCGGGTCCACGCGTGGGGGCGCTCGACGTGCTCGAAGCAAAGCGTTCCCAGGTCCCGTCCACCGAAGCGGACGACGATATCGAGCATCGACGTGATCCGGTTCGGCTTCAGATACCGCTCCACGTAGCCGCGCGTGCGCGGGTCCGTGAGCGGGTCCGCGGCGGCGACGTAAAGAGAGCCCTTCAGGTAGCTGAACTCGTCGCGGAACTCATGCTCGCGCAGAACCGCGCCCGATGTGTGCTCCCCGCTCGACAGGTTGAACTGATCGATGCAGAGAAGCTCGGTCCCCGGCTCGTTGAAGAGCCAGACGCCGACGCGCTCCACGCCGAGGAGTCCGGCGGCGGACGCGGTCAGCAGACGCGCGACTTTGTCGAGATCGCCGTCCAGCATGGCGGGGTCCCGGGACAATCGATCCAAAAAGGCGCGACGATTCCGGGTTTGTTCCTGATGACTTTCGGTTTCCACGACACCAACCGCGTTCGACGATCCTAGGCGAAACACAGACGCGCCAAATGCAAATCAGTTCGCGCGCCGCCAGCCAAGCCCCTCGAGCCAAAGCGAGTAAAAATTTCATGGCCCGCTCGGATTCGGACAAGGGGCGGGAAACAAAAACCCCGGTGTCTCCACCGGGGTTCGCGGAAGCGGACTGTTCAAAAGCGAATCATTTCGCCGGCGCCGGGCGGGCGCTCGGCGCGGCCGTCTCCGCGTCTCGGACGATGCGCATGCCGTAGAACGAGCGGTACACGAAGAAGAGTCCCACGATCAGGAAGAACGAGCCGACGTAAGGAGCGATGTCCTTGGCTTGAACGGCGATTTCGGCGGCCAGGAGGCCGAAAAGCGTCGTGAACTTGATGATCGGGTTCAAAGCGACCGAGCTCGTATCCTTGAAGGGGTCGCCGACCGTGTCGCCGACGACGGTCGCGGCGTGCAGCGGCGTGCCTTTTTCCTTCAGATCGACCTCGACGACCTTCTTGGCGTTGTCCCACGCGCCGCCGGCGTTGGCCATGAAAAGCGCTTGGTACAGGCCGAACGCCGCGATGGCGATCAGGTAAGCCGTGAAGAACGTCACGTCGAGGAACGCGAACGCGAGGGTGAGCGAGAAGACGACCAGGAAGATGTTGAACATCCCTTTCTGCGCGTAGATCGTGCAGATCTTGACGACCTCTTTCGAGGATTCGACCGAGGCGGCCGTCGTGTTCAGGTTGATGTTGTCCTTGATGTACTTCACGGCGCGGAACGAACCGGTCGTGACGGCCTGCATGCTCGCGCCCGTGAACCAGTAGATCACGGCGCCGCCGGTGATGAGCCCGATCAGGACGCGCGGGTCGAGCAGGTCGAGCGTGATGTTCAAGAGCAGGATGATCGAGAAGATCATCGTGGTCGCGCCGATGACCGCGGTTCCGATGAGGACCGGCTTGGCGGTGGCTTTGAACGTATTCCCGGCCGAATCGTTCGATTCGAGCAGTTCCTTGCCCTTGTGGAAGTCCGGCGTGAAGCCGTAATCCTTCTTGATCTCTTCTTTGATGCCCTTGATGCCTTCGATCTGCGAGAGCTCGAAAACCGACTGGGCGTTGTCCGTGACGGGGCCGTACGAGTCGACGGCGATCGTGACGGGGCCCATGCCGAGGAAACCGAAAGCGAGCAGGCCGAAGGAGAAGACGGCGTGGTAATTGTTCATCAGGCCCATCATGTCGGGATGCGTCGCCGTCGTGTAGCTGACGTACATCAAGCCGACGATGATCATGCCCTTCCAGAACGCCGAGAAGTTGCCGGCGACCAGGCCCGAGAGCACGTTGAGCGAAGCGCCGCCCTCGCGCGAAGCGCTGACGACTTCCGAGACGTGACGGCTGTGGGCCGACGTGAACACCCGGGTGGCCTCCGGGATGATCGCGGCGCCGAGCGTGCCCATCGAGATGATCGTGGCCAGGCGCCACCAGAGGGTGCCGTGCGCGTCGGAGAGCATGAGGTTGGAGACGACGAACGTCACGATGATCGAGACGATCGAGGTGATCCAAACCAAAGTGGTGAGAGGGATCTCGAAATTGAACACCGTCTTGTCGCCGAACATCGACTTCGAGACGAGGTTGTTGATCCAGTAGGAGACGACCGAGGTGACGATCATCAGGATGCGCATGGCGAAGAGCCAAACGATGAGCTTCGCCTGGAACGCGGCCCCCTCGGCGGTGGCGACGTGCGCGCCGTTCGGGTCGAGGACGGTGCCGACCGCGAGAATGATGAAGGTGATCAGGGCCACGCCCGTGACGCCGTAGGTTTCGAAGCCGTCAGCCGTCGGTCCGACCGAGTCGCCGGCGTTGTCGCCCGTGCAGTCGGCGATGACGCCCGGGTTGCGCGCGTCGTCTTCCTTGATGTTGAAGACGATCTTCATGAGGTCGGAAGCGATGTCGGCGATCTTCGTGAAGATGCCCCCGCAGATGCGCAGCGCCGAGGCGCCGAGCGACTCGCCGATCGCGAAGCCGATGAAGCACGCGCCGGCGCTGTCGCTCGGGATGAGCAGCAGGATCGCGAGCATCATGATCATTTCGACGCAGATCAGGACGACGCCGATCGACATGCCCGCGCGCAGCGGGATGTCCATGACCGGATACGCCTTGCCGGCGAGCGAAGCGAAGGCCGCCCGGCTGTTCGCGTACGTGTTGATGCGGATGCCGAACCAAGCGACCGCGAACGAGCCGAGAATGCCGAGCACCGACCACAAGAGGATCAGGAGCACCTTCGGCATCGGGAAGTGGCTGAGGAAGAAGAAGTAATAGACGATGCACAGCCCGATGAGCGTCTCGAGGATCAGCAGGAACTTGCCCTGCTGGAAGAGGTACGTCTTGCACGTCTCGTAGATGAGGTGCGAAATGTCGAGCATCGATTTGTGCGCGGGCAGGCCCTTGACGCGCAGGAACTCGACCAGGCCGAACGCGATTCCGAGGAATCCGACGAAAACCCCGCCCCAAAGGAGCTTGGTCCCGGAAACCACGAAACCGCCGATCGGGATATCGATGGCCAGGTTGGGAACGACCAGATCGGCTTCGCTGGCGAAGCTGAACGGCGCATACATCAACGGCAAAACGACCGCGGCCCAAAAGCCGAGCGTCCGCCAAATGGAACGATTGCGTTCGCGCATATGACTCCTCACTCAGTACTACCTATTTTGTAGAAACGAGCTTTTGTTAGCTCATGAGTCAGGGCTTGTCACCTGTTTGATCTGATCAAAATTTGAGCATGCCCTCCTCTCTTCCGTCCCCTTGAACAAAGAAAACTCCAAAAAAAAACCCCCGGTGTCCGCACCGGGGGTCCCACGACGATCCCGAAGGATCGTGGAGTCGGAAGACGACGGAGTTACATCTTCGTCGTTTCCTGCATGCACTTCGCTTTCGCAGCTTCGTCCGTCAGTTTGGAGCAATCTTTCTTCTGGGCTTTTTTAGCCGTGTTCCGTTTCGCGGCGGGCGCCGTGGTCGCCTCCGCCGTCGCGCCGGTCGCCGCAGCGCCAGCGGTCGCCGCCGGGGCGGCCGAGTGGTCGTGGTCATGCTCGTGATCGCCCGCGGCCTGAGCGAACGACGCTCCGGCGAGGGCCAACGCGAATGCAAGAACTTGGATTTTCATTGCGTTCTCCTTGGATGCGGCCCACGGCACCCTTCTTCATCGAGGGGACGTGGGACCTGGTTAACGGAACAAAAAAAGCGTACTCTTCCACTTCCGGATGTCCAGCGAAATACGCGGTCCCGAGACCGCCGCGGAGACAGACCGCGCGTCCAGGGGCGACCGCCCCGGCGCGGGCTGGCCTTCGGTCGGGCGACGCCCCTCCCACCCCGGCACCGGAACGGACACGGTCCCCGACATTGTTCCGGCGCGCGAACCCCGCCTTGCGGGAGCCCTCGAAGCGCCGGTACCCTGATTGACATGGATCCGTTCGAAGACAAGAAGTTCGCTCAAGAGGCCACGCGCTCGTACGAGGACGGCGAGATCGTCTTCCGGGAAGGCGAAGACGGCCGCGAGATGTACGTCGTCAAAGAAGGCGAGGTCTGCGTCGTCAAGGACTCCAGGCGCGGCGAGATCCTGCTCGCGACCCTCCGCAAGGGCGACTTCGTCGGCGAGATGTCATTGCTCGAGAGCCTGCCCCGCTCGGCCACGGCCCGGGCCAAAGGCAAAACCAAGCTCCTCGCCATACACCCCGGCGGTTTCCTCCTCAAGATCCGTCGCGACCCCACTTTCGCGTTCGAGATGATGCAGGCCCTGAGCCGCCGCATCCGCGTGACCAACGAAAGCCTGATGCGCGAGCTCAACAGCGAGGCGGCCGGCCGGATCATCGCGGAATCGGAATTCGAGGACGGCGGGCCGCCGGGCGCCATGAACGAAAGCGCGGCGAAGTGATCACCGACATCCGGGCCCGCAAGCTCGTGATCATCTCCGACCTGCACCTGGGCAACCCGTTCTCGAAAGCCAAGCGCGCGACCCTCGATTTCCTGCGCTGGGCGGCGCGCGAGGGGTACGACGTCGTCATCAACGGCGATGGCTTCGAGATCGCGCAGGTGTCCTTCTCAAAGATCGCGCGCGACGTGCCGGAAGTCTTCCACGCGCTGAAAGCGGCCACGCGCCACGTGCACGTGTACTACGTCGTCGGCAATCACGACATCGTGTTCGAGAACTTCCTCAACGACTGGGGCGGGTTCAAGGTCGCGCCGTTCCTGAACGTCTGGTCCGGGGACAAGCGCGTGCGGATCGAGCACGGGCACCTCTACGACCCGTTCTTCGTGAAAAACCCCGATCTCTACGAATTCGCGACCTGGCTCGGCGGCTTCGCCCTCAAGCTGCATCCGAGCCTCTACAACCTGTGGATCAAGTTCGAAAAGCTCAAATCGCGCTTTTTCGCCCCTCGGCGGAAAGGCATTCTCGGCGAGCACCCGAATTTCTCGGCGGCGGCCGAGGAACTCCTCGACCGCGGTTTCGACGCCGTCGTCTTCGGCCATACCCACCACGTGGGGCGCGTCGAATACGACAACGGCCAGCTTTACATGAACTCGGGCAGTTGGATGCTCGGCAACGCGTACATCGAAATCGCCGACGGTCGAATCGAGCTCAAGCGCTTCCAGGCGCAGCTCGCGTCCTGAAACGGCGAAAGCGCGCGCCGGCGGCTCGGAGCCCCGCCCGACGAACGCTTCTCACGCGGGGGCGGCCGGCCGAGGCCCGAGCGCGACGGGCGGTTAATGGATTTTCCCGCGACCCGACTTCGTTTCGCCCCGCTTGCGCTTATCCTCGATCCGGCGGCGCTGCGACGATCGGGTGGGTTTCGTGGGTTTGCGGGTTTTCGGCGGGCGCTCAACCGCGCGCAGCATCGCCGCCAGGCGGTTCAGGCAATCGTTGCGGTTCCGGATCTGGTCCCGATGCACGTCGGAGGCGATCAGGAGATCGCCGTGCTCCGTCAGGCGCGCGCGGTGCTTCTCAATGAAACGGTCGAGGATCTCGGGCGGGACGCCCAGAGTTTCGCGCGGCCGCCAGCGCAGCATCGCCTTGCTGTTCGTCTTGTTCACGTTCTGCCCTCCGGTGCCGGAGCTGCGCGCGTACGTGAACACGAGCTCCCGCCAGGGGATCCGGATGCGATCGGTGACTTCGAAAGCCGCCGCGGAAGGGTTCACGGGGCGCCGGGCCGTCGAAGGCGCGCGAGCCTCTTTTTGTAAGCGACCGAGCGCAACGCCCACCCCTCGCGCTCGTAGAAACGTCGGCCGGCTTCGTTTTCGACCCCTGCGCAGAGCCGCAGTCCCACGCAATCCAGCCGCCGCGCCTCGACCTCGGCGAAGCGGAGCAGGCGCGCCCCGTGCCCCGCCGACCTGTGATCCTTCGCGGTGACGAGGTCATCGATGTAGACATGCCGGCCGTGCGCGAGATCCGTGAGGACCCGATACCCCATGACCGCCACGATCGAGCCGCCGCGATCGACGACGGCGACCCTGTAACCGCCCTCCGTCCCCACCTCCCCGCAGGCCGACAGGAACGCTTCCATGTCGATATGCGGGCGCAATTCCTTCATCACCGGGAACGCCCGCTCGAGCGTCGCCCGGTCGGTCGCGATGCGGATATCCGCGAACGTTTCATCCATCGGCACGAGAAGCCCCCCGCTTCAGATCCCTTCGCCCGTCCAGCGCTCCAACAAGCGCGCGAGCAACTGCACGCCCTGCCCGCTGCCGCCGCTCTCGGCGTACGCGCCTCCGGCCGAATCGCGCCACGCGTAGATGTCGATATGCGCCCAGGGCGTCTCGCCGACGAACGCCTGCAGGAAAAGCGCGGCAGTGATCGCGCCGGCGAACCCGTCGGAAGCGTTGGCGCAATCGGCGAACGTCGACTTGAAGAGATTTTTGTAAGGCTGGAACAACGGCATGCGCCAGACAAGCTCGCCGCTCTCGCCGCCGGCCTCTTCGAGTCGCCGGGAAAGGCCGTCGTGGTTGGCGAACAAACCGGCGATCTCGGCGCCGAGAGCGACTTTGATCGCGCCCGTCAGCGTCGCCAGGTCGATGACGGCGAGCGGTTCGTCCGCGCTTTTCACCGCGACGTCGAGCGCGTCGGCCAACGCGAGGCGCCCTTCGGCGTCGGTGTTGTGGATCTCGACGGCCAGCCCGCTGCGCGCCGTGATCACGTCGCCCGGGCGGAAGGAAGCCGCGTCGACCGCGTTTTCGGCGAGCGCGAGGTAAGCGTCGAGCGGCCGGTCGAGGCCGCGCAGCGCGGCCCAGTACATCGCGCCGACGACGGCCGCCGAGCCGCCCATGTCTTTTTTCATCCAGCGCATCCCCGACGAGGATTTGAGGTCGAGGCCGCCGGAATCGAACGTGACCCCTTTGCCGACGAGCGCGAGCGGCCGCCGGCGTCCGGAGCCCGCGGGGCGGTAGCGGATATGCACGAGACGCGGACCGTGAGCGGCGCCGGCGCCCACCGCGCGGAGCAGGTTCATGCCCTCGCTTTCGAGACGGCCGCCGTCCCAAACATCGACGCGCGCGCCGGCGAGGCCGGCGAAAAGCCCACGCACGGCGGCGGCGTACGTGGCCGGGTTGAGATCGCAGCCGGGCAGGTTCGTGAGGTGGCGCGCGACGTTCACCGCGCGTCCCGTTTCGGCGGCCCAACGCAGATCGGGCGGCGCCAGCTGCGCTTGACGCAAAAGCAGGCGCGGGCGCTTTTTACGGGGCTTGCCGGGATTCCCGCGGTTCTCGACGAACGAGTACGCGGCCATCTCGAGACCGAGCAAGGCCGCGCGCTCCTCCTCGAGCGTCGTGCCGAAAAACGACAGCGCGAGCGCATCGACTTTCCAAGCGCCGAGAGCCGGGTACAACGCGCCCACCTGATCGCGGGCGCGGACCCCGGGCGTTTTCTCGAGCGCGCCGCCGTGGCTCGCAACGGGCGGCGGAGCCGCGGCCGACGGCGGGCGCAGGACGAAGACCGGGCCGTTGCGGCCGGAGTAGCTTTGCGTCTCAGCCTCGCTCCTGAGCGCATGATCGAGTTGCCACGGCAGGAGCGCCCCCCGCAGCGCCGTTTCGACGGCCTTGGCGTCGCGGGTCTTGAAGTAAAATACGCTGGCTGTCTTGGCTGAACGGGTTTCGTCGCCTTTGGCCGCGCGCGCGGCGTCGACCCAAGAGTCGAGCGGGAGTCCGAGCAGAACGGCCGCGGCTCCGCCCGAGCCGGCGCGTTTTCCCGGCGCACGCGCCGAACCCGCGCTTCGGCGCGCGCTTTTCTTCGCGCTTTTCAAGATCGCGGTTTTTTTGGTCGTTTGGGCCATCTTCACGTCCTCGGCTGAGATTCGCCTCAGGCTCTTCGTTCGCGGCATTTTGGTCAATCTTTTCATAGCCTAATCCCCGATCGTCATGAACGTCGCGCGACGGGCGGACCGGGGCAGGCCTCCATCGCCAGATGAGATCGATGCGGCAAAACGCCGTTGAGGGACCGACGTCCTCACCCGAAGGCGATGCCACGCCGCCGCAACGGGCGTGCGCGAGGACGATTGCCTCCGACGCCCCTTTCCGATTAGCATCGGGGCCGATGCGCACACAGCGACGGACCTTCTTCCTCATCGGGTCGCTCCTGGCCCTGGCGGCTCACCTGACCGTGAACTTCGCCGGTGACGCCCTTCACGCGGCCCTGCACGACCTGACCGGCGAACCGCATGCGGCGGCTGAATTCGCCCCGGCCACGACGACCCTCGGCGCGAGCCGCGACGACGACCCACGACCATGCGACATCCTCGAGCGCTTGCGGGTCTTGCGAGGAGCGCCTCAGCGTCCCGAGGCTAACCGTGTCCCGGACCGTTCCGTCTCGCCCCTCTCCCGCGTCGTTGGACGCGCGCTCGACGGCTACCCGCAACGTCTTTCGCCGCTCAACACGGGACCGAGAGCTCCTCCGGCCGCGGCCTGAGGCCCTGTTCCGCGCATTCCCGCTCCATTCCACCTTTTCCACTCGAGGATTCGATTCATGAAATCGTTGATGTCCCTTTCCGTTTTTCTGCTGTCCACGACCGCGCTCGCGCAATCCGCGACGCCACCGGCTTCGGAGCCGGAACTGAAGCCGGCGACGGCGACGACGAGCACCGCGCCGAGAAGCCGCGGCAACGCGTTCAACCCGGAGATCTCGGCCAACGGCCTCTTCCTGTTCGCCAACAGCGGCGAGGGGAACCTGGCCACGAGCACCGAGCCCAACGGCCTCGGTATCCAAGAGCTCGAACTGCAGTTCACGGCCGACGTCGATCCGTACTCGCGTTTCGTGGCCTTGCTTTCCCTCCACCCGGAAATCGACGTCGACGCGGCCGGCGACCGGCACATCCACTACGTTTTCGAACCCGAGGAAGTCTACGCGGAAAGCATCGCCGTGCCATCGATGACTCTCAAAGCGGGTAAATTCAGGGCGTCGTTCGGCCGCCACAACCTCCTGCACTCGCACATGTTCCCGTTCATCGACGCCCCCCTTTACCAAAGCCGCCTTCTCGGCGACGAGGGCCTCAACGACGCAGGCCTTTCGGCGGCGGCTTTGGTTCCGGTGCCATGGTTCTTCGAGATCACGGCCCAGGTCCTGCGCGGCGAAGCCGAGGGCCTCGATTATTTCAACAGCCGATCGAGCAACGATTCGGTCGCCCTCGCCCGCGTCAGGAACCTCTTCGACCTGAACGAGTCCTCGACGCTCGAGTTCGGGCTCTCCGGCGCGACGGGCGACAACCGCCTCGAGGCCCGCACCGAACTCCTCGGCGTCGACCTGACCTACAAGTGGCGCCCGGTCTCGGGCGGACGGGACACATCGGTCTCGTTCACGACCGAACTCATCGGACGCACGGTGAACGAGCAAGGAGGCGCCAAGACCGAGGCGAACGGCCTTTCAACGTGGGCGCAGTACCAATTCGCCCGCCGGTGGTGGGCCCAGGCGCGCGTCGAATGGCTGCGCGCCGAGGAATCCGGCGCGGTCGCGGCTCCGGGCGCGCTGCCCGGCCACGCGAACAGGTGGTCGGCGCTCCTGGGGTTCGTGCCGACCGAATACTCGGCGTTCCGGATCCAGTACGACAACTCGAAGGCCAGCGGCGCGACCGAGGCCGAGCATCGCGTGCTCGCGCAGCTGAATTTCTCCATCGGCGCCCACCCGGCCCATCAGTACTGAGCGGAACCGTGGGAAACCCCGTCCTGGAGACGTTCCGCACGACAGTCCGCACGGCGACCCGAGCGACGGCCCACCGACTCCTCCTGGCGGCGACGCTCGCGTTCGCCTCCCCGGCGGCGGCGAAGCTCAAAGTCGTCGCCGCCACCACCGACGTCGCGGCGCTCGTTCGCGCGGTCGGCGGCGACGACGTCGACGTCGAAACGATCGCCCGCGGCACGCAAGACCCGCACTACATCGAGGCCAAACCGTCTTACATGACGAAGCTCGCCAAAGCCGACCTCGTCATCGCCAACGGTCTCGGCCTCGAGATCGGCTGGCTCCCGAACCTGATCCGCGGCGCCCGCAACCCCAAGCTCAACCCCGGCGGGGCGGGCTACATGGAGCTGGGCCTCCTCGTCCGACCGCTCGAGGTTCCCGCCGGCGAAGTGACACGGGCGATGGGCGACGTCCACCCCGAAGGGAACCCGCACTTCACCCTCGATCCCGAACGCGCGGCCGCGCTCGCGGCCCCGCTCGCAGAAAAGCTCGGACGGCTCGCCCCGGAGGCGAAAACGAGATTCTCGGAACGCGCGGTCGCGTTCGCCAAAAGCACGCGGGAAAAGCTCAAAGGCTGGGCGGAACGGGTCGCGAAACTGCCCACCCGGAAAGTCGTCACGTATCACAGCTCGCTCAGCTACTTCGCCGACCGGTTCGGCCTCGACGTGGTGGGTTACCTCGAGCCGAAGCCCGGCATCCCGCCATCGGCGGCGCACGTCCTCGAGGTGATCGCCGCCATGAAGCGGGAACGCGTCAAGATCGTCCTCGTCGACAATTACTTCGACCCCAAAATCGCCGACCGGGTGGCCAAGGGCGTTCCCGGGGCGCGGGTCGAGGCCGTGGGCATCGCGGTCGAGAGCGCCTCCGGCCTGAACACGCTCGCCGACGTGACCGAAGGGTTGATCTCCGCCCTCGAGAGGGGCGCGAAACCATGAACGAGACCCTCTCGTTCCTCGCCGCGCCGACGGTCATGTGCCTCGTCCTCGGGGCCATGCACTGCTACCTCGGGCTGCACGTGCTCGCGCGCGGCGTGGTTTTCGTCGACCTGAGCCTCGCGCAAGTCGCCAGTTTCGGCGCGACGCTCGCGTTGCTCTGGGACCCCGGCCATCGCTCGCCGGCGGGGTATTTCATCGCCTTGACGGCGACGCTCGTCGCCGCGGGCCTGTTCGCGCTCGCGCGCCGGCACGAGGAAAAGATCTCGCAGGAAGCGTTGATCGGCATCGTCTACGCGCTGTCCTCCGCGGCGGTCGTCCTGGTCGTGGACCGGCTCGCGCACGGCGCCGAACACTTGAAGGAGGCGATCGTCGGCCAGGTCCTCTGGGTCGGTTGGCGCGAGGTGCTGCACACAGCGCTCATCTACTCCGGCGTCGGCTTGATCCACTTCATTTTCCGCGCGCAGTTCTGGGAAAGCTCGACCGGCGGGCGGGCACGGCCGTTCTGGGACTTCCTGTTCTACGCGCTCTTCGGCGTCGTGATCACGTCGAGCACGCACGTCGCCGGCGTCCTCATGGTCTTCTCGTTCCTGATCGTCCCCGCCGTGGTCGGACGCCTCCTCTTCGCGGGCCTGCGGGCCCGCCTGATCTTCGGTTGGGCGTTGAGCGCCTCGCTGAGCCTCGCCGGCATGTACCTCAGCTACCGGACCGACGCGCCGGTGGGCGCCGTCATGGTCGCCCTGTTCACTTCGGTGCCGATCCTGGCCCTAGTGACATTGCCGTTTTTCCATCGTCACGGACTGAAGAAATAGGCGCGCCCGCGGTTTTAGATCTCGACACAAACCGGTTTCCTCTCGCGTTCGGCCTTCGGGGTGCCGGATGCTGTCCGGCGACGCGCTCGACGCGGAACCATCGACGAACTCTTTTGAGAGGGAGGAACCCGCCATGAAACATCTCTTCAGCCTCGCCGTTCTGCTGGGTGCGGCGCCCGCGGTCGCGGCCGACATCTTCGTCACCGACACGATCGTCCAATCCGGCGCCACTCAGGAAGAAGCCGATTCCGTCCACCAACTCGTCCACAATTCCGTCGTGAGGATGGGCCGGGACCGCGTGGTCGAGGACGAGGGAAGGGCCGAGTTCACCCTCCAGCCGCGCCTCATGAAACTCGGAGACTCGTACATCCTCACTGTCGAGCGGCGACGCGGGGACGAAATCGTTTACGCCAGCCAGGTGAAAGCCGGCGACGTGGGCGAGCTCGACCGCGCCGCGCGCCGCGCGACCATGGCCGCGCTCAACGACCCGTCGATCCGCGGCGACGAGGAATACGCCGCGAACGACGCTCCGGAATTCGGTTCGCGCAGCGCCGCCACGAGCGAAACCGACGAACAGCGCCCCGACCCGATCGGCGCGGCCGCGGCCGCGGCCGGCGCGCGCAGCTCCGCCCGACCCGGCTATCAACTCAATCCCGGCAACAAGATGTACCGCTATTGGAGCCTCGGCCTCGGCCCCGCGCTCATGCGCCGGGTGGAAACGGACGACTTGTTCTACAGCTTGAGCGCCGCCCACCTTTGGGACATCCATCCGCGCGCCTCGGTGAAAGTCCTCGGCGAAGCGAACTTCTCCACGGGCCGCGAGGACGCGAGCATGTACAACCTCGCCGCCGGCGCGAGTTGGTTCTTCCTGCCGACGGCCAACGGCGCGGCGTACCTGACCGGCGACCTGGGATACGGCTTCGCCGAGAGCGCGATCGGCAACGACGCCGACGGCTTCACGTTCGGGACGGGCGTCGGCTACCAGTTCTTCCGCACGAGCCGCACGACGATGGACGTCTTGCTCCGCTACGCCGTTCTCACGAAGGAACTCGAGGAAGACGGCTTCCCGCAGTTGCTTGGAGCGCGCCTGGCGGTGAATTTCTGAGCTCTCACTCCATCTCATCGGCCGAGGGACGCCGAGAGGCGGGCACGGCGCCCGCTCCGGCGTTCGCCTCGAGAATGCGCGAAACTTTGTCCCCCGCGGTCAGCGACGCGCCCGCCCGCCCGCCGTCCGCGGGGGCGCCATAAAGCTGGGTGTACCAAAAGTAGTTGCGCAGGATGCTCGAGACGTACTCGCGCGTTTCGCGGAACGGGATGAGATCGACGAACAGCAGCTTGTCCTCGAGCGGGTACCGCTTGATCCATCGATCGACGCGCGAAAAGCCCGCGTTGTAAGCGGCCAGCGTCAGCTCGACGTCGCCGTCGTAACGCTCCAATCTGTGCCGCAGGTACTTCGTGCCCACTTCGACGTTGGTGCGCGGGTCCCAGAGGCGATCGCGCCGGACCGAGGCGATGTGGCGCGCCGTCGCCGGCATCACCTGCATCAAACCGCGCGCCCCGGCGACGCTGTGCGCGTTCGAATCGAAAGCGGACTCCTGGCGGATGAGCGAAAGCACAAGGAGCGGGTCGATGTCTCGCGCCTTGGGTTGAACGACGTCGAAATACCGTTTCGGGAACAGCATTTCGAGCGTGGAACGCGAGATCAACCGGGGCGCATCCTGGAAGAGCGCGGTCAGGACCCGGAACTTCGCCAGCGCCGAGCCCGAGCGGTGCATGAGGACGGCGACGTACAGACGGACTTCCGGCTCCGCCCCCCCGATCCTCGCCAACGAGCGCTCGGCGACCTCGGCCGCCAACCCTTTGGCGTCGGCCTCGTGCAGAGCCTCGATGGCGCGGATGAACGGATTCACGTCGGGGCGCAGGAGCGAGCGAACGGCGATTTTAGGCGCGGCCGTCCCGACGAGGAGATGACGGATGCGCGGATCGCGTCCATTGACCGCGAGGTTCTGGAAACTGAGCGCATGATCGCGCCAAAGCGATTCCCGCATCTCCGCCGCGCGCGCCTCGGCGCCCGCTCGACGCGCGAGCTGGTACAGCCAGAACTTCGCCCGGCCGTGGAACGCGGACGCTTGCGGGGCGGCCACGAGCGCCCGCATGGCGGCTTCGGCTTCCGCCGGCCTCTTACCCCAGATGGCGAGCAGTCCCTGGCGGAAACGCGCTTGACTGGCGTGGGGCTCCGGGCCGCAACGGGCCGCCTTGGCGTAGAGAGCCCCGGCGAGGCCCATCACCCCGGCGTCGGGCAGGAACTCCTCGGCCTTGGATGCCAGCGCGTTGGCGACGAGAGGGAGCGCGCACGCGGGATCGGAGACGATGCGGCGGGAGATCGCGGTCAGGCCCTCGAAATCGTTGAATCGGCCCGCGCCCCTGGACAGCTCGGCGGCGCCGTACGCCGCGAGCTTGGTCACGTCGGCCGCGCGGAGCGCGGCCGCCACGGCCCGTCCATCTCCGCTCCCGGCCGCGAGCCGCGCGCGGGCTTTGGCCGCCGCCGCGGCCGCTCTCTCGGCGAGCACGCCGGCCTCGATCACGCAATACACGTTGTCCCGCTCCCGCGGCGAGGCGCAGTAGCGCCTGAACGCGGCCGCGCCCGACCTCCCGGCGAGCCGGTACGAGCGGAACCGCTCCGCCCGCTCGACGAAACGCGCGCGCATCTTCGGCTCCTCGAGCCGAAGTCCCGTGACTTCGCCCGAGAGCGCGGCCCCGAGATCGCGTGGCTCGGACACCCGCAAAGCGTCGAACGCGCCCGACGCGTGCACCAGCGGGCGGGTCGCCTCGGCGGGAGCGGCGTGAGCGATGAGCAGAGCGGTTCCGATGAGCAACGTGCGCCCGGCGAGCCCTCCTGTGGCCATCCGTTGTCCTCCTGACGAACTGACGAAACTCGCGATGTGACGGGTTCAAATCGGATTCTATTTGGAAAACGAAAGCAACTGAACTGAAGTTTCTTTGATTCGGAAGTCGGGTCCGGGTAACGTTTCGAAACACGCCTGAAGACGCGCGTTCTCCACCGAGCGCCGGGCGGGGTCGAGTCGAGGCGCGCCCGTCGGAACGCGTTCATGGACTCAACTTCGCCCGAGCCGGAGTCGATAAGGCCTCGATCCACGCTCTCTGAGCGACGGCCCCGGCGCGACCGGGCCGGGGAAGGACCCATGTTTCGTTCTGTGTCCCGTTTCACGCTCCGCCGCCGCTTCCTCCTCCTCCCGTTCCTCGCCACGGCGTCGATCGCCGCAAACGCGCAAACCGAGCCGCCCAAACGAGCGCTCGACGCCAAAACGGTAGCCGCCATCGATCCGGGGGCGCGCCGGCACTGCGACTCCCACTTTCCGGCTTCGGTCCAGGGTCTGTCGAAAACGTCCTGCTACCTGGGCCTGGTCCTTTTCCGGGAGTCGGCGCAAGAACGGGACCAAGCCGAAGGGCGCGCCGAGCGCGCGTTTTCCCAATGCGCGGCGCTCACGCAAACCAAGACCCGCTCCCTGCTCGCCTGCCGACTCGGCGTTCAAATCGCCGACGACGGCGCCCGGAAACGGGATACGTTCTCGGCGCGCATGAAACTCTGCCAGGACCACTACCCCCTGCACACCGAGACCGACGCGTTCCTGCAGGAATCGTGTTGGGTCGGAGCGACGCTCGCCTTCGAGTCCAAGGAGCCCACGAAGAAGCCGCGTTTGGCGCTGTGCTCGGATTTCTCCATCGAGCGCGCCTTCATCGGTCCGTGCGCGGTGGGGCTGAGCCTCGCCGCGGAAACGGTCTCGCCCTCGCAGGGAGCGGGCACGGCCGAGCAGAACAGGCTGTGCGCGCGGTATTTCGACCAACGCCAATTCCAGCAAGGCTACCGCGGTTGCGTGAACGCGCGCGCCCTGGCCCTCGAGTGGAACCGCAAGGCGGCGAGCCTCCCGGGCGCGTGCTCCGCGCTGACGGCCGGCAAAAACGATGACGTCGAACGCGCGGCCTGCGTGGTCGGCGGCAGCATCTGGCACAACCTCGCCAAAGGCCCCGGCGGCGCAAATCCGCGATTCGGTCATTGCGGCGAGAAGAAAGTGAATTGGACCGAGCGCGACGCGCTCGCATGCCTGACGGCGGCGGCGCTCTTGGATCTCGGCGGCGAAGCGGAGGCGCGACGCTCGTGCCAGCTGATCTTCGCCGGCTCCCGCCGCCACAAGAACACGCGCCGCGAAGAGTGCTATCGAGCGGTGGCGACGCTCGCCGACCGCGGCGTGCCGGCGGCGCCGGCCACGGCGGCGGGCGCTTTGCCGAAGCTGGCGCCTCTCAAGACGGACGCCGACGAACCCGATCTCTGGCCAGAGGCCCCCGACACGCCCGAAGAGGAAACCGAGGCGAACGAGGCCCCGGCGGCCGAGGAAGGCGCTGTCAACACAACCGTCAACGCAACTGAAGGACCACGGCCGCGCGATAAAAACAGTCTTTCACCCGCTTCTGGAACGCCGCGAACTCCGGGCTCCGGTGATCCGCGACCGGGATCAGCTTCCGCAGCGACTCCACTCGATCCGTGATCGAGACGCCGCGCGGGGTCGCCCGGACCCGGCGCGAGAACTTCGCCCACGGCGACTCGATCGAGCAATCCAGATTCTCGTTCCCCACTTTCCTCACGTTGGCGATCTCAAAGCGCTGCACTCCGGTCTTGGGCGCGCCGAGCCAGATGCCGGCCAAGCGGTCGCGAGCGTCGACGAGCGCGGCGTCGACCACGGGGTCGCGAGCGAGCGGGAAACCGAGGCCCGCCGACGTGCGCAAGCCGATGTCTTCGAGGCGGTATTCGACGTCGATCGCCAGATCGCCCACGACGCGCGAACGCCGTTCGTAATCCCCGACCTTGAAACCGACCACGCGCTCGGAACCGGAGATAGACCGGATCAACCAGTAGTCGTTGCTCTCCGGCGAATGGAAAAAGTTGTTCGACGTCATGAGGATCGCCATGCGCCCCGAGGAGCGCACCGTCCCCTTGGCTTTGACCTCTCCGTTCCCGGCGACCTCGAGGCGGATGTCCGATGACCACGCGGACTCCTCCGCCCTCATCGTCGGCGTGTCGATCAAAGCCGGCTTCTCGGGATTGAGCACGAACGCCGGCCTGTCCGCGATGTCGACGAAAATCCCCTGCGCGAAACTGACGGCGTTGGTCGGATCGACCCAATACGCCTTCCCCCCGGCTTCCACATAGGTCACGGCGTGGTTGAAAAGCGCGTCCGACGGCAACTCGTAGGCCCGCGGGTTGTACGGCTCTTCGCCCCGGTAAATCCACGCCTGGTACGCCTTGAACCCGAGCGCGCGGAAGAGCGCGGCCGCCACCAGCGACAGGTCCTTGCAGTCGCCGTAACGGCTTTCGGCGACGCTCTCCAGCGAGCGCGGCGCGTGCGTGCCGTTGCGGCGGCGCCAGTCGCCGAAATAACGGAATTCCTCGTTCATCAGCGACGTCACCCGGTTCAGCTGATCGACGACGGGAGCGCGGCGATCGACCTGCGCGACGATCCCGGCGAGGCTTTCCGGCAGCCTCGCCGAAGTGAGCTTTTCGATCTCGGCGATCAGCGAGGGCGCGTACTCGCCCCACGCCTTCACGGTCGAGTAAGAAAAAACCGTCTCCCCGGCGGGGTCGAACGCCTGGAAGTCCTCATCGACGATCGCCAAGTCGAGGGGCTTGACCGACTTGGCGACCTCGCGGAAACGCGTCCCCACCCGATCCGACTCGAACGCGAAACGCCGGCCGGGATCGCTCGCCCAGCGCGCCAACGGCCGGTCGGAGACGATCTCGACCGACATCGCTTCGGTCAAGGCGCGATCGGCGTAGACCGTCGCGCTGAACTGGCCCGGCGCCGGCACCTCGGAGAAGCGGATCTCGTAGCTGACGAAGATCCGGGAACCGATGCGCACGTTCGGGAACGAGATGATCATTTGTTTCTGCGTATCGAAGAATTTGATGCTCTCGCCGGCCTCGCGAAGCTCGATGTTGCGCTTGGGCACGTCGACCGCCCGGCCCTCGGCGCCGATCACGCGCGCGGCGAGGACGCGCAGCGTGCTCGCCCCGGAGTTGAACGCCAGCGCCTGTTCGCTTTGGCTGTCGCGCCCGTTTTCGTTGACGATGCGGATCTGGTACTCGCCGCGGAAGGTGTACCGGCCGTCGGCTTTGACATCGAACCGGCGGCGATCGAACTCGATCACCGAACCCACGTCGTCAGGCGTCGCCTTGCGCGCCGAAGCGGGGTGCGGCGCGAGAAGCGTGAGGAAAACAGCGAGGGCGAAGGCAAAACCATGGAAGCGGCGCGAAAGCATCGGCAACCAGTCCTTTCCTGACCCGCGGCGCGCGGCGAAAGCGCGGCATGGGGCTGATCGTTCCCATCCATTCAAGCGCGGGCGTCGTATTTTGCCAACGGAAACGCCAACGCGCCGCAGATACCAGGTCGATCGAGCCTTTAGCCGAGAATTGACCCCTTCTCCGTCCCCGGCTACAAACGGCGCTGCTCATTTCGGCCGTAGGGGTTTGCAAACGGCCGCTCGAGCGTTTCAGTCACGAGAATCCGATCGTCCAGGCCCGATCGCCCAAATCGGCCCTCCGGATCTGATCGTTCGCCGGGGTTTCCGTTGGGGGTCCGAATGCGCCAAGCCACTGCCAAGGATTTCGCTCTGTCCATCGCCCGCCTGGTCTTCTTCGCGGCGGCGCTCTTGTTTCTCGCCGTGCGCCCGGCGTTCGCCGCCAAAGGCGAAAAGGCCGCGAAAAAAATCAAAATCGGATTCATCCTCTCGACCCTCCAAGAGGAGCGCTACCAGAAGGACCAGAGGTTTTTCCTGGAAGAGGCCAAGGCACTCGGCTTCGAGCCCGTCTTGGTTTCGGCTGAAAACAATCCCCAGACCCAAACGGCCAAGGTCGAAAACCTCCTTTCCATGGGTGTCGACGCCCTCATCATCCAACCGGTCAATTCCCAGGCGGCCGCCAATCTCGTGCGCCTCGCTCACCAGGACAAAGTCCCGGTCGTCGCCTACGACCGCCTGATCGCCGACGCGCCCGTCGACTTCTACGTCACCCAGGATTCGTTCCAGGTCGGCGTGCTCCAGGCCGAAGCCGCGGTGAAAGCCACCGGAGGCAAGGGCAATTACGTCCTCCTGCTCGGTCAAGCCGGCCACTCGGTCGCCAACGAGATCACCCGCGGCTTGAAAGCGGTGCTGGCGAAGCACCCCGGCGTCAAGATCGTCGTCGAGCGCAGCCATGACAACTGGAGCTCTTCGCTCGCGATGGCGACGGTCGAAAACGCGCTCACGCGGCACAAGAACGCGATCGACGCCGTGCTCGCCAACAACTCCGGCATGGCCCAGGGCGCGGTGCAGGCGCTCGCCGAACAGGGCTTGGCCGGCAAAGTGTTCGTCGCCGGCGCCGACGCCGACCTGGCCGCGATCAAGAACATCGTCGCGGGCAAACAATCCCTCGAGGTCCTGAAAGACATCGCGCCTTTGGCGAAGACGTCGGCGCAAGTCGCCTACAAGCTCGCCACCGGTCAAAAACCCGTTCCCACGGGAACGGTCGCCAGCGGCCGCTATCAAGTGCCGGTGATCGCCACGCCCGTGTACCCGATCGACAAGAGCAACGTCGAGGAGCGGATATTCAAAACGGGCTTCCACGACAAGGCGGCCGTCATCGGCGGCGCGGGCAAGTGACCCTTGGCGGCTCTCGTTCGCCTTGAACAAGTCACCAAGCGTTTCCCCGGCGTCAAAGCCCTGGACGGCGTGGACCTCGAAATCCGCAGCGGCGAGATCCTCGCCCTCGTCGGCGAAAACGGCGCGGGCAAAAGCACTTTGATGAAAATCCTGAGCGGGGCGTACCCGGCCGGATCCTTCGAAGGGCGCGTCCGGATCGACGGCGAGGAGCGCGCATTCCGTTCGCCGCTCGACGCCGAACGCGCCGGCATCGCGATCATCCATCAGGAACTCTCGGGCTTCCCCCACCTCACCGTGGCCGAGAACCTGTTCGTCGGCCACTGGCCGAAGCGCTTCGGCGGCTTGGTCGACTGGGCGACGCTCGAGAGCGAGGCCGCCGCCTGGATCGGGAGAGTCGGCGCCGCGTGCGAACCATCAGACAAAATGGGCGATCTGAGCGTGGGCCAACAGCAGCTTGTCGAGATCGCCAAGGCCCTCTCCCGCCGCGGCCGCGTGCTGATCCTCGACGAACCGACCTCGGCGCTCACGCCCCGCGAAGTGACGACGCTCTTCCACCTGATGAAGGACCTGCGCGCCCAAGGCAAGGGGCTCGTCTACATCTCGCACAAGACGGAGGAGGTCTACGCACTCGCCGACCGCATCGCGGTCCTGCGCGACGGGCGGACGGTGCACACCGCCGCCGCCGCGGACCTCCCCGAGGACAAGCTCGTCCAGCAGATGGTCGGCCGCCCGCTCGACCGCCTCTTCCCCGACCCGCCCGCGCGGCCGCTCGGCGAAGCGGTTCTCGTCGCCGACGGATTCGCCGGCCGCGTCCCGGGCGGGCGCAAGCTCTTCGGCCCCGTCTCTTTCGAGCTCCGCAAAGGCGAGATCCTCGGCTTCGCCGGCCTGCTCGGTTCGGGGCGTTCCGAACTGCTGCAAGGGATTTTCGGCGACCGCGGCATCGCGACCACGGGCGGCTTGTTCCTCAATGGGCGCGCGATCCCCTCGCGGAGCGCCCGCCGGGCGCTCCGCGAGGGGATCGCGTTCGTCGGCGAAGACCGTAAGCGCGACAGCATCCTGCCGGGCCGCTCGCTCGACGAGAACGTCGCCCTGGCGCGACTGGCGAGCGGCGGCCTGCTCAAGATCATCCGGGCGCGCGCCGAGCGCGAGCTCTCCGAGCGAAGCTTGCGGCGGCTGAACACCAAGGCTCGAGGCGTCGAGCAGAAGATCCAGGAGCTTTCCGGCGGGAACCAGCAGAAGGTCATCATCGGCCGCGCCCTGCAGACGAACCCCGACGTGATCCTGATGGACGAACCCACGCGCGGCGTGGACGTCGGCGCGAAATTCGAAATCTACGAGATCCTCTTCAAACTCGCGGCCGAGGGCAAGAGCCTGCTCATCGTCAGCTCCGACCTCCCGGAGCTGATGGCGCTCGCCGACCGCATCGTCATCCTCAACCAGGGGATGCGGACCGGGGAGCTTTCCAGGCCCGAATACAGCCAAGAGGCGATCATGAAACGCGCGGTCGCCGCCCCTTCGCCGAAAGCAGGTGAACAGCCGTGATTGAAACCCAAGCGACCGAAACGATCTTCCCCGCCCCGTCCTCGCGGCCGCCGAGCCGCTCCGAGCCCGCCCGCGGCGACCGCCTGCGCGAGTTCATCCGCAAGAACGGGGCCTGGATCGGGTTCCTGACGCTCGTCGTGATCGCGGCCGCGCTGACGGAAGGCTCGTTCCTCGCCTCGCGCAACCTCACCAACCTGCTCCGTCAAGCGTCGCTCAACGGCATTCTCGCCGCCGGCATGACCTTCGTCATCCTGCACGGCGGGATCGACCTCTCGATCGGCTCGATCGTGGCTCTTTCAGGCGTCGTCGCCGGCGTCAGCCAGGTCGTTTGGGGCTGGAACGCGCTGGACGGCGCGGGCGCCCTCGGCACGGTGGCCTTGGCGGTCGGCACCGGCCTGGCCGCCGGCTTCGTCAACGGCGGCCTCGTCTCTCTCCTCGGCATCGCGCCCTTCGTGATCACTTTGGGCATGATGGTCGTGGCCCGGGGCCTGGCTCTCATCTTCTCGGGAGGTTCGAGCATTTCCCCGATGGGCGACGCGCTCACGCCGATTTCCGACGCGTACCTCTCGCCGGCCCTGAGCGTCGCGCTGATGGCCGCGGTGATCGGCGGGCTCCTCGTCACGATGCGCAGGAACCTCGCCGACGCGATCGCCCCGCTCGCCACCTTCTCCCTGCTCGCGTGGGCGTTCATCAGCTACAAAGGGGTGCCGATGCTGGCGGTCTTCCTCACCGCCGTCATGGGGCTCGCGGCGTTCGCGCTCACGCGCACGACGTTCGGGCGCGGCGTGTACGCCATCGGCTCCAACGAACGCGCCGCCCACTGGGCCGGCGTTCCGGTCAAACGCGTGATCTGGAGCGTCTACGCCATCATGGGCGCGCTCGCGGGTTTGACCGGCGCGCTCCTCGCTTCGCGCCTCAACGGCGCGGACCCGAACGCGGGCCAACTCTTCGAACTCGACGCGATCGCCGCCGTCGTCATCGGCGGCACCTCGCTCAAAGGCGGAACGGGAACCATCCTCGGCAGCTTCATCGGCGCTCTGACGATCGCCACGCTCAACAACTCGATGGACCTGCTCGGCGTGCCGAGCTTCTATCAAATGGTCTTCAAAGGGGTCCTCATCATCGCGGCCGTCGCGCTCGACAAAGGCCAGCGTCAAGCCGCCTGACAGACGTTCCCGGGGCGACGCGCGCCCAGCCGCCGCTCCGGCCCACTCGACGAGGCCCACTCGACGAGGCCCACTTGGCGCAGAGCTCACTTGGTACAGAGATAGACGAAAGCGGGCGGCACGTTCCGCCATTCGATCGGGCTTTTGACGACGGAACGGAACATCCCGTTGAGCAGACCGCCCATGTGCTGCGCCTGCGGGTACCACATGGCGTTCACGCAAACGTACGTGACGAAGCGGCCGTTTTCGGCCAGCGCCTCGTGGATGCCGGCGAGCGTGCGCTTCTGCGTCCCGGGCGCGAACATCGTCCAGGGCAACGAGGACACCACCGTCGTCACCCTGGCGGCTCCGGTCAGCTCCGGCAACGATTCGGCCGGCCCTCTCTCGAAACGAAGTTCGGGGTAGTTCCGGCGCATGTAATGAACCATGTCGCCGTTGAGCTCGAGACCGAGGTAGCGCTTGGGGTCCTTCAGGCGCGGCGCCAGGTGCTTCGTGATCGCGCCGGTGCCGAAGCCGACCTCGGCCACCAGCCCCGGGCGGTCGACGCCGGCCAGATCGAGCATGCGTTCGGCGAGAGGTTTCGAAGTGGGGAAGATCGTCGCGACTTCGAGTGGGTTGCGGATGGCGGCTTTCACGAACTCTAAGATGTCTTGGCGCATGCGGAACACCCTATCTTAGGCCCGTCTCAGCCGCCAACGATTTTCAGCCTGCGACCGATCGCGATGCTCGCCAAAGTGGCAACGACGGCCAGATAACCCACCCAATCGTAACCCAGCAGTTCGCCGCCGGGTCCCTCGGCCAGAATCATTCCCCCCGCCAAGGACGCGAAGCCGGAAGCCGTCTGCTGGACGGCGCCGGTGAAACTCATGAAACTCCCCCGGCGCACGCCCTCGACCGAACTGGTGATCAACGACATCGCCGGGATCGCGCGGCCCGAGATCAACACCGTGAACACGGTCGTCGCCAGGATCACCGGCGCGAGCGAGAGACGGGGCAAACGCGTGAGCAGGAGGATCGGCAGGACCGAAAGAGCGGCAAGAAGGGCGAACATGAAGTGCTTCCCGTACCGGTCCGAGAGGCGGCCGATCAGGCGCGACGTGCCCAGCGCGAACGCCCCGCCGATCAAGTAGACGTAAGGCAGCTCGCTTTCGGCCAGCCCCACGTTACGCACCAGGTACGTCGCCATGAACGGGATCACGGAAAACGCCGCGAACATGAGCGAGACGATCATCCCGTAGGCGCGCCAATGGTTGCGCGTGCAGAGCATGAAGCGCAGGTCCTCTCCCATCGAACGCGGGCGCGCGCCGTTCAGATGCGCGCGGAGCGCCGGCAACGCCAGCGCCGCCGCGATCAACAACGCCGCGCCCGCCCCGGCGAGCCCCAGAAACGGCAGCCGCCAGCTCACCCGGGCGGCCCAGAGGCCGAGCGGCACCCCGGCGACGCTGGCGACGGAAAACGCGGACATCACGGTGCCGGTGGCCGAGCCCCTGCGGTTCTCCGGGAACGTATCGCCGATGATCGAAAACACCACGGCGCCCATCAAACCGCCGAACGCGCCCGCGATCGCCCGTCCCAGGAGCAGGGTCTCGAAACCAGGCGCAAGACCGCAGACGAGCGTGCCCAAAGCGAATCCGGCGGACAACAGGAGCAGCGCGCTCTTGCGGTCGAACCGGTCGATGAAAAACACCCCGGCGAACCCCCACAGCGCCGCGCTGAACGTGTAGATCGAGACCAGGAGGCCGAACTGCTGCGGCGAGATCGCGAGATCGCGCATGAACTGGGGGCCGAGCGGCATGATGATCACGAAGTCGAGGATGTGCACGAACTGCGTTCCCGCGAGCACCAGGAGCAAAGGCCATTCGCGCGCGGGCGTCTCGATCGGGAGGGCCGGCGAACCGGGACTCGGGGGTTGCGGCATCGCCCACGATCACAGCATTGTTCGACCGCCTTGTCCATGCGCGCCGGGATGCCCCGTCGGCGACCGGCGACTGCGTGCCGATGACCCTTGACAGTCGGCTGACAAATCACGCTGGAGAGTCGCCGCAAGCCCTCCAACCTGCCTGAAACACTCGAAAAACAGATGGCACGGGCCTTGTACTAAGCCTTTGCATGATGACCTCACGAAAGGCATGGACAATCGGTTTCGCGGCATCGCTGGCGGCGCTCTTCACGGCGACCGCTCGTGCCGGCGATCTGCATCTGCGGATTCAACACGATATCGGGGTCGGCCGCGCCAACCAGAGCAGAATGGAGACCAACGGCACTTTGAAGGCCGGCTCCGTGATCGCCGTTCCCGAGCGTTTCGTCGTCCGGAGCGCCGGGCGGATCAACTTGCGCGAAACGATCTTGAATTGGGCGACGAAGGCGCAATCCGGGCGACCCGGCCCGAAATCGTTCGCGTTCGGGGATGGCCACAAGGAAACGTTCTATCCGGTGCAGGTCGTGCATCCCGCCGAAGGCTCCCGCCTCGGCGCGAGCGAAGCCGGCGAAACGAAGTGGGTCGCCCTCGGCTCGCTGTACCGTACCAAAAACCTCGATATCGTCCCCACGCCAAGCCCGTCCGCCTCGAGCCCGAAGAAGTCGGCCGGCAACGTCATTCTCTCCAAGCCGTACAAGTCTTACCGCACGGAGACAGCCACGCCGTGCGTGAACTGCGGCACCGCCGTCCCCGGCCCGCGCGCCGAACACGCGCGCGTGACGGGCTTGGCGGAGATCACCGCGCAGGCGACCGCCAGCGGTCCCTTGCGCGACGCGACCCGGATTTTCCCCGCCGCCTCCCGTCGCCGCGCGGCCAGTTGCTCGAACATCATCGACGACGAAGGCAGGATCGGCCCCTGGGGAAACGAGATCGCCAAAATCATGATCGAGGACGGTTACCTGGAAAACTTCTACGCGCAGAACGCCCTCGGGGACCTCTGCCCGCAATTCGCCAACCTCACGCCGAAGATGAAAAACAAAGCTTGGCTATGGTTCTGGGCCGCTTTGGCACATGAGGAGTCGGGTTGCAACCCGCGAAAAGACCACCCGGTAACATACGTCGATAAGACGGGTCGCCGGGTGCGACTCAACCCGTACCGCGGCTGGGGCCTCTGGGCGATGGAAAAAGACCGGAATATCCGCGCTGACCGCGGGGCCGCGTGTTACGATATCGGTTCCGTGGGCGGGCAAGCGCGCTGTTCGATCGACATCATGAACCGTCGCCAACTTTCAAAGGGCCGCACGGCATCGAACGACAGACAGACCTACTGGGGCCCTATCAACCGTAGGCAGAAGCAACTCATACCGCACATGAAGAGGTTCCAAGCATGTTTCTGATCCGCCGGATTCTCACCGCTTCGCTCCTGGCGTCGATCGCCGCGACGGCGTCGGCCACGCCACCCATCCAGCATCTCAAGGATGGGTTTTACGCGCGCGCCGGCGGCCGCGCGCATTTGTGCCATTCTTTCGAAGTGCCGAAAGCCAAAGACATGGATTCGCAAAACACGCTCGACGTCACCGGCCTCTACAGGTTCCACCTCGAAAACGGCGAGCGACGGGTGCAGAGCGATCTCGATCCCGACTGCGAGTTCGCCGAAACGAACACGCGGGAGGACCTCGCCGACCGCACGGAGCTCGCTCGCCGCAACATGGAGATCTGCGGCGGCAAAGTGAAATCGGACATCACCGCCCGTCTCACCATCCGTCCTGACCGCCTCCACATCGATTTCGAGGACAAGGCCTATCCCAGCTATTCCTGTGATTGGGTGAGATCCGACAACGGGCGCGGGCGCACGCGCGCCGACTGAACGCCATGACCCCCAGCGCTTGCCTGATCGCCTCGGGGCTGTTCTTCGCCGTCGCGCACGCGACGGTGAAGTTCCTCCCGCACCTCCCCGCCTCCGAAGTCGTATTCTTCCGCGCCCTCTTTTCAGCTCTCATCAGCTTCGTTTGGCTGCGGGCGGCCGGCATCCGCCCGTGGGGCCGGAACAAGAGGATGCTGGTCCTGCGCGGCGTCTTCGGGACACTCGCGCTTCTCCTGTACGCCCACACCCTCCAGCACATGCCGCTCGCGAGCGCGGTGATGGGCCTGTCCACGCAGGCCGCGCAGTACTACATGACCAGGGCCTACCAAGGAGCGACGGCCGCGAGCATCAGCGCGCTCCAATACCTGGCCGTCATTTACGCGATCGTGATCGGCTGGTTCATTTTCCACGAGGACGTGACTCCCGGGACCTTCGCCGGCCTCGCGTTGATCGTCCTGAGCGCCATCGCCGCCGTCCGCCTCGGGCGTGCGGGATCGGCCGTCGCCCCGCGTCCCGGCTCAAAATGAGACGGGACGCGGGGCGACGGCCGATCCCAGGCGACAGGATCCAGACACCACGGCGACGGCAAACGTCAGCGCCGAAAATGCGCCCCGGTGAGACGCGCGCCGAAACCGGCAACTACCTGAAAACATTATGAAACGCAAATCCCGCGCGCCGTGGAACAGGCACGCTCCATGAACATCTGAAAGGCGAACTGACGAACTCTGCGGGGGGTCGAGATGGAAACCAAAAATCTAGAGAACAAACTGAAGCTAGCCGCCAAAGCCTTCTTCTTTTGCGCGTTCGTGCTGACGACGACGGTCGCATGCGGCGAATTCAAAATGAAATCGATCGATCGCGGTCAAAGCGGCGGCGCCCGCGTCACGACCGAGGGGACTCCGACCCCTTTTGGCCGCGCCGAAACCTCAGGCCATCGCTCGAAGCCCCGCTGACCGCCGGACGCGGTCGACGGGGCTTTTCTTTTGCGCCGATTCGGGTTAGCGATGAAGACTCCCCTCCCACGTCTTTCCAGAGGAGTCCTCATGACGGTGAAACCCACCCTGTTCTCCGGCGTGCAGCCCACCGGCGGCGGCGTCATGCTCGGCAACTACATGGGCGCGATCCGCAATTGGGTGAGGCTCCAGGATTCCCACGACTGCCTGTTCTGCGTGGTGGACCTCCACGCGGTGACCCTGCGGCAGGACCCGGCTCGGCTGCGCGAGCTCTCCTATCGGAACGCCGCCAGCTACATCGCGTGCGGCATCGATCCCGAAAAGAGCCTCGTCTTCATGCAGTCGCACGTGCCCGCTCACGCCGAACTCGCGTGGCTCCTGACGTGCAACACCTGGATGGGCGAGCTCTCCCGCATGACCCAGTTCAAGGACAAGAGCACGAAAGGGGAGAACGTCGGAACGGGCTTGTTCACGTACCCCGCCCTCATGGCGGCCGACATCCTGCTGTACCGGACGAAGCTCGTCCCCGTCGGCCACGACCAGAAACAGCACCTGGAGCTCGCGCGCGACCTCGCGATCCGCATGAACAACGCGTACGGCGACAAAAAGGCGAAGGAACCGCTTCTCGTCGTGCCCGACGTTTACATCCCACCGGTCGGCGCGCGCATCATGAGCCTGAGCGATCCGGCGAAAAAAATGTCGAAATCGGACGAGGACCCCGCCGGCACGGTTTTCCTCTCCGACTCCGACGCGGACATAGAGAAGAAGTTCAAACGCGCCGTGACCGACTCGATGAACCGCATCGCCGACTCGGACGAACAGCCCGGGGTGAAAAACCTGCTCGCGATCCAAAGCGTGATCACGGGCGAGACGCCAGAACGCTGCGCGGCCGCGCTCGAGGGCCAAGGCTACGCCAAACTCAAAAGCCGCACGGCGGAGCTGGTGATCGAGACGTTCCGGCCGATCCGCGAGACGGTCGAACGCCTGATGGCCGACAAGTCGTACCTCGACGGCGTCCTTCGGTCCTCAGCCGAGGCGGCGGCGGCGCGCGCGGACGTCACGCTGCGCCGGGTGAAGGACGCGATGGGTTTCATCAGCCGCTGAAGGCCCGCTTCCGGAGCGCGATGCGCAGGACCGCGATCGCCAGGAACGGGTAGAGCCCGCCCGATCGCGGATCGCCGTTGAAATGAGCCGAGACGCCGAGCGCCCCGAGCGTCGCCAGCAGGAGCAGCAGCGAAAACCGGCGGACGACCGCGGGATCGGACGGAGGCTCGATCTCGATATAGCCCGCGCGCGTGAAAAACGTGGTCGCGGCGCCGACCGCGGCGAGGCTGAGGAACAGCGTCGCCGCCCGCCATCGGCCGTAGAAGTCCCTGAGTTCCGCGACCTCCCAAAAGAAACCCGCCGCGCCCGCGACCAGGAACAAGTACACCGCGAGGAGAAGGCGGTTCAGGGTCTTGCCGAACACGAGGGCCGCGCCCGACGTGAGCAGGGCCGCGACGGCGCCGGCGTAAAACGCTTGCTCCCAGGCCTCGTTCGTCAGCTCGCGGGACCTGGCGACGCCCATGAAAACGGCCATCGGCAAGAGTTGCAGGACGCGGAACAAACCGGTCATAGCGGCAGTTTGAACCGCTCGGTGGCGCGGATGAGCGCATCGGCGATGCCGGGTTCGTCGACGGCGTGACCGGCGTCCGGGACCACCTCGAGCCGCGCTTCGGGATAGACCTGGTGCAGATCGAACGCGTTTTTCACCGGGCAGACGACGTCGTAGCGGCCGTGCACGAGCGCGCCGGGGATGTGCCGGATCTTCCACGCGTCCTCGAGCAGTTGCGCGTCGCTACGGAAGAACGCGCCGTTGACGAAGTAGTGGCACTCGATGCGGGCGATGGAGAGCGCCGTGCGGTCCTCGGTGAAGGAATCGTAAGCCCGTTGGTCGGGAACGAGTTTGATCGTCGCGCCTTCCCACCCGCTCCAGGCTTTCGCCGCCCGCAAACGCGCGTCGGGATCGCTCGACGTGAGGCGCTTGTGAAACGCGGCCACGAGATCGCCGCGTTCTCCCTCGGGGATCGGCTCCAGGTAGGAACGCCAAGCGTCCGGGAAAATCCTGTGCGCGCCTTCCTGGTAAAACCACCTGATCTCTTCCCTGCGGCACAGAAAGATCCCGCGCAGCACGAGATGCGTGCAGCGGTCCGGATGCGTCTCGGCGTACGCGAGCGCGAGCGTGCTGCCCCATGAGCCGCCGAAGACCATCCATTTTTCGATCCCGAGGCGCGCGCGGATCCTCTCGATGTCGGCGACCAGGTCCCAGGTGGTGTTGTCCTCGAGCGACGCGTGCGGCTCGCTCCGGCCCGCCCCTCGCTGGTCGAAAAGCACGATGCGATAGTGCCCGGGATCGAAGAACCGGCGGTGCTTCGGGTTGAGGCCGGCGCCGGGGCCGCCGTGCAGGAAGACGACGGGCTGTCCTTTCGGGTTCCCGCACTCCTCGACGTAAAGCTCGTGGTTCGGGGCGACTTTGAAGCGAAACGCGTTGTACGGCTGGGTTTCGGGGAACAGGCTGTATGTCATGGCATCAGTTTCGCCAATCTTCCGCCTCTTGGCAAAGCCTCGTGGGCCGCGCGAGAACGAGCGATGACGCGAAAGCCGCGAATGCCCGGCCGTTCGTCCGGGCCCGCTCTCAGGGCTCGTCTCTCCGGTTGTTCTTTTTGAGCGGCGCCGGGGACACCGCTCGCGAACGCTCGAACGCCCGGATCTGCTGCCTCAGATCGAGGATCAGGCGGGCGACCTCGTTGACCTGCCATTCCCGCGGCTTGCCGGCGAGCCGGCTCTTCTCCCAGTACGACTCCGAGCCGAAATAACGCCCCTGAACCTGGACCACCAGGGACAGCCAGAACCCCCCGCCTTTGTCGGCGACGATCGCCTTATACGTCGCGGTCGGGGAGATCTCCCGCAGAAACTCGCGCAGCAGCCGATTCGCCGACATCCTCACGTTGGTGCGCGGCTGAAACGACTTGAATTCGAACCCGCCCTCCGCGGACATACCTTACCCTCTCCTACCTACTATTTATTTATAAGACGGGAGGGAACGAAAGAAAGCAAGGGTTCAGACCACGCTTAGCGGATCCTTCATCGAACTTTGCCCGGGCCGTCAGATCGACTTGCGCCGCGGGTCCGTATCCCCGCCGGGCGCGCGGTCGGCGGCGCGAGCGGCGCCCTCGGCCTGCTGGGAGTCGGCCGGCGCCGGCGCGGGCATCTCGACCCCTGGGATGGCCTCGGCCACCTCCTGGATCTCGTCGCGCATCCCCCAGAGCTTCTTCAAAAGATGCGGCATATGCGAGGCGACCCAGCAAACCGCGCCGTATTTGATGGTGCGGCCGAGAAGGATCACCCCGAAGATCTTCATGAGAGGAACCTCGGCGAGCGCGGCGAGCGCCACCGCCGGATGCTGCATGAATGGGCTGATCGCGACGGCGAAGACCGCCAGCATCCCGTACTCGTCCATGAACTCGTTGGTCCAGGACCACATCCACGTCCCGTCGATCCCGGGCGAGATCTTGAGAAGGAGCGGCAACCCGTGCCACTCGATCAAAGCCGCGAGCGCGAGCGCGCCCAACGAGCTGCCGAGCGTGACGACGAGCATGGTCGAAAACCAACGCTTGGGGTTCAGGAGCACCGCCGAAACCAGGAGCCCGTCGGTCGGGATGACGATCGTGAAATGATCGAGGAACGCGAGGAACGCGACCAACGGCGAATACCACCACCGACGAGCGTGTTTCTGCAAGTGGCGGATCAGCGATTGCATTCGGGATTCAAGCCACTTCATAGGGTCGGCCGAACTCTCTCGGGTTGAGGTGCGAGCCTCTTCATTCTCCTCCCCCCGACCCCCGCCGGTCAAACCGGAACCGCCTCCGGGCCGCATTCCCCGAACCCGATCGCGCCTTGTTCGAGCTGGAGCCCGGTCCGAAACCCGAATCTCAACGCTTTTTTAAGATACGCACAGTTCGAAAGCGGGAGGCAGCGGCCCACGTGCGAGCGGCCCGCGGATCTCCCCGCCGCCCGACAATCCGTGCACGCTGTAGAGACTGGCGTCGATCGAATGGCAATAAAACCCGCGCAGGGCCCCCTCGAGCGGATCGTCCTTGAAGTCCACGAACACCAGCGCGTTCCACGCCTCCGCGGCGTGCCGCTCGATCGCCCGCTCGATCAAGGCCGCGAGCCATGCCTCGCGCTCCGCGCGGGTCGCGTGGAAATCCAATTCGAGATGCGTGAGAAAAAGCGCCTCAACGGCTTCGCCTTCGCCCGAGATCCGGGGCGGGCGGTAAAAACGCGTCCGCGGGAGATGCGCGAGCGTGCGGCCCAGCCACGCCAGGCGCGTCGGCAGCTTCTCCGCGTACCAGCGTTTGGCTTCGCCGGGGCTCCACGGAGCCGTCGCGCCTCGGATCCTCCCCATCCCATCCTCGACGATCAGGAATCTTCGCAACGAGAAATCGGGCCATTCGCGCAAACGGCGCGGCAACTCGTCCGCGAAAATCTCGCCGAAGGGGCGCGCGCGATGCTGTGAATCGAGGAAACCGATCAAGCGCCCGAGATCCCCGGGGTCGGCCTCGACGATCCGGAAGCCCCGCTGGCGAAACGGCGCGTTGCCGAAACCGCCGAACGGGACTTTGCCCAAGACGCTCACCACGCGGAACTCCCCGAGCGGCCTGTAACGGTACGGAGAGAGGCGGTGCGGCTCGACGAGCGCGCGCACCGCGCGCTCATCCGAGTGCACGACCGCCGTCAGGCAACCGGCGACGCCGCCGGCCTCGGGCCACTCGCGCAGGACCTCGAGGAGATCGCCGTAAACACGGCGCCAGCCGCGCAGCAAGTCCCGCTCGAACTCGATGCGCAGATCGCCGAGGAACGCGATCCGCTTGGGTTCGCCGCCGATGTAGCCCGGGCGGACGCAGACGGACGCGACCCCGTGGATGGTGCCCTGGGACTCCGCGCGCAAGATGAACCCGCGCTCGGCGCGGAGCCGCAGGAGTTTCGCGAACGAACCGCCTCGGGACTCGCCCAAAATGATATCGCCCGCCTCGGTCAGTTGGGCCGAGTAGAACTGGGCGAGCTTGCGGTCGAGCTCGGGGGCGAACGGCGGGCGCCCCGCGCTCACGTCCAAGCACCGGATGCCGAGGTCTTCACGCTCCAACCGCTCGAGGCCCATGAGACGAGAATACTCCCATTCGCCCCGCCTTGGAAAGGTTCAATCCAGTTTGCGGAGCTCGGCGAGCACGTCGCCACCGAGCTGCGAGATGCGCCCGGGCCCGAAACCGTGGACGCTCTCGAGCTCCCCGAGCGTGCGCGGATTGCGGCGGGCCAGGTCGCGGAGGGTCTTGTTGCTGAACACGATGAACGCGGCCATATCGCGCTCGGCCGCGTACTTCCGCCGCCAATCCTGCAGCGCGATGGCGCGCGCCTCCTCCTCGGGACCGAGCGGCGCATCGTCGCGCGCGCCCTCCCGCTTGGAGCCCTTGCGGACGCGGACGCGCGGCGGGGCCGACGGCTCCGGGCGCGGCCGGGGAACGCGCATCTCGTCGCTCGGCGCGCAGACGTCGCAGTGACCGCACCTGCCGATGCGCTCGCTGTCGCGGAAGTACGTCAGGATGCCCGCATGTCGGCACTCCCCGCCCTCGACGAAGCCGACGATCGCGTCGAGCGACCGCCACCTCTGGCGGATCACGTTCGCTTCCGCTTTCGATTCGCGGATGAAAAACGTGTGGAGGTTCTTGTCTTTCTTCGCGTAAAGGAGCAGGCAATGCGATTTGCGGCCGTCGCGGCCCGCCCGCCCGACTTCCTGGTAATAGGCCTCGACCGAAGCCGGCACCTGCAGGTGCACGACCAGACGCACGTCCGGATAGTCCATCCCCATCCCGAACGCGTTCGTGGCGGCGAGGATCCGGGTGCGGCCGGCTTCGTAATCGCGCTGCGCGCGATTACGGTCCTCGGCGGGCATGCCGGCGTGGTAAAAGCCGACGCCGTCGAAATGCCCGGCCAACTCTCGCGCCGTCTCCTCGCACTGCCTGCGCGTGCCGCAGTACACGAGCACGCGCCCTCCCGGCGATCGGCGTATCGCCTCCTTCATGTACTCGCTCTTCTCGTGCTCGCTAGCGACAGCCTCGACCTGGTAAAACAGATTGGGGCGGTAAAAACCGTACACGTGGCGTTCAGGCGAAGCCAGCTTCAATTGGCGCGCGATATCGCGGAGGACGTCGGGAGTCGCCGTGGCCGTGAGAGCCAGGATCGGCACGCCCGGCTTGAAGTCCCGGAGGGCGTGCAAACGGTGATAGTCCTGACGGAATTCAGGCCCCCACTGCGATACGCAATGCGCCTCGTCGATGGCGACGAGGGAGACGTTCCGCTCCCGCAACCACGGTCCGAAACCAGGGCTCTGCACCCGTTCAGGGGAGAGGTAAAGGAGGTAGGCGCCCCCCTTTTTCATCTCGGAGAAAATCTCCAGCTTCTCATCGCGCGATTGCCCGCTGTGCAGGCATCCCGCCCGGATACCGAGCGCGCGCAGATTGCGCACTTGATCCTGCATGAGCGAGATCAAAGGGGCGATGACGACGGCGAGACCGTCGGAAAGCACCGCCGGCAGCTGGTAACAAAGCGACTTCCCCCCGCCCGTCGGCATGACCGCGATCGTGTCGCGGCCGGCGAGCACGGACTCGATCACCGGCCTCTGGCCTTTGCGGAAGGAGTCGAGATGGAAGCGCGCGCGCAGGACGTCCGAGACGGCGTCCCGCGACGGTGGTTCGGGCGACGGTTCGGGCGATGCTGGCGGCGGGATCGGGGGCATGTTCACGTCCCAGGCAAAGTAGCCGGTTTCAGCGCTGAAATCCACGTCGATCGCGCCTGAAATCCGGCGATTCGCAAATCGCGGGCCACCGGGGCCGGCGATCCGGCGGGCCTGAAGCCGCGGAAGGGTCGAAACCCGGGCGGCGGATGATGGACGCCGACGGCTCGCTCAGGTTAGAGTTCGACGCCCATGATGGAAACTCACAACGAACCGGTTGAACTGCCGTTTTTCCGCGATCTTTACAATATCCGATTCGGCGGAGAAACGCGCTCGGACGAGGCGTTTTTGCTCTTGCACGGCTTCCCGGCCGAACGAGGCAACAAAAACGTCGACATCGCGGAACGGATGAGCCGGGCTTTCGATGCCGACGCCTACGTGATCCACTACGCCGGCTTGGGTCGAAGCCGGGGCTCATTCACGTTCGAGAAATCAATCGAGGACTCGATCGCGTACGCCGCGTCGCTCGTCTCCGGGCACGGGTACCGCCGTCTTCACGTCATCGGCCACAGCTGGGGCGGTTGGACGGCGGCCAACGTCTACGGCAACCTCGGCAGCGCGCGCGGCGCGCTGGCGCTTCTGGCACCCTTCACGAGCGTCGGCCCCGGCGCGGACGACGCACGGGCTTTGGCCCGCTACTTCCTCGAACAGCACCCCCACATCTTTCCGGCCGACAGCCTCGACCGAGTCTCCCTGGACCTGACGCGCGCGCGCGACGCGCTGAACCCGGCCGCGGCCATCGCGCGGCTGAGGCCCGGGGAAGCCGATCGGATCCTGGTGATCCGCGCTCGCCGCGACGACCTCATCCCGCGCGACGCGATCGATGCGTTCGTCGCCGCGCTCGCGGCCTCGCCGGCCGCCTCCTCTCCGGCCTATATCGAGTTCGACTCCGACCACCGTTTCGCCGCCGACCGCGGCCGGCTGAACGAAACGCTCGCGGCGTTCTTCGCCCGGCACGTCGGCGTACGACCCTGAAAAAATTGCCCTGAATCGCGGCGCCCACGCTCTCTTTCCCAGCGAAAGGACGTGTCATTTTCAAGTCCGCGCGCGCCCAACTTCGGCACCCGGATCGGCCTCCGCAGGCGTTTTCCCGAGTGGAGCGGCTCTAATTTCGATTTCAAATCTGGCACCTTCATTGCGTTCGTGTCCGCAGGTTCCCGCCTTTTCCGGGCGAAAAGCGACGAAAAGCGGTAGCGAAATTTTTATCGGCCCATTTGGACGTCTATGACCCGGCCGAGAGGATTGCAAAGATGAGAGCGACATCGACGATTGCGAGCTGGATTTCGCGACTCACGCCGACTCGGTCGGCGCTGACTCGTTTGGCGCTCGCCGGCCTGACCCTGACCGGGCCGGCATTCCCCGCCGGTGCGAACGCCGGCGACAAGATGGACATCGAAACCCACACGCTGCTCATCACCAAACTCGAGCGCGTCCTCGAACACGACGCGACCGCCGGCGCCGATGACATCGAGGTCCGCTTGCGCCTGGCCGACCTTCTCGCCGAACGGGCCCGCCTGCACGTCGTCGCCGCCGAGGGCAAGGACTCCGCCGGCGCCAAACGCGACCGCCGCCGCGCCCTCGAAGTCTATAAAACCGCAGTCGAGCGCGCCGGCTCCCAACGCCGCGCCCTCGTCCTCACGCAGATGGCGCACCTTTACGAAGCGACGGGCGAATCGGCCAAGGCCGTCGGCCTCTACGGCCGGATCGTCACCGAAGGCGCGAAAGCGTACCCAGAAGCGATCGTCGGCCGCGCGCTCGCCGCCTGGGGCGACGTCCTCTACCGCCAAGGCCGGTTCCCGAAGGCCCTCGAGAAATTCGAGGCCGCCCTCCGCTTGAAGAAGACCGAGCGCCGCGGCTACATCACGTACCGCATCGCCTGGTGCAACCTGAACATGGGACGCGCGGCGATCGCCACCGCGCGCCTCGTGGAAATCCTCCGCGATCCCGGGCTCCTGGCCCGCAAGGCCGAGGATGACGGCGGCATCGACCAGAGCTTTCACGAGGACGTCGCGCGCGACCTCGTGACGTTCATCGCCCGCGGCGAAGTCACGCGGGAGAAAGTGAACCTCCTCCTCGACCTCACGCCCGAAGCCATCCGTCGCGACAGCCTGCGCGCGCTCGCCGGTGAAACCGAACGCCTCGGCAAGAAAAGGGAGGCCATCTTCGTCTGGTCCATGATCCTCGACGACGAGCCGTCCGCGATCGAACGTATCGACGGCCGCGTGCGCCTGGCGACGCTCGAATGGGGCCTGGGCCGCAAGCCGCAAGCGGTCGACCAGCTCTCCATCGCCATGGAAACGTGGAAGAAGCAGGGCTGCCGCGACAAGGACGAGTGCAAGGCCATCCAAGCGCGCGTCCGCAAGCTCATCGTCGATTGGAACCGCCTGGAGAAGGAACGCGTTTCCGGCGAGCTCTTCCAGGCCTATTCCCTCTACAACGCCCAGTTCGACGGCGAGCACGACATGCAGTTCTGGGCCGCGCAGACCGCGCGCCTGCTGAAAAAGTACAATGAAGCGAGCGAGCTCTACCGCCGTTCGTCGATCCTCGCCGCCGCGGGACTCAAGGCGAAGGACGACGCCGACGTCCGCAAGATGTTCGAGGCCGCCCTGATCGCCACGATCGAGATGGCGGAAAGCGGCGGCGATCTCGACGTCAAGCTCAAGGCGTACGACCACTACCTCGACCTGAACCCGAAAGGCGAGAGGGCCCTGGAAGTCCGCTACCAGCGCGCGCGCGTGTTCTACGACAAGAACCGTCACGACGCGGCCGCCGAGGAATTCCGCCTGGTGGCGCTCGCCGACGCGCGCGCGCACGCGGGAACCCGCAAGAAAGCCGCCGACCTCGCGCTCGACGCGCTCGTGCTCGCCAAGCAGGAAGGCCGCATCGAGGGCTGGGCGCTGGAGTTCGCCCGGTGGTTCCCCTCGGCCCGCGAGGAATACCTGAAAATCGCCCGCCGCGCGGTCCTGAAGGAAGTGGCCGCGGTCTCCAACGATCCGAAAAGCGGCGACTCCGAACTCAAGCGCGCGGCGCGCCGACTGAGCGAGGTCAATCTCGACGGCACGACGAAGGACGAACGCGTCCTGATCGCCAGGAACACGCTCGTCCTCGCCGTCCGCACGCGCGACCTCGACCACACGAAGACGGCCGCCGACCGCATGCTCGGCGTGCGGGGCCTCTCGGACGAGGACCGCGAATTCGCCCTCGAGAAAAAGGTCTGGGCCGCCGAGATGCGCCTCGAGTTCGAGAACGCCTACCGCTGGACCCTGGGCATGAAGCTCGCGAAAATGAACGAGACGGACCGCCATCTCCGGCTCGCCTACCTCGCCGAGCTCGCGGGCAAGAGCCCGACCCGCCACTACAACGACGCCTTGAAGACGTCCCGCTCGAAAGCGAAGTCGGAGTTCGCGGCGACCCGCCTCGTGCGCCTCTCCAAACGCCCGTGGGTCGAACTGTCCCGCCATGAGCGCGTCCTGAAGGGCAACCGCGGGCTGTTCGCCGGCCTCGTGCTCGAGCTCTACGCGCGCACCGGCGACGCCGGCCGCGCGGCCCGCCACCTGTCGAGCCCGTCGCTGCGCGCGACCGGGCCCGCGCAACTGATCTCGCGCGTGGCGGCGACGCGGAAAATCAACGCGTTCGACAAAAAGATCGCCGCCCATAAGCTCGTCTCCGCGAGCGACGCCCTCCTGCAGCGCACGCTCAAAGCGCGCCTCGCCCTGCTCACCCAAGCCGAGAAACAGGCCCAGGACGCGATCCGCTCCAAGGACTGGCGCCTGCAGGTCATGACCCTGTCGATCGCCGGCCGTGAGAACGAACGCCTCTACGGGGAGATCATGGACCTGCCGCCGCCGAGAAGGCTCAAGCCGGAGCAGCGGAAACAGTACGCTCAAGCGCTTGAGCGTCAGGCCCGGCCGTTCAAGGCCAAGGCCGATGAAATCGCGAAGAAAACGAATGAATTCTGGGGCAACGGCAAAGCCCTCGACGAAGTCGTCGCCGGGCTCGACAAAAGCGTGGGAGACGTGACCCGGGTGCTCGCCGAGGACGTCCGCCAGCTCGCGGCCCGCGCGCCCGGATCCGCGCGCGCGCGCCTCGAAGGCGCGGTCAAGAAGGCGATGGACCGGCCGAGCGCCGCCGACGTCAGAAGCGCGCGCCGCGCGCTCAGCCGCGACCCGTTCTCGGTCCGCCAGGCGAAGGCCCTCAAAGAAATGGAAGCCGGGCTCGGTCGCGACGCGATGGTCGCTTACCTCGACGCGCGCCTCGACCAGCTTGAAGGAGGCGTGAAATGACGCGTTTGATGATCCCCCTCGTCGTCCTCGGCTTGGCGCTCGCCGGCACCACGGCCGACGCGAAAACCGCGAAGAAAAGGGCGAGGAAAGAGCCGGCGAAGCAAACCTCGGCCCTGGGGACCGATCACGTGTTCTCCGACGCCAGCGTCCGCGGCAAATACCAGTACGCCGACGAAGGCAGCGTGACGGTCGAGGACGAGAAGGAACTGATCGACCTTCTCGGCATGCGCCGCCACTTCAAGGATCGGCTCGATGTCGAGACCACGAGGAACTGAGAGACGAAGAACTGTGAGGCAAGGACGAGTTATGGGAAACGCGACGAAAACGGGGCAAATCGTACTCGAGAACAAGCACGGTCAGATCGTGCGCACGTTCCACGGCACAGGCGGGAAATTCTTCCTCGTGCGCCGCTCGGACACGGGCCGCGTCGAGGCCTGCGGCTCCCTCGATGAGCTCCAAGAAAACGAGATCGAGTTCGACGTCCTGCTGGAAACCTCCGGCAAGGAGATCATGAAAGAAGAGCGCGCCGAGATCGGGCTCGACGGCGCCAGCCTCCGCTGGATCGACGCCGTCCGCGTGCTCGATCCCCGCTTCGAGCTCGACAGCGATGATTCCGACGAGGAGTTCAAGCGGATCGCCAAATGGACGGCGGCGGCCGGCGCCGCGTTCCTTCTGTTCTGCGGCCTGGTCAACCTCATCCTTCCGCACGTCGAGAAGCCGACGGAGACGCCGGTCGTCAACATCGTGATCCCCGAGGAGGTCCCGCGCCCCAAAGAGGCGGTGCGCACCGTGGCCCCGAGCGAGCGCAAGATCGTCCGCCACCGGAAACCCGTCGTGCGGAAAAAAATCGTGCAGACGAAACCCAAGGTCAATCGCAACCTCCGCCCGACCTCCTTCGGCCGCACGGGGACCAATAAAGTCGCCACCGGCGGCGCGAACATCAACCAGGTCGGCGCGCTCGCGGTCCTCGGCTCCAAGAGCGACGCCCCGGTGACGGGCGGTTCGCTCAACCTGAAGAACGTCCAGTTCAAAGAAGGCTCCGGCGGCGGCGGCACGGGACGCGCCGGGAACGGCGGTTTGGGCGGCGCCGGTCGCGGCGGCTTCGCGAACGCCCTCGCCGGCAAAGGCCTGCTCGCCGCCTCGCGCGGCACGGGCGGCGTCGGCCTCCCGTCGGGCGGTTACGGCACCCGCGGCAAGGCCGGCGGCCAGAACGGTTACGGGCGCGCCAACCTCGCCGGGGGGTCCGACGGTTACTTCCAGCCCCTCGAGCAGGACGCCGAAGTCGTCGGCGGCCTCGACCGCGACCAGATCAATGAAGTGATCCAGAAGAACATGGGCCAAATCCTGTACTGTTACGAGCAGGGCCTCCAGGTGAAACCGGCTCTCGCGGGCCGCATCGGCGTGCGCTTCCAAATCAACGGCCGAGGCCGCGTGAGCACGGCCGGGGTCGCCCACTCGTCGATGCGCTCGGCTCAGGTCGAAGGCTGCATACTCTCGAAACTCAAAGCGTTCAGGTTCCCGGAGCCGGTCGGCGGCGTCAACGTGAAGGTTCTTTATCCCTTCCAATTCCAACGCGTGAGCCAACGGTAAGAGGAGATGATCATGAAAACCCAGACATCGAAACGATTGATCGCCCTGGCCAGCACGGTCGCTCTCTTCAGCTCCTGCGGCGACGTGAAGCAAGACCCCACGTCCGACTACAAGGACGTCTCGGAGAACCTCGTGCGCCCGCATGACGTGAAGTCGCCCGAGCAGAAGTTCCGCTCCGGCGAGCTCTTCGACATCCTCCCGGCCGAGGGCCAGGTCCTCAACTTCGTCGAGGGCGAAGCGAAGTCGTACGTCATCGAGACGCGCGCCATCGCCGGCACCGTCTACGACGTGGCCTTGACCGCGAAACCCGATGAAGGCATGACGCTCTCGAAAGGCGAGAAGCCCGGCCAATTCGTGCTCTCGTGGGCTCCCCGGCGTGGCCACATCCCGAACGGCGAGCCCGACCGCCAGCACGAGATCGCGCTCGAGCTCGTCCTGCTCCCCGGCACCGACGCCCGGGCGCAGCAGATTTTCAACGATCCGAACCTCCCGATCGACCGAGCGCGCAAACACGCCGTCAACGTGCGCCGCTCGAAGCAACAACCGGTCATCTCCAAGATCGCCGGCATGCGCCCTTCGGTGAACGAAGGGGACAAATTCGAGTTCGCGATCGAAGTCTTCGATCCGGCCGCGCACTCCGGCAACCCGCCGCGCCTCGTCCCGGTCGACATGACCGGCAACGCGACCGAGCTCTTCGACGCGAACGGCGGCGCGTTCGTGCGCTTCGACGCGAGCTCGTCGGGCAAACTCCAGGCCGAGGACAAAGGCGACGGCGTTTGGGTCTTCCACCGCGTCTTCGATACGAAGGCGGCGACGATCCCCGCGCCGCTCACCAAAGACGGCGAAATCGACGCGGCCGCCGACTCCGTCACCGTCCGTTTCGGCTTCATGGTCAACGGCGCCGGCGGCCTCACCTCGCCCGAAAAAGTCGAACGCGTGACGATCAACCTGAACAAGAAGGCCGACAAGCCCGAAATCAGATTTCTCACCGGCAAGTCCTCGATCGCCCTCGACACGGGCGTGGAGCGCCATATCGAGTTCGGCGCCCGCGCGAAGAACCCGCGCGCCAAGGTATCCATCAACCTCGACGCCCTTCGCGCCGCGGTTTCCACCTGGCCGGGCTCTCCCGCGATCACGTGCGAGGACGCGGGCCGCGACCTGACCGCAAAGAACTGCGCGCTGACCTGGAAAGTGCCGTGCGAGGACGCGGGCCTCAAATCCGAGTACAGCCTGACGGTGGAAGCCGCCAGTGAGCTCTTCGGCCGCACGGAAACGGCGAAACTCACGAAAACCCTCAAGATCGTCAAAAAGACCGAATATTGCCGCGCCGTCCAGCAGACCGCCGGTCCCCAGACGGGAGGTGCAAAATGAAATCGCTCTTGGTGAAAACCCTCGCGCTCGCGGTGATCGCGGCGGCCCCGGCCCTCGCCCAAGCGGCGCGGGACATCGACCTCGGCAAGGACTTCGACTCGCTCGGCGGCAACGAAAAGCTGTACAAGCGGGCCAAAGCGCTCGATCCCGAAAACCGCGTGTCGATCGTCCAAAAGCGCGTGGTCGACCGCGACTTGCGCCTCGAGCTCGGGGTGAACTACGGCGTCAACGCCGGCGGCGACGCGTACGTGAGCACGCAGAACCTGGGCGGCAACATCGACTTCCACATCACGCCCCGATGGTCGGTCGGCGGGCGCTTCTACACGCACTACAACAGCCTCACCAACGAAGGCCGCGCGGCCTACGAGGACGCCCGTCGGCGCCGCCTGACGGACCCGAGCGACCCGAACATCCGCGTGTCCCCGACGGACCACCCCGAGCGGACGATGCTCGGCACGGTGTCGTGGTACCCGGTCTACGGAAAAACGAATCTCTTCGACCTCGCGGTCGTCCAATTCGACCTCTACACGCTCGCCGGCTACGGCCGCGTGAAGCTCAAATCAGGCTGGTCGGAAGCGATCACCGCCGGCGGCGGCATCGGCTTCTGGCTCACGCAGCACGTCTCGAGCCGCATCGAGGGCCGCTGGCAAACGTACGAAGACCGCCCCGACGACCAGGCGCGCCGCCTGAACGTGGGCATCCTCACCGTCTCCTTGGGATTGATGTTATGAATTTCGTTTCAAGCCTCATCACCGCCGCCGTCTTGGGCTCCACCGCGCACGCGGCGGGAGCGCCCGTGAGGGGTCTCCCCGCGCCGGGCAGAGCCGAGTTCAACAGGGCCCTGGGCCTCGCGACCCAGGACAAGACCAAGCCGGCGCACAAAATCATCGACGCGCTCCTGGCGGCGAAGAAGACGGACGTTCCCCGCGACCGGCTTCTGATGACCAAAGGCCGCCTGTTGTTCCAGGACGGCGACGTCCGCGCCGCCCTCAAGCTCTACGAACAGGTGCCCAGCGATTCGGACCACTGGCTCGAGGCGCTCGAAGAGCGCGGCTGGGCGCATCTGCGCCTCGGCGAGCACGGCGAAGCGCTCGCCCAACTCAAGACCATCAAGGCGCCCATGTTCGAGAGCCTCGTCGGTCCCGAACCGTTCTTCCTCACCGGCCTGATCCACCTGAAAATCTGCGATTACCCCGCGATTTTCGAGTCGATCAAGGAATTCAAGGCGAAGTTCCGCCCGCGCCTCGTCGCCGTGCAAGCGCTCGCCGCGAACGGCACGAGCGAGGCGGCCGCGAAAGTCGTGGCCAAGCTGCGCGCGCAGCCGCTGGCCTGGAAAACGATCGCCCCCGAAGCCGGTCGATTGCCGCGCCTCTTCCACCGCGACGCCCTCCTGCAAAGCCGCGCGGCCGAGCTCAAAGCCGGCAAAAGCGACGGAACCCCCGTGCTCCGCCGCCTGCAGCAGCTCGCCAACCGCGACCTGAAGGAAATCGGCGACATCCTCCAGAAGATGCATCTCCTCGAAGCCGAGCTGATCCAGCGCATCCATATGGCCGAGAAGCCGAACGCCCGCGCCCACAAGGACGTCGATCTCGCCAAAGGCGAAGAAGTGCTCCGATTCCCCGATACCGGGGAGTACTGGCTCGACGAACTCGACAAATACCGCGTCAAGGTCACCGGCTGCCCCGCGCCGAAGATCGCGACGGGAGGTCAGAACCCGTGAACACGAAATTCTTTTCCACGACGACGCTCGTCCTGGCCGCGTTCGCGCTCTCGGCTGCGTGCAGTCCCGCCTCCCCGAAACTGACCGCGCCCCCGGAGGTGATCACGCCGGACGACGACAACGGCGGCGACTTCAAGATCGATTTCAACCCGAGGGTCGACATCCTCTTCGTCATCGACAATTCGGCGTCGATGGTCGACGACCAGGAGCGCCTGTCGAAAAACATCGACCGCTTCGTGGACGCGTTCGCTAAAAACAACCTCATCGACTACCACATCGGCGTCGTGAGCGTCTCGGACCGCATCCGCCAGAAGCCGGGCTCGCCCAACTACTATCCGCCGGGCCAGTTGCGCCCGCTCAAAACGCCGGGGCAACCGTCGGTCGCGAAGAAAAACGCGAACTGCACGTCGACCGACGCCATCGTCGGCGCCCAGGACCCGCAGCCCGGCTTCATCACGCGCGAAACGCCGGACGGCTTGGGCGTCTTGCGCGAAAGCCTGAAGATCGGCGTACAGTGCCTCGAGGACGGCGGACCCGAGTACGAGGAGCTCTTCGCTCCCGCGGCGGCGGCGCTCTCCCCGGAAATGCGCGAGGGCGCCAACAAGGGCTTCTACCGCGAGGACGCGCACCTCGTGGTGATCCTCGTCTCCGACGCTTCGCCCTCGAACCTCGAGATCACGCCCGGCGAGCTCGCGCTCGACCTGCGCCGTCTGAAGGATTTCAACGCCGGCAAGGTCTCGACCCACGCGATCGGCATCCACGCCGATTACGTCTGCCCGGTCGATCCCAGCCTCAAAGGCCCGGACGGCTCGACCCTTTTCCCGGAGCGCGTCCAGCAATTCGTCTCCGAGACCGGCGGCAAGCTGCTGAGCCTTTGCCCGGTCTTGAAACAAAAAGACGCGAACGGGCGCCATAAAATCGATTCGATCCCGTGGGGCGACAAACTCGCCGACATCGGCAAGGACATCCGCCGCCGCACGCTCGGCCGCGAGATCCGCCTGAAATCGATCCCCGAGTTCAAATCGATCTCGGTGACGTACGGCTCGCAAACGATCCCGCCCGACTCCGCCGAAAAACGCGGCTGGCGCTACAACGAGAAGACCAACGCGCTGATCATCGACGGCGACGTGGCGCTTCAACCCGAACCCGGCGCCGAGATCAACGTGAGGTTCACGCCTGTGAACCTCTACAACCTGCGCAACGGCCGCGCCCAGCGCATGGAATGACGGGCCGAAGCGAGGCGCCCCGGGTCTCCCCCAGGCGCCTCGCGCGCATGTCGGTGCGTCCGGCGCGCGATGACTTTCGCTCGGAGATGTGGCATGGATCAGGGCGAAGGAGATCGATATGCCTTGGGATTCATCCGGCTTCCGCAAACCATCCGAGCCCGATCTGCGCGGCAAACTGAGCCGCCAACAATTCGAAGTCACCCAAAAGGAAGGGACGGAGCCGCCGTTCCGCAACGAATACTGGGACAATCACCGCGACGGCATCTACGTGGACGTCGTCTCCGGCGAACCGCTCTTCAGCTCCCTCGACAAATTCGACTCGGGCACCGGTTGGCCGAGTTTCACGCGCCCGCTCGAGACGCGGAACATCGTCACCAAAACGGACGACAAGCTGTCCCTGCCGCGCACCGAGGTGCGCAGCAGGCACGCGGATTCCCACCTCGGCCATCTTTTCGATGACGGACCCGCGCCGACCGGCCTGCGGTACTGCATGAATTCATCCTCGTTGAGGTTCGTGCCGGCCGAGGACCTTGAAAAAGAAGGTTACGGCGAATACGCGGGCCTTTTTGCGGCCAACAGGAAGAACCCGAGCAGATAAACCCCTCCCAGGCTCAGGGGCCAGGCGAGCAAGTCGGCGTGATCGATCAGATAGCCGCCGAGCAACGGCGCCGTCACCTGCGCGAGGCTCTGCAAAGTCCCGGTCAAGCCGAGGATCTCGCCCTGCTCGTCCTCGGCGCCCGTTCGGCTCACGAGACTGGTGATGCATGGGCGCAGGTGGCTGTTGGCGAATGAGAACACGGTCGACGCCGCGACGAGATAGAAAATCCCGTTCACCCAACCGAACGAAGCGAATCCCAGGGCGCCGATGAAAAACGAAACCGCCACCACTTTCTGTTCCCCGAAACGCGGCGCCAGTTTCCCGACCAGCCACCCTTGGAAAACGATCCCGAGGAAACCACAATACGAATAGAGGTACCCGAGCTCCACCGGGCCGAAGCGAACGCCCGCGCTCCGCGGCATTTTCGCCTCGAGAAACAGGCCCATTCCCTGCACGAAAAACGAGAACCCGAAAACGAAGATGAAGAACTGGAGCAGGTAAAATCCGGTTCCGGATCGCTCGACGAACCGCCACGGGGAGATTTTCCTCCCCGCCGCGCTGGCGCGTCGGGCGACGTCCCCGGGCTTCGTCGCCGGCAGGACCCAAAGCGTCACGCAAAAGCTCGCGACCGAGATTCCGGCCGAGAGCCAAATCGGCGCGTTGATGGAGACCCCGGCCAGGGCGCCGGCGAGCGCGGGACCGACGAAAAGCCCCAATCCGAACGCGACGCCCAGCAACCCGAACGCTTTCGTGCGCTCTTCGGCGGTCGTGACGTCGGCGACGTAGGCTTGCGCCACCGAGACGTTCGCCGCCGTGGCGCCCGCCAGCAGCCGCGCGACGAACAGCATGGACAGCGTGCTCGCCGACGCCATGAGGACGAGGGAAGCGCACGTGCCGGCCTGACTGAACAATAGAACAGGTTTACGTCCGAACCGGTCGGAGACGGCGCCCATGAGGGGGCTCGCCACCAACTGGCACGCGGCGAAGCTCGCCGCGAGCAGTCCCGCTTGCGTCGCGCTCGCCCCGAAGTGCTTGGCGTAAAACGGCAGAAGGGGGATGATGATGGCGAGTCCCATCATATCCACCAGCACGATCAGGAATACGGGAAAAACCGCCTTGTACATCGGCTCCGCTCAACAGGCTTCGAGCCGCGCGCGCACGCCCGGGTCGGGCCAGAGCGACCAGGTCGGTTTGGGTTTGATCCTCTCGGGCTCGACCAACTGGTAGCGGAACGCCTGCAGGATCCGCGTCACGGCGAAAACGATCTCCATTTGCGCGAAGTGAAAGCCGATGCATTTGCGCTGGCCGGCGCCGAACGGCAGATACGCGAGCGGATGCCGGCCGTTGCTCCGCTCGGGCAGGAACCGGTCTGGATCGAACTCCTCGGCCGCCTCGCCCCAGATGTCTGGCCGGCGATGCGTGACGTACACGCCCATGAAGATCGTGCTGCCGGCCGGGATGGTGTAACCCCCGATGTCCTGCCTCTCGAGGCTGTCGCGCGACATGACCCAGTTCTGCGGGCTCAGCCGCAGGGTCTCGTCGATCACTCGCCTCAGGTAAGAAAGCCTCATGAAATCGGCCGCCGTCGGCCGGCGCGAACCGATCTCGCGCCCGATCTCCTCAAGCACCTTGGCGCGGATCCCGGGAAGGCGGTCCAGGTAATAGCAAACCCAGCTCAAGGTGTTCCCGCTGGTATCGGTTCCGCCGAGGAACATCGTCATCACTTCGTCGCGGATCTGCCGGTCGGTCATGGCCTCTCCCGTCTCCGGATCCTGCGCGTTCACGAGCATTGAAAGCAGGGTCGTCCCCGGTTCGGGCCTGACGCGTTCGGCGCGTATGAACTCGAGGACCGCGGCATCGAGCTTCTCGACAGCGCGGCGGTAACGGACGTTCGCCGGCAGCGGCCAGGACTCCTGGATGTCGAACGGATTCATCGTCCGGGCCGTCGTGAACGACAGCGCCTCCTTGATGCATTCGATGATCGTCGCGACCTTCCCCTCCGGCACGCTCATGCCGAAAAGCGCGCGCGCGACGACTCCCATGGCGAGCCGTTGGAACTCGAACGCGAAGTCGATCGTCTCGCCGCGCTTGACGCGGCCGCGCCAGCGCTCCAGCATCGCGTCTATGTTATCGACCATGATCCCGCCGAGACCGGAAAGCGCCTCGCGCGTGAAGTGCGGGTTCAGGCTCCGCCGCTGTCTCTGCCAGAACGCCCCTTCGCTCGTCGCCAGCCCGTTGCCGAGGTAGGCGGCCGTTTTCTGGAACGTGCGCCCTTTCCAATGAGCCTTCCCGTTGGTGACAAAGACTTGAGCGTAATGTTCCGGCAGGAACAAGGCGTAGGAAACGCGCGGCCCGAACGGCAGGCGCACGACGTCTCCGTACGTCTTCTCCAGGCTCATCATCCACCCCAGCCGATCCCCGAGCAGCATCGGGAGGGCGGCCAGCATTTTCAACTGATTCGGTCCGGGTGGTCGCACGCGACGACTCCTGTCTGCGGGAAACGGCTCTTCCAGGCTAGCCGATGGCCGCGCCCGAACCCAAGACCAGATTGAGGAACGGAAGCGGGTCATGAGAAACTGACCTTGATGCCGTTCTTTCTGACGCTCCTTTCCAACGCCGCTCTTCAATTCCTGCTGCTGATCGGGGCGCCGGCCGCGGCCGGGCTCGTCCTCAGCTGGCTCGCGGCTCGAACGAACTCAGTTTACCGCCGTTTCGTCTTTCCGCGCCTCGGCCTGTACGTGTTCGGCCCGCTCGGCATCCCCGTTCACGAATTCTCGCACTACGCGTTCTGCCGGCTGTTCGGGCTGAAAGTTCAGAAGGTGAAATGGTTCGACGCCAAAGGCCGCGACGGCGCCCACGGCTCCGTCGTGCATTCCTACGACCCATGGAGCCTGCGCCACCGGGTCGGCCATGTCTTCGTCGGCCTCGCCCCCGTTCTGATCGGCCCGGCCGCGATCGCGCTTTGCTTCCACCTCATCGGCCGACACCCGGCCTTCACGGCGTTGCCGGCCCTCTTCGAACTGCCATGGCCCGTCCTGGCGCCGTTGCTTTACGTTTCGTTGGCCATCAGCTCGCAACTGGAGCTCTCGCGCGAGGATCTGGGCGTCGCGGCCTCGGGTCTGGCTCCCGCCTTCGTCATCCTGCTCGTTCTGAATTTAGGCGCGGGAGCTCTCCGCATCGACGCTCACGCTTGGATCATCGGCCGGGGGCTGGAGGGCCTCCGCGCCTGGGCGCAGGTCCTGGGGCTGACCGCGGCGCTGTCCGCCCTGCACTGGATCGCCGCCTGGCTGTTCGCCAGCGTGATCCACTTGCTTCTGCGCCGCGAACCGATCCATCCGCTCCGCTGAAGCCGGGGAACATGCCGACGCCCCCGCGAATGGGCGGAGATCCCACGCAAAGCTTTGAGGGAAGTGAGGGAGAACCGCGCGAAGCCCAGAGCTTTCTATTTCCCGTCCTCGACTCACTTGCGGAAACGTCGGCAACAAGTCGATCCTGGTGGGCACCAACGCGGCTCCAGCAAGCCGCCTCCGCGACTCCCGCCTCAATAGAGCGACGAACGCACCTTGGCCGCCGCTGGTGTTCAAGTACCCCAGTTTTTACCCGTGTCGTAAACCCAAAGCTTCACTTTAAACAGGGCTGCAACCCTGACCAACGCCTGCACTTGTTTTTTGATTCCGGGAAAATGAATGGGGAAGGCTTCAGACCTTGATTGCCTGCTGCGCGACGCATTCAGTTCACTGGGGGCGTGTGCCCTCGCTTCCATCAACAGTCTTGCCTGCACCCGTTGATGCACGAATCAGTGCCTGGAACAGGAACGCGCTCCGCTTGGGAAGCAGTTCATTGTTCGGCCCTAGCGAATAAAGGCCGAACTTCTCTTTATACCCGTGCGCCCACTCAAAATTGTCGATCAAGCTCCAATAGAAATAGCCGCGCACGTCGTAACCGCTCGCCTTTGCTTTCTCCATCGCGGCAACATGAGTTTTCAAGTAGGCCTGACGCCGCACATCACCAGGATCCGGCACGCCGTTTTCAACCACCACGATGGGCTTGCGATAACGATTCGCTAGGGCGGCGATCGCCGCCTCGAGACCTTCTGGGTAATCGAGCGAAGGATTCTCGAAGGGCGAAGCCTTACGCTTGTAATAGTAATTGAAGCCGATCAGGTCCGAGTGCTCAGCCACTCGGTCGAGGTGGCGGTAGTTGTAGTCGTCCCCGAGGCGCCAGAAGTAACCGAAGACGTCCCACCACACCCTTTCCCACGCAACGATGTTCTGGATCGTGAGAATTTTCGCGCCGGGAACTTCTTCGCGGATGATGCCGGCGGCCTCGATATACGCCCGGGCCGCCGCATCGACCTGTTGCTTGTAGGCGTTGAGCTCATATTTCACGCCCGGAGGAAAAGCGCCGACGAAGTATCCCGCCAGCGCTTGCGCGTTGGGTTCGTTTTGCGGCGAATACAGGTCGACGGATGCGCGATACTCGCTCGTCACTTTCTTTACGAACTCCGGCCAACGCTTTTGCACTTCGGGATGAAGCCAGCCGCTGGTCTTGAAATTCGCAAGATCGGTTCCCCAGTCCGGAAACGTGAAATGCCAAAGGCAGAGGATCGGCGTGATGCCCTGCCGCCTCAGCTTTCGAATGAGCGTGCCATAGTGCTCGAAAGCCGCCGGATTGTAGACTCCGGGCCGCGGTTCTAAGCGCGCCCACTCAACGCCGAAACGATAATGGGTAATGCCGAGTTCCTTGAGCGCGCGGATATCGCGATCGACTTGCGAGAAACTGAATGTCCCGTCTCCTCGTGGCTCCGGGATTTTTCCCGCATCGTAGAACAAATCCCAATCCGTTTTGAAAAAACCAGGCTCCCCAGGTTTCGCACCGACGTCTTCGGTCTGATAAGCCGAAGTCGAAATCCCCCACCAAAACATCGCCTTCTCCGCGTGCGTTTCCGCCGTGAAAAGGAGAACGCCGAGACTCGCCACCAATACTTGTATGCGCCGCCACACCGCCCACCTCCAACGCTTCAAAGTAGGCAGGCGACGAGGCGAATTCAATCGAAAATCTCAGAGTATCACTGCCCCCCGCCCCTGAGCGCCGCGCCAATCTCGGTGGGGGGGGATTGACTCGCGCCAGACACGAGGCTTTGCTAAAAGACAGACGGGGTCGAAATGGACCATGGGAGACGACCATTGGCTAAAAAGTTTCGCGTTTTTTCCACGCGCCTCATTTTCACGTGTGTCGGGCTTCTGCCGCTCGTGAACGCCACTGACGCTCGCGGTGATACAGCCCGGTTCAAAGCAGGCGCTGCGCGCGTGGAAGTAACGGCACCACCCGCTTCATCTCTGGCCGGATACGTTCATCGCTTCCGGATGTGGGGCGAGCGCCTTCCTGAAGCCTATTACTTCCGCTCGCACGAAACTCAGGTCGACCCGGTTTGCGTCAAGGCCTTGGTGCTCCAGCTCCGGGACCGCAAAATAGCCCTCATCTCCGTTGACTTGGTCGCGGTGTTCCCGGCCCTTCGCAAGCGGGTGGCCCAAGAGATCGCCGCTCTCGGGATCCGCGAAAGCGATCTCTTCATGGCGGCGACGCACACTCACTCGGGGCCAGGCGGGTTTGTGCAATTCAAGTTCTGGGAAGTTCTCGCGACCGACAAGTTCAATCCGCCGTTTTTCGCGTCTCTCGCCGATCGGATTACGCAGGCTGTACGAGAAGCGGATCAACGGCTGCGCCCCGCGCTTTGGGGCGTTTCCCAAAGCCGGATGCCGGGCTTCACGCAAAATCGCCGTTTCAGCCCCGTGGATGAACCGGTGCTCACCTACGCTCGCGTCGAAACGGCCGACACCTCCGAGCCAATCGCGCATTTGATCAATTTCCCGGTGCACGGCACTTTCCTGAAGACCGACAGCAATCGCATGTCCGCCGATTTTCCGGGCGCGGTCGAACGCGCGGTCGAACGCCGCTTCGGCGGCACGGCCCTGTTCCTCTCCGACGCCGCCGGCGACATCGATCCCTTGGCTCAAAACTACGAGGTTGGAACCATGGAGAGCCTCGCCGAGAGTTTTGCTCTCGAAGCGGAATCACAGGTGCGGAATCTAGTGACTAAACGCCTGACCAAGATGCAAACGGCGGATGTCATGCAGCCGCTCGGCACCGCGCAAGTGAATGTTCAAAAATGCCTTTCCATTCTGGGGGCGGCCGGCCAGGCAATCGGCCGCCTGATCCATAAAAGCATCGATCTCCCCAAGGAGTTCGATCAACCGCTGCGCCTCCGCGGCCTGCAGCTGGATCAACATTTCTTCTATTTCGTTCCAGGCGAGCCGATCACCGTCATAGGCAGCGAGGCGAAAGCGCTCGCGAAGACCGCCGGCTTCAAGTCAGCCTCGGTGGTCGGACTTGCCGACGGCTATCTCGGTTACATCTTGACGCCGTCGGAGTACGCGCGCGGCGGATACGAGAGCTGCAATTCGTTCTACGGCTCGCAGTTTGGCCTGAAATTCCTCCTCGCCTCGTCCCGTCTGATCGATCAATTTCGGATGAACGGAGACCGTTGATGTTCTCTCACCTCGGCTGGGCCAGCTTGCTCGCCTTCGTTTTACTCACCTCCTCCGCGTTCGCGCTCAACAGCCAGCTCGAAGGCTCGTTTCCTAGCATCGCGCAAGAGCCGGCGGAAGCCTATGATCGCGCGTTCCCCATTCATCTCGGCGTTTGCCTCGCGAGCGAAGTCAGGCGACGCGACTTGCCCAGGGAAGCCGGCTATGGGCACATCGCCCTTTACCTGCGTGGCGCTTGCCGCGACACTTCCGCAGCGATTCCTCAGCTCAAGGTCTGTGAAGCCGATGCCGAGGGGAGCGAATCTCTCGTGAGCGTCAACAATTACCTGAAAAATCTAAACTGGGTGGTGACGACGGGCCGCGCATTCGCGTTCCACGGCGGGCTCGCCCCAAATGAAAACTTGAATGCCGAGCGGTTCTCACAGGCGGTCGCTGATTTTATCGCTGCCAATGGCGCTCGCGGCGTCCAAATTCACGCGGCCGGAATGCGCGACGGACTGTCGGAGACCGACTCATTCGCCCACCGCGCGCTCGGTTACGACACGGCGACCTCCTTTGGGCGTCACCTCTGGTGCGGAAAGCTGCCAATTCCACCCAAAGCGATGGAGCGCATCGTCGCGTACCTGAATGAACGGAACCGTACTTACGCGAATAACTCGTTGGACTACCAATGGAAACTGTTCAGCAACAATTGCGCGCATCTCGTACACAATGCGTTGGCGGCCGCCGGCATCTGGGGCCCCGTCGAGATCGACAAGGAATTCCCGTCGTCGCTGCTCAACATAGCCGTCCCGGGCAATGAATTCGTGAGATTCATCGAACGCGGGAACGCGACCGCCGCCGATCTCGACCCCATTCGTGTCTTCAAAGATTCTTATTTGCGAAGCTTACTGAAGGAGATCGACTGGATTCCGCTGCGGCATGGCCTGTTGCTTGAAACGATCCCGTTTCACGAGAAAAATGAACTTTTCGATGGTGGACTCCGAGTTCGATTCCTCGAGTCACCTTGGAAGCCGCGCGACCTCGTCGGGAAATTTCAAACTTTTTTGAGAGCGCCCGAGATGAATTCGCTCGAAGCGAACCTCCGACATTTCGACGCCGCCTATCGGGCGGCCCTCAAAAAAACCATCGAATTACGCGAACAAAGCCGTGCGGACCAACAGGTCGCGCAAGCGAAATCACAAGAGACCATGGAATTCCATGAATTCCTCAACCTCTATCAAGACTATCTCGATCGACAGATCGCCGACATTGAGAGACGGGCTCAGAACCCGGCAGCTCTGCCGAACAAATCGCGACACTCGCGGGTTGGAAATGAGAGTCCAACCTTCTTTTGAAACTCCTCGGTCGCCGCCGACGCCCGGAGCAATCCATGTAATGACCGGTCGTCGGTGCCAAGACCGTCCATCCAAATCGCACGTATGTAGCGGCCGATGGCTTGGGTGCCGCTCGAGGCGAGCAAAGTCCGCAACATCACGGAATCGACTTTGTCATGGACCTTCGCGCGCAAACGCGTGCCATCTGTGCGCGGACTGAAGATGTTGATCCTCTGCGCTTCGTGCGCGAACTGCGCGGTGTTCTCATACGTCACCGGGATCAAGTTCACATCATAGCCATCGCGCAGGAGCTTCTCGACCAGCCATGAGAATTTTTCACGCGGCGGCCGCATCTCCTGAAGGCCCGCAGGCACCGAGCCTTCGGGGTAGATCAAGATCGTGTCCGACTTCCCGCGTGCGACCTGCTCGAGGATCTGCTCGGTGGCGTGGTTCTTTCCTCGGCCGACGGCGATGGTGGAATCGGCGCGGTCGAACAAAGTCGCCGCCGCGCGCGGCATGAATTGGTCGGGCGCGAGCACAAGGAGCGCCTTTTCGAGACCGAGATTCGCCATCACCAACGCATCAAGGATCGCGTCTCGATGGGTCGGAACGACGATGTTGATCGTTTTGCCGGTTAGAGCCCGCGGCTTGGGAAGCTTTTCTTTGCCTTGAATCTCGACAGAAACCCTCATCTGCGCCTGCAGGTCGCGCAAGAAAGCGAATATGTTTTCGTTGACGGGCGCTTCGCCGATCGCGGAAACGGGGCGCGCGAGCAAAGAGATCAACGTCGCCGCCGCACGCGGAGTCAGGCGAACGATCACACTGATGATGTCGAAAACTCGCTTCGCTCTCGTTCTCAGCCCCTCAGAGAAAGCGGCGATACGAGGCGAACGCGATACGGGCTCGGCCTTGAACACGTCCATGTACTCCTTCACGGCTGCGAAGAAACGCCGATATGGAGACGTGCGGGCGGGACCGTCTTTCGGCTGGCCGTACTGGAAGCGATTTCTCTTGAACGTGCTGTAGTGGCCTTCGGCTTTGTTGAAGAGCTGTTTGAGCTTCACCTTTTGGGCGGAGGCCACCCCGGCCATCGCCTGCTCCGAAACCCGCAAGGCTTGCATCGCGCCGTCGATGAAATAATCGAGTTCCATTTGCGCGACCTGGTCATTCAATGTTTGGTATTTCACCTGGGCGGCATCCCAGCGACGCACGGTCTCGAGCAAGGCGCTCGCGATTTGACGCTCGCGGGGGTCGGCGATGTCGCCGAATTGATTGCTCAGAAGTAAAGCCGATGATGCGGGACTCAGGCTCTTGAGCTCTTGCTTGACAGTCGCGTCAAGCCGCGCGGCTGTTTGGCCAGCGGCGACGAGTTCGGCGCGGCGCATATCGATGGTGGTTTCGAGCCGGTTCAATTGATCCAGGACGGATCTCTGCTCACTTTCAAAACGCGCTATCTCGGCTGCCTGTTGTTCGACTGACCGCCCGTTCAAGTTCTCGAAATAGGCCCGACCATCGCCCGAATAGAAGGCGATCCTCTTACCCGCCTGCCTTTCAACCGGGTCGAGGCGGTTGGTGATCAAGTTCATAATGGAGCGGCGGACTTGGCGGAAAGAAAGGGGGAATCGCGTCGTTTTGAGTCCGCTCTGCGAGCCCTCGACCTGCGAATACACGACGACTTCCGAACGTAGGTTTTGGCGCGACTCAAAGTGGCTCTTGAAGGCGTCGAAGACTTCCAGCGGAAGAGCCGTGCCATGTTTCAATTTTTCGAGCTCGGGGAAATCGACGCCGCCGGCTTGCAGTATCCGCATCGAAAGGGCAGCGCAGTTGTCCTTTCGTAAGTTCCAACTCAACCTTCCCCCGTTCCATTCGTTGTTGATCTGCCGAGCGCCTTCTTTGAACCTCGCCAGCTGATCCGAGGTAAACCCTTTGACTCTCAAGGAAATGCTATCCCGGCCGTAGGCGAGTCCGAACGACGACGTGTGCTCGGCGTTGGTGTTCGTTCGATTGACGCTGTACAGATACTCGTTCAGCGACGTCCCGAGCATCATCTCCTTTTCCTGGCCCACTTGCGCCAGATGATTGGCCGTGTAGACGGTGTCACCGACACGGACAGCGATATGGCCGAACGGATTTTCCGAATCGAGCATGCGGCCAGTGGTCGAGGCGGGGTAACTCAAAATAATTTCGATGTCGGCCGGACTCGCGGCCTCGAGCTCCATCAAAGCGTTTTCCGTGGCACGCGCAGGCTGCCCGCCCTCAACGCCGAGATAATAGTTACTGAAAGCCTCCTTCCCAGCGCTATTCACGACGTAGTCGCCGATAGCGTCGAGACTGAGGGAATTGCGAAACCCGAGTTGCGCCTGAAGCATCTCGGCCCGCAGCTTTTCGTCACTCAAAAGGCGCTGAACGTCTGCTCCCACTCGGTTCTCGTCATTGTTCACCAGAGCGAGCTTGTGCTCCTCGAACAACTTCGCGTTATCGCGTTCATGGCCTCCATAAATGTCGAGTAAGACGATAGGTTTGATGATCGCGAAGCCTTCGGTCGGAGACAGACCTCCGCTCTTTGTGATGTAAACGTCGGCGGCCTTAATGTAGCTGAGAAGGTCCGTCTGCGGGATCATCTTGTGAACCTGAAGCTGGACACCGGCTCGCAGCCCGCTTTTGAGCTTTTCGAGGTTGGCGTAGTTTTTCTCGCTCTTCGCGCAGGCCGCGACGATCTGAATCGGCCCGCCGACGGCACTCGCGATCGAGGAGACCAAATTTTGGAAGTCGCCAACGCCCTCGCCTCCGGTCGCGATGACGACGGTCTTGACATTCGGATCCAGACCTTTGCTCTTCAAAAACGCCTCGCGGTCGACGGGCGTGAAAACCGCCGGATTCACCGGAATGCCGGACGACACTACGGCGTTGGGGTCGACGCCTTGATTGAGCCATTGTTGACGAACCTGTTCCATGCCGACAAAAGTCATGTCGATGCTTTTGGAAATCCGCGGGAAGTAACCTTGGAAGTAATCGGTGTGCAGCCACGCAACCGGCGTCGTCTTCAAGTGACCCTCACCGCGCAGCTTGGCGAGCACTTGCGCGGCTCCGTAATGAGTCGCAACGACGGCTGACGGGCCTTGCAAGCGGAGGTAGCTAGCCACAGCGGCGACGTCGTAGCTTCCGATGTCGAGCGATCCAAGATGGTTGACCGCGTTCCCCTTCGCCATTTTTTTTCGAAACATGGAGTCGAAAGCGTCGGGGTGGTTCTTCACCAAGTACCAATAAACGCTCTCGCCGGCTTTGCCCTTCAATTTCGGCTCAAAATCCCGGATGTTCTTCAACACGACGACAGCGTTTGGGTCCTTCTGTCTGATCGATGCTTCAATCGCGCGCGACGCGCTTAGGTGGCCCATGCCGATCGAGGAATAAAAAATCACGACCTTCTTTGCGAGAGACGCGGATTGCGCCCAAAGAGCGGGCGAATACAAAATGGATACGATGGTCACGACTTTGGCAATGGTCTTCATCATACTCGCTTCTTTGAAAATGACTCTTAACGGAAAATAGGTAATACAAATACCATTCCAATTTCACCGCCCATATCTTTTTGAAATCACATGACTATTTTAAGTGGCCATCGTTCGCTTCGAGGCGTGGGCGTCAATAGTGACGTTGCCGAATGAACGCCTGTCGAAAGGTTCGTCAAAGATTCGCGGGTCTATTTTTCTTACGACGAGCGTTGAGTCTTCGTCGCGAACGCCTCGCGCGCCCTTCCGTGAAAAATCCGCGGGCGGAACTCGTAGCATGACTCTTGCTTATGCAGATCAAAGCTGAACCTCCCTTTCGGGAAGGAATTGCATTATGATTTCGAAATCCTCTCGTTCCTTATCCATCATCGCCCTACTCCTTTTTTGGGGCTCGCCGTCTCCTGTGTCCGGAAGTCTTCCTCTGAACTGCTCTCTTCTTTTCGATGCACGCGCCAGCGAAGAAGAGATCATGCGGCTTCTCTCGCGGGATACGGCTTCAGTGGGAGAACGCCGGAGCATCGACGCCCGCTTGAAAAAACTCTTGCAGACCGACGACCTGAATCTCGCCTACTTCCGTTCTCTGTACCTCGCCTACCGCAACTCGAACGGAAAATCCGAGAACTATCGCATTTTCGACTCGCAGCCCGCGGCGAAGGACACTACCTTCGTCTACCCGACCGCCATCGCACCGGGTGAACTCATGGCCCGTTTGCCACACGTCGAATACAAATCCCTACGCGACCCGAGCCACGGCTACGCCAAGGCAGCTAAACAAGCCGTACTTTGGGTCAAGAAGATGCAGGCCGGCACGGGTTCATCAATGACTCGAACGAGCTATTTGGCTCGCATGAGTGGAATCGCGGAATCCGAAATCCGTATCGGTGCCAAAGGCACCGATCTATTCGTTCGCCTGCCGGCACTTCGCCCGGGCGGGAAGGACAAAGTGGTATCGATTGCGGAAGTACAAACCCTACAGCTCATGGCCGAGGCCAAACGCGGAGCGTATCGCCGCATCGTCTTTCACGACATAGTGAGTTCGGAGACTGCAGATTCGGTAGCAAGCCTCTGGAGCCGGCCGTCCTACGCTGACGAGTCGCGAACCTACCGGCAGATAATCGACGACGATCCACGCATGCAGCGTTTTCAACAAACCGACCAGCACCACATGCCGACGTTCCGCGATGACGGCGCCGTCAGCTTCAATCGCACTGCCCCAGGAGGCCATGCGCTGTTCGCAGTGGACGCGTTACGAGCGGCCTACCTCAGTCCGATGCGGCCCGTAACGAACGGCTCGCCGTTGATCTCGGTGATCGGCAACGGCGAAGATCTCAGCAGCACGCCAAGCCCCGAGATCGTGGGTTGGATGGCGAAAGAAAAAGTCGCGATCGCCATGGTAACCACCGAAAAAACTCCGATCGATCTGAAGGGCGGCCAGATCGCGATGGCGAAGGCCCCTGACGGCTCCGTCTACATGACGATCATCGAACAAGCACAGGCGAAAAAGGCTGGGCAGTTGGAGCTCTTCGAAAACCTCGGCATCAGCGTCACACGCCCCGGGCAGACGGCATTTTTCAATACGAACATGGCCCTGTTCAACTACGAGGTCCTGGCACCACAGATCAAGGAATTGGTGGCCAAGATCGGCGAAGAGAAGTTTCTCGAGATCATCGCTCCCGACTTGATCATGAACTGGAAAGAGCAGACCGACAAGAACGGCGACGTCCGCAGATACCTGCAACTCGAAGGCGCAATGGGGTCAAGCCTCTTACGCCTCGACCGCTACTGGAGAGAGAGATTCGGCAAGCCGTTGGTCCATATCGTCAACATCGGCAAAGATAATCGGACCGAATTTTTCTCGCCAATCAAGTCAGCTTTCGACTACGTGCTGCAATTCCACTCCGACCGATTCAAGCTCGACACAAGGTCGATGCGTCTCGTGAACCGGCGGCCCGGCACCCTGCCGATGGTGAATCTCAAAGACCCTGTCACGAATGACAAATACTACCAGGATGTCTCGAGCGTCCTGAGCACATTCCAAAACGCGAGCCTGATCGAGCTCGACGCCCTAAACATCACCGGACAAGTCGTTCTCCATGAAGCCGTTTTGCGCGGCCAAATCACGATCGTGAACCGTGGGAGACGGCCGGCCGACCTCACGGCATTGGCTCGAGCCTCTAATCGGTTCGACCTCAACGAAGGCCGTGTGGTGCTCGAAAATGTTTCTCTCGAAATCGACGAGGCCGGTCGACTGACGCGAGTGACCTCGATCCGACCGCCGTCTGCAACACCTTGGTGAGGCAATATTTCAGATTCCGAACAAGAGAATCCATCGGCACGCGCTCATGAGACTCAAGGCGACGGCGTCGCTCCACCTGACCCCTTTTCGGGATCTTTCGCGATCACTTGCCGGAACTCTTGGCCACCGTACGGGCCGCCATTGAAGTCGAAACATGACTCGGAGCTCGCATTTTCAGAACTGAAGAGAAATGCGATCGTGCGAACCGCTCCGCTGAATCCGGAGAACATCCCTTCCGTCAGCTGTCCAGGACGAGGATTTGTTGCACGTCGGCGTGTGCCAACACCGCCGCGGGCTCCCGCTGCAGGACCGCGCGATAGCGCGCGCCGAACGCGGGGTCTTCCGGCGCCGCGCGGAACAGTCCCCGCAACGCCGCCAGGATCTTGTAGGCGTCGTCGAGAGTGGCCTCTTCGTTTTCCATCAGCTCATCGATTTGCACGATCATTTCCGAGATCCGATGCAGCCAATCGAACCACTGGTCGTACATGACGAGGTTGAGGAACCGCCCGCTCGTCTCGACCCGGCCGTGGATTTTCTCGTACGCGATCCGCTCGTCATCGAGCAGGATCTTGTGCAGGCGAAGGAGACCGGCGTGCAAATCCCGGAGCCGGCCCCGCGCGGGTTCGGTCAAAGGGCTGATGAAAGTCGGATCGTCGGCCATGCGCAGGGCTCCTCCCTCTCCCATCATAATACGAGTCGGGAGGCGAGGCCAAGGGCGGAACCGATGGATCCGTTTTCATTTGAAACGCCACGCCATGGGAGCCTCTCGCTCCGGAAAAAGGGGGTTCATCTTCGTTTCGGGCGACGGGCCGAATCCCTTTCACGGCCCTTACGTCTCGAGCCGATACCGGGTCGCGCGGCCGCGGCCGGAAACGATGACCTTCCCGCTCCGCGCGTTCCGCCGCAACGTGAGCCGAGCGCTGGACACGGAAATCCGCAAGGACTCAGCGGCCTGCCGGGCGGAAAAGGACCTGTGCCCCCAGTGCGCCTTCAGCAAACCGACGAACGCGTGATCCAAAAGCTTCACCCGCGGCGCCTGTGACGGGGTCGATCGGTGCACTCTCAAGGAAAATGCGGACGAGGCCGCGAGGCGATAGCGGCTTTTGTCGACGAGCACGACGAGCGGCAAGCGATGGGCCCGGATCCAACGACGCGTTTGCTTGACCGCGTGCGCGATTCGCTCCGACGCGTTGCCAGGACTGAATGGCTCGTCCGGGTACAGCCGCGAAAACAAGCGCCCCACGGAGAACGGCCGGTAGAAATCCGACGCGAGCGTTATCAACAGGCGATGCACGAGTTGGCCGTGCTTGAGGAGGACCCGCCCGCCCTCGTCCGCCCCGGAGCCCAAATCGAAGCACCGACAAGGCGAAGCCGCGGACTCGCCCGCCCGCGCCGCGGCTCCCCCCGCCCCCCAGAGTGGCGGCTGCCAATCGTAGTCTTTCGGGCACGACCGGCCTTCGGCGGCGTAGATTTCAAGAATGCGCCGGCGATACATTCTGAACGGGCTGCCGAAGTAAACGCGGGCGACCAAATCCGGCTGATGCGAGAGCGAACCTTGGAAAAAATCGCATTCACGCAAGGTCTCCCAGTGTTCGAGCCGGGCGGCCTCCGCTCGCACGGACTCGAGGCTGGCGACGGCTCCGGAATCCGTTGGGTCGCGCTGCATGCGCATGATCGCGCGCCACTTTTCGACAAAGAGCTTGTGCAGTGGCTGTTGCGCGGCGGCCTCGGCGCTGCGGAGGTGGTCCTCGGCCTCCTCCCACTGCCCGGAGCGAATGAAATATTGCGCGGCGAGTTCGAGGCTGTTGGCGTGCAGCAGGTTCCAGCCGTTGGATTCCGTCGCACGGCGAAGTCCGGCGATCAACGGTCCCGCTTGCGTGTAATCACGCGCATAGAGGAGCGAAGCCGCGATGTTCATGTCGGCGACGCAACGCTGGTAATCCGTCAACTGGGAAGACCTGCGGTACCGCCTGAGAACCGGGATCACGGCGGGGTAATCCCACTGGGCGATCAGCGCGTAAGCGGTGTAGAGGAGGACATCCGCGTGCTTCGAGGGATCCAGTGTCCCGAGGATCTTGAGGGCCTCCGGAATCGCGTCCAGCTTGATCAAAAGCGCGGCGTACATGGCGCTTTCTTCGACTCGCGTCGGTTCCCTCAACGGCGTTTTCGGCCGGATGACGGGGCGAAGGATCTGCAGACCCCACGCGTCCCGCTTGGTCCGGCGCGCGACGTTCGCGAATCCGACCAGATGCTCGCGGGGGATGCGGACGCCCCGGAGTCGGCCGATCTCGCGCCGCACCCGCTCGACTCGGCCTTCGCGGATCGCGGTTTCCCAGGAGCTTTTCAGCGCTTCAAAATCGATCTTCGGCTTGCGACTCATCACCCGCTCCCTCGCGACTACCCTCTCCCGACCGCCCCTCCTTGGCGACGCGGCCGCGGCCATTGTCCTGGTTTCTGACGTTTCGATGATCCTATCGAAACCACGGACCTTCTCCTAAAATAGGCGTATTTTTTATCCATATCGATGGCGAAGCTTCATCCCTAGCCTGAAGTCAGGCTAATGAAGACGAGGTGAGCCATGTCTGTTTCGAAACGAGACGACGGCGGGGAGAGAGTGAAGTCCCTGCTCCACGCGTTGCGGATGATTCTGGCCCCCGGCGACCTCTTCCACGACGCTCCGGAATCCAAAGCCGTGGGCGAAAACTCGCTCGGCGTCTCCCGGGCCGTCGTCGGAGTCGCGTACCCGAGGACGCTGGGGGAGCTCACCAGGGTCGTCGCCGCGGCTCGCGCTTATCAAGTTCCGATTTACCCCGTCAGCCAGGGGAAAAACGTCGGCTACGGCGACGCGACCCCGAGCGGCCCAGGCCAGTTGGTCGTGGGCCTGCGCTACCTGAACCGGATCCGCGAATTCGATGAGGTGAACGGCGAAGTCGTCGTCGAGCCCGGCGTGACGCAAGGGCAGCTCGCGGCTTTCCTGCGCGAACGCCAGGCCCGGTACTGGGCCGACGTCACGGGGGCGTCCCCGGACGCGAGCGTTCTCGGCAACACGCTCGAGGCGGGCTTCGGCCATACGCCGATCGGCAATCACCGCCAACATGTCCTGGACATGGAGGTCGTGCTCTCCGACGGGAGCGTGCTGCGCACCGGGCAAATGCCGCTGCCGGGGCCCGACCTCTCGGCGCTCTTCATCCAGTCGAACTTCGGGATCGTCACGGCGATCCGCATCCCTCTCCTTCCCATTCCGGAGAAATGCGTGACTTTCATGCTTTCGTTCGACCGTGACGAGGATTACCTGCGCGGGATCGTGGCGCTCCGCGACCTGCGCCGCAAGGGCGTGCTGACCAGCCTCGTCCACTCGGCCAACGCCACCCGCGCGCTGATGACGTGCAGCCGTTTCCCCGACGACATGGATCCAGCGACGGTCCTGACAGACGACGACTGCCGACGATTGTACAACGAGCGCAGCGCCCTCAAAATCACGGCCTGGAGCGCGATCGGCGGCCTGTACGGGCTCAAGGGGGAGGTAAGCGAAAAGATCCGCATCCTGAAACGCGAAATGCGCGGCATCGCGCGCGTGAGGATCTTCACCGAACGCCGCCTCAAGTGGGCCGACCGCTTGATCAACTCCTCGCCGCTGAGGAAATGGAAAGCGCTGGACTTCGCTCGGCTCTCCTTCTCCTCCCTCAAGGCTTTGCACGGGATCCTCCGCGGCCAACCGTCCGAGGCGCCGAGCCGCAACATCGGCTGGAGGGTGGCCGATCCGGCCCGCCTCGGCCTGATATGGCTCGCGCCCGTCATCCCGGCCGCGCCGGATGACGCCGCGAGGCTGTTGGATCGCGCCCGAAGCGTGTACGCGAAGCACGGGTTCGAGATGGCGGCGACGTTGACCATGATCAGCCACAGCCGCATGACGGCCGTGTTCAACATCAGCTTCGACAAGTCGGACGCCCGCGATACGGCGCGCGCCCACGCGGCTTACGCTGAATTGTCGTCTTCGCTCAGCGCGGCCGGTTACGAGCCCTATCGCTTGGGGATCCTGAACACCGCTTTCCGACACGAGGGCGCCAAGCAGGACGTTCTGATGCGGCTCAAGTCGGCCTTGGATCCGGCGAACATCCTCGCGCCCGGCCGTTACGGGCTTGATTTGAGCCATTCCTCATCTCCCGCTCAGCCCGCCTGCGAGGCTTCGACGGAGGGCGCCCAGGCCGCCGGCCAGCAGGATAAATGAGCCGTGTTTCAACGCGGAACGGGGTCGCGCCCCGTTCCGGGACGAATCGCCGGGAAAGCGCGAAAAACCTCCCCAACCCGCGGCGACCTGCCGTTAAGCCAACTGAAGGCGGAAACCCCATGAAGTCGCAACCGTCAGCAGTCGAATTCAGGCGCGCTCTCACGCGCCGACCGGGATTCGGCTTGATGCTCGTCGCCCTGCTGTTCGGTTACCAGAACTGCAGCGGCGAGATATTGGGCAACAAAATCGCCTTCAAAGGGAAATCCGTACGCGCAGGACTGACTTCCGGCAACGGCGAGGGGTACGACGGGAAGCCGCCGGCGGGCGATTATGACCGCGTCGTGCCCGGTCATCGGTGCGGAGATCCTCTGAGCCGCATCGCGGTTTCCGAGGACGGCGCGCTCCAGCTGACGGCGCGCTCGACCGGCGGCGGCGATGGAGGCGAATGCCGGCAAGAGACGATCCCGCTGCCGGTCACGGAAATCGAATACAGAGGCTACAACCCCGACTTCATCGCGCGCGCCGAAGGCGTTTACGAAAGAAAGTCGACCGCCGATCCGCGGCTTCCGTGGATCCCGGCCGAAGCGTTGTGTCGCTTGAATCAGGGCCCGATGCGGGAAGAGGGCTTCGACATCGTGCTTCGCCATGACGAAGGGACGATGACGAGCGTCGCCGAGGTCAGGAGCGGACGCCGATCGGAAGGGCCGGCTCAATACGAACGCTTCAAAGTGCCGAGCTTCACCCTGCGCCGCGAACTGGGGTCAGGGGCGATCCGCTACGCTGGACGAGGTTATGAGTTCGATCTCAGTTTGGACCTCTCGCGGGAAATCGCGGGCGAGCCGCGCCGATTCGCTGGCCGAGTCGAGATGAGGCTCGACGGCGCCCTCGTGGAAGAGCAGGTCGAATGCCGCATGGCTTACCACATCGACCCGGCGGCTCGGTATTTGCGATACGGCGGCGTCCGGCGCATCTACCCTCTCGGCGATCCCATCGTCCCCCTCCTGCCTGTCACGGCGAACAGGGCGTTGTCGCACTCCGTCTCGCCGCCTCTGCCCGACGGCCTCACACTGGGGCCGAGCGGAGTGATTTCCGGAAGCCCCGCCGTCGCCACTGGCGCGACGCCTTACGTCGTCACGGCGACGTTCCCGGACGGCACGGCGCAAACGGAGCTGGTCTTCGCTACGGGCGCGCGGTTCACGGTGAATTCTCAGGATTCCCTCGACGAGGACGCGAACCCGGGGGATCAGATCTGCGCGACCGCCGCCGGCCGCTGCTCTTTACGCGCGGCCGTCACCGAGGCCGGAGCCAGTTTCGCGACGGGCAAAACCCTGATCGAATTGCCAGCGGGCGCGTACACGATCGGCGGCGGCGACATTCCGATCCGCAGCAGCGTCGAGATCGTCGGCGCCGGCCCGGATCTAACGACGCTCGACGCTCAAGGATTGTCGCGCGTGTTCCTCGTCGACGGCCTTCCATCGGGAAGCCTGCACCTCGAAGGTTTAGCCATGAGGAACGGCGTCGCCCCGGAGTCGGAAAGCGGCGGCTGCATCGACGTGCGCCGCTCACCGGGCATGGCGTCGGATTTCGATGTCACGATGATCCGCGTTGAAGTGCGCGACTGCCGGGCGTCCAGCCTGGTCGGCGAGAGCAGCGGAGGAGGAGGCGTTTCTTTCGACGGATCGCGCCTGACGGTTCGCGAGAGCCGTTTCATCAACAACGACGGCGGCGCTTTCCCGATCGGCGGCGCGATTTTCGTTCGAGCGGAACAGCGTTACCTGATCGAAGACTCCGTCTTCCAGGGCAATCGCGCGCTTTCCGGGGGAGCGATCGGGGACTTCAACAGCCGCTCGGGCGAGGTCCGGCGGAGCGGGTTCATCGCCAACGAAGCGGGCATATCAGCGGGCGCGGTCTGGATGAGCGGCCTCGGCAGCGGCGCCTTCGTGATCGAGGATAGCTTGTTCAAAGGGAATCGCGCGAACTCCTACAGCGGAGCGCTCCATGTCAACCCCAACACCCTGTCCTCTTCATTCGTCATCGCCAACTCGACGTTCGCCGGCAACCAGGCCCGCTTCGGCAGCGCCGCCTGGTTGCAACGCGCGACCGATATCCGCAATTCGACGTTCGTTCGAAACACCACGCCCACGGCCGAACCGGCAGGGTCATGGTCCGGAGCCGTTCTCATGGACGTCGCCAGCGAGGACCAGCCCATCCGTTTCGCGAACACGATCATGGCGGAAAACGCCGACAAAAACTGCAACGTCAGGATCGGGACGTTAACCTCTTTGGGCCACAACATCGACGACGGCTCCGCTTGCGGCCTCAGCGGGCCGGGCGATCTGACGTCCACGGATCCGATGGTGACGGCCCATGGCGACCTCTTCAGGCCCGTCAAAGGCGGGCCCGCCGAAGGTTCCGGCGGCGTCGAGCATTGCCCATTCGCCGACCAGCAAGGCATGGTACGGCGTTCGCCTGGGGACGCAGCGTGCGACCGCGGCGCGGTCGAGGCGCGCTGAACGCCCGGCTTCCTCGCCTATCCGGCGCTTCCGGAAACATTCCCGCTCCCCGGGGCCGCCTTTTCCACGCACCGGCGGCGGCCGGGTTGAGGCGCGCCTCAGTCGATCCCGTACCTTCCCGGAGCAAGAATGCCGAGAGGATCCAACGCGGCCTTGATTTTCTGATTGGTTTTCTTCAATTCAGGGCAGCTCTGATAGAGGTTTTTCCAGCCGTTGATCCCCGCGCGGAAATGTTGATAGCCGCGCTTATGGGACAAATCGAGAATCGCGCTGTACAGCCGCTCGGCCCGTTTCCCCTCCTCATGATCAAGCCGATCGTAAAGTATGACCATCAGGGGGCAAACGCTGCGCGCGTTGAAAATCATGGTGGTGGTATAGAAGTCGAAATTGAATTTCTCGAAAAGGAGCTCGCATTCTTTTGAAAAAGCGACGACTTCGTCCCCTTTGAAAGGCAGCACCGGGACCGACCACAGGACGCCGACGTCATCGCGCCCTACGTGGATATCCTTCTCGGGACGCGCTTTTTTATGACGGAAGTAGCCCCGGCGAACCACGGTCTCGACGGGTTTTCCCTCGTGAATGTCTATGAGGCCGGGGAAAAGCTTGCCGAGAGCCAATGACGTATCGAACCACTTGCGGCAGCAGTAATCGATGAGCTTCAAAAGCGAAGGCGACCTGACTCGACCGGCGGCCGTGAAGAACCTGCGCAGGACATAGGCCCACTTCCTCGAATAGACGCTCACGCGAACGCCGGGGGCGAGCCGCCGGAGGCGCGACTTCGCCTCCTGAACCGAAGCCCGGACCATGCGCTTGGGGCCGTAAACGGCGAAGGAGCAGGTCCAACCCGGCACATGGTATTTCCGCTTCAACCGCGACAGTTGCTCGCGGTCGATGGCCTTCGAGGGGCTCAGGCCGTCCTCGTTGATCGCCTGGGTCAGCAAGGTCAGAATGGCCACGTCGTTCGAAAAGCGCCCCGTCTCGTGGACGATCCCGGACAGCATCAGCTCCCGAACTTCATCCATGCCCCTCGCCAACGTCTCATCGTCTTTTATGTTCAGGCTGAAAATCGCGTAGTCTTCCGGCTTTCTCATCAGCCATATCGCCGCTCTCGTCACGATCCCGAAATTCGATTGGCTGAACAACCCCTCGATGTACGGCCCCACCCCCCACTTGTAGAGGTGAGCGGCCCCTTTCATCCCGCCTTCGCTGGCGACTCCCGTCTGCAGGAGAGCGCCGTCCGCGAGCACGACCTCATACCCGCACAAATGGGCGAAGTGATCCCCGTATTTGGTGACGCCGACCCCTCGATCGAGGGCGTTCCCGATGACGCTCCCCGAGGGCGGGCCGCCCGGGGAGTCCGTCCACAAAGGATGGTTCTTTTCGGCCAAGAACCGGCTGAGGTCCGCGTACGTGACCCCCGGCTCGATGATGGCGTAGGCCAGGTCATCATCGACATGGATGATTTTATTCATCCGGTTCAGCAGGACGACGACGGCGCCTTGGCTGCCGCCGGTGTTCAGGTAACCCCAGTTCTTGCCCGTGCTGTAAACCCAAAGCTTCACGCCGAAGAGGGCCGCGGTCTTCACCAGGGCCTGCACTTGTTCCGTGGATTCAGGGAAAACAAAGGCGGCGGGCTGGATGGCGTTGACGGCGGGATCTTTCGAAAGGAGATCGAACTCCTCGCCGCTTTGAGTGATTTGGTTTTCCCGGAATTCCTTCGCCAAGCTCGATATGAATTGAGATACGGGTTGGGACATGGGCGCTCCGCCAAGCGGTTGAGAATTTAAAAAAGGCTTTGCAGACAGCTTACTCGCCCGCCAACCAACGGTTAAGTCAAAGAGAGTATGTATGGACCAAGGGCAAGGCGACGGGGCGCAGGCGCGGGTCGGCCGGGTTGATTCGCCGAGCGCTCCCCTCTGCGCATACTTTAAGCATTCACGCGTTTCCTCTTGGCGCGCGTCCAGCCGGCTCCTACTCTTTCAAGTACCAACTTCGTACGTCCTAAGGAGACAACCATGAATCGCACGTTCGTCGCTCTCGCAGTGAGCGCGCTCATCGCTCCCCCGACCGCCTACGCGCAGAAGAAGAGCACGGCTCAAAAGGCCGAGAAGAGGCAGGAAAAGCAATCCCTGCACGACATGTTCAGCGGGCAAGGGTACGGCGTCGCCGGCTGCGGCCTCGGATCGATCGCCTTCGGCCCCAAGCCCGGCATGATCCAAGTGATCGCCGCCACGGTGAACGGGACGTTCGGGAGCCAGACCTTCGGCATCACCAGCGGAACTTCCAACTGCGACATCCCGGAGTCGGGTCAGCAAGCCGCCGCCTTCATCGAGGTCAATCGCGAGATCCTCGTCAAAGAAGCCGCGCGCGGGCAGGGGGAAACGGTCTCCGGTTTGGCGTACATCCTGAACTGCTCCGATCCCCAGTCGTTCGGAGAAGGCCTGCGAGCCAATTTCGGGAAGATCTTCGCCGACGGCCACGGCTCCTACCAAGTCACACGTGAGATCCTCTCCACCATCGACAATGACCAGGCGCTCAAAAGCACCTGCCAATCGCACGGCTGATGCGGCCTGAAGGAGTTCTGCGATGAAAAACACGATTTTCCCACTTCTCTCCCTCGGATTCGTCCTCGCCGCGTCCTCCGCGGCATTCGGGGCCCAAGTCGGCCCCGCCGGCTGCGGCCTAGGCTTCAACGTCATGGGGAAGGACAACCAGGTCCTGGCCGCGACGACCAACGGCACGTCCGGCAGCCAGACTTTCGGGATCTCGTCCGGCACCTCCGGCTGCGAGCAACACGGCTCCATGGCGCAAATGATCATGTTCATCGAAGCCAATCGGGTCGCCCTGTCCAACGACGCGGCCCGTGGGCAAGGCGAAACGATCACGGCTCTGAGCTCGCTCTTGGGTTGCGCCGACAGCTCGGAAGTCAGCTCCGCGCTGAGAGCCAACTACCCCGAAATCTTCGACGCGCACCCGAACGACTCCGTCAAGATCTCGGAAACCATCCGGGACACCGTCAGGAGGTCCCGCTCGCTGGCGCGTTCCTGCCAAAGCCTCGGCTAAGGCTTGAGTCCAAGGCGCTCAGATGACAGAATGGCCGGCCATGTCGCATGCGTCGGCCATTCTCGCCCTCCTTCTCTCGATGTTCCCGCTCAGATCCGTCGCCCAGGAAAGCGCCGCCCTTGTTCGGCACCCTGCTCAGCATTCCGCTCAATATTCCGTTCAGCAAAGGGCTCTGCGACTCGGCCTGCATGAGTCACAGGAGTGGCGCAGGCTCGTCCATTACCGCCCGACGCTCTTCGGCTCTTGGGTGAGCGAGGCCGACGGTGCGAATTTTTTCGTCTCGCCCCGGGGGCGACGCGACCCCAAAGCCGAACTGCTCGCGACTCTTGAAGGCTTCGCCTCCCCGAACAAACGCGACTTGGGCCCGTGGGTTCCCGCGCAAACGGTGAAATGCCAGTTCCCCGCCCGGTTCCGTTGGCTCGATGAGCGGCTGGGCCTGGGAGCGTTCCCCGCCGGGGGCGATTGCGGCGAATTCAACGACTTCCGCCGACGGGCCGGCGCGAAATCCGCAACCCTCGTTTTCTCCTCCTACTACGTGGCCAACCCCTCCTCGGCGTACGGACACACGCTCCTCCGCCTGAACCGCGGCGACGGCGCTCAAGGCGCCGAGCGCCAACTCCTGGACTTCGGCGTCAATTACGCCGCTAACCCGACGACATCCAACCCGGTTCTCTACGCCCTCTACGGCTTGAGCGGTTTTTTCAAAGGAACGTTCACGACCTTGCCTTATTATTACAAAGTGAGGGAGTACGCGGATTTCGAGTCGCGCGATCTCTGGGAATACGATCTCGCGCTCTCGCGAGAGGAGGTCGACCGGCTCGTCGAGCACCTCTGGGAACTCTCCTCCACTCATTTCGATTACTATTACCTGACCGAAAACTGCTCTTACCACATGCTGACGCTGCTGGAGGCCGCGGCCCCGAGGCTCAATCTGATCGATCGTGTCCCCCTCTGGGTCATACCGACCGACACCCTGAAAGCCGCGCTCCAGGAAGAGGGATTGATTCGCGGCATCCGGACCCGCCCCTCGATCCACACTCAGTTCCGAGCGAGGCGCGAGGGGCTCGGCGCGGCCGAACGCGGCCTCCTGAATGGGCTCATCGCGGCCGATGACGAAGAGCTGGGCGGCCTCCTCGACGCCCCAGGGGCGCAGGACGAGAATTCCCGAGCGGCCGTTCTTGACGCCTACATGGACTACATCGACCTCAACCACGCCCGCGAACTCATGTCGGGCCGGGCCGGCGAACCCAAACACCCGATGGCGGCTCGCAAGCACAAGGTTCTCCTGGCGAGGAGCCGCCTGCCGAGTTCAAGTCCCTTGCGGATCGACTCCGACCCCGGCTCCGGGCCGCATATGAGCCATGGCTCGACTCGAATCATGGGGCAAAGGGTCTTCGGCCGAAACGATCGCCACTCGACGGAATTCGCCATTCGGTTCGCTCTGCACGATCTTCTCGACCCGCAAACGGGCCTGCCCGACAACGCGACCATCGAGTTCATGCATCTGCGCCTCCGCCACTGGGACCGCGACCGGGCCCCTCGGCTGGAGGATTTCACGCTCTTTGAGATCGGGACGTTCCAACCCCTCGACGCCCACAATCGCGAAGCTTCCTGGCGCGTACGCCTCGGCGCGGAACGCGTCGACGACCCGAGATGCCGCGGCTGCACCGCCGCCGGCGTTCGAGCCGGAGCGGGCGCCAGCGCGCGGGTGAGTCGCTGGCTCGGCTACGCCCTTGCGGAAGGCGCCGTCCTCGCCTCCCCGGGGTTCGCGGCCGATCGAGTGAGCCCATCCGTCGGCCCGACGCTCGGGGCGCGCCTGGCCTGGACCCGGGACCTCTCCCTCATGGCGGAAGGGACCTATCAAAAAACGTTGGGCCCGGCGCCGTTTGAACGGCGCGCGCTCGTTCTGCGCGGACGATGGCTGGAACCCTGGCGCTCGTCTTGGGCGTTGGACGTGATGCTCAAACTCGACTCCATACACCAGGAGACGAGCGTGGGTTTCGCCCACTATTTTTGACGGGAGTCTCGTGGGAAGGAAATTTTCTCGAACCCTTCTCGGCATCGCCGCCGCGTTCGCCGCGGCGAACACGGGTTGCACGTCCCTCCTCTACCATCCGACCCGCGACGAGCATGTCGACCGGCGCAAACTGCGCGTTCAGCCGAAAGACATCGAATTCGCCGCCGAGGACGGCACGCGCCTGCACGGCTGGCTCTTTGAGTCGCCGGCTCGATCGAAAGCCCGCGACTGCGTCTTCGTCCACTTTCATGGCAACGCCCAAAACCTCTCGACCCATTTCCTCATGCTCTACCCGGCCCTGGAGCGGGGTTACGACTTCTTCATTTTCGATTACCGTGGCTACGGCAAATCCGAGGGTGAGCCGACCCCCGAGGGAACGGTCGCGGACGGTCGCGCCGCCCTGAAGCTGGTGCAGCGACGCTTTCCCGAACGAGGCCTCATCGTGCTCGGCCAGAGCCTCGGAGGGGCGGTCGCGGTCAAAAGCGTCGTCGACGTGAAAAACGACGCGACGATCCGCCTCGTCATCCTGGATTCGACGTTCGGGTCCTATCGGAGGGTGGCGCGCTCGATTCTCGCGAAGAACTGGTTCACGTGGCCGCTCCAGCCGCTCGCGCATCTCATACTGAGCGACGAGTTCGCCCCGGAGAAGGCGGTCGGCCGCGTCTCCCCGATCCCCCTTCTGGTGATCCACGGGGAAAACGACCCGATGATCGATCTCTCCCACGGCGAGGCTCTCTTCAGCAAGGCGCAAGAACCCAAGGAGTTCTGGCGGATCCCTGAAGGGCGACACACGGATTTCTTCTGGCGCGGCAACGGCGAGTGGGCCGATCGTTTTTTCGCCCGCGTGGCGCAAGCTTGCCCGAATCCGACTCGCCGGTGAGTGACGTGCGACACGATTCTCTATGTTCGTGATCAGCGGCGGGCGGCTCGTTTTGCGAAGGCGTATCGCGCCAACCTGACGCTCCGGGCTCCGTCTGGCGATTCAAGTCACCGGGCGGAGCGCGGAGCCGGAGGAGTCTCTATCTTAGAAAAGATTTACGTAGGAGACGCCGCATTTTAAAGTTTTGGAATCTTTGATTTTCAACTCAACGTGCTCACTGAACCCGCCGTTGTCTTCGCCAATGGTCTTCCGGTAAGAGTCCACGAGCGATGCACTGCCCCCACGGATGCCTTCGCTGTCAATGATTTCCAGCGAGCCCGCCAGCGGGACCTGGCGCGGCTGGGCGCCCTTATGGGGAACGCTCCATCTTTTCTTGATGAAATCGCAATCGTAATAACCGCCTTTCGTCATGCAAAGACGGGGGGGATTTTCAATGGTCGGCCGAACGAAAATCACCGCCACGCTCAAGGAGTTCCTGAAGCTGTCATTGACGACCTGGACGAAATAATCCCCGTAGGACAAGCCGTTATCCAGACCGATTCCGACTTTGGATTCAGGGTTGGCGTCAAAGGAAAAACTGTCGACTTCGTTCCCGTTCTCAAGAACCTGGCAATTCCCTTTGAATGGGCCCCCGACGGTTTCCCCTCCCGGGAGCTCCGTCGCGTGAGCGGTGAACGACGACAAAGCCAAAAACAGAGCGACAAGACTTCTCATAAAGCCTCCCCATAAACCTTGCGGGCATGATCGCCCGCAAGAAAATCCGGCGGCCTCGCCAGGAACCGAGCTTGGGATCCCATACCGCGTCCGATTCGGTCGAACGACGTGGCCGAAAACCGCCAAACCTTAGTGTACGACTTCCTTCGCGGCAATCAAAGAAGGCCGTCCGACGGCTTGAAACGCGACCGTGTCATCATTTCTGATTGCGATATTCGAACAGCCGCGTACGCCAACGGCCACGGCCGGCTTTGTCCACGCGGGCCATCGCGCTTTACGACAACCGGTCCGGCGATCCCATCGCCGCATCAAATGGCGAGCGAAGGGCCCAGATCCCGCCCCGACGCAGAGGGCCCGCGAGCGAGCAGGAAAACCATTAATGCAACTATGTTGCATTTGCCGGCGAAATCGACTACCTTCCGCGGGGCTGCCGAAAAGGAGTTCGAGATGCTTCGTAAGGCGCGGCGGAAAGAATTAGCCCGCATAGATCACGTACTTGAAAAGCACTCTTTGAGGAAGACCCCCCTTCGCCGAAGCATCCTGCTCGCTTTCGTCGAGGCGAAGTCGGCTTTGAACCAAGCCCGCTTGATCGAGATCATATCCAAAGACATGGACGCGGTCGATCGCGTCTCGATCTACCGCAACTTGGCCCACCTGAAGGCGGCGGGGGTCTTGCACGAAGTCGACTCCAACAACTATGTGTTTTGCTCGCACGAATGCGAGGACCACGCGCACCTTCTCCTCTTCTGCCAGCGATGCCACAAGCATCAGGAGATCAAAGACCATGAAAGAATCGACGGCTTCCTGTCCGCCCTAGGGGGCTTCCGTTTTTTCGGCAAGAAGCAGCCCGTCTTCCTGCGCGGGGTTTGCTCGGGATGCGCCCAGTGAGCTGGCTTGGAACGACATGAATCGGAGGATGCCATGAACCGGAAATTACCCGTCACCGTCCTGTCCGGGTTTCTCGGAGCCGGAAAGACGACTCTCCTCAACCACGTCTTGAACAACCGGGAGGGCCTGAGGGTCGCCGTCATCGTGAACGATATGTCCGAAGTGAACATCGACGAGAAGCTCGTGAGAAAGGGCGGCGCGTCCCTCAGCCGGACGGAAGAAAAACTCGTCGAGATGAGCAACGGCTGCATCTGCTGCACCCTGCGAGAGGATCTCTTGAACGAAGTTTCAAGACTCGCCAGGGAGGGGAAATTCGATTACCTGCTCATCGAATCAACCGGGATTTCCGAGCCCATGCCCGTCGCCGAGACTTTCACCTTCACCGAGGAAAACGGGGAGAGCCTGTCGGACGTGGCTCGCCTCGATACGATGGTCACGGTGGTCGATGCGAAGAATTTCCTGAAAGATTACAAGGCCTCCAAGAGCCTGAAATCCAGGGATCTCGAAGCCGGCGAGGAGGATGAGCGGACCATCACCGATCTTTTGATCGATCAAGTCGAGTTCGCCGACGTGATCGTGCTCAACAAAGTGGATCTGATTTCGAGCGAGGAGAAGGAAAAGCTGAAAGCGATCCTGTCGTCCCTCAACTCGTCCGCCAGGATCATGGAGGCCACGAAATCGAAAGTCCCGCTCAAATCGATCTTGGATACAAAACTCTTCGACTTCGAACGGGCCCAACAGTCCCCCGGCTGGCTGGCCGTTCTTCGAGGCGAGGAGAAGCCTGAGACGGAAGAGTACGGCGTCAGCGGTTTTGTCTTCAGGGCCAGAAGGCCATTTCACCCTGGGCGTCTTTGGAGTTTCCTGCATGCGGAAGGCCAGAAATTCTTGCGCGTGAAGGGATTGTTTTGGATCGCCAGTCGCCCGGACTTCATCGGGCTCTGGTCTCAAGCGGGACAAACCGTCTCCCTGGAGTGCGCCGGCCGCTGGTACGCGGCTTCCCCGCGGGAAGAATGGCCGACGGACCAGGACGATATCGAGATTTTGCAGCGTGATTGGGACGAAGTTTACGGGGACCGCGGGCAAGAGCTGGTCTTCATCGGCCAGGACGTCGATGCCTCCCAAACCCTGGCCAAGCTGGATGCCTGCCTCGTCACCGACGAGGAAGACAAAGGCGGCGCCCCAGCCTGGAAGCGCTTCAAGGACCCGCTGCCGGAATGGCGGTTCATGGAAAGTCTCGAGCGGCGAGAACCCGCCGATACTAAACATTAATTGTTGTTATTCCAGGGATCCGGCGCGCGCTGGTGCAGGCTCGCCACTTTTTTGAGTTGATGTCTTTCAAAACTTCAATATTCAGCGCCTGATCCGCGACAAGCCGCTTGAGCCTAGCGTTCTCACTCTCGAGCTCGCGAAGACGTTTCGCCTCCGAGATCGTCATGTTGTTGCACTTCTTCTTCCACGCGTAAAGCGTCGCCGTTGTCACGCCGAGTTCGCGCCCGAGCTCTTTTCCGGGTGTGCCACTGCGAAGCCGCCTGATCGCTTTGACGATCTTTCTGACTGGATCGCTACCGAGTGAATTTTTGAAGGTCACATCGGCAGCACTGGCTCGACTGCCGAGCCCTACAGATCGTAGTGTTTATGGTCTATTATAGTTCACACCTGTTCTTTGTAAGATACTGCCCTACCGGTGCGAGCTTCGTCTTTGTTAGTTTGTATGCGCGGGTGCTGGTGTCTATACCGAGTAGATTTGCTGCGTGGTCACCAACGTCGTCGTCCTTCCAAATTTCGAAAAAATAGGACGCCGCCTTTTCTATCGATCCATCTGAATTCCAAACCATGTTTAAGTGCGCCCAGAAGTGATAGTTGCGTCCCACAGGATCAACATCGGCGGGAGTAACGATGGGTCTCATCCGCTTGGCCAGCTCACATTGTCGTTTGCCAGTACTTTGGCGATCGCACCACTCTCGTTCGTGTTCGAAGAGGTCGCCAATGGCGCCTAATGCAACAAATGGATCACCGAATATGCGATTCGCTTCTTTAAAAAGCTGCCAGTGCGAAACCGACCTCTCTTCCTGGCGAATTAGCCAGTCGCGAATAGGATCTCTTGTCGCCATGACAACTGCATTGCGGATCTGAGGAAGAGACATTTCCGGCTCCACAAGATGGTTGAACCTGGAATGCGTAAGGACCAGCGGTGCTGAATGCAGCATGAGGCTGCCTGCGAACTTCTTGTTTAGCCAACAGCTGATCGGGCGAAGGAGGCTGAACGCTGGAGTGCCCGGACCATCACAAAAAAAATCGCAGTTTACACCGATAAGATCGTGGGCGGCAAGGGTCGCCCGAAGATCATGAATCGCTCGAACCCGGTCGCTGAATTCGCCCCTAGAGAAACTCTTAGCCATTTCAGTACTCAGGCAGTCCGAAAACTGCCGGGCGGAAAAGTAAGTTGCAGCTCGACTTCCCGGCGAAGTCTCTGCAATGGCATTGCTAGCAAATGACACAATTGAAAGGCCAAAAAACACCGCAACGAACATACATTTAGTCTACGAACGACGGTTCGAAAGGTCTACCCGACTTCGGTAGGAATCATTTGTGGACCTTTGATGCCGAAATTTTGAATTGCGTTTACAGGACCTGGACCAGCTCAGTGTGAAGAGTTGAGCCACGGACTCTCTCGGTTGAGAATCTTGTTACTACGCAAA
>JAJTYM010000049.1 GCA_021463345.1 Pseudobdellovibrionaceae bacterium | reverse complement strand
CCTAAGGTGAAAGAGGAGAGAAATTTTCAACCTGCCTGGTTTGCCTCGTCTTTCTCAATAGCGACACCTTTTTCCATCACATAGCGCTCCTGCTTTACGGAGGAGGCTTGCGCGTGAGCGAGGCGTGTTCGTTGCGATGGACCGACATCCGCATGAAGGAGCGCGTCCTCAAGGTCCTGGGCAAGGGCGGCAAAGAACGTTTGGTGGCGGTTCCCGGGAAAGTCACCCGCGCGTTGCGGCCCTTGGCCGGCTCGGGAGACGAGTTCGTATTCGGAGCCGCGGCTCTCGACGCCCGACGCGCCTACGACTGGGTACGCGACGCCGGTCGGCGCGCCGGACTGCTCAAACCCCTGCACCCGCACGCGCTCCGGCACAGCTTCGCGACCCACCTGCTGGCGAGCGGCGCGAACCTGCGCGCACTACAGGAATTGCTCGGCCACGCCAGTTTGCAAGCGACACAGAAGTACACACATGTCAGTATCGACCAGCTCGCGCGCACGCTCGAGCGCCACCATCCGTTGTCCAGCCCGAAAGGTGCGAAGCGCAAGACATGAAAAAGAAGGCCGTGTTCCTCGACCGCGACGGCACTTTGATCGTCGACAAGGTGTACCTGAACGATCCCGCGCAAATCGAATACCTGCCCGGCGTCTTCGAAGCGCTGCGCCTCTTGCGCGACGCCGGTTACATCTTCTGCCTCGCGACCAACCAGTCCGGGGTCGCCAGGGGCCTCGTCCAGCTCGAGAACCTGCATAAGATCCACGGGATCATCGCCGCCGATTTCCACGGCCACGGCGTCGAATTCGCCGGTTTCTACTACGCCCCTTACCCGGTCGAATCGAATCATCCCATGCGCAAACCGAACAGCGGAATGCTCGACGCGGGCGCCGTCGATCACGGGATCGACCTGTCTCAAAGCTGGATGATCGGCGATCGCATGAGCGACGTGGAGGCGGGCACCCGAGCGGGCGCGGGGACGATCCTCCTCTCCGGCACGGAAAGCCCCGAGGCGTTCGCGTGGGCGCCTCCCGACCATGTGGCTGACGGGCTGTTGGACGCCGCCAAATGGATCATCGCGCGCGGCCCAAGATAAAACGACTCGTTCCGGGGCCCGCGCGGCTCAAAACCGGTCAACTCCCGTTTTACCCGGCGCTTTGGTCAAGTTCCCCCGGACCCGAACCGAATAGGGCATGTCGGGACGTTGACGGGGGACGCATGAAAAACCTAGCACTGATCGGTGCCGTGTTTTTATCCACGAATCTCGCGCTCGCCGCGACGGCGGAGGCCGCCGGCTGCGGCACGGCCGAAGTCGTCAAAGGCAAAGTCGAAGTCGCGCGCGGCTCCAAGGCGCCCGCCGCGCTCGCGCAGGGCGAGAAAGTCTGCGCCGGCGACGTCGTCAAAACGGCCGCCGAGTCCCGCGTCAAACTCTCGATGGAAGACGGCAACGTCCTCAACGTGAACCCCGGCTCCTCCATGAAGATCGAGGCGTACGAGAACGATCCGGCGTCCGCGAAGAAGAAAGTCCTGCTCAATGTCATGTACGGAAAAATGCGCGCGACCGTGAACCAGAAATACGACGGCAAGTCGGCTTCCGGGGAACCGCAACTCTTCCAGGTCAAGACGAAGAGCGCGGTCGCCGGTGTCCGCGGCACCGACTTCCTGACGAGTTTTTCACCGAGAATCAACAAAATGGAAGTCGTGACGTTCGAAGGGAAAGTCGAAGTCGGCCAACTCGGCCCGGGCGGCGTGCTCATGAACGCGATCGCCGTCGGCGCGGGCCAGAAGACCGAAGCGACGATCGGCCAACCACCGGCGCCGCCGAAGGCGGTCCCCCCAGCCGAGCTCAATCAGGTGGACTCGGGTTCGCAAACGGGCCCTCCGGGAGAGCGACCGCAGCCATCCACCGACGCCAAGAAAGGCCCCGATGGAAGAAGCGACGGAGCGAAACAGGAGCCGGGATCCAAAGGGCCTAACAACGAGGGCGACAAACGCGCCGGCAAGGACGGGAACAAAGGCGAGGGCCGCGCGCCCGCAGCGGACGATCCCGGATCGGGCTCCAAGTCCGCGAGCGGGGGAGGCGGAACGCGGACGCCCTCGGGCAGCGGCATGATGATGCCGATCGACACCGAACTCATCGCCGGCGGGCCCGCGGCGTCCACGCCGGGCGGGACGATGCCTCCACCGATGTTCATGCCTCCGGTCATGCCGGTCTACCAACCTCCGGTCTGCGAGTTCTGCAACCAAGCGATTCAGACCGGGCCGGCGCGCGTGAACATCAGGATCTGCCTCCCGAACCAAGGGTGCTGAGCGGCCCGCGGCAGGACCACGGTCCTGCGGAGGCGGATCGCTTCCACTGATCACGACCTTGAAAGGGGATCCCCTCTCGGCGCCCTCTTTTGTTTCTCCAACCTCCCGGATTCAGATACACTTTTCGAGGAAACGCGATCTCCAATCGCATCCAGCGAATCGAATCCGTCCCGGCGCCAAGGAGAGACAGAGTGAAGTCCGTGCGTTCGCTTGCGCTCGTTGCATTGTTCCCCGCACTCGCCTCCGCGCAGAACGTGCCGACGGGCGCGCCGACGAAACTGCCCCCTAAAAAGAGCGGGCCAACGCGTGTCGGGCTCGATGCATCCAAGGCGATGCGCCTGAACTACGGCTTCCCGAAGTGGAACCGCGACTCCTCCAAAGTCGACAGCGCGAGCCTGCTCATGCGCGAAGGCGCCACCGGCCGCCTCGTGCAAATCCAGCTCGAGGAAACCGAGCCCGACTCGTCCGTTTTCAGCGGCTTGTTCTCGGTGCAATGGGATCGCATCACGCAGCTCGCTCCCGAGTTCTACGTGCCTCCGCAGGAACTCCTCCAAACCAACCAAGGCCTCAAAAAGCTCAACGAGATGGTCGCCAAAGGCGAGCTCAAGCGCGTGCCGTTCATCCTCCGCCGCGGGAAAAACGGCCAGCAGAACATCGAAATCTTCGACACCAGGGAACAAGCGCGGAACGCCATGAAGGTCTACCGCGCCGAACGCGAGGCGCTCGAGCTGCAAAAACAGAAAGTGGTGAACGAATCGGCTTTGGACGCCGCCGAGATCGCCGAAGCCGCGAAGGCCCAGGAAGCCGCGACCCTGGCCGCGGCCGAACGCTTGCGCCTCGAGCAGGTGGAGGCGCGCAAGGCGGCCGAACTCGAGGCCGAGTTCAAACGCAAGGACGAGGCGGAGCGGGCCAAACGCAAACGGCAGGCCGCGGAGCTCGCGCAACAGGCGCTCGCGCACTACCAGGCGGGCCAGTTCCCCGAAGCGGCGGAAAAGTTCGGGAAAGCCTTCGAACTGGATCCTGAGGAGCGCGCGTACCACTTCCAGTACGGCGTCACCCTCTATCGGGTGGGGAATCACAACAAATCCCTCATCCACATCAATCTGGCCGAGGGGCCATCGGTCCATCCGGTCGAGCAGAACTACTACCTCGCCCTCAACCATTACCGCCTGAAAGAGATGGCCCAAGCGACCGACGACTTCAAGAAAGTCGAAACCGCCAAGCACCCGGACCTCAGCCCGTCGGCGTCGTTCTACCTGGGCATGATCTTTTTCGAGGAGCGGAAGTACGCGGAAGCGCGCGCTCAGTTCCAGGCGGTCCTCGACACGTCGAAGGATCCCAAGCTCGACCAGCGCGCCGAGGAAGCGATCGAGCAGGTCCTCCGCGTGCAGCAATTCGAGGCCGAACGAGCGAAGAAATGGTACCTGACGGCGACCGTCGGCCTCAATTTCGACTCGAACGTCCTACAGATCTCGGATTCGCAGCGCGATACGGGCGCCGCCAGCGACACGGCCGGCAACCGTTTCCTGCAGCAGGCGTCCCTGCGCTACCGCCCGGTTTACGAGGCGACCAGGGAATTCGCCGCTCAGCTCGACGTCCTGAACCTCTACACGCTCGACGAATCGTTCAAGAGCGACCAGAACCTGCGCAATACCGACCCGATGATCGCCGGCATCACCCTCCCCTACACCCGCAAGGGCTTGTTCGCCGGCAAGGGCTACAAAATCGACATGGTTCCGGGCTTCGAGACGACCTACATGAGCATCGAGGACGGCGAGAACAAGGCGATCCTCAACTCGTACATCTTCAACGTCCTCAACACCGTGATCATGAGCGACAACTGGTTCGCCAACTACAACCTGGAAATGCGTTACGACCAATCGGGTCTCGACAGCTCGACCGGCATCAACGACTCCTCGGCGTTCAAGGCGAAATTGGGGTGGGGCAACTACCTCTTCCTCGATCAGAGCAAGGAGCGGATCGTGACCACGGACCTCGCCTACACGTCCAACCAAGCCAGAGGCGACAACGCGGTCTTCGACCGCCTCGATCTCGGGCTCGGTTACGTGGGGCGGATGCCCTGGGACCTGACCTACAACGCGAAGATCTCGTATTTCCTGCTTTCGTACACGAAGAACACCAACCGCCGCAGCGACAACAGCTACACGCTCTCGTACGCTCTCAGCAAGAAGCTGACCGAGAAGTACAGCGCTGGCTTCATGCTCAGCCACAATCTCAACCGATCGAACGTGAGCGCCAACGAATTCAACCGCACCTCGGCGATGCTGACCCTGTCGGGCGCGTGGAACCTGTAAAGCCTTTGGGGAACCGGCCGCCACGGCCCTCCCAAAAGCGACGGCTTCGCGCGAAAACGCATTGGCCGTAAGAACGCCGGGCTGAGGGAGAGAATCCAGGTGTCGAAGATCAGGCCTTCAACTTCTTCACTGCGGAATCGTTTTCGCCTTGTGGGCACATGCAAGATATCGCCAGGGGCGCCGTTCAAGGATTGCGCCCGCGTACCCAGGCTATGTCCACAGGTCATTATCCAGAGCTGATGCGAAGGCATCAGACGAAAATCATCACGCCATGGCGCCTGGCAGCTCCATTGGAGTCGAATTCCTCGACCAGACTTGGATTTTGCTCGAAGGCTTTGGAAAGAGGCTTCTGACAAGTAAGTCCCAGCTGCGCGAGCAAACGGCCAACGGATGCGAGCGACAGGACGTCGTCCGCTCTCGCGACCTTCCCCAGATACTGGAGCGCGCCTCGATAAGTCAGAGCCATGCCTCGCACTCCGCTGGCGCCGCACAAGCCAAATCGACTATCGGTCTGCTTCAATCTATCGTTCTTGGATGTTGAAGGCGCTAGGCGATGACTTCCGATATTCGGTTACCATTCGGGGAGCTGACTGACGTGATCGCCTTAAGGCGAGGGAATTCACCCGCCCAAATAGAGTCCTTAAAGCGACCGGAGGTCGAGATTCAAGACAGTCTACCCTCGTGGTCATCCGTGATATTCAACCGCGCGTTTGTTGCCACCAACGACGGCCGTCACCTCCGCGATGCCTGGGAGCGCCACAACACCCTGGTACTACGAAGTTCCTGATCCTACCCACACGCAGGGCGAAGGGCCTCGGACGAGGGTCTGGCCACCGCGTCCGTCGTGGTCCCACGAGGGCGCGGCATTGGCCGAGCGGTTCGGATGGTCCGTATCTAGCGTCGTCAGATTCCAAGATCTCGGGGACCCAGCGCTCAGCGGGGCAACGAGAGCTACGCGGCCTCCTCGGAGGCATCGCCCCGCCGCTATCGCCCTTCGGTCATCGACTTCGACGCTACCACCGCCCCATCACTCAGCCACCTTCGCCCCTCGACCACCGTCCCCGACGCTGCCATTCGAAAAACCGTCGCTAGCCGGGCAGTGCCCGGCGTCCGGTGCGCGGACGGGCGCCACCGCCAGGCCCTCGTCCTGGCCCCTTCGCCCCGCGCGCGGGATTGCACGCCCCCCACCGTCATGAAAACACCGCGACAACTCCCCCTCCTGAAACCTCCACCGCGTTTCTTCGGCGGTCGCCTGCTGCACGGCCGCCGGCGCAGCCAAAGGCCGCTGTCGACAAAGGATCCTCTCCACATCGTCCTGCGCTCCTCGTGGGCGATGGGTCCGTTCTCGCTCCTCAAGCCCGGGAATCGGCCGGAGATCGAGCGTTTGATCGAAGTCCTCGGTCGTCGGCACCGCGTCCGCGTGTATCGCAAGGCCGTGGCAGGAAATCATATTCACCTCCTCGTCAAGGTGCCGCATCGGCGCAACTACAATGCCTTCATCCGGGCGCTCTCGGGCAAGGTGGCCAGCCACGTCATGCGCCGGCAGAGCTTTGCGAAATTCCTGGAATCACAGCGCAGTCGAGGGCTCCACACTGCGCGGCGAGCCCATGGGGGCGATGGGTCCGGAGCTCTGAGTGAGGCGGGGGCGGCCGTTGCGCCGAGCCACGAGGCTCAGGGGCAGGGGCAGCGCTTCTGGCAGTTTCGGCCGTTTTCGCGGGCGCTCAATTGGGGGCGGGATTACCGCGGCTGTTGCGAGTACCTCGTGCGGAACACGCTCGAGGCTTTCGGGTTCATCGCTTATCGGCCACGGGGGCGGGATCGCTACACCAAATGGTTCGCTGAAGCCCTCGGGGCGCAAACCGAACGGGTCGTCGGGAAAACCGCCTGACTCATTTGGCAGACCCTAAAACGCGTTCAGCCGCAGGGCCACTTCATCTGGATGAACGGAACTTAGCGGAATCGTATCAATGGAGTCTTTTCCTGGCATTCCCCCAAGTCTCGGGCGTACCCATCCCGGCCGCGTTGGTCTTTTGGGAATCGAAAGCGGACATGGATGACCTAGATTGGAAGTTCCGCGCGGGACTCAAGCAGATAGGGGTACGCCACGAATAACGCCGCCTTGGCCAAAATCACTGGAGTGCTCGACAAGCCCTTCGTCATTCGCCCTCTGTGCCAATCAGAGCTGTATCGAGCGACCCCGATTTCGCCCATCCGGCGATCGATAAGGTCGTGTTTGTTTCCGTTTGAAAAACCCAGCGTGTCCGACATGGGCACCGCATCGGAGCCATCAACGAGTTTATCAAAATTCCACCTGGCGATTTCCCTTAACTCATCGGCTGTATCCTTGGTCGGCCGCGATACTCAACCGGGCATTTGTCGCCGCCAACGACGGCTGGCGCTGACGCGATGCCTGGGAACGCCGGCCCAGGGGCATCCCCATCTCACGCCCGGGGGATTCCGCCCAGGTAGTCTTTGAGCACGCGTTGCGCGCGGGCCGCGATCAGGCGCCATTGATGGTCCGCGAGCGGGACCGAAGCATGGTCCGCGATGGGCGCGCGCAAGAGTTCCGCTTCCTCGGCCTCGACGGGCAGGACCCCGTGGTGCGCGAGCAGCTTCACGTCGAAATGCACGCGCAGCCTGGCCAGGGCCGGGCTCGTTTCCGCGGCTTTGAGCGCGTTGCCCAGAAGGTTGAAAATTTCGTCAGAATGCACTTCGCCCTCCCGGCTCACGTCGTGCACGAGCTGGATGAGGGACAAGGCCGTTTCAAGGCGATCGTAATCGGTCCGCAAACCTTCGAAATCCTCGATGAGCGAGGCCTCCTTGAGAGTGTGCAGGGCCGCCTCGCCGCCGCGCCCCTGCTTGTCCTCGTAGATCACGCTGACGAAATGCGTTGGCTCGAGCACGCCGCCGCCGAAGCGCTTTTTGCTCTTGAGGGCCGAGCGCGCGAAAAGGCTCAACCGCGCGCCCCGCGGATTGAGCGCGTGGAGGATCAGATCGGCATCGCCGTATCTGGTTTTTTTGAGGATGAAGACGCGGTCCTTGACCTGCATCGGGCTCCTTACGCCGCCGTTTCGGCGGCGGGCGCCTCGATCTCAGGGCGGCCGCGGCGCAGATAGAAATAAGCCCCGAACAAACCCCAGAAAAACTGCGCGATCTGGAACGCCGTCACCGCCGTGGACCCGACGTGGGCATGAGGCGCGTTGAACAGGCCGAACAAAAAGTAAAACGCGGCCTGGCCGACGCCGATCCCCGCGGGCGAGAGCGGCAAAGACATCGTGACGAGCCCGACCGGCACCAAGAAAAAATACGCCGACAAAGGGATCTCATCGAGTCCCATCGACCGACCGATGAGGTAAAAAAGCGCGATCACGGCGGTCTGCGAAAGCGCGCTCAGAAAGAACGCGGCGGCGAGGGAGGCGGGCGAGGAGCGGTACGAATGCAAGGACTCGTAAACCCGTCGCGCCGCGCTTCCGCCGGGAAGTTTCTCGAACGCCAACCGGAGAAAACCCAAACGCCCCACCGCTGGAGAAAGCGCGACCGCGAAGAACAAAACGAATCCCGCGAAAAACAGGAAAATCAAAGTCGCCAACGTGGTCAACTCCGCGTTCTGGCGCACCTGGCCCCAGTTGAGCGCGAGCGCCACCGCCGCGGTCGTGATCATCGTGCAGAGGCCGATGATCCGGTCCATGAGGATGCTGACGGCGCCCGCCATCCGCCGCGTTTGGTGAGCGCGCAACAGGTAAAACCCCTTCACGACGTCGCCGCCCACGCCCCCGGGCATGGCGTAATTGAAAAAGATCCCTATCAGGCTGAGAGGCAGGGTCCACCGGATCGTGGTCGCGAAGCCCTGGGCGCGAAGCAAAATTAACCAACGATAATTGTTGATGAAAATCAAACCGAACACGAGACTCAACCCGGCCGCGACCGCGGACGGGTGAGACAGGTTCTTGAGAACCGAAAAATCGATCGCGCCCTTCTCGACCATCCACACGATCAGGCCCATCGCCAAAGCCAATTTGATCAACGTGGTCACGGCTTGTTTCAATCGTTCCGGCATGTTAGCCGTAATATTCACTAAAACTTCAGGCGGTACAACACTTTATGAAAATCGCAGTGATCGGAACCGGGTACGTGGGCCTCGTCGCCGGTGTTTGCTTCGCGGACGCCGGCCATGCCGTCACATGCGTGGACAAGGATGCCGGCAAGATCGCGAAACTGGCCGCGGGGATCGTGCCGATCTACGAACCCGGCCTGGAGGACCTGCTCGCCACGGCGAAACCTCGCCTCTCGTTCACCACGGACCTCAAAGAGGCGGTCCGCGCCAACCAGGTGATTTTCATAGCCGTCGGCACGCCCGAAATGAAAGACGGCAGCGCCGACCTCAGCCCCACGCGCGCCGTCGTCGAGGCGATCTGCGACGCCGCCGACGGGAAGAAGTTCATCGTCTTGAAAAGCACGGTCCCCGTCGGCACCGCCTCTGAAATGGAAAAACTCTGTCGCGAACGCTGCGCGCACGCGATGGAGATCGTCAGCAACCCGGAATTCCTGAAAGAAGGCGCGGCGGTCGACGACTTCCTCCGCCCCGACCGCGTGGTGATCGGCCGCCGTTCGCCGGAAGCCGAGACGCTCATGCGCGAGCTCTACGAGCCTTTCGTCAAGAACGGCCACCCGATCCTCTTCATGGACAACGTCTCCGCCGAGATGACCAAATACGCGGCCAACGCGTTTTTGTCGGTGAAGATCAGCTTCATCAACGAGCTCGCCCTGCTCGCCGACAAACTCGGCGCCGACATCAACGAAGTTCGACTCGGCTTCACCTCCGATACCCGCATCAACCCCGCGTTTTTCTACCCCGGCGTGGGGTTCGGGGGGAGCTGCTTCCCGAAAGACGTCAAAGCGTTGGTGCACACCGGGCTGCGGAACGACGTCCCCATGCGGATCGTTCAAGCCGCCGACGAGGTGAACGACCGCCAGAAACGCATCCTGTTCGAAAAAATGCGGGATTTCTTCGCGTCTGAAGGGGGGCTCAAGGGCAAAACGATCGCCGTCTGGGGGCTCGCGTTCAAACCCCGCACCGACGACGTGCGTGAAGCGCCCGCTCTCGCCCTGATCGAGGATCTCGTGAGGGCCGGCGCCGCGGTGAAAGCGTTCGATCCGGTCGCGATCGAAACGGCGACCGCGGCCTGCCGCGCGCCGTTCACGGCGGCGAGCAGCGCTGAGGACGCGCTCCAGGGAGCGGACGCGCTCGCCATCGTCACCGAATGGAACGAATTCCGCACCCCGGACCTCGCGCGACTGCGCATGACCCTCAGGTCCAAGGCGGTTTTCGACGGGCGCAACGTGCTCGATCCGGCGAAGGCCGCCAAAGCGGGACTCCGATACTTCTGCATCGGTCGCCAAGCCACGGCCCGAGCCGAAGGGAGCCTCTAGATGCCCAAACGCGCGGTCGTCGCGGGGGGAGCCGGCTTCGTCGGCAGCCACCTCTGCGAACTCCTTTTGGATCAAGGCTACGACGTCATCGCCATCGACTGCTTCGTCACGGGTCGCGAGGAGAATCTCAAGGGCCTCGCCCGCTTCGGGTCGAAATTCAAACTGATCCGACACGACATCACCCAGCCCCTGCCGCCGAGCCTCGACGCGGAGGGCCCGTTCGATGAAGTCTATAACCTCGCCTCCCCGGCTTCGCCGGTCGACTTCGACACCATGCCGATTTTCATCATGCGCACGGGCTCCGAAGGTCATCGCAACATGCTCGAATTCGGCCGCCGGCATGGAGCCCGCGTCCTGTTCGCGAGTTCGAGCGAGGTGTACGGCGACGCCGAGAAGCACCCGCAGGACGAGTCGTATTCCGGCAACGTCAACCCCATCGGCCATCGCGGCTGCTACGACGAGGCCAAGCGTTACGGCGAAGCCTTGAGCCAGTCCTATTGGCGCGAGTTCAAGGTCCCGATCCGCATCGCCCGCATATTCAACACTTACGGTCCCCGCATGAGACCCGACGACGGGCGCATCATCCCGAATTTCTTCACGCAAGCGCTCAAGAAGCAGCCGCTCACCGTGTACGGCGACGGGACGCAGACGCGCAGCTTCTGCTTCGTCACGGACCTCGCGCGAGGCCTTTATCTGCTGATGCGGAGCCAAGAGACCCGGCCCGTGAACCTCGGTAACCCAACCGAGCGCTCCGTGCTCGAAATGGCGGAAACGATCAAACGGCTGACCGGCAATGCGGTTCCGCTCAAACGCCTGCCGCTGCCCGAAAACGACCCGAAACTGCGCAGGCCCGACACGACCCGCGCTTGGGAGACCCTCGCCTGGAAACCGGAGATCGACCTCGACACGGGGCTCGCGCTCTCACTCGATTATTTCAAATCGGAACTCGCGCGCGATCCGTCGATCGAAGCGAGCGTGATCGGGAAGACCTGAGCGTCCGCTTCAATGGCGTGTTTTCAGCCATCATCCCGTCAGTCATCGTCCTGGATCGTGCCCCAGGCCGGCCGGCCGGCGGGGCTCGCCTCGTCGGCTGAATGGATCATCAGGCGGAGGCTCTCATCGCCCTCAGTGAGCCCGTCGTTCACGGTCGGGACATCGATGTCGACGCCCGTCTGGCCGGCCGGGATCGTGTACGTCGCGTTCGTCAGAGCGGTGTAATCCGCCCCAGGTGTCGCGCTCCCGTCGAATGTACTGGCCTTGAACGTGACGTCACGAGGCCAGGTTTTGCTCATCGTCACGCGGAACGTGAGCAGGCTCCCCTCGACACCTGACGCCGGCGCGAGCGAGAGCTGCGGCGGCTCGGGCGCGGAACCGGCGTGGAAGACGTGCACCGCCCCCGCGCTCTCCGCCGGGTTCGCCCCGCTCGCATCGTAATCTTGCTGATCAGCCCCGACCGCGATCGCCTCACCCGAGATCGACACGGCGGAACCAAACCGATCCCCTTCCATACGCGCGTTGCTGCCCACGGCCACCAGCTTCTGCTGCTGAGCCCAAACCCCTCCACTACGCATGAACACATGCGCCGCACCCGTATCGCTCACTGAGTTCGCCCCCCCGGCATCGTAATCCTGGCCAGAAGACCCGACCACGAGCGCCTCGCCGGAAATCGCAACGGAAATACCGAAAACATCGCTCGCCATGCGGGCATTCGTGCCGGCCGCCACCAGCTTCTGCTGCTGGCTCCAAACACCCCCGCTACGCGTGAACACGTACGCCGCGCCCGCATCACTCACTGAATTCGCGCCGGACTCGTCGTAATCTTGCTGGCGAGCCCCGACCACGAGCGTTTCACCGGAGATCGCGACGGAAGAACCGAACTGGTCGTTCGCCATGCGTGCGTTGGTGCCCGTCGCCACCAGTTTCTGCTGCTGGCTCCAAACACCCCCGCTGCGCGTGAAGACGTACGCCGCGCCCGCACCGCTCACCAAATCCGCGCCGGCCGCATCGTAGTCTTGGTAACTAGCCCCGACCACGAGCGTCTCGCCGGAAATCGCAACGGAAATACCGAAAACATCGCTCGCCACGCGAGCATTCGTGCCGGTCGCCACCAGCTTCTGTTGCTGGCTCCAAACGCCCCCGCTGCGCGTGAACACGTATGCCGCGCCCGCGCTGTTCACCAAATCCGCGCCGGCCGCGTCGTAGTCTTGGTAACTAGCCCCGACCACGAGCGTCTCGCCAGAGATCGCGACGACCTTGCCGAAGTCGTCAGACGCCCTTCGCGCATTGGGGCCCGTCGCCACGAGCTTCTGCTGCTGGCTCCAAACGCCCCCGCTGCGCGTGAACACGTATGCCGCGCCCGCGCTGCTCACCCGGTCCGCGCCAGCCGCATCGTAGTCCTGCTGAGGGGCTCCCACCACGATCGTCTCACCCGCAATCGCGACGGAAGAGCCAAACAGATCGCTCGCCACGCGCGCGCCAGTACCCGTCGCCACGAGTTTCTGTTGCAGCGCCCAGAACCCATTTTGTTTGATATATACGTAGGCGGCGCCTGCGGAACCCATATCGCTGCTATCGTAGGGAGCGCCAACCACGAGCGTCGAACCATCTTCCGAAAAGCTCAGTGAGAAACCAAACCTGCCTCCCGAACGCTCATGAACCAAGCTGGAGCCAATCAACTTCTGCTCTTGAGTCCAAACACCACCATTGTACCTGAAGCTGTACGCGGCGCCAGCGAACTCCCTCGGATCCGCGCCGGCCGCGTCGTAGCTTTGATAATTGGCTCCGACCACGAGCGTCTCGCCAGAAATCGACGCAGACGTACCGAAGGTGTCGCCCGCCACGCGCCCGTTCGTCCCGGTCGCCACCAGTTTCTGCTGCTGGCTCCAAACCCCTCCGCTGCGCGTGAACACGTATGCCGCGCCCGCATCACTCACTGAATTCGCGCCGGCCGCATCGAAGTCTTGGCCGTAAGCCCCCACGACGATCGTCTCGCCGGAAATCGCGACCGAACGGCTGAAATAATCATTCGCCACGCGAGCGTTCGCCCCGGTCGCAACCAGCTTCTGCTGCTGGCTCCAGACGCCCCCGCTACGCGCGAACACGTACGCCGCGCCCGCACTGTTCACTGAATTCGCGCCGTTTTCGTCATAGCCGTGACCATCGGCTCCGACTACGATCGTCTCGCCAGAGATCGCGACGACCTTGCCGAAGTCGTCAGACGCCCTTCGCGCGTTGGTGCCCGTCGCCACCAACTTTTGCTGCTGGCTCCAAACACCCCCGCTACGCGTGAACACGTACGCCGCGCCCGCGTAATTTGAGTGATTCGCGCCAGCCGCATCACTATCTTGGCCATAGGCTCCGACCACGAGTGTCTCTCCAGAAATCGCGACGGAGTGGCCGAACCAATCGCTTACCACCCGTGCGTTGGTCCCGGTCGCCACGATTTTCTGCTGCTGGCTCCAGACGCCCCCGCTACGCGTGAACACGTACGCCGCGCCCGCGCCGCCCACTGGATTCGCGCCGTCCGCATCCCAATCCTGATCATCGGCCCCAACCACAATCATCTCACCCGAAATCGTGACGGAAGCGCCGAACCGATCCCCCACCATCCGTGCATTGGTACCCGTCGCCACCAATTTCTGCTGCTGGCTCCAGACGCCCCCGCTGCGCGCGAACACGTACGCAGCACCTGCATTGCTCAATGAATTCGCGCCGTCCGAATCGTAGTCTTGATTAGGAACCCCCACCACGATCGTCTCGCCTGAGATCGCGACTGCCGTGCCGAACCTGTCGTCATTCACGCGCGCATTGGCACCCGTCGCGACGACTTTTTGCTGCAAGCGCCACGACGAACCCTCTCGCACGAACACGTACACGGCGCCAGCTAACAAAACGTGGTTGGAACCCTCATCGAGAGACACGTAAGGCGCGCCCACCACCAGGATCTGCCCGTCCTCGGAGAGCGCCTGGCTGCTGCCGAACATCGCATGGCTGATGCCGGACTCGCGGCCGTCCCAGGCCGGGCCCATCCGCGCCAGCTTCTGCTGGCCGAGCGCCAGCCAACCGTCACCGCTCACCGACGTCGCGCCGCCGCCGCCGACCGCGCGCACGCTCGCGTAGTACATCGTCCCCGGCGTGAGCGTCAGGCCCGTGGCTTGGTAGCTCGTCACATCGCCGATGTTCGTCCAGCTCAAGACGTTCGCCCCCCCGCTCGACGTGCCGATCGCGACCTCGTAGTGCGTGTGATCCGTCGAAGCCGCCCAACGCAGAACCGGCGTCTCGCTCGAAGAATAGTAAAATGCGCCGTCGTCGAACTGGCCCGGCGCCGTGGGAACCCCGGGCGCCGTGCCATCTTGGATCGTGCCGACACCGGTGTCGTCCGCGACCGTCGCGTTCACAGGATTCGTCAAAACGACGCTGAACGCCTCATCCCCCTCCGTCAGCCCGTCGCTGAGGCTGGAGACCGTC
>JAJTYM010000048.1 GCA_021463345.1 Pseudobdellovibrionaceae bacterium | reverse complement strand
CGTGACACGCACCTTTTCGTAGCGAGCATGCGTTATCGTGTGCGAAGAGCACACGATAACGCATGCGCGCTACGAAAAGGTGCGTGTCACGTTTAGAAGTTTGTACCCAGGATCGCGAGCATGATGAACGCGTCGCCGGCGGGTTTGATGATCTGCGTGGTGTTGTCGGACTGCCTGATGTACCTGTTCTCGTCGGGAAAACTGATCAACTGGTAAGCGCCTTGCAAACCGAAGAACATCTTGTTGCGCATCATCGGGATTTCGATGCCGGCGCCGGCATTGAAGCCGAAGGCCGTGTCTTTGGCGACGTCGTCCTGGGCGACATCGATCACGGTCGTACGCATCAAGTGCGAGAACCCGCCGATGAGGTACGGATTCAGGTCGGCGAGGCCGCGGGTCACGTTTTGCGTGTTGAAGTAGTACTTGAGGTGGAACGAGATGTCGGCGAGCGAGACGTTGCCTTGCAGGGTCTCGCTCGGCCCCTGGGCGACGAAGGTGTGGCTGCCCGTCAGGAACCCGAACTGCAGGGCGAAGCGCAGATCGAAGAAGTAGGACAGGAAGAGCCCGAATGTGGGATCGCTCGAGTAGATCGAGTCGAGATTCCCGGTCCAGCCCCGATAGCCGGCGATGAAGCCCATGGTGAGCAAGCGGCCGTTGCGGAAAAAATTGACGTCCTCTTCTTCATCGGAGGCGCCATCGAATTCCGAGTAATCGGCGAACGGGTCGTACGCGTCTTCGTCTTGCGCGATCAAGAGCCCGCCTTCGGGGCCGAGAGAGGCCGGGCGGGTGCTCGCGGCGAGTCGCAGTGTTTCGGACTCAGGATCCACGGCCAGGGTCGGCTCCGGAGCGACGGTCAGAGCGGCAACGAAGACGGTGATGAAGATCCGTTTCAAAACTCCCCCAGGGTCCCATGGGCCATGACTTAAGTGCATAGAATGACTGAAGCAAGGTCAAGACCAGATCCGGTCTCCTCAGACCGTCCCAGGCCGTTAGCGGCCGTCTCATGAGAAAGGACCGCTGTCGACCCCCTTATCGGGCGCCTGGAGTCTGAACAATTGTGTCGTGAGGGCATTTCACGAAAGCCGAATCCTCCGGCGTGACCGGTTTGTCGCGTTCTGGCCGCGGCTTTCGGTCGCCCGCGGGATCCAAGGGAATTATGGATTGCGTCAAGAGCGTCTCTCTTTTGCGAACGCTTGCCCGAATCCAGAGCGAAGTGGTTGAATACGCCATCCGAAAACCTGATGGGAGGATGCGGTGAGCATCGACTATAAATCCGCCGGCGTCGACGTTGAAGCCGGGGATGCGCTCGTCGATTGGTTGCGGAACACCAGCACTTCGAAATCGCCTCACGCCGACAAGCTGATCTCCGGGATCGGCGGCTTCGCGGCCGTCTTCCGCATGCAGTTCCCTGAAATCAAAAAACCGGCGCTTGTTTCGAGCACCGACGGCGTCGGCACCAAGGTGAAGCTCGCCTCTCTGTTCGGCGTTTACAACACCGTCGGCCAGGATCTGGTCGCGATGTGCGTGAACGACCTCGTTTGCTGCGGGGCTCGTCCGCTCTTCTTCCTCGATTACTACGCCACGGGAAAACTCGACCCGGCGATCGCGCGCTCGTTCCTCGAAGGCGTGCGCGGCGCTTGCGACGAGGCGGACTGCGCGCTGATCGGCGGCGAGACCGCCGAGATGCCGGGCGTTTATCACGACGGGGACTTCGACTGTGCCGGTTTTTCCGTCGGTCTCGTCGACGAGGACGAGATGCTGGGACCCGACCGGGTGAAGACGGGCGCCGACCTCATCGGCGTCTCCAGTTCCGGCTTCCATAGCAATGGGTACTCGCTTCTGCGCAAGCTTTTCGACAAGGATCTCGACGCCTGGCGCGACCGATTGATGCGTCCGACGCACCTTTACCCGCGTCTGGTCCTCAAACTCCAGGCGGAGGGCCTTCTGCAGGCGGTCGCTCACATCACGGGCGGCGGGATGGAAAACGTGCCGCGGGTCCTGCCGCGCGGGACGCGGGTGCGCCTGCTCGACTGGTCGTGGCCCGACGAGTTCGTCGAGGTTCAGGATCGCAGCGGATTGTCGCGCGTGGAAATGCTCAAGACGCTCAACTGCGGGATCGGCCTGGTGCTCGTCGTCGACCCGAAGCACTCGGACCGTGTGCGTCGCGTGTGCGAGGGGACCGGGTACAAGACGTTCGTCCTCGGGGCCGTGGAGCCGGGGGCTCGCGGCCCCAGCGCGGAGCCGGAGATGGTGTACTGACGTTGGACGGCGCGGAGAACCCGCGCCGTTCGCGCTTCCGGTCGTGTCATGCCCGTCGGGTCAGAGGGGGACGGATGCTTTTCTCGCGGCGGCGGTGGGCCGTGCTGATTTCGGGGCGTGGCTCGAATTTGGGCGCGCTCCTCGATCTTCGCGACGGCGTCGACGTCGCGCTCGTCGTCAGTTCGTCGCCTTCGGCCTACGGCCTCCTCCGGGCGCGGCGGGCGGGCGTGCCGACGCGCGTGTTGCCGAGGCCGATCGATTGGCCGGCCCTGGACGCCGAGTTGCGAGCGCTCGGCGTCACGCACGTTTTCCTGGCGGGTTTCATGCGGATCGTCCCTGAAACGTTCGTCGTCGCCTGGGAAAACCGCCTCGTCAACCTGCACCCCAGTCTGTTGCCGAAGTACCCGGGCCTGAAAAGCATCGAACGCGCCTTCGCGGCGGACGACGACGTGGGCGTCACCGTGCACGCGGTCGACGCGGGCGTCGACACCGGTCCCATCGTCGCGCGAAGACGCAGCTTGAATCGCCCCAAGGGGCGCGGGTATTCTCTGGAACTCGCGGAACTCCAAGTCCATATCGATGAACAGAGACTCGTGAGGGAGGTCGCCCTGAAATGGAGCCGGTGAACAAATCCCCCGACCTTCTGATCGTTTCCGCCTACGGGCGCGGGCATTGGCTCGCGGCCGAGCTCGCGCGCAAGGACTGGAGCGTGCATTTGGTCGACGTCACCGGCGCGCTCGGCGAATGGGCTCCCGAGGACTGGGAAGGCCCGTGGGGTTTTTTCGACACCCCCGAACTCGCGCCCTCGCAGCTTGTCGATGACGGGCACGCGCACCCCGTGTCGGAGGGTTTCACGATTTGGCTCCCGCAGGGCCCTTTGGAGCTCGATGGAGAGCTGGCGGCGTTTCTCGAGCATTCCTTCGGGATTCATGAGCATGTGCGAGCGTACTTGCGGCCTCCTCCCGCGTCGGCCTCGAAGGACGTCGTCCCCCAGGGGGCGTCCCGCCTTTCGGGCGCCCCGCGAGAAAGCAGATCGCCCGCTGGCCCGTCGTCTCCCACGGCGCCCATCGCGTCGCCGTCGCCGGCGGCCCTCTGGTTCGACGCGCTCAGGCCCGGCGGAGTCAGGCGCCCGTCGCCCCTCAGGGGGCGGGAGCGTTTGCACAAAAAAGTCGCGGCGCTGACATTTGAAGCGGGTTGGCTCGCGCATTTCGCGCATTCGGCCGCGGGCCTCGCGTACGCGGAGAACCACGAGGCTTTGAGTCACGGAGCGCCTCTGCCGCTCAAGGCTCCCTACGTTCTCCGGCACGTCACCAAAGATTCGTTCGAGGCGGGTCTCCAGGCGCTCGAAAAACTCGGCGTCCGCGTCACGCGGGGGGCCACCGTCAACGATGTGCGCATCCACAACAAAGTGATGGACGCTCTTGAGATCGCCGCCGGCCGTCGCGGGGTGGATTCGGCCCGCCTCTTCGTCTGGACGCTGTCGAGCGGCGAAAGCGGATTCCTGTCCGAAGACGTCATGCGCGCCGTGTACCCGGGCGGAGCGCTCCAGCCCGCTTGGTTATGGTCGCGCTACCGGTTCCGTTTGCTTGCCAACGCCGCGACCCGGGCGCTGCCGGCCGGTCTGGCCATCGTCGACAACGTTTGCCTGCCGTGGACACACTCCAATTGCATGATGGTCAGGCGCCTCCGGAGCGAGGATCAGAGCGAAAACCGGGCCGAAAAGAAAGCCGGTGGGCGATCGGTCGGCGAGGCCACGACCGGGGAAGCGCGGGCCGAGGAAGTCAAAGTCGACATCTGGATCCGCGTCCCGTCGCGGGCTTCGGGCGACAAGGCCTATTTCGAGGCGTTGCGCGCCGAAATTTCAGCGATCCTCGCGCGCCGCTTGCCGCTGAGCGCGCCCGAATGCGAGGCGTTGCCGGCTGAAAGCGATGCCGGCGCGGCCGCGGGTCGCGCGGCCCGTTGGCCCGTTTTCTCGGCCGAGGAACTCGGAAAGCTCGAGATCTGCCGCGCGAAAAACCTGATCGTCGACGGTCCCGAGCTTTGGGACGGCCATGATTGGATGAGCCAAATGCGCTCGCAACGCGCGGTTCTGGCCGCACTCGAAAAGCTGCGGCTGCAATGGCAGGCGGCCGAACGCCGAGAGGGAGCGCACGCATGATCGAACGCTACACGCGCGTGGAGATGGGCCGGATTTGGACGCAGGAGAACCGCTTTCGGCAGATGCTCGCCGTCGAGACGGCGGTCGCCGAGACCCAGGCCGAGCTCGGCTTGATCCCGAGGGAGGCGGCCGCTGACATCGCCGCCAAGGGGCGCTTCGACGTCGCGCGCATCCTCGAGATCGAGGCGACCACCAAGCACGACGTCATCGCCTTCGTCTCCAACGTCGCGGAGAACGTCGGCCCCAACGGCCGTTACGTGCATTTCGGCCTGACCAGCTCCGACGTCCTCGACACCGCCCTGAGCCTCGTCACGCGAGAGGCGGGAGACGTGCTCGCGGCTTCGCTCGAGCGGCTGTCGGCCGCGCTCGCCGAAAAAATCCGGGCGGAAGCCGAAACGCTGTGCGCGGGACGCACGCACGGCATGCACGCCGAGCCGACCACGTTCGGCATGAAGATGGCCGGTCATTGGGCGGAGATCGAGCGCTCGCGCGAGCGCGTGCGGCGGGCGCTGGAGTCGATGGCGATCGGCAAGCTCAGCGGAGCGGTCGGCACGTATTCGACCCAGACCGAGAAGGTCGAGTCGGGCGTCTGCGGGAAACTCCGCCTGCGGCCCGAGACCGTCGCGACGCAGGTGATCCCGCGCGACCGTCACGCCGAACTGATGTCGTCGCTGGCGATCCTGGGCGGCGCGCTCGAGCGGCTCGCGGTCGAATTGCGTCATCTGCAGCGCACGGAAGTGGGCGAAGTGATCGAAGGGTTCAGCAAAGGCCAGAAGGGCTCGAGCGCGATGCCGCACAAGAAGAACCCGATCTCGGCCGAGAACGTCACCGGGTGCGCGCGCCTCCTGCGTTCGTACGCGGGCGCCGCGCTCGAGGACATCGCCCTCTGGCACGAACGCGACATCAGCCACTCGTCCGTCGAGCGCGTGGTTTTCCCCGACGCTTTCATCCTGGCCGACTACGCCTGCGATCGCATGGCGACGCTGGTCTCGGGGTTGTACGTCGATCGCGCGCGCATGCGCCGCAACATCGATCTCAGCCAGGGCCAGCTCTTCAGCTCGCACCTTTTGCTCTCGCTGGTCGGCTCGGGCCTGAGCCGCGAGGACGCGTACGCCAAAGTGCAGGCGCTCTCGCACGCGCTCCGGGAAGGCGAGACGCTGGAGACGGCGGCGCTCGCCGACCCGGACGTCGCCGGGCGCGTCGGGACTGACGGGATCCGCCGGGTCTTCACGGGCGAGCGGCACGTGACGGCGATCCGAGCGCAGCTTCGGCGGCTGGGTTTCGGGGTGTGACGGGAGCCGTTGATTGAACTCGGTGGAGGGATGCGGATGGCGTACCAAAAAGGGGACTTGATCTACGAAGGCAAGGCCAAGCGCCTTTACGCCGTCAAAGGCGAGCCGGACCTGGTTTGGCAGGAGTTCAAGGACAGCCTGACGGCGTTCAACGCCCAGAAGAAGGGGGCGTTCGAGAACAAAGGGTCCGTCAACCGCGACATCACCTCATTGGTGTTCCGATTCCTGTCCGAACGCGGCGTCGGCAGCCACTGGGTGGCCGACGTCGGCGATCGCGAGCAGGTCACGCGGCGGCTCGCGATGCTCAAGGTGGAGGTGGTCGTGCGCAACACGCTCGCCGGCTCAACCGCCAAGAAGTTCAACCTCGCCGAGGGCACACCGCTCGAGGTGCCGCTCACCGAGTTTTACTACAAGGACGACGCGCTGAACGATCCGTTCATCTCCGACGAGCAGGCTTTGATGCTCAAGGTGGCGCCGACGAGGGAAGACCTCGACGAACTGAAACGGACCGCGCTTGACGTGAACCGCGGATTGATCGAGTTTTTCGGTGCCGTCGGCCTCGACTTGATCGATTTCAAGATCGAGTTCGGCCGCGACTCGTCCGGCGGGCCCGGCGGGGGCCGAATCATGCTCGCCGACGAGATCACGCCCGACAGCTGCCGGCTTTGGGACCGGGTCACGAGAGAGAAAATGGACAAGGACCGGTTCCGTCGCGATCTCGGCGGCGTCAAAGAGAGCTACGAAAAGGTGCGCGCGATGCTGCACGAAGCTTGGGGGAGCAAGGTATGAAGATCGGAGTGAAGGTGATGCCGCGCAAAGAGGTCCTCGATACTCAGGGCCGGGCCGTCGAGAACACGCTGCGCGAGCACGGGCAAAAGCTCGACCGCTGCACCGTCGGCCGCTACATCGTCCTCGACCTGCCGGACGCCGACTCCGAAGCAGCGATGGCGCGCGCCAAAACCATGGCGGAAACCGTTCTCTGCAACCCCTTGATCGAAACTTTCGAGTTGGAGCGCTTGTGAGCCGCAGGGTCGGAGTTCTTCGTTTCCCGGGCACCAACTGCGATCGCGACGTCTGGCAAGCGGTCGAGATGGCCGGCGACAGGCCCGAGTGGCTTTGGCACGCCGATCGGTTCGACGCCGCGGCTTATGACGCCCTTTATTTGCCGGGCGGGTTTTCGTACGGCGATTACCTGCGCAGCGGCGCCTTGGCCGCTCGCGCGCCCGCGATGCGGAGCGTGCGCGAAGCCGCCGACCGCGGCGTGCCGGTTCTCGGCGTTTGCAACGGCTTCCAGATCCTCACTGAAGCGCGTCTTTTGCCGGGCGCCCTCGTCAAGAACCAGTCGCTCCGCTTCAACGACGATTGGGTGGAGCTCGAGATGAAGAACCCGGTCCCGCATTTCGCCGGCCCGGTCGGGCCCGGAGCGCGCGTGCGCCTGCCGGTCGCGCACGCCGACGGCCGCTATTACGTCGAGGACGATGAATTGAAGCGCCTCCAGGACAACGGCCAGATCTGGTTCACGTACGTGAAAAACCCGAACGGGTCGGTCGCCGACATCGCGGGCGTCAAGAGCGAAAAAGGCAATGTGGCCGCCCTCATGCCGCATCCCGAGCGGGCCATGCGGAACTGGATGGGCGGGAGCGACGGCTTCGCGTTTTTCAAGGGCAGGGGGTGATCATGGCGGAATCCACGTCCGGGCTCGATACGCTCGAGCTCGATGCGAAATTGAAGAAATACCGCCTCAACCGCCATGAGTTGGGGTTGATCACCGAGATCCTGGGGCGTGAGCCGCAGGGGGTGGAGTGGGCGTTGTTCTCGGCGCTCTGGAGCGAGCACTGTTCCTACAAGAGCTCGAAGGTCCATCTCAAGAAATTGTTCAGCAGGTCCAAACGCGTCGTCGAGGGTTTCGGCGAGAACGCCGGGGTCGTCGACCTCGGGCAGGGCGAGCGCGTCGCTTTCAAGATCGAGAGCCACAACCACCCGAGCTTCATCGAACCCTATCAAGGCGCGGCGACCGGGGTCGGCGGCATCTTGCGCGATATTTTCACGATGGGCGCCCGCCCGATCGCGCTCGCCGATTACCTCTGCTTCGGCGAGCCGGCGGCTCCGCGCATGCGGCAGCTGCTCGACGGCGTCGTGCGCGGCATCGGCGGGTACGGCAACTGCGTCGGGGTGCCGACGGTGACCGGGCAGACCGAGTTCCACGAATCCTACAACGACAACATCCTCGTCAACGCGATGGCGGTGGGGTTGTTCGCCGAAGGCGAGCGGGTATTCCTCTCCAAGGCGCGCGGCGCCGGCAATTGGGTCGTCTACGCGGGCGCCAAGACGGGCCGCGACGGCGTGCACGGCGCGAGCATGGCGAGCGAGTCGTTCGAAGCCGATTCGGCGGCGAAGCGGCCGACCGTGCAGATCGGCGACCCGTTTTTCGAAAAGCTCCTGATCGAATCCTGCCTCGAAGTGATGGCGCAGGACCTGGTCGTCGCGATCCAGGACATGGGCGCGGCGGGTCTCACCAGCTCGAGTTTCGAAATGGCGAGCAAGGGCGGAGTGGGGCTCAGGATCGATCTCGACGAGGTGCCGCTGCGCGATCCCACCATGACCCCCGAGGACGTCCTGCTCAGCGAATCCCAGGAACGAATGCTCTTGATCTGCGAGCCGGCGAAGTTCGCCGCGATCCAGGCGATCTTCCATCGCTGGGGGCTGGACGCTTGCAAGATCGGCGAAGTGCGCGATGAGCGCCTCGTCGAACTCGCTTGGCGCGGCGAGACGATCTGCAGGATCGACCCCGACGCGCTGGTGGAGCGCGCCCCGCAGTACATGCGAGCCTACAAACCCTGGAAGGCGCGGAACCGCGTGGGCGGCGAGGCGGAGGTCAGCACCGGCGTCGAAGACGGGGCCCGGTTCCTCCTGTCGCTGATGGGCCATGCCCGCGGCACGAGCCGCGAGTGGATCTATAAGCAGTACGACAGCCGCGTCGGCGCCAAGACCGTGCGCGATTGCTCCGACAGCGTCGCGGTTCTGCGGCTGCCCGGGTCGGGCCGCGGCTTGGGGATCGTGCTCGGCTGCCGGCCGCACGTCATGCGCTGGGACGCGCGCGAGGGCGGCATCGACGCCGTCGCGTACCCGGCGATCGAACTCGCGTCCAAGGGTTTTGAGCCGCTCGCGGTCACGGATTGCCTCAACTACGGCAACCCTGAAAAAGAGCCCGTGATGAGCGAGTTCGTGGCCAGCGTCGAAGGCATGAGTTCCGTCTGTGAAAAACTCGATGCGCCGATCATCAGCGGCAACGTGAGTTTTTACAACGAAACCATGGGCCGCAACATCACGTCGACCCCGGCGACGGGCCTGATCGGCCTGCGCGCCGACGTCGATGGCGTGCCCGCGAGCCGGTTCACGAGGGAAGGGGAGACGGTTTTCGCGCTCCGCCTGCCGATGGCCGCGATCGGCGGGGCGGCCCAGGAGCTCACGAGGCAGCCGGCGACCGGTTACGGGCAGTTGGAGCCCTCCTTGATCGCGCCGTTCACGCGCCTGCTGCTGTCGCTCACGGGCGCGCGGCCCGGCGGCCCGATCGTCGGTAGCTCGAGGGTCGTTGGCAAATTCGGCTTGGCCTACGCGCTGGCGCGCATGTGCGAGGGCGGGGTCGGCTGCCGGATCGACGACGAAAAACTCAAAACCGTGCGCGGCGAGCTTTCGGTCGACGACCTGTTCCGCGAGCACCTTTACGAGGTGATCTTGACGGCGACGCCGGGCAAGGACGCGGAACTCGAAGCCGCGGTCCGCGAGGCGCGCGGGGCGCTCGCGATGGCCGCGTTCCTGCCCATCGGCAGGACCGGCGGGCGCGCGCTCGAGATCGGTTCGCTTTTGAGGTCGCCCTTGGACCTCCTGGCCCAGGCGTACGGGACCGGCGTGTGGGCGCGAATGGAAACGGGCTCCGACAAAACAGGCGAGGTTCGCGCGTGAAATCCTGGCGGGACGAGTGCGGCGTTTTCGGCATATGGAACCATCCCGACGCCGGTCGCCTGACGTACTTGGGGCTTTACGCGATTCAACACCGCGGCCAGGAATCGGCTGGCATCGTTTCGCTGCGCGGGGAACAGCACCACCATCACAAGGGGCTCGGGCTCGTCGGCGACGTCTTCACGGAAGAGGCCTTGAACCACCTGCCGGGAGCCGCGGCGGTCGGGCATGTCCGTTACTCGACGACGGGGCTCAATTTCCTCAACAACGTCCAGCCTTTGACGGCGCAGCTCCTCAACGGGCCGGTCGCGGTCGCGCACAACGGCAACATCGTCAACTCGGAGCCTCTGAGACAGGATCTCAAGGGCCGGGGGGCGATCTTCCAGGGCACCAACGACACCGAGATCCTGCTCCACATGGTCGCGCGCCATCCGTCGTCGGATCTTTCCGAATGCCTGCGGTCGGCGCTTGAGGAAGTCGAGGGGGCGTTCAGTCTCGCGGTGCTTTCGCACAAGGCGCTTTTCGCGGTTCGCGACCCCTTGGGGTTCCGCCCGCTCGTCCTGGGGGAGATGCCGAGCCCCGCGGGCGGGGTCGCGCTCGTGGTCGCCAGTGAAACGTGCGCGTTCGACCTGATCGGCGCGCGGTTCCGGCGCGAGATCGAGCCGGGCGAGATTTTTTGGGTCGACGCCGACGGGGAACACTCGGAGTTCTTCGGCGAAAAACCCGCGCGGACCGCCAAGTGCGTGTTCGAGCACGTGTACTTCGCCCGCCCCGACTCGGTCGTCTTCGGGCGCAGCGTCTACGAGACGCGAAGGGAAGCGGGACGGATCCTCGCTCGGGAGAACCCGGCCGATGCCGACCTCATCGTCCCGGTGCCCGACAGCGGCGTGCCCGCGGCGATCGGCTTCTCGGCCGAGAGCGGGGTCCCGTTCGAGCTCGGCATCATCCGCAACCACTACATCGGCCGCACGTTCATCCAGCCGCACCAGGCGATCCGCGATTTCGGAGTGAAGATCAAACTCAATCCCCAGTCGGCGATCCTCAAGGGGAAGAAGGTCGTCGTCGTCGACGATTCGCTCGTGCGCGGCACCACGAGCCGCAAGATCATCGCTCTCGTGCGCGCCGCCGGCGCCGCCGAGGTGCATCTGCGGATCGCGGCGCCGCCCACGACGGGCCCCTGCTACTACGGTGTCGATACGCCCGAAAAATCGCAGTTGATCGCGGCGACCCATTCCTTGGACCGGATCTGCGAGTTCGTCGGCGCCGATTCCCTCGGCTACCTGTCCATGGGCGGTTTGCGCGAGGCGGTCAGCGGGGGAAGCGTCGACGCCAAAGGCGGCGGCTCGGCCGATGGTTATTGCGCCGCTTGCTTCGACGGCGAGTATCCGACACCATTGTACGGAATGGAGAAGTCGCCATCGTCACGTTCGTAGTCGCCGCATTCACGACGATCCTCACGATCGTAAACCCGGTCGGCGCTTTGGGGCCGTTCATCGCCATGACGATCGGCGACGCTCCCGGCAAACGGCGCAGCGTCGCGTTCCGCGCGGCGCTCGTCTCCGGGGCCATTCTCGCCGGCTGCGCGGCGGTCGGCGCGTTCCTTTTCAAGTTTTACGGCATCACCATCCCAGCGCTCAAGATCGCCGGCGGCGTGCTGTTGTTCTTCGTCGGTTTCGACATGATCCACGCGCGCCAGTCGCGTTCGAAACAGACCGAGGAGGAGCAGAGCGAGGGAGTCGCCAAATCCGACGTGGCCGTGTTCCCGTTGGCGATCCCCCTGCTTTCGGGGCCTGGCGCGATCGTTTCCGTCTTCATGCTCGCCGACAAAGCGAACACTTGGGAGCGGCACGCGGCGATCTACATAGCGATCGCCCTCGTGTCGTTGATCAGCTGGATCGCCCTGCGCGAGGCGCCGCGGATCGTGAACCTGCTGGGCCAGATCGGCATGAACGTGATGTCGCGCCTGATGGGCGTGATGCTGGCGGCGATCGCCGTGCAGTTCATCATCGACGGGATCCGGGAGGCGCTGCCGGCCCTGGCCGGGCGCTGATCACAGGCGGGACAGCCAGACCATCCCCGCTTTGAACCAAGACAGACCGATCAGCGGCAGCAGGAGCGCGAACCACGCCGGCCGCAGGGCGAAGATCAGCGACAGCAGCAGCGAGACTATGGCTTCGCCCGCCGGGTTGAACGAGCGCCCGGCCTTGCCGCCGTATTCGCCCGCGAATCGCATCGTGCCGGCCACGAGTATCGCGCTGACGACGATCATGAAAACCCGCACGCCGCGGGACCAGCGCCGCGCGGTGAGCTCCTTGGCGCGCATGTGGCGGTCGATGGCGGGCTGGATTTCGTCGAGGATCGTGGTCGTGACCTCGAAGAGCTCGCGGCCGTAGACGGTGGGCCGCGGCCGGTCCGGGGCTTGGCGGAGGAGGGGGAGCTCGCCGGGGTCGAACCAGAGGTGGCCGCAATCGCGGCAATGATCGACTTCGACGAAGCGGTCCTTCAACTGGAACTTGTGCGCGCCCATGCCGTTGCGGCAGGCGGGGCAGGTGACCGTGGCGGCGGCGTCAGCGGGCGCGGCCGCCCTCAGCAGCGCGAGGAATTCCTGGGCCTTGGGGAATTTCGCGAACGCCTCGCCGCTGACCAGGGTTCCTTGGCACGTGCGACACAGCCAGCGGCCCGTGTTGACGAGATCTTTCCAGGTCAGGCTCGTGTGGTCGCGCGGGCAGCGGTAGTTCATGACTGATTTGAGCATTTTTCGAGGAGTTTGGGCGGCTGACCTAGGTCGAGTTTCGTCAGGGCGACTCCCTTCTTGCGCGTGTTTGTCGGAGAATGGGGGCATGAAAACCTGGCGGCCCCTGGAACCCGGCGACACCATCGACTTGGTCGCCCCCGGCTTCCGTTGCACCGATGAGGAGTTCGCGGGCGCCCTCGCGTTCGTGAGGTCGTGGGGGTTCGTGCCGCGTTATCGAAAGCCGATTTTCTCGCGCGACGTATTGGCTTCGGCGCCCGACGCCAAGCGCTTTGAGGACCTCAAACGCGCCCTCTTCGCGGAGGATTCCGGAGCCGTGTGGTGCGTTCGCGGCGGCTACGGTTCGATTCGGTTGATCCCGGGCCTTTCGATGTTGAGAAAGCCCGCGCGCCCGAAGCTCTTCGTGGGATTGAGCGACATCACGACGCTTCACGTGTTCCTCAATCAGGCGTGGAAGTGGCCCACTTTGCACGGCCCGATGATGGACCGCCTGGGCCGCAACATGACCCCGGCCGGCCATCTGCGGGAGCTCAAGCGGATCGTGACGGGCGAGCAGGCCGAAATCGTGTTCCCGCGGCTGAAGGCGATGAACCGGGCCGCGCGCCGGCGCGGCCGGATCCGCGCGGCGGTGACGGGCGGAAACCTCATCACCCTGCAGAGTTCGATCGGAACGCGCGCCGGGTACGAGCCGCGCGGGCGGATCGTTCTCCTGGAAGACATCGGCGAGCGCGGGTACCGCATCGACCGCGTCTTCGAGCATTTTCTGCAGGCGGGGGTATGGGCCGGTGTCGAAGCCGTTGTCTTCGGCGAATTCACCGGCGGCCGCGAGCCCGACGGGAGCAGCCGCGTGCCGGCCGTCCTGCGGCGTTTCGCCGATTCGGCGCCGTTTCCGGTGTTCAAGGGGATGGTCACCGGGCATGGGCCGATCCAGCGCCCGGTCCCGTTCGGCGTCGTCGGCACGCTCGAGCTGGGCGAGAAGGGGGAGCTGACCCTGCCGACGGGCGCGGGTCTCCGTTGAACGCGGTCGAGAAGCGCATCAGCCGGAGGATCGGCGAGGCGTGGGTCGGGGCCGCTCCCGGGTTCGTGCTGCAGGTGCACGCGGGCGGCAAGCGCAAAGCGGATCTCGCGTTCGGGGAAACGTATCCCTATTACGACTGGGCCTCGCTCACCAAGATCGTGTTTTCGGTGACGCAAGCGATGTCGCTCGTCGACCAGGGGCTGATCGACGTCGAGCGGGAGGTCGCAGCCGAGATCGATTGGTTTCGCGCGCCGGTGAAGCGGGCCCGGGTGCGTGAGCTTTTGTGCCATTCGGCGGGTTTGACCTGGTGGAAGCCGTTCTACGAAAGCATCGATCGTTCCAAGCCGCGCGCCGCGCGTTGGGCGCAACTCGAGCTTTTGGTCGCCGAGGAGATGAAGGCCGCCGAGAAGGCGGGATACGACGGCAGGGCGGTCTATTCGGACCTCGACTTCTTCGCGCTCGGCGCGCTGATGAAGAGAAAAACCGGACGGGACTTCGACAAGATGTGGGACGAGCTCCGCGACCGATTCGGTTTGCGCGAAACGACGTTCCACGTCGGCAACAAGCCGACCCGCGCCCGGCGCCTTTACGCGCCGACCGAAACCTGCCCGTGGCGCGAAAAGACGATTCAGGGCGAAGTCCACGATGAAAACGCCTGGGCGCTCGGCGGAGTCGCGCCGCACGCGGGGCTCTTCGGGCCGCTCGACGACCTGAGCCGGTGGGGCCTGTTGCTGCGCGCTTCGCTGCGCGGAGGGAAAGGGTTGGCGGAACCTGGAACCGTCCGTTCGTTCGCGAGGAGGGCGTTGCCGCGCGCGCGCGGCGATTGGGCCCTCGGATTCATGATGCCGAGCTCGCGCAACCCGAGTTGCGGGCGGTATTTCAGCAAACGATCCGTCGGTCATTTGGGATTCACCGGAACGTCCCTTTGGTACGATCCCAGAGCCGATCTCCTCGTGACCATCCTTTCCAACCGCGTGCATCCGACGAGGGAGAACAAGCTCTTTCCCCAGCTTCGCGGCTTCCTCCACAACTGCGTTATTGAAAGCCTATGAAGTTACGGCATAATGGTGACACGCACCTTTTTGTTGAGAGTCGCGTCAGAGCGTTCGAGCGAACGC